>JBGSQT010000030.1:0-117301 GCA_041737965.1 Spirochaetota bacterium | reverse complement strand
TTGAATATATTGCTGTATTCTATAACCGGCGAAGAAGTCATTCTTCTCTTGATTTTCTGAGTCCGGAGGAATATGAATTACAAATGAGTTTGGCTCAAAATATTGCTTAACTCAGTGTCCGCAAAATCGGGGCAAGTCCAGCCGCTTTTCTCTTCAGCCTCGCGGATTGTATACGATTCGCGTTCCCGCGCCGCCTTTATCATCGCACCAAGTTCAGACATGTCCTCACCTCTTTTCTCACGGCATGGCCTCACGCATCAAGCAGAGGGAATATACACCCGTTCTGCTTGATAAGTCAAGCAGAAAACCCATTTTTGCCAAAAATACGGCATTTTATGAACAGTGTACACTTACCCGAAGCCTCGCCGGACAGTGTAAAATGCTTTACATCCCTTTATCTCCCGCGCGACCATGAAAACTCTCCCGGGCATTTCCGGGCGCGGTGCCGTTACCATGAAAATACTCTTTCTGCAACTACCCCTTCTTGACCACGCCGGCGGGTACCTGTACGGCAACGTCGAGTACGGCCCGGCCGCCGTGGCCGGATACCTGCGCAGGCATTTCGGCGGCGCCTGCGCCGTGTCCCTGACGCCCCAGGCGGTATCATGCTTCGGTTCCGACCGCCTCCTGGAGCGGTACGTGCTCGCGGAAAAACCGGACCTGGTCGGGTTCACCTGCTATCTGTGGAACATCGAGCGCACGCTCTGCATCGCGGGCCGCCTCAAGGAGGCGGGGATCGAAACGGTGGTCCTGGGAGGCCCGGAAATCGAGCAGTCCTCGTGGGCGCTGGGGGAAAAAAGGACCGCGGACCTCTTCGTCTCCGGCGAGGGCGAGTGGTTTTTCCGCGAATACTTTTCCGCCGCCGGCATCGGCCGCCACATACGACAGGTGAACGGAAACCGTTTTGTACGCCAGCCGGACGACGCCCTCATCCCGGCACATTCCATAGCCGAGCCGCTCACCGGCCGGATGATCGGCCCGGGCCTGGACGGCACCGCCTACCTCGAGCTGGTGCGCGGCTGCCCGCACCGGTGTTCCTACTGTTTTTATTCAAAGAGGGCCCGCAGGGTCCGGGAACTCCCCTTTGACACGCTCCTCGAGGCGATGCGTCTGTACCCGGACGCAAAGGAATTGTACATCCTCTCGCCCGCGTTCGAGAAATCCAGGGCTTTCAGGGAGCGCCTGCGAGCGCTTGAGGATAACAATCCGGGGATCGCGCTCCATACGGAGATGAGGGCCGGGGGTATCGACGACGCGGCCGCGTCGCTGATGTACCGCGCCGGATTCAGGGGCCTTGAGGTGGGCCTGCAGACGCTCACCCCGGGCGCGCTGAAAATCGCCGGCAGGACCGGAAACCCGGAGGAGGAACTGCTGGGGATGGAGGCGCTCAAAAAGGCCGGCATCTCTCTGAAGATCGGCATCATTCCGGGGCTCCCCGGCGACACGCCAGAGGAATTCATCGCCGCGGTGGACGAGCTGATACGGCGCGGCTTTGCCGAGGAGATCGAGCTCTACCCGCTCATGGTGCTCCCCGGGACCGCGGTGCGCGAATACTGCGACACGCAGGGGTACCTTTACCAGGAAAAGCCGCCCTACTACTTCAGGAGCGGCGGCGGTTTCTTCTTCAGCGACCTCGCCGGAATCATGGACTACGTTGAATCGGAAACCGGCTACTCCGGAAGGGTCCCGTCGCTCCCCGATTTCACCGCCGGGGAAGGGGGCCTCTTCTCGAAAGGGGTCCGCTTCAACGGCGGCAGGCCGGACAGCTGGGACTGCGGCCGTTATGCGGCCGCAATCGAGACCGGGATCTTCTCGTTCCATATCGAATTGCCGGGCCCAGAGGACGCGTACCGCGGACTGCCGCGCCTCCTTTCGGGCCTCCCTGATGAGGGGCTTTTCAACATCATCCTCTATTGCGATGAAATCCTCGATGAGGCCGGCATCCGGCGCATTCTGGAACGCCATGACGCGGACTGTTTTTACCGCCGCCTTCACTTCTTCGACTCATGGGACAGGGGACTCAGGTTCAGGGTGCACCAGGTTTTCACCGACGGACGCCGGGCGGCCCGGGCGCTGGAACTCTATTCCATGGTCGGCCCCATACTCAGGGTCGACGGCACCGGCGGCGCGCCCGGCCCCCGGGACCCAGGCGGTCCGGACATTCTGGTCGCGGCGGGGGCTTACCGCAAAATCGGCGCGACACTCCGGAAAAAATACGGGGGGGCGATCGAGTCAGTGGCCTTTGAATCGGAAGCGGATCAGGAGGCGTTCTTCCGCGACACCGGAACTGACTACGTGCGCCTCCCCTACTCCTTCAGGATCGAAAACCGTTGAGATGCCGGTGGCCCGGCGCTCCCTATGCTAAAATGATTCTACGAATCTCTCCTCCGGCCTTCCTCGTTTCTGAATGAGCATAGGGTGGATAACTATCACGGCTATCAATTCTGTCCCCCGTTTTCTGTCCGGGAAAGCCGAAAACAAATTGACATGCCGCCGTAACCGGCATATTCTCACGGATGCCGTTTGCCCATGCCGAAATCACGGAGGTGTCCATGAAAAAGAGCACAGGTATCGCCATATCGCTCGCTGCCGCCTTTGCCGGAGGGATAGTTATCGGTGCCCTCGTCGCATTCTCAGTGAGCGGCTCCCCCTGGCGCAACGCGGGAACGCTGACGGTGCCGGACGTGCGCCAGAGCACCACCTATTCCTGCGGCGCGGCGTCGCTCCAGGCGGTGCTTGCCTACTGGGGCGTGGATAAAAGAGAGGGGGATCTCATGACCCTGCTCGGTTCAAAGGAAACCAGCGGCACCGGCCTCGATAAGATCATCGCCGTCGCAGAATCCCTGGGCCTGAAGGCGGGGTATCGCGAAAACCTGACGCTCCGCGACCTCCGAAACTCGCTGGACAGGGGTGTGCCGGTGATAGTCGCGATACAGGCCTGGACCGACGCACCGGCGGCCGGTTTCGACTGGAAGAACGACTGGGAAGATGGCCACTACGTGGTGGTGATCGGAGTGGACGATGAGAAGGTGTACGTTGAAGACCCTTCACTTCTCGGCTCGGCCGGATTCATACCCAAAGACGAGTTCACCGCCAGGTGGCACGATTACAGCGGCGAGCCTCCGCTTGACAGGACCGACCGCAAATGGACGGGGCTCGGTATATTCATCGAGGGGAAAAAGGCGGCGGTGTTCGACCGGTTCGCCCGCGTGGAGTGAGTGACTGCGGTCAGCGGGGCTTCATGTAATTTTCTCTTTACAAAAACCATTCCCCCGCCATAAATCGTTACCCATGAAAATGCTCTCCCGGCACACTCTCCCGCGTCTCTCCGCGATGTTCATCCTGGCGGCACTTGCGATCCTTGCGCCGGGTCCGGCGCCGGCCATACCGCTGGAACCGGCAAAAGACAATCCCATCGAGACCCCGGAAGGGGGAACGGGGGACCGTTTCGGGCTGGTGACGCTCCCCATCATCGCCTACACACCGGAGGCCACGGCGATGCTGGGGATGAACTTCATGCTGGTCTGGAACAGGTCCCAGGCTGGCAGCGAAGAAATGCCGGACCTGCTGAACGCCTTTGTCATCTACACCCTCCTTGACCAGATAATCTGCGGCCTCAATACGATCAATTACGTTCCCGGGGTGATGATGGTAAAAACCGCGCTCTTCTACCAGAAGTTCCCCAGCAGGTTTTACGGCATCGGTCCGAACACATCTCTTGAGAGCCGTGAAAACTTCACCCCGGTGGACCTCAGATTCAGGATAAGCCCCCTCTTCAGTCCGTTAAGCCACCTCTACATGGGCCCGCGGTACGAATACGACCTCTATGACGTGCAGGACAAGGAGCCTGAGGGAGAACTCTCCGGCACGCGCGTCGTCGGAAGCAACGGGACGCATGTCTCCGGTTTCGGGTTCGAGATAGTCTGGGACACCAAGGACAATTTTTTCTACCCTTTCCGCGGATGGGAGGTGCAGCTCATCGTGATGGGGTTTCACCGCTACACCGGCAGCGGAAACGTCTTTTACAGGACGGAGTTCGATCTCAGGCGGTACATACGGATCTACGGCAGGCATGTTCTCGCGCTGCAGTACTTTATGCAGCTGACCGGCGGCGACGTCCCCTTTCAGCTCATTCCGGCCATGGGGGGACAAAACAACATGCGGGGCTACTACCAGGGACGGTACCGGGACAAGAATTATTTCAGCTTTCAGGCAGAGTACCGGTTCCCCCTGATCTGGCGGTTCAGCGGGGTCCTCTTCGGCGGTACGGGAATCGTGGCCCCCGCAATCACCAGGATCAATTTTCAGTACCTGAGGATCGCCTGCGGGGGCGGGTTGAGATTTCTTCTCCATCAGGAGAGGATGATAAATCTGAGGCTCGATTTCGCGGTCAACAATGTCCGTTTCAGAAGCGATGATTACGGGATGTACTTCAGCGTGATGGAAGCGTTTTAAATATATTAATATATCTAAACATTTTTATTTATAATGTGTACGACATTTATTGTCATGACTTTTTTTTTGTACATTTATTGACATTCCCCCCTGAACAGTGGTTATATAAATCCTCTCACTTATCAGTCCTAAAAGAAATCAGCCCCCGGCGGGGACTGACACATTAATCCGGGAACACGGGACACCGGAAACGAGGTGCGCGATGATACTCGGGATCGTCCTTGAATACAAACGTCACTACACGGTGATACACATGAAAGGCGAACTTATGGCGGGAAACCTGAAAATACTTGAAGAGGTTCTGTATGACCAGTTCAACCGGCAGGCCAGGACTCTCGCCCTCGACATGAGCGATCTCGAATACATCGAACCAAAAACCGCAAGGAAACTGATCGAATATAAACACGACGCCGAACTTCGGAAAATCACGCTGTCCATCATCTGCATTAACGCCTCCAACAGGAAAACGCTGAAGGATTACGGCGTCGATGTCGCGTACGAAATCACCACCCCCCAGCTCCTTGAAGATGAATACAGCGGCAGGAAAAAATTCTCACTGCCCGGCATCGGCATGCAGTTCAACGTCAAGCTCTAAACCGAAGGCATATATCTCCCGCAAAACTCTTTATTCTTGACACCCGCGCCGTCTGCCGGTACAATTTGTCAGCCGGCGGTCAATCAGGTATCCGCCACAGGTGCCGTTCATGGACAGATCGATACTTCTCGACAGGGACGCTCTCGCAAGACATCTGAACCTTTACGATGAGGACATCCTCTGGTCCTACGATCCGGTACGCGGCGTTTTCAGGTGGGCACTGGGGGACGGCGATCTGATCGCCTTTCCCGGAGGGGAACACGACGCCGGCGCACCGTCAAGGCGCATGGCCGAGGAGACCGAGTCGTTCGCAAAAGGACTGGCGTCCGGCCGGGCGGAACCGCCGCATAACTGCGTTCTCCGCAGGGAAATTCATTTCAAATACCGCGGAGGGGAGTTCCATGCCGAGATTGCGGCCCTTTTCGTTTCCCCGCACGACGGCCCGCCCCGGAGTCTGATCGGAATCACCAGAAACACCACCCGGCAGAAAAGGCTCGAAAACGCCCTGACGAAAAGCGAGTCCCTTTACAGGACGCTCCTTAAAACGTCTCCGGACGCGATCCTGGTCATTGACGCTGAGGGGGACATCATAAAATCCAACAATCGCGCGGAAAAGCTGCTGGGCGAGCCGCGGTCCGATATGATCGGAAAAAACTGCGGCGAGTTTCTCGCAGGGGCCGGAATCGCCGAGCTGAAAAAGATGGCCCATGACGCCGGAGAGAAAGAGACGGCAGAGGCCGCCGAATTCGAGATCCGCAGGGCCGACGGCACCACCTTTACCGGAGAGATGACCGTGTCGGTCATGGAGGAAGGGTCCGCGGAGGGTGACACCTTTATCGCGGTGCTGAGGGACGTCACGAAAAAAAAGAAGGCGGAGCGTGAACTGGCGAAGAGCAGCGAGCGGTACGAACTGCTCATCGACTCCATGAACGAAGGCCTCGTGATCATCGACAAAAACGGGCTCTTCGTATACATCAACCGCAGCGCGACGGTCATTTTCGAGTACACCTTCGAAGAGCTGCTCGGCAGACCCGCTGAATCGGTCATGGACCGAGAAAACAGGAAAGTCCTGAAAACCATGCTGGACCACAGCCGGAAACCGCTGGCGGCCGACAGGGACTTCGAATTATCCATAAAGCGCAAGTCCGGCGACCGGGCGGACCTGGTGCTCTTCCCCAAAGGGATATACGGAAGGGGGGGCGATTATCTCGGGACCTTCGCGGTGGTCACCGACGTCACCGAAATGAAAAATGCCAGGGACGAGCGCAACCGCCTGGCCGACGAGATCATCACCATCTTCCTGAACCGCCTTTCGGACAGGGAAAAGGAACTGCTTTCATTTCTAAACAGGGGATACCAGTGGCCGTCCCAGAAAAGGGAGATATGCAGGCTTATGGACGTGTTCCCCGGCACTCTCGACAAATTCATGGCGCGGATCAAAAAGAAGCTGGAGATGGACGATATTCACAGGATTTTGCAGATCACCCGGGAAAGACTGCCATAGGGATACCCACTCCCCCAGAGCCCCAGCAGGCTCTGACCCCACTCCCCTAAGGCCGCGGCAGGCTCTGACCCCACTCTCCCAGGGCCGCGGCAGGCTCTGACCCCCGTAGGGGGCTCTGACCCCACTCCCCAGGGCCCCGGCAGGCTCTGACCCCCATAGGGGGCTCTGACCCCTCTCCCAGGGCCCCAGCAGGCTCTGACCCCCGCAGGGCCCCAGCAGGCTCTGACCCCACTTCCGGAATAGAGGGGCGGGTCAGAGCCTCGAAAAAAATGTTGACAAATCAGATCAATTAATTTAACCATGTGGTTAATTTAATTGATAATCCGTTTAATAAATTTAAGCATACAGTTAACGTGAATAAAAAAAGCCGCGCAAACGACGGCAGCAGGGAAAGAATACTCGTCTCGGCGAAACGCGAGTTCGCCCAGAAGGGCTTTCACGGCGCCCGCATGGAGGAGATCGCCAGGGACGCGGGGGTCAACAAGGCGCTGATTCATTACTATTTCGACAACAAGGAATCGCTCTACCGTCAGGTGGTGATGCGGGCGTTCGGCCTCGGGGACCGCCAGGAGATCGCCATATATGCAGGCAGGTGGGAATTGACGCCTCCGCAGAAACTCTATCTCCTGCTCTATTTCATCATCAACCTGACAATACGGGACACCGACCGGGAGCGGTATCGACTGCTGTACTGGGAAATCGTCGAAGGCAACCGGCTTCACGAACAGGGAATACGCGAATTCGTGTTTCCCGTCATCGACCTGATCGTGCAGGTCATCAAAGACGGCGTCGACGGCGGGGATTTCGAGACAAACGAACCCAGACTGCTGACGATGTTCATGGTTTTTTCGGTCCTGCATTTCAATCTGGACAAGGAGATTTTCGGCAATTCGCCGGTTTTCTACGAGCTGTACGGCAATAAAAACGACGGGGAGATTCTGAACCTTTTGATCCGGAACCTGTTTAAAACGTTGAGCCCACGGGACCGGTGGCTGTCGGTCCCGGAAGTGCCCGATGAGATACTGAAGTTCCTGGACCGGCTGATCGACATTGCCAGGACCTCCTCGAGCGAAGGCTACGCAGAGGGCCTCTTCATGAAGCTCAAGGAAGCAATGTCATGATACGCAGCGGCCGGACCCGGGCCTTTGACATAACGCCATCATCCATCCCCGCCGCGCGGCGGCTGGGGCAATAAAGGGGAGACGATCATCCCCATGCAAGACTCACTCCTCTTGGCCGGCGGGCTACTCCCTCGCCGGCCTCTTTTTTTTTAAGCCGGCGGATACAACAACACCTGTAACGGAGTCACGACGTCAATGCTCCCGGTCAGGCCGCATTGTTCACAACCGGCCGACGATGTCAATGAAAAACCCGGCCCGGACAGATTCAGACGCCGTTGTCATCCGCCGGCACCTGGCGGTCCGGTACGATTAAAGAAACCGCGACCGCAACGAAGGCGTTGCAGAACACAATGGCGTAACCGGTCGGCAGATCCCATCGATACGAAGCCGTTATGGCCACCGCATTTATGACCGCGCCGATTGACCACGACACGACAATGGGCGTTCTCCTCACGATCCCCGGCGCCCGGGGAAACGCCGAAAGCTTGAGGGCGATAAAGGAGGGCGCCAGTAGGATCGCAAAAACCACAAGCACGCCGGCCGCCCTGACGGAACTGGTGACTGTGACGGCGAAGGCGGAAAAAAACAGCACTTCCTGAACCGCCCCCCGGGTTTTTTCGATGACGAAATAAACAAAGGCCCCCATGACCGCGTAAAGAGCCCCGGTTGCCGCGATTTCCTCTGTCCGCGTGAAAAGAATGTCGTACGCCATGAGTTTCTGGAATTCCTCCATTCCGTGGGGCGATTTCGACAGCAACATAAACACGCCTGAAATGCCGAGCGCGTAGATCAGGCCTATGACCGCCTCGAGGTACCGCGTTCTCCGGGACCCGTAAAAAATGAGAAATCCCGTCATAAGCGCGAAGGCGGCAGACACCGCGTAGTGATACGCCCCGTCCAGAAAAAAAAGTGAAACAGCCGCCCCCAGCGCCGCCATCTGCCCGATGGCGAGATCGGTAAAGATGATGTTCCGTCCTATTATGCGTATCCCGAAATAGGAATGGATACCCAGAAGTATCAGAGACATGACCAGTGCGGGAATCAATATATCAATCACCGAGCAGCCTCCTTACGATGGCTTCATAAAGCCGGAAAATGTCCCCGGCGTCATCCGTGGCGAACACGTCATGGGGGAGTATCACCAGTCTGGCTCCCGTTTTTTCAGCCACGAAACGTGCGGCATCGGCGGGATGGTACACGTCGCTGACGATTACCCCGACCGATTCTGCCCTGACGATGCCTATCACTTCCCGTATGTGACCCGACGCCGGGGGAATTCCAGGAAGCGGCTCCAGTTCCGCCACGATGCGGACGCCGAAATAATCGCAGAAATAATTGAACAGCCGGTGGTACTGCACGATTTTCATCCCCTTTGCCGCCGACATCCTCTGTTTTAACAGGGCGGTATGCCGCGACCAGGCAACGCGGAACTCCCCGAGATTCTTCCGGAAACCGGGGCAGTTGGCGGCGTCAAGAGCGCACAGCCGTTCGCAGATGCCGCCGGCCATTCTTTCCACATTGTCCGGGTCAAGCGCGAAATGAGGGTTGCCCGAGGGATGCACGTCCCCCATGGAGCGCGACACGGATTCGGGAGCATGCGAGAGCGCCGCAAGAGAAGAGAGATCGAGAAACCCGGGCGATCCGGGCCTGACTGTGGCGTTATGCGATTCTCGAATAATCGGCGGCATCCACCCTATCTCCAGTTCTGCGCCGTTTATGACAAGAAGATCGGCGCCGCGCACCCTGGCGATATATGAGGGAAGAGGCACCACGGAGTGCGGGTCGCGGTTTCCCGGCGCCAGAGCTGCCGCCTTCACCGCGCCGCCGCCTATCCTGCGGACGAGATCCGCGATGTAGGGATACGTTGCCACGACATTGATCTCGGCCGCGGCCGGACCGATGGTGAAAAGGACCAGGGAAAGGCATAGATATTTTTTCATGACGTCACCTCTTCCTTCGTCAGAATGAATGGGCGCCGTGCGCCCCTATTGCCGCGTTCAACTGAAGAACCACCTCGTGGCCGGTTCTCCTGCGGCCGAAACGGTCCTGTCCGCTTCTGTCATAATTGTACTGAAGTCGAAGCAGTGTGAATTCACTGGACAGCCAGTCCGTCATTGCGGAAATGCGGTACCGGTTCCAGGGAAGGTTCAGATTTCTCCCGCCTTTCGCGACACTGTTTTTATTCAGCAGGTCGAACCTCGATCCAAAACGCCATCGGAGAAACGGCTTTGCAACAAGCTCGGCGTACAATCCGGACTGCTCCCTGGTGAGCGTGAAACGCTGCGTGCTGTCGGCCGCCTCATACTCGTACATCCGGCCGAGCATTCGGCGGAAGAGATACTCCGTCTGAAACACGACGTACCTGTAGGAATCGATTCCGTACCGGACAGTCAGGTCGGCTCCGGCGATCCAGGTGCGCGCGCGAACTCCGTGACCGAGTCCCTCGAGGTCCTCCGCCGACGCCGTGGTGAGATCAACCTCGTCGAGGGTATGGCTCGAACGAGTGATGCCCCACGCGAAGGACCCGCCGCCGAGCGCGGTGAGCGACCCGATGTCGAAAGAGCACCGGACAAATCCGGTGTAGAGGTTCGGTCCCCTGGCCCCGCCCACGCGGTACAGATAGGCCGGATCGTGAAATGCCCCGCTGCCGAATGACGCCTCGTTGTCCCCCTTCAGCGCCTCTGCGCCGACCGACAGGTAAATGGGAACCGGCAGGGTCAGAGCCGCCTGTGCCCCTATCTCATTAATCCCCTCCTCGCCGAAAAAGGCCCTGTGTACCAGCGGCTGGTCCGAAAAATTCCACTGGTGACGGTGCAGCAGGTTCAGCCTGCCGAAGCGGCTTTTGAATTTACCCGCTTTTACTCCCAGCCCCAGGGGGAGCGCAGTAGTGCTGATATAGGCCTCCTCGACTTCGATGCTCTCCGGGCCGAAATGAAACACCGCAAACAGTTCCAGATACGGGTCTACAGAGGAAAACATCGCAATTTCCGCGTAGTTGAAATTAAAGCCTATATTTTCGCCGGCCGGCGCATGGCCGTGGCCCTCGCCGCCGCCCCCATGCGTGAATCCGGGTATAAACATGCCCCTCCGCACATTGTCGGCCGCATTGCTCCACGCGGCGGAAAGGTCCAGGATCACCGATATGTCCGGAACGAATTTCGGCTGGGAAAAGGGGGCGCGTGCAGCGTCGGGTCGCACCTCCTCCTCTCCCAGCAGGGGGACGAAGGAAAGGACAATGAAAATAAGAAAAATGAAAAAACGCGTTATCTTCATGACCACCTCTTAAATCTGAATTCAATCTCAACGGCGCGCCGTGGAACGGCGTGCCGTATCGGCGAAACCGCGCATGACCGCAGGTTCCGTTTCAGAAAACTAGATTGAATGACAATGGGAAGGAGGTGCTCTGGTTTTACCGAGATTAAAAAGCGCTTCTCCTCCGTACCGGCTTTCCATTTTCGCGAACATGGGGGAGAGATGGCACGGTACGGGAACGCGTGGAACGAACATTTTAAAAAGGTACGTGTTGTGAAGAAAACAGCACACTGGGCAGTCGCTTACGGACGCGGTGAACTGCGGCTCAACGTGCGAAAAATCCCCGTCAGGGGACGCCGCGGCGGCACACGAATCCGGACGTTCTTCCTCATGGTGCAGGTGATGATGCAGTGTCAGCGAAAAGAGCAGAAAAACAAGAAACAGCGACAATGCCGCAGCGGACGCGCGGCATCCATAGCCGCCGGATGAGGAACGATGAATTAGACCGAATGGCTTCATGCAGTCCGTCGTCCTTTACATCCCGAGGGTCATCCCGAGGTGAATGTCCACCGAATGGACCGTGGAATTGCTTCTAAAAAAAACGGGAAATCCCGCCGGCATGACAATGGTATCGGTTTTAAGGGAAGACCTGCTATAGAGGGCCCCCGCTGTCAGGGTGATCCCGCCGGTAAGCCGGTAATCCACGCCCAGGGTCGCGTAATAGGCAAGAGTCCGCTGCGTGCTGTCTTTGTTTTCGTAAATATTCCCGTCCAGCATTAGCAGCGAGTTGACCAATCCGCCGCCGAGATTCACGAGTGTCCAGCGGTTCACATGTATATCGAATCCGCCTCTCATCACCACAATCGGCTTTACACTGTACCTCTGCGCCCCTTTGAAATATGAACCGAGGTTTCCGAGAAAGGTTGCCGTCTGTCTCCTGAATACCACCGGCGCCGAAACGTCCACCTCCACGCAGACGCCGAGAAAACCGAAGAGCATCGAATGGGCGCCGGCCACCAGGCTCGGACCGAGCATATACATCATGCGGAAAGGGACGACGCTTGTGTCCGAGGCGGGCGTATTGGGCGTGCCGAAGACAGTGCCGACATAATTGACGCGGTACTCCGTTCTTTCCGCGGTGAGGGTGCCGGCCCTGATCATGATGCCGGCGGCGGAACGGTCCATTTTTCTGTAATAACCGAACACAAGGGACGCGGAAATCGCGTTACCGCTCGTTTCCGAGTCGGAGTACGACTTGGGCGGCGACAGGCTGATATCCTCGTTCAATCCTTTTGTAGATGCGTATGATGTTATAAGCTGGACGCCCGCGCCGTCATTCGGGGAGATTCTCGCCGCAAATGAAAGGTAGAACGACGGATTAATGGACGTATTCTCCCCCTTTGTCGAATTCAGGCCAAATGAGATTTCATCTTTCGTCATCAGGAACTGCCCGGCAGCGGCGCCGCCGAGACCCATGCCGAAGGCGAAATCGCCGTAATTCCGAATGTAGCCGAGGAGCAATTCTCCCGATATGTGCCTGTCGCTCCTGAAATTCACGGGCAAATTGACAGTCCCGTTCGTCAGTATCCCGTCGCTAAATGTCCCGTTATAGGGGCGGTACAGCGCCATGACGGAAACAGAGCGGCCCTCGCCGCGGAAGGTGAGCAGTGCCGGGTTCCGGGTTGCGTCGAGGGCGTAATCCGATGATACGGACACCACGCGCCCCGCGGACACCGCCGAAGCCAGGACAGGGGAATTGAACAGCGCCGCGGCGAGAACCGGTCCAATTAAAAAAAACGTTATCCGAAACTTATATCCCATGACAGTCACCAGCGGAATTTTTTTCCCGGGAAAAACCGACTTCATTTCATTATCTCCTTGAGCCGTTTCATCAACTCCTCTTCGAGCGTGCATTTCGGGTATTTGCCCGCTTCCATGTTCAGGCCGATCATACCGAATGCTTCGTTGTCCGACACCACGTGAATGTCCCTGCCGCTGAGGATATTGGGGCAGTCGAATTCCCTGTTGCGGCACAGTATCTGGGTGGCTTTCGGCTTCGGATAGGCCCATGCGGAAGGGGGAAACTCGCATTTGCGCTCTATCCCGGCGATAACCATCATCATTCGCGCCGATTTTTCGTATTCCCTGAACCTGCGCAGTATGGGGTTCACAAGCTTCAGGCTGAAAAACCCCCTGGCGGCGTTATACGCCATCATTTCGATGAGCTCCTTCAGAAACGTGTCCTTTTCACGGCACCTGTGTTTCACCTGCTGGTAGAAGCGGGCGATCTTGAGCACTTCCTTTATCACCTCGGACAGATCTTCGTCGGAAAATTCCGAGTCCGGGCCTGTTTTGACTTCGAGCAGGTCCTCTTCCCGCGTTCCGCCGTCCCCGTCGGTGATGAACTCCCCGGGAAGGGAATCCAGATCGTTCTCCTCTATCGGGGGCGGGTCCAGAGGATTGAGGACATGCTTCCTGATGGACATCGGCACCGCTCCGGGGAGCGACATCCCCTCGATATAGCGGGCGCTCCTTTCGGCGGCTTTCACCCGGTCCGGGTATTTTTCCAGAGGCGTTTTCCAGTAGTCGGTGTCCATGAGCCCGATGTCGGCGCACATGCCGGCGAGAAACGTGTAGCGGTGTATCATGCGCACGTGCGTCGACAGCGGAAGCACGATCCCGAGGCAGAGAAGCCCCAGTCCCGCCAGGTGGTCGAAAAGATCCGGCTTTTCATGGGCCAGCTTGTAGAGCACCATGATCAGTTTTTTGCTGCTGAAGGAATTTAAAATGTAGGACTTGAAATTGTGCCTGGTCTCGCCGAAAAGGTGGCGCACCGCGATATTTTGCGGGAGATCGAGGCAGTGGAGTATCTTTTTGGTAATTGTGCGGGCGATCTCGCGGATCGCCTCGTCGTTTATATTAACAAAAAACTCCTGCCGATACTGCCCTTCCAGCTCCATGAGTTTGTCGAGAGCGCTCTGCTTTACGGGCAGGTCCTCCTTGTAGAGCACCTTGCCGGTGTTGTCCACTATCGGTTTCAAGAGCCTGGCCCGGTTCAGCAATCCCAGCTCACGCAGGAATTCGTTGAAGTCCCGGAGGCTGAAGAGTACGATGCATCCCTGGCTGAGTTTCATTTTCATGGTTTGATTTATCCGGTTATCCCCAGTCCCCGACAGGGATAACGGCGTTTTTGGAAAAAGTCAAGACTAATTCATGAAAGCGGCCCGGGCGGGCCGTCATAAGTCACGCACTATTCTGCCGCATTTCACGGAGCCGTCCAGGCGAGGGATCTCATAGCGCGAAGCGGGAGCGCCGCAAGGATAAAACGCAGGCGCGTGCATGGTACGGCATTGTTTCATTTTTTAATGCGGGAAAGCGACAATGGTCTCACGAAACGGTCATGTCAATATCTGCCATTTCCCATCAATACTCGTACCGCACCCCGAACTGCGCGCCATACATGAGCTCCCTCCCGCCGGAATGAAACTGGGAATTGTCGAACTGCAGAAATTTCAGCAGGTGCCAGCGGTAATCGGCGGTAAACGCGATATGCGCCGATGGAAAATGCAGCAGCACGCCGCCCCTGAGATCGAAAAAGTACGCCGACGTTTTATAGGTGCTGTCAAGCCTCTGATAACCGAAAAGGAGCCCTCCGGAAAGGTCGCCGCGGAGCGACAGGCGCCAGAATACGGGTACGATAAATTCTGTCCCGACCCTGGGCCCGGCATTGTGATAATGGAAATGGTCATATGTCCGAAAAGAAGATAAATATAAATAGCTGACAGTGACAGCCCATCTCTGGAGATACCCGAAATACTTCAGCCCTCCGTATACGGCGATTTTATCTGAGAGAAAGTACTTCACCGACAGCTCGGATTCGAAGAACTCGTTTCTGACGTCGTTCATAATCATATACGGTCCCGTGTTTGCGTAACCCTTTGCCCGCACCCTCGAATAGAGGAATCTTCCCGAGACGCCGAATCCGTCAGGCAGACGAAAAGATATCTCAGGCCCGTAGCGCACCGCCGGGTCCACGGAAAAATCCATGAACAGATAAGGGAACGGATTGATGATTTTCTGCCATACCGGTTTCCAGATTTCATAGGCGCCGATAACGCCGATCGTAAAGGAGAAACGTCCCTTTTCCTCCTCCTTTTTCGGCGCTTCGGGAACGTCTTTTTTCTCAACGGCCGGGTTCTTCGGGTCCTGTGCGGCCTGCGGTCGTTCGACTTTCAGCGAAATCTCCCTGCCGTCGCCGAACATCACCTTGTCTGACAGGTCCCGGGAAATGATCTGCAGGGGCTCTGACCCCCGGTACTGGAACGCCACGTACCGGTCCGTGATCCTGGCCACCTTCCCTTCCATTATATGGCCGTCATACAGGAAAAGCCTATCCGGGGCCGCCTCCTTTTTCAGCGTCAGGACCGCGCCGCCGTCGTAAATCACCTTTTCCACCATTTCCCTGGAGACGGCGCGCTCCTCTTCCGTCTCAGGCGCGTTTTCCGGTACGGTTTCCGGTTCCCCCTCCCCTTCATTTTTCTTGTTTTCGGTCTCTGAAAGGACAGGCGCCTTCCCCTCTCCGGCTGTCACGCTATAGCGGACTTCGGTGTCGGTGATGCGCACGATTTTTCCCCGCACCATTGATCCGTCCGTCAGATAGATTTCGTCAGCCCAGGCAATGAGGTCGCAGAGGATAATCGCAGGAAATAGAAACAGGCCCCTGTTCATTAGTTTTCTCCCAAAATAACCGAATTTTGCCCGCGGTTCCCGCATGGCGGGGATTTCAATTTTTTTGCTTCACCGTTACCGTGAATATCTACACCTCACAGGAGATGAAAAGGCAAAAAATAAATTGTAAAATCAAAAAAAATACACAGATCTGGAATTCCCTGCACAATCATTGTAAAAACTATTGGACACCGGTATAAAAATGTGCTGAATTATTACAATCGGCATCTCATCATCCACTCCTTTGTGGAGCATGATACGATGGGACAGGGGGGCAGGACAGTGGGGACCGCACGAATTCTCATCGCTGAAGACGAATCGATAATAGCAATGGACCTCGAGCGCACCCTGATCAGACTGGGCTTCGAGGTGGCGTACAGGGCTTCCAGCGGTAAAGAAGCGATTGCCGGGGCGGAAGCGACTCGCCCCGACCTGATCCTGATGGACATCCTCTTCAGGGACGGTATCGACGGCATCGACGCGGCCGTGGAGATCAGGCGGCTTTTCGACATTCCGATCATCTACCTGACCGCCAACGCCGATGCCGCCACAGTCGAACGGGCCCGGAAATCGGAGCCCTTCGCCTACCTCAACAAACCGATCAACGAAAGGGACCTCTATTCGAACATCGACACCGCACTTTACAAACACAGGATGGAGACGCGCCTCCGAAAAAGCCAGGAGCGGTACCGAAGCCTGGTTGAGGGCATCAACGATATCGTCTACTCCACCGACGACTCGGGGCTCATAACCTATATCAGCCCGCCCATCACCGTATATACCGGCTTCATGCCGGATGAGATAGTGGGGCGGCACTTCACGGAATTCGTCCACCCGGAAGACGCCGGCAGAATACAGAACATATTTGAAAAACTTAAATCCGGCGGCGTCAGTCCCGCGGAATACCGCGTGCTTTCGAAAATAGGGGAACCGGTATGGGTGAGGACCTCCGGGAGGCCCCTGATGGTGAGGGGAGAGTTCGAGGGTATCAGGGGAATTTTCACCGTCATCACCGAACAGAAACAGGCGGAGCGGCTTCTCGTGCTTCAGCGCGACCTGGCCATCGCCCTCGCGACACAGAGAGACATGAAAGACGCCATGGAGCTGGTCATGGATGCCGCGCTGAAGCTCGAATATGTCGACAGCGGGGCCATCTATATGAACAATGAGGATTTCGGGGGACTGACGCTCAGGGCGCATCGGGGGCTGTCGGACGAATTTATCGCCGTGTGCGGTTTTTACGGGCCGGATTCCCCGGAGTCTCGTCTTGTCAGTGAAAAAAAGACGCTCCATATCGTCCATTCAGAGCTGATGAGAGGCACGGATCCGGTGCGATTAAAGGAGGGGCTGAAGGCCCTGTCCGTCGCCCCCATCATTCACGAGGAAAAGGTGATCGGGGTGATGAACCTCGCATCGCACAGCAGGGACACATTCCCGCACTCCACAAGAAACGCCATCGAGGCCATCGCCGCCCAGATAGGGAGCGTCCTGGCGGGCATAGAAGCGGAGCGGGCGCTGGAGGAAAAAACAGGCGAACTCGAGCGGTTCTTCAATCTTTCGCTTGACCTTCTCTGCATCGCCGATACCGAGGGACGCTTCATCAGGCTCAACAGGGAATGGGAAAAGACTCTGGGATACTCGCTGGAGCGGATGGAAGGCGCCAGGTACCTTGATTTCGTGCACCCGGACGACATCGAAAAAACGGTACGGGCTGTGGAAACGCTGTCGCGGCAGCGCCAGTTGATCAATTTCGTGAACCGGTACAGGACAGAAGGCGGGTCCTACCGCTGGATCGAATGGCGTTCGATCACTTCGGGAGACCTTGTATACGCCGCGGCGCGGGACATCACCGCCAGAATCGAATACGAAGAGGAACTCAGAAGCCGTGAGGAAAAGTTTTCGTTCCTCGCAGAGAACATGCTGGACATCATCGGCCAGCTGGACCGGGAATCCCGGTTTATTTACATAAGCCCCTCGGTGACCCGGGTCCTCGGATACCGGCCGGAGGAACTAATCAACAGAATCTTCACCGATAATGTTCACACCGATGACATTGAGAAAACGATGAAGAAAATCGCGAACGCCGTGACGGCCGATCAGTCGGAGATCAGGTTCGACTTCAGATACAGGAAAATTGACGGCGAGTATATCTGGATCGAATCGGAAGCCAAAGTCTTATACGACCGGGATGGACATTACACCGGCGCCATTTTCAGCTCCCGCAACATCACGGACCGCAGGCGCGTGGAAGAAGACCTGAAGAAATTCATAGGGATCATAGATACCACCACGGATCTCGTGTCAACCGCCACCATGGAGGGAAACCTGTTGTTCGTAAACAGGTCGGGAAAAAATCTTCTCGGCTGGGACGAGAATGAGACTGCGATCGGGAAAAAAATCGAGGACCTGCATCCGAAATGGGCCTACCGCCTGATCGCCAAGGAAGGCATTCCGGCGGCGGTCCGCGACGGCTCCTGGACCGGCGAGACGGCCCTTCGCACCGGAAGAGGCTCGACGATACCGGTGTCCCAGATCATCATGGCCCACCGTTCAAGGACCGGCGCGGTGGAATTCCTCTCCACCATCATCCGCGACATCAGGTTTGCGCGCAAGGCGGAGGCGACCATACTCGAAAGCGAATCAAGGTTCAGGAAGATTTTCGAAAACTCAATCGACGGAATACTGGTGACGTCGCGCGATATCTTTGTGAAGGAAAACAGGTTTCTCATGGCGAACCCCGCCCTGGTGGAGATGTTCGGCTACGACAGCGCGGAGGAGCTTCTGTCAAGGCCCGCACTGGAGCTCATCGGCCAGGCGTACAGGCAAAAAGCGATCAACACCGTCGAGGCAAAGCACCGGGGCGACAAAACTCCGGACAGTTACGAGATCACAGGGATGCGGAAAGACGGAACAGAATTTGAAATCGAATTGCGGATTTCGGCCTACCTTCAGGAACGGACCGTGTACCTGCTCACGATTGTTCGTGACAACACCGCCAGGAAAAAGGTTGAGCGCGAGCTGAAAAACTCCATCCTGGAAAAGGAGACCCTTCTCAAGGAGATACACCACCGGGTCAAAAACAATTTCCAGCTTGTCAACAGCATGATGGGCCTCCAGGGAAGGAATACAAAAGAACCGGGCGTTTTGCGGGAGCTTGACGTGGTGAGGAGCAGGGTCCGGACCATGGCGCAGCTCCACGAAACGCTCTACCAGTCCCAGGACCTCAACTCCATCGAGCTGGCCCGGTATATTACAAAGATAGTAATGGACCTGCACGACACGGCCGGCGGCGTCTCCGATGGCGTGGAGCTCGAATTCGACATCCAGGACATACGGCTGGAGATCGCCCAGGCGCTCCCCTGCGGGCTCATCACCAACGAGCTTGTGTCAAATTCGCTCTTTCACGCCTTTCCCCTCGGGTTCGCCGGAAAAAAAATCCTGCGCGTGTCCCTGCACGAGGATTCCGCCGGCGCGATCACTCTGGCGGTAAAAGACACCGGTATCGGATTCGACAGGTCCGGCCTCCAGGACGAGCGCCTTTCCCTGGGGATGACCCTGGTGAACACGCTGGCCAATCAGCTCGGGGGCGATGTATCCTTCACGGAAAAAAAGGGGACGACCGTCACCGTCCGTTTCAAAAAATCCTCCTGACCGGCGGGAGGTCACCTGCCGGAGAACACGAGCGAAAGGACAAGCAGAACAAGACCGGCGAAGGTGAGAAGCCGGGACAGAAGATACCCCCGAAGAAATTTCTCCGGCAGCGACCGGCGCCTCAGCTTGAGGTAAATGAAAAGATTCGACCCCAGCACATAGGCGCATAACAGCGCGTAGAGCACATACTGCATGATCGCGTTCGCGCCGCCGAAAAACCTGCTCCCCGCCAGAAACCACGCGGCTATGAGCAGTAACGGGATCAGATGTATCCTGCGGTATCTTGCAAGGGACTCCACCAGGTTTTCCTTCTCCCCGGGCCTCAGTGAACTCATGTTCCGCTCCGACAGCGCCCTTCCGGACAGGAGCAGCGCCAGGAACGCCCCGATCCCTATTATGGTGACCGTATCCATCATTCCCCCCTGTGTGTGTGGTGATGCCAAGGGTAACCGCAATCGCGGGCTTGGCAAGAGGAATTTAACCGCGCCCCCGCCGGGCGCTCTCCCGAATTCACGCTCCCGGAGAGGGAGGATACGGCGTGAATTTCTATTGACAATTACGGTCCCTCCGGTATCTGTCCATTGATCGCAAGCGATCAAAACAACAATCGGATATCGGGGCGGGGACATGAGCGAAGAAGCCAAAAACGAACTTCAGGTGCGCAGGGAAAAACTCGAGGAGCTGCGAAAGGAAGGGGTGATCCCCTATGCGGAACGGTTCGACCGGACGCACAAACTTTCAGAGGTGGCCTCCATGGAAGACGGCGCGGACGGCGTGTCCCTGGCGGGTAGGATCGTGTCGGCGCGCCATTTCGGCAAGCTCACCTTCGCGCACCTTTCCGACCACACCGGCCGGGCGCAGATATCCCTTCAGGTGAACGACATCGGCCCGGAGCAGGAACGGTTCAAGAAATACGTGGACATCGGCGATTACGTCGGCGTGCGCGGGTCCATATACACCACCAAGACCGGCGAGAAAACCCTGCGCGCCGCCTCATGGACCATGCTCTCGAAATCGCTCAGGCCCCTGCCGGAGAAATTCCACGGCCTGGTGGACACGGAACAGCGGCTCCGCAAACGGTACCTCGAGCTGATATCGTCGCAGGAATCGATGGAGCGTTTCAAGACCAGGACCCGCGTGATCAGGACGATGCGCGACTACCTGGACGCGCACGATTTCATGGAGATAGACACACCGGTGCTCACCAACAAGGCAAGCGGCGCCTTCGCGACCCCCTTCAAAACGCACCACAACGCCCTGGACATCGACGTGTTCCTCCGCATCGCCCCGGAGACGTATCTGAAGCGGGCCATCGCCGGGGGCTTTGACCGGGTCTACGAGTTCGCCCGCTGTTTCCGCAACGAGGGGATGGACCCGTCGCATCTGCCGGACTTCACCATGCTGGAGTACTACTGCTCCTACTGGAATTACGAAGACAATATGGACTTCACCGAAAAGCTCGTCAAACACGTGCTCATGACGGTGAAGGGCACCCTGGACATCGAATACGAGGGGACCGCGATCTCCTTTGACGGGTCATGGCCGCGCATTTCATTCCGCGACCTGATTTTAAAGGATTGCGGCATCGACATCGACCGGGCCGCCACGAAAGAGGAGCTCTGGGACGAAATCAAAAAGAAAAACATCGCCCTGGACGACATAAACATCAAGACCGCCGGCATCGGCACGATCATCGACAACCTCTACAAAAAGGTGTCGCGCCCCTCCATGGTGAACCCGGTGTTCATCATCAAGCACCCCATCGACATATCGCCGCTGGCCCGGAAAAACGACGCCGACGGACGGATTGTCGACCGCTTTCAGCTGGTGATCAACGGCTGGGAGGTGGTGAACGCCTACTCCGAGCTCATCGACCCGGTCGACCAGGCGGAGCGCTTCATGAAGCAGGCGGAGGCCAGGGCTGCCGGGGATATGGAGGCGATGGAGATGGACCACGACTTTCTGGCCTGCATGGAATACGGCATGCCGCCGATGTCCGGCTGGGGAATGGGGATCGACAGGTTCGTGGCCCTCATTACCGGCGCGGTGACCCTTCGCGACGTGGTGCTCTTCCCGCTCATGCGGCCGGAATAGACAACCGCGTCCCGGATAACGCGACGGTCCGCTCCCGGCCTCCCTGCCGGTCATTCCGCGCGCCTCTGCCGCCGACCCCTGAAAAATGACGCCCCGGAGCCCCGCCCGGCTGACGAATTTTCTCGAAGTATGGACGGGGAAATGGATGCCGGTGGCGGGGAAAAACGTAACGGAAACGCGCCTTCGGAGCAGGTCACGTCACGGCATAAAGGTCCGTAAATCACAAAGGCCCCGCGTATGCGGGGCCTTTGTGCGCCCTGAAGGGGTAATCAGATAAGTGGGCTGCCCGAGACTCGAACTCGGAACCAACTGATTAAGAGTCAGCTGCTCTACCATTGAGCTAGCAACCCCTTAGGCAGGTTGAACACTAATTCACCCCCCCGAATGGTGTCAAGTTTTTTTACAATATCGACGCCGCTCAGCCTCCTTGGGTATGGAGTGAATTTTCAGGACCGTAAAAAATCGTTTACATATCCCCGGGTCTCAAGCCGTATAACATATCCGCAGGAAAAAATCGGGGATGGAGATGGGAAGCAGCGGTAAAAACGTCATCATCATAGCCGACATCGAGGGGAGCTCAGGCTGTTTCGATTACGAATCGTCGCGCTACATGGGACATGGGTGGCCCGAAGCATGCGCAGCCATGTCGCGGGACGTCGACGCGGTCGTCCGGGCCCTCTTCTCCGCCGGCGCGAAAACGGTGGCCGTAAAGGACTTCCACCGCACCGGGTACAACGTCCTGCCGGAGTTCGTCGACTCGAGGGCGGCACTCGTGCCCGGATACCGGAGGGGCCCGGTCCCCGGCATCGGCGACGCCGGAGGCGCGGACGCGCTTTTCATGATCGGCATGCACGCCCCTTCCGGGAGCGGCGGGTTCCTTGCCCATACCATGACCTCGCGGATCAAGAGGCTCCAGGTCAACGGAACGCTCATGTCCGAGGCCGAGCTCTTCAGCGCATCGCTCGCGCCGTACGGCGTGAGGCCGCACTTTTTTTCCGGCTGCCCGGCGGCGTGCCGTCACGCCGAAGGCGCGCTTCCCGGCATGGCGGTCCACGAAATCGAGAAATTTCCGCCGCACGGAGGGTTTGACCCGTCCGCATGGCGCAGTGAACTGGCCGAGGCCGCGGCGATGGCGCTCGACAGCGACGGCGCGGCGCCCCATGATCCGTGCGGCCCCTTTCACGCGGAGATACTCATGGGAGACCGGGAGGAAGCGGCCCGGGCCGCGGTACGATGGGGCTTCCGCCACGAAGGAGGCGCGGTTTTCATCGACGCGCCGGACCTGAGGGGAATCTATTCCGGGCTCATACGGCTGTGTTATTTTACGCCCTTTGTCGAAAAAATACTTCCCCTTGCCCTTCCTCTTTACGGCCTCTACGGCAGGATCGGACTCGCCTGGGTGAGAGGAAAGCTACGGAAGGAACACTCCGTATGATCGCGGAAATCACAGCTTGAAATCGGTCACCAGGTCCAGCGAGGTGATGATCTGGGAGTTGGAATAACGCTCGTTGGTGTTGAACAGGTAATAGTAAAACCACCGGTGCTTTAACGAAAGGCGCAGTTCCTCGGTTATCTTGACCGAGAGCCGGTTTTTAAGCTCGCTCCTCAGGTATTCCTTGCTGTTCGAAGACCCCTGACCGCCGATAAACGAGACGAAGGAATCGTATTCGAGGCCGTAGGAAAAATACCTGAGGAAATCGTAGGTGACTTTCAAAGTGAACTCAAAACCGAAAGTGAAGGGCTCAACGGGGTCCCTGACTTTTTTCTCGTATCCGAAACCGGCCTTGCCGGACAGGTTCACCCCGGTAAGGATCGTTTGAATCTCGGCCCCCAGGGTCTCGCGGAGTGTCGTGGGCCTGATCTTTTCGCGGTATTCGCGGAACTGCAGCACATACGCGGCAGTGGACAGGTCCTGGGGGAGCGAAGAGGCGTTCCTGATGGGGGTCACCACCGTGTCCGCCATGATCTTGTGATAGGGGCTCACGATGCTCCCGAGGTTCAAGGCGTAGGAGAAAGTCCCTCTCATCAGGTTGTTCTGCAACACCTGGTTTTGCCTGCTGTAGTTGACGTACGGGGTGAAGGTGAGTTTGTGATACCGGTTGTACACGGTGAAATCGATCCTACCCTCGATGCCCCATTTATAATAGGTATCTCCCGGCTCCCCCACCGGCACATTCATGTCTTTGGTATAGGTGATCTTCGACGTGTCGTAAAAAAATGAAATGGCCACGTCGGTGAAAGTGCGGAACCTGCGCTCGAGGTAGGCGTAGTTTTCCCGCATGATAACCCTGTCGCCGATAAAATCGGCGCTGATCACTTCGGGAATCGTCTTCCACGTATTCCGGTACGGGATGTCCCTCCCCAGAATGGACCGTACCGCCTCGTACCCGGTCTGGGTGGACACGATGCCGTAATTTCTTTTGGGATTGACCGCGTACCCCTGGACCTTGCCGTCTTCGGCGATGCCGGTAATGCGGTACCCCGCCAGCCGGCTCCTGACCGCAAGCAGTTCCCCCCCCTTGATACGGTAGTTGTACACGGCGTAATTGTCGCGCACGGCAGAGAGTATATCCATATAGGAAAGGCTCTCCTCCTTTTGCAGCGGCATCACCGCGTTTTCCGGCAGCAGCGAAATCTCGCTCCTGTAGCGGTCCCTGAGAAGATTGGACACGCGGTCACTGTCGATCACGATGGTCTTTCCCGGAATGCTGACGAGTTCCTTTTCCGATTCCTGGATGAACTGCTCCTTCCAGATGGCCAGCCTGTTTACGAAATTCCGGTACCCCTGGCTGTCCGTGGGATGGTACCCCGCTTCCCGGAACGCCATGTCCCTGATGGTTATCCTTTTATCGAAGGAAAGCGTCAGGAGACAGTACCCCTTTCCTGACGGGATGGTGACGATCGACCTCCCGTCGTCCCTGTCTATCCTCACGATTCCGGCATTCAGCGCCTGCCCCTTGTTGTCCCCTCCGGTGATGACCAGGTCAATTTCATTGAACCTGTTGAGGAGCGCCATGTTCTCATTGTACTCCAGGCCGGACAGGAGCACTATCCCCGACACGTTCTTCTCCTTGAGCTCGTTCACGATGCCGCCCATGACGGTGAGCTCGTCAGCCAGTCCCATCCCGAGGACTTTCTGCTCGGCCGCGTCGAAAAGCACTTTTTTCGACGATAAACCCACGAAGGCGAAGGTCCCTTTTCTTGTCTTTTCCAGTATGTAGGGGGTGAAAAGGGTGCTTTTTTCACGGAGGATGTTGGCGCTGAGAAGTTTCGTCTCCCCCTCCTTCTGGAGGTACTCAAGGCTCTCGGCGCCGAGACGAATGTCCTCGGACGAGACAAGGCTCGACCTGCAGTTCATAAAGGAAAAAAAATCCATCATCGGAGCGCCGTAGCTGAATTTGGACACGAGGCCGGGATAGAACGCGTTCCCCAGGTCAAAATAGGGCCCCGCTCCCCGCCCCTGTTCGTAAATGATCGACTGCCCCATGAGGAGAATGGGGTCTGTCCGGTCCCGGTCTTCCCGGCTGATGCTGAAGTTACCCTCGAGGTTGGAGGTGAGCAGGACCTTGATCGTGTCCTGGGCAGACGCCGCGGTGCCGGCGGGAAGGACCGTCAGAATGACCGCGACGGCGGCGTAAAGGAACGGCAGGGATTTTTTTTTCTCGATTGCCATGATATGCTGATATCACCGCCCACAACTCAGGACAGGCGGCCCGTTATTTTTGAAGAGTATCCAAGCGATCCCGGCACTCTTTCGCCGATTGGTCGAGCTCGTCGACCTTCGTATTGAGTTTTCCTATCCGGTCGTTGAGCTCACTGATCGACGCGTCTTTTTTCCCGATGGCCTCGTCCCTCTCCATTACGGCGGACTGGACCTTTGCCAGACTTTGTGAGAGCTCCCCGATTGTCTCGGTTTTCGCTTTCAGGTCCTTCAGTGCCGTGTCAAGGCCGGCGGCGCATTGGATTCTCTCCTTTTTAAGGGCCTCCAGCGCCTGTATGTTCGCGACGATGACGTTCTGGGCGTCGTCAAGTTTACTGGTAATGTTTTTAATCTGGTTCCGGAGATCCTTCTCCATCGCGTCAGACTGGTCGGAGAGGGTATTGATCCTACCCTGGTACTCCTTTTCCATCTTTTTCATCGCCTGGCCGAGCTGGTCGATCTTCTGCGAGGTCTCTTTTTCAAGACTGGCGTAGCTTCCGGTCAGTTCCTCGATCTTCCCCTTCTGCTGCTGAACCTGTTTCCTGAACTGGTCGTTTTCGCTCTCCACCACCGCGTTTGTCCGCTCAACGAGCTGGATCCGCTTACGAAGAATATAGTTCTCCGATTTGTATTTATCGGAATCCTTTATATCGGTTATAAGTTCCGTTGTCCGGCAGGCGAAACCGCATAAAATTGCGCAGGACATCACGCTCACGACAATAATTTTCTTCATAATATTCCCTGTAGGACGGTATTGGATTTATCGACATGAAACCAGTCAACAATAATTTATCGTTAACGCCACGCGGGTACAAATCCGGCGGAGGCGGTACGATTTTTTTTATTGACAAATAGCTTTCGTTGTTCCTTTTTAGCCTTTCTGGTTCCCGAATCGCCCGTATCGTGGCAATCCGCGGGTCTCCCCGGGAATTCTCCTGAAAAACAATGAGGAATGAACGATGATACCACTGGCCCTTGTCGATTACGGCGAAACATTTATTTTTATCGTGCTCCTGGCCGCCAGTATAGTGGCGTTGGCGGTGTTCCTGGAACGGACCCTCGTGCTGAAGCGTGAAATGTCGAAAAAGACCGAGCACTTCATGAAAGAGCTGACCGGCGGCCTGAGAAAGGGCGACCTGGACGCGGTGCAGGCCCTTGTCAACGTGAGCGAGGAATCAATCTACCGCAGGTTCACCGTTTTTTTCCTGGAAAACAACGCGGCCGCGCAAGGGTTCTCCGACCTCATGGACGGCAGGATAATAGAGGAGCGGATACATCTCGAGAGGCGCCTTCCGATACTGAACACTCTCGGGAACAACGCCCCTTTTATCGGCCTTCTTGGCACGGTGCTGGGAGTCATCAAGGCCTTCCACGGCCTTGGCACACTGGGAAATACCGGCGCGGAGGTCGTGATGCGGAGCATATCCTCGGCGCTTCTGGCCACGGCGGCCGGCCTTTTCGTGGCCATCCCGGTGGTCATGGCAAACAACTACTTCACCCGCAAGGTGAAGGTAATTCTGCAGAACATGGAAATACTCTCGAAAGAGTTTACTTCGTACCTCGGCAACCGGGCCGAAACGGACTGACCCTGGAGGAATCATGGCATTCACGCCGGGCAACGACGACGAGATAAGCAATATAAACATAACCCCGATGGTGGACATCATTCTGGTGCTTCTGGTGATATTCATGGTCACCGCCAATTTCCTGAAACGCGAGTCAGTAAACATCAACCTGCCCAAGGTCGCCGCGTCGGACCCCAACGTGGCGCAGTCGGTGCAGATATCGCTCACGGGTGACGGAAAGCTCCTCATGGAGGGGATCGAGGCGGACGAGGAGCGGATGGTGTCGTCCCTGTCCCGTGATACAAAGTTCCGGCCGAACATGAGGGTCACCCTTTCCGCGGACGAGCGTCTTCCCTACGGGAGGATCGCCCGTGTGATGGGGCTCATCAGGAAATCCGGCGTCTCCAGGATCGCCCTTTCGGTGAAACGGTAGCGCGGGACACGGCCATGTTCGCCTCATTGCTCCAAAAGATTTGCAGGGAGATGACGGCACGGCGCCTGTTCCGGCTCTGTCTCGCTTTTTCCGCATTGCTGCACCTCACCGCCTACGGCGCCTATTACATCAAGAACCTGCACCGCGACAACGGAGAGGAAATCAGCACAGATATCATGGAAGTCGATTTTGAAGACGTTCCCCTGGACATACCGCCTCAGATGGTATCCAGCGACCTTTTTTCTGATTCCAACCCTGCTCCGGTGGAGAAATCGGAATGGGTTGAAGGAACCGGCGGGAGCGATGCCCCCGACGCGGTGATGGACGAGGAAAGCGTCAATGCCGTATCCGGCGACGGCACGGACAAGGACGGCTACTACTACTCCTTCAGGGGGGACAGGCCGCCGGTGGCGGTCATCGATTTCGACCTGGCCAGATATTTCCCCCGGGAGGCCAAGCGGGCCAACATCAGCGAAAAACTGGTGGTGGTGCGGATACAGATCGACGCGGACGGGACCCTCAAGGGGGCCCGGGTGGTGTCGAAGCGCGCCGGGTACGGGTTCGAGGAGGCGGCGATGAAGGTGGTCAGAAGGGCCCATTTCAGGCCCGGGTATCTGGCCGGAAGGCCCACCAAGATGACCCATGAGATACCGATACGGTTCGTACTCGAATGAAATAAAAAAAAATCATTGCAAATAATCCGCTCTCTCCGATGCTTTCGTCTCATGTAGGATCAGTATACTCAATTCTGATCCACTTCGCGGTACGCATGAAAGGCCGACACCACATTCAGAGGACACGCCGATGAAACGGTTCATTGCAAAGCACATGGAGCGAAAATCGATCGAGGACCTCATCGGGATCCACCATGACCACGGCCAGGGACTGAAGCGGGTGCTGGGCCCGATGCATCTGACCATGCTGGGCGTCGGCGTCATAGTGGGGGCCGGGATTTTCGTGCTCACCGGGCAGGTGGCGGCGCAGTACTCCGGCCCTGCCATCATCCTCTCCTTTGTCGTCTCCGCGGTGGCATGCGCGCTCACCGGACTCTGCTACGCCGAGTTCGCCTCGCTTATACCGATTTCCGGCAGCGCCTATACCTACGCCTACGCCACCATGGGAAAACTCTTCGCCTGGATAATCGGCTGGGACCTGATCCTGGAATACCTGTTCGGCGCCTGCGCGGTCTCGGTCGGATGGTCCGGATACGTCACGAGCTTCCTCCGCGACTTCGGCATCGCCATCCCCCAGGCGCTGTGCCAGGCCCCCTTCGGGCACGACGTCGGCGGCGGCTGGCACCTCACCGGCGCCGTGATCAACCTCCCCGCGATGTTCGTGGTGGCCTTCTTCTCCCTGCTTCTCATACTCGGCATCAGGGAATCGGCCGCGATCAACAACGCCATCGTCATCATCAAAGTCCTGGTCATTCTGCTCTTCATCGGTTTCGGCATCATGTTCGTCCGGCTCGAGAACCTCACCCCCTTCATCCCGCAAAACACCGGGCACTTCGGAGAATACGGGTGGAGCGGCATACTCCGGGGGGCGGGGGTGATATTTTTCGCCTACATAGGCTTCGACGTGGTGTCCACCGCGGCACAGGAGGTGAAGAACCCCCAGCGGGACATGCCGATCGGAATACTCGGCTCCCTCACCATCGTCACCATCCTCTACATACTGGTGGCCTTCGTGCTCACCGGGCTGGTGAGCTACACGCAGCTCAGCGTTCCGGACCCTATCGCAGTGGGAATCAACGCCGCGGGCGAAGGGCTTTTCTGGCTCCGCCCCATCATCAAGATCGGCGCCATCGCGGGCCTCTCCTCGGTGATACTTCTTCTCCTGTACGGACAGTCCAGGATCTTTTACACCATGTCCAGGGACGGCATGCTGCCGGGGCTCTTTTCAAAGGTCCACGGCGCTTTCCGGACGCCCTATGTGACCAACATCATCATCGCGCTGGTGGCGATGGTGTTCGCCGGCCTGTTCCCGATCGGCATCCTGGGGGAGATGGTCTCAATCGGCACGCTCCTCGCCTTCGTCATCGTGTGCCTGAGCGTGATACTGCTCCGGTACCGGTACCCGGAACTCCATCGCCCCTTTAAGACACCCTTCATGCCCTGGGTGCCGATACTGGGCGCGCTGATCTCCTTTATCCAGATGGCGGCCCTTCCGATGGAGACCTGGCTTCGGCTTGTGGTATGGATGGTGCTTGGCTTTTTTATCTACGGATTTTACGGCCGGTACCACGCAAAGAAAAAGCAGGCGAAATCGACCAGCGACGAGACGTTCAATCCAATCATGAAATAGTCCCGCATGCTTACGGAACCTCACTCCCGGGGTTCCCGTCCCTGAGCGTGCGGAATTTTTTCACCATCACGCTGTTGATCGCGCCGATGGCTCCCGGGAAAAACCGCGCGGCAAAGCGGAGGGCCCGTGCGTGAAAGGGGAACAGGATCAGGCTTTTGTTGTTCGCGACGCCCTTCAGTATCTTCAGCGCAGCCGCCTCCGCCGTCATCATGCGTTTCGGCAGGCCCGAAGTGTAGCGGCCCCTTTCCACGTTTCTGATGTCTGCATGTTCGTAGAATTCAGTCCCAACGATGCCGGGACACACCAGGCTCACCCGCACGCCGCTGTCCCGGGCCTCGTAGCCGAGGGCCGCGGTGAAGCCGACGATCCCGTATTTCGACGCGGTGTAGGCGGTGTTCATCGCAAAGGGGGCGAAGCCGGCCATGGATGACACGTTCACGATATGGCCGCCCCCCTGCCCCGCCATGACCCGGTAGGCCGCCATTGAAAGGCGGACAGTGCCGTGCAGGTTCACCTCCAGCACGCGGCAGCACTCGTCCGCGGTGAGGTCCAGCAGGTCGCCGGTCACGCATATCGCGGCGCAGTTGAAAAGGTAATCAAGCCGCCCGTACCGGTCCAGGGCGTGCCGCACCGCGTCAAGGACGGACTCCTCAGACGCGACGTCGAGGCGAATAGACGACGCGCCGCCCCCGTGTGAGACGGCGGTCCCGGCGGTCGACGCGGCGCCCTTTTCGTCGATATCGCCGGCGATTATTGATGCGCCCGCGGCGGCGAGTTTCAGGCAAAGGGCCCTGCCGATGCCCGAAGCGGCGCCGGCAACCAGTACCGAAGCGCCGCGGAATATTTCCATTTTCTTCCGGAACACGGCGATAACTATACGCCGCGGCCCGGCACCGGGTCAACAAAAATGCGCCATTGCGGGAAAAAACAGCCGACCCTCGCCGCGGATGCCGCGCCGCCGCGTGAAAACGAAATGAAAAAGGTGATTGACACTTCCCTGTTTTATGTACTACCGTCATACAATAAGATTTGCATTCGGTTACCCGTGCAATGATCAAAAACCGGCGGATATACCATGGAAAACAAGATCAGCATCGGCATGAAGGATGATATCCTTTTCATCAAAGCTGAAGGGGAGATGAGAGCGCAGGGGTGCGCCACGCTGAACGAGTTTTTGGGGCCCTACCTCGAGAATACGCAAAAAAAAACCCGCATCATAATCGACCTTTCACTGTGCGAATATATGGATTCCACCGCGATCGGCTTTATCCTCTCCATGCAGACCAAGTGCCTGAGGCATATGCCGGAATCGGTCACGGTCCTCAATCCCTCAGAAAAATGCAAACACCATCTGAAGAAACTCCACAGTCTGGACAAGCTCAGGATCGCGGTGAATGAAACGCCGCCGACAATCCCGCTCTTTCCCGTTGAGACGGAAAAGAGGCATTTCGGATCACGCAGTGACGTGGAAATGATGTTCCAGGCGCACCAGATACTGAGCGATATCAACGAAGACAACAAAAAGGAATTCCGCGATCTGCTGGAGGAACTGGAACGGGTTCTTAATAAATAACCGTTTCATCCTGAAAAAAATTCAACGGGTGCCCCTTGAGGGAAGTGTTTGTTGTGGGAGCGGTTCGCGCACCCGTCGGGCGCCGGATGGTTCACCGTCGGGCTTTCCAGCGCCGTCACTTGCGGCGGCATGTTGCCGGCCGTCATATTCAAACGCCCCAGGAGGGACCATGCCGGAGGGACGGAAGGATTTCGGGAGCTGTTTTCTGGAGAGAAAGGACGGGTATGCCGTCATCACGCTGAACCGTCCGGAAAAAATGAACGCCTTCGATCCTGAGCTTTTCGAGGCCGCCAACGCCGCGTACCGGGAGATCGAATACGACGCAGACGTGCGCGCCCTCATGATCACCGGAGAGGGTGACCACTTTTCCGCAGGCGGAGACGTGGACAGGGACATCGACCCGCTGAGGTCGCTTCCAGTCTTCGACTTTAAAAAATATTTCGAGGACATTGGAAAGCTCTATCTGGACCTCTACAAGGTGGAAAAACCAACGGTGGCGGCCATTAACGGCTACGCCCTGGGGGCGGGGATGGAGCTCGCGCTCATGTGCGACATCAGGATCGCCTCGGAGGCGGCGCAGATGGGCGAGTTTTTCGTCCACATGGGGCTTGTGCCGGAAACGGGGATGTGCGTGCTTCCGAAACTGGTGGGGCCCGGAATGGCCAAGCTCCTCTGCTACACCGGAAAACTGCTGAACGCGCAGGAGGCGCTCCGCATCGGCCTTGTGGAACAGGTGGTTCCGGCGGCGGAACTCGCCGACTCCGCTGAAAAATTGACCCGGCGCCTGTCAAGGGGCCCGGCATCGGTCAAGCTCATGAAGAGGGCCATCAACAAGTTTACATCGCTCACGCTGGAGGAGTCAATGGACGAGCTGACCGCCTACCAGTTCCAGGCCACAAGGACCGAGGACCACGCGGAAGCGGTGTCCGCCTTTAAGGAAAAGAGAAAGCCGGCATTCAGGGGCCGTTAGGCCGGACGAGGCCGTACTATTCCAGGCCGGCCCCCTCGTCGAGGCCCAGCAGTATATTCATGTTCTGGATCGCGGCGCCAGAGGCGCCCTTGCCCAGGTTGTCGAGCCTGGATACGACAAGCGCCTGTTGGTCGTTTCCGAAAACGAAAATATCAAGCCGGTTTGTTCCGTTGCATTCCTGGAGCCGGAAAAACCCGCCGTCGAGATACGCTTCGGAGTCGAAAGGCATCACTCTTACGAAACGCTCTCCTTCGTAGTACGCGGACAGTACCTCGTGAAGGTCGCGGGCCGCCGCCTTTTTCGTGAGCAGCCTGGCCTGAAGCGGCACCGACACGGCCATGCCGACGTAAAAATTCCCCACAACCGGGGTGAAAACCGGTGGATACTCCAGCCCGGCGTGCCTCTGCATCTCAGGAAGATGCTTGTGGTTCAGGGACAGCGCGTAGTTCCGGGGATACTTCATGGCGTCGCTGTCCGTGCCGGGTCCTTCGTACGCGGCGATCAGCTTCTTACCCCCGCCGCTGTAGCCGGTCAAAGACTGACAGGTAACCGGATAGTCCCGCGGCATGATCCCGTTCTCTATCAGTGGATGGAGCGCCAGGACGAAACCGGTGGCGTGGCATCCCGGAACCGACACCCTGCGTGATTCCCTGATGAGGCCCCTCTGTTTCCGGGAAAGCTCCGGCAGGCCGTAGGCCCAGACAGGGTCGGTCCTGTGTGCGGTGCTGGCGTCGATGACGCGGACCCTTTCGCCTGACACAAGGGACACCGATTCCCTGGCCGCGTCATCCGGGAGACAGAGAAAGGCGACATCGGCGCTGTTCAAGAGTTCTCTTCGAGCTTCCGGGTCTTTCCTCCTGTTCTCATCGATGAGAAGCAGCTCGACGTCGTTCCGGCCGTCCAACCGCGAGAAAATCTGCAACCCCGTGGTCCCCTCCTGCCCGTCAACAAAGACCCTGTATGCCATGATACCCGCTCCTGATAAAAGTTACGTGTACAGAACGGAACCGCAGGGCCGAAAAGTCAAGTATTTGTCGTGATGTCCGGCAAGACACTGCGGTCCGAGATAAAGAAAATACAACGGGCGATACGCGGGCCGGCGCTCGAGAAGATGGACTCCAAAGGCTCCCTTCTTTTGGGGGAAAGCAATCGAATGCGTGCAGAAGTCGATCACAATGCTGGATGCGGTGCGAGATAGGCCTGCGCCGCGGGTTTTTAGCGCCCTCAGGTCACGGCGCGGCCTGATTACCTCACTGATATTCCCCGGATAAAAATACTCAGCGCTTCGGTGATCTCCTTTTCAAGCATGGAATACTTCCCACCCTGGAAGATGAAAAAATCGTATCCGCTCATCGCCTTGAGCAGGGCCCGTGACGTCAGTGCGGGGTCATTAACGCTGAAAACCCCGCGGTCCGCGCCCTCCTTCAGTATCTCCTCGACCATTGACTGCTCCTGGGCGCTGTATTCACCGAGGGCGTCGACTATAAACTGGTACCTCATGAAATATTCCTCGATCACCGAACCGTAGTAGGAAAAAAGCCTCTTCACCTCAGAGGCGCGCGTCATGACGCACCGGAAAAGCTTCATGTCCGGCGCGGCTTCCTTTTCCACAGACTTCATGACCGTGTCGAGGATCCGCCGGCCCTCGTAGTCGATGACCGATTTGATGATATCGTCCCTGTTCTTGAAATAGTGGTACAGGGCTCCCTTGGTCCTGTTGAGCGATCTGGCGATCATCTCGGTGCTGGCGCCCCGGTACCCGAACCTCGAAAGAATTTCCCTGGCCTTGCGTATTATTTCCTGTTTCACATCGGTCTTCTGTTTTTCCATGTCCCTTCCCGTTGAGCGCGCGGCCCGGCGGTGTCCGCCTCATTTTGTACCGGAATACTGTACCTCTATTTCAAGAACTAGAAGAGGGCCGCCTGAAATCAAGGACTTTTTGGTTTTCCGCCCTCCGCCGGACCTGGAATTACGGGCGGTTATGATTCAAAAATTTGTTGCGGCCGGGCATGCGGGATTTCATAATGTTCCCGAAAATTAAGGAAAGGTACTGCATGCCAGAAAAAAAATATATCGACTACCGCTTTCTTGGGGTCCAGTCCTTCAGGGAAACGCTGGGAAAAAACAACGTCGAACACCGGGTATTCGATGACGACATCGCGCCGCTTTACGAAAAGTACGCGGAAATTCTCAACGCCGGCGAGGACACGGTCAGAACCGGCATCATCATAAGGGATGGGCAGATGATCTACTTCGCCGAGTTCGGCGTAAAGCTCACTAAAAGTTTCCACGCCTACTACGTCTTCATTTTCGACCATCATCCGACCCTCGACGACCTGGGATCGGTGGCCGGGGAGCTGGAATCTCTGGCTGAATGCGCTCTTGACGGCATAGACATATCCTCCATCACAGGCCCGCCGCATGAAAACGAACTGCACTGATTAGGAGCCGACCCGTCCCCTTATTGTGTTGACAAAGACATCGGAATGGGATACACTGAAATCCGCGTCGATTACCGGAACACAGGCCCATGACATTTTTCACTTCATTCTGCTTGAAAAAATCCCGTGTCGCAATTGCGACCGCGCTTTTTTTTATCGCCCCCCTGAGCGTGTTTACCGGGTGCGGTCTCCGGCCGCCAGCAGGGCCGGTTGAGGCCGTGCGCGGAGAGATGGACCTCCGCTCGATAGACCTCGATACGATCGGTTCTGCGTCACTCGATGGAGAATGGGAGTTTTACTGGAACAGGCTGCTGGAACCGGGGGATTTCGCTCATGGCGTGATACCGGAGGGCATGACATATATCAGGGTCCCCGGCACATGGGACTCGGAGGGGCGCCGTCCCTCGTCCGGGTATGCCACCTACCGTCTCAGGATAAAGGTCGATAAAACTGACCGCGTCATGGGCATATATCTTAGAACGGCCTCAACCTCGTATAAGATATGGATCAACGGCGCGCTCATCGGATCCGCGGGAACCGTGGGGACGGACGCCGCATCGGCCGTGCCCCGTTACAACCCCCAGGCCATACCCTTCAACCTTCGGGGGGAGACCCTTGAGATACTCTGCCAGGTGTCGAACTTCACCTACCGCAAAGGAGGCCTTTGGAACCCCTTAGAGCTGGGAAACATCACCGAAATAAATGACCGCATGCGGCGCCGCTTGATGGTCGACCTGTTCCTCCTGGGCAGCCTTCTCATAATGGGGCTGTATCACATCACGCTCTTCGCCGCGAGAAGCCGCTCCACCGTCATGGATTACTCCCCACTCTTCTTCGGCCTCGCGTGCATCAGCATATCGGTGCGGCTGATGTCCGCCGGAAACTACTTTATCACCGAAATCCTTCCCGCCTTAAGCTTCAAATGGGTCCTGACCCTTGAGTTCATCACCATGCCTCTTTCGGCGATCTTCCTGTATAATTTCGCCAGGTCCCTGTATCCGGAGGAGTTCGGAAGGCGGATCACGATGCTGCTGAGCATGTTTTTTGCGGGAGTGGCCGCCGCAATTATCGTCCTGCCGGTCAGAATATTCAATCACGCCGCCCTGCCGCTTGAGGCGTCGCTCATTCTCGGGGCGCTCTACATGATATCGGCGCATGTCCTGGCCCTGTACCGGCAAAGGGAAAATTCCGGATTGATGATCGCGGGCATGGCCATCATTCTGGGCACCATAGTAAACGACACGCTGTTTGCCAACCGCATAATCGGAACCGGCGACATCACCCCATTCGGGATTTTCGGTTTTACGGTGGTCCAGTCATTCATTCTTGCGCGGCGTTTTTCCACGTCCTTCGTGAAAAACGAGGAACTCTCGCTCCAGCTTGACGGGTACGCCAAGGACCTGGAATCAAAAAACCGGTCGCTTGAAACGCTGGACCGGCTCAAGGACGAGTTCATGGCCAGCACCTCGCATGAACTACGCACGCCCATCACCGGAATCATCGGCATCGCGGAATCGCTCATCGACGGGCCGGGGAAGGAACTATCGCCAGAAGCAATTCACAACCTGTCCATGATTGTGTCCAGCGGGAAGCGGCTGTCGAGCCTCATCAACGACATCCTGGATTTTTCACGGATAAAAAACAGCGAGCTGAAGATTGAGGTGGTCCCGGTGGACCTCTACCTGGCCGCCGATTCCGTACTTGCCTTTTCCCGGGCCCTGGCCGCCGGAAAAAGCATCGCGCTCATCAACTCGATCGACCACGATTTCCCGCCGGTTCTTGCCGACGGCGACAGGCTTCAGCAGATACTTTTCAATCTTGTGGGAAACGCAATTAAATTCACCGAATCCGGCAGCGTCGAAGTGTCTGCCGTCAATGACGGGACGACCGTATCCGTATCGGTGAGGGACAGCGGAATCGGCATACCCCCGGACAGGCTCGAGTCGATATTCATACCCTTCGAGCAGATTGACTCATCCATAACGAGAAATTACGGCGGCACCGGACTCGGGCTTTCCATAACGCGCCAGCTGGTGGAACTCCAGGGGGGCTCCATCGGCGCGGTATCGGAGCCGGGGAAGGGTTCGGTTTTCACCTTCACGGTCCCGCTCGCCGGCGAAAAAACTGACGCGCCGACGGCAGTGCGTACCGCCGGGGAAGGGAAAATCCTGAGTGAAATCCCGGACAACGTGTATGCGCCGCTTGCCGGTGAAAGGCCCGATGTCATGGTGGTTGACGACGAGCCGGTGAACGTGCAGGTGCTGGCAAACCACCTGCGCAACGCGGGGTATACCGTAGCGGCGGCCCGAAACGGCGCCGATTGCCTGCGGATGCTTGATACCGCGCGCCCGGACCTCATCATACTTGACGTGATGATGCCTGCGCTCTCCGGGTTCGACGTGTGCCGCGAAATCAGGAAGCGCTTTGCCCCCTATGAAATGCCGGTACTGCTTCTCACCGCGAAAAACCGAATCATTGACATCATAACCGGGTTTGAATCCGGGGCCAACGACTATCTTTCCAAACCCTTCGACAAGAGGGAAATGATGGCCCGGGCCGTAACCCTCATCTCCCTGAAACGCATGATTGAAGAGAACCAGCGCCTGCTCTTCATCAAAAAAGAAATAGATGTTGCCCGCCGGATCCAGGAATCACTCCTGCCGGAGGAGCCTCCGCTGCTCCCCGGATTCAGCATTCACGCCTACTGCCTGCCGAGGCAGAGCGTCGGCGGCGACATTTTCGATTTTCTGACGAATGAAAACGGGGACCTCGGGATACTTGTTGCAGACGTGGCAGGGCACGGAATCCCGGCCGCGCTCGTATCGTCAATGGTGAAGATGGCCTTTTCGCTGCAGACTATCCCGAACTCTGACACGGCAGGAATGATGGAGTCGCTGAACGTCGCGCTTCTGGGAAAATGCGGCTACCAGTTCATCACCGCCGGTTACGCATATATTGACGCCGCCAGCGGAAGGCTCGGCTACTCAAGGGCGGGTCATTACCCCGCGCTGGTGTGCAGGGCCGGCTCCAGTGAAGTAGAGTCTCTTTATCCTCACGGAAGGCTTCTCGCCCTGTTCCCTGACGTGAATATCGAAGCCAGTTACTCTGACCTCGGGCCCGGCGATATGCTTCTTCTTTATACGGACGGGGTCGTCGAGTGCGCCAATCCGAAGAGGGCCATGTTCGGTATGGAGGGGATAATACAATTCCTCGCCAACAACAGGGATTTCGAACCGGAAGAATTCGTCATCAAACTCATCGAGGAACTACAAAATTGGTCGGCAGGGACCGAGTTTGAGGACGACGTGACGATTGTAGCAGTAAAGAAAAAATAGAGTGTGAACTGAACGCATGATATCCGCCGGCTACGCGTTCAGGCCCCAAAGCGCGGCGAGTTTTTCCCTCACGTCGAAAAAATCGTTCCAGGGAATGAAAGGTTTTCCGAGATCGGCCATGTGCCGTGCCAGGCTGTCCCTGGCAAACACCGTTTTGACCGCTTCGGCCATTTTGAAATCGGTGACGCCGTCGCCGATGGCCGCAGCCTCCGCAGGGTCGTAACGCCGGATGATCTGCGCTTTGGCAACAAGCTCCACGTCGCTTTCGTAATCCGATACGGCCCTGAAACGTTCACCCGAAAGCTCCACGTCCGCCGCATGATAGGCGTAAACAAGGTCCATGAGCGGCCCAAGACGCGTTTCCACAAGTCCCTTGAGGCCGCCTGAAATAATGACAAAGAGAATGTCATTCCTTCTGAGAAAATGGAGCAGTTCCTCAAATCCCGGACGCAATGGCTTGTCTTTGATGTACTCCAGGACTTCCCGGTATCGCCTTGAAGGGATCGATTCCAGAACGCGTCGCACTCCCTGGCGAAGGGTGATGCGGCCGACAACCATCTCCGACGCGGTACGGCCGAATTCCTCCGCGCCAAACTCACGCATCACGGCGATGAAGGTTTCCTCCGCGGTGATGGTGCCGTCGAAATCGCTGAACACGATACGGCCGAATTTCCGATTTTTCATGGGCCGATGATAGTGCTTCCGCCGCTTTTTGTCAAACAGAAGAGGTTTTCGATAATAAAAACCGGATCAGCGCAGAATGATCATTTGACCAAATCATTATATAAGAATTTCTTGCTGTATACGAAATGCGCGGAAAATTGGTTGACTGATGGAAATATTAAGCAAATGAGTTCTTCAAAACTATCCCGTTTTCCCGGAGCACAGCCATGAAGCTTTTCACTCCTGAAAAAATCGGGGCTCTGACCCTCAGAAACCGCACTATCCGGTCAGCCGCCTTCGAGGGCATGTGCCCCGGCGGCATACCGTCGCCATCGCTGTTACGGTACCACGAGTCAGTCGCGGCCGGCGGGATCGGGATGACCACCGTGGCATACGTATCCGTGGAAAACGGCGGCCGCACCTTCTCGCACCAGGCATGGATGCGGCAGGAGATCGTTCCGGAGCTCCGAAAACTCACCGACGCAGTGCACAGTCACGGGGCCCTCGCCGCAATCCAGCTGGGTCACGGCGGCAACATGGGGGACCGCAAAGTGTCGGGGGAGCGCGCCATCGCCCCCTCGGCGAAACTGAATCTCTACGGACTGAATCTTCCCCGCGCCATGAACGGCGCCGACATCGACCGCATGGTGAAGTCCCACGGCGAGGCGGTACGCATGGCCTCGGACGCGGGTTTCGACGCCGTTGAGATTCACGCCGGCCACGGATATCTTCTGAGCCAGTTCCTGTCCCCCTGGACAAACCGGCGCGGCAACGGGTACGGTGGGCCGCTGGATCACCGCGCTCGCGTGCTCAGAATGGTAATGAGAGAGGTGAAGCGCGCGGCGCCTTCCGGAATGGCCGTGGTGGTGAAGACAAATATGGAAGACGGCTTCCGCGGCGGCATGGAGATTGAGGAATGCATCGAAACGGCACGCATTCTGGAGGGCGAGGGGGCGGACGCACTGGTCCTATCAGGGGGCTTCGTCAGCAAATCGTCCTTTTTTATGATGAAGGGTAAAATCCCCTACCGAGAAATAATGAAGGGCCAGAAAAACCTTCTTGTGAAAGCGGGCATGCTTCTTTTTTCCCGTCTCCTCCTCACCGAGTATCCCTTCACCGAGCTTTATTTTCTGGACGACGCAAAACGCTTCCGCGACGCAGTGCGGCTTCCGCTTGTGTATGTGGGCGGTATAGTATCCCGCACCGCTGCCGAAAAAGTACTCTCAGAAGGCTTCCAATTCGTTGCGCTGGCGCGTGCCCTGGTGAAGGAGCCGAATTTCGTAAACCTTATCCGCAACGATCCGGATCACGTGTCACCATGCCTGGAATGCGGCCCGCAGAACCTGTGCGTGGCCACCATGTATGACGGTGAAATGACGTGCCCTTACAAAGGACCGCAAGAATAGTTTTGTGGTATAGAGACAAAGCATGCTCTCTCTATTCGGCGGTGGCGATGGTGGTACTCATCACGGCGCCATTTTTTCTAATTCTTAAAAATAGGCTCTGACCCTGCCTCCCCCTTAAAAATACATTGCTATTCTCTTGAGATAGGCATCTTCATAGAATAAGAACCTCTTGACGCATTCTTCGAAGGTTTTACCGAGCATTAAGAAGAAAAAATGCAGCGTGATTTTAAACGGAGCAATGTAATTCCTGTCAAGATAACAATTGATAAACCCGATGTCATTTTTCCGCGGATTTCTCGACAAGCCCTTCCTAACAGGATTGTACCCTATATACCATAGGAGCCATAACAGATATTCCGCCGGATTATCCGACTCCTCAATGACCGTGGACCCGAAACGCTCGTTCCAAAACGCACCGGTTGTATTCATGGCCCGATTATATTTTTCCGCAATCCGGGCCTTGATATACTGCACGATGCGCGAGATCGTCTGCTTGTCCAGATTTGTTTTAATAATAAGATGAATGTGATTAGCGACGATTTCAGCCGCGATAAGGTCAAATATGTACTTTTGCTGACATTCTCTAATCGCTTCGATAAAGAATTGTCTACCATACCTACCCTGCAGGAGATTTCTCTTCCCGTGGCATCTGCTGAAAATGTGATGGGTCATTCCCTGTGCAATATTACGTAATGGTCGTGGCATAAGATATCCTCAAAATTATTGGAGATATATAATTAACGATCACTCAGGGAGATTATAAAAAAATATTATAGTGGGGTCAGAGCCCTCCCCTAAACAGGGGTTTTGCCAGAATTCGGCATTACAAAGTACTGATAAATGATTGAAGATTTATCGAAATTTTTTCAGCTGGTTGAGCTTTCCATAATTGAAAAAAATATATTGTGTGGAATCTCGGCACTCTATGGATTTTAGGTGGCTCTGACCCCGGTCTTTTCAAGGGCAATGATGGCCGCGCCAAGGGCCCCCACCGTGTCCGGCATTATCGGCACCGCTACAGGGAGGTCCAGCAGCGACGATATGGCCCGGACGACGCCTGTGTTCCTGGCCACGCCGCCGGACATGGCCACCGTGAGCCCGCTGAACTGAGGCGCGATACGCTTGACCAGCGATACGATCCTCGACGCGATCGCCCGGTTGAGGCCCATGACGATTTCCTTCACCGGCGTCCCTGCCGCGATGAGGGACACAACCTCGCTTTCTGCAAAGACGGTGCACATGCTGCTGATGGACTGCGTGCCCGCGGCACCTGCGTCGAGCTCAGCCATATCGTCGATATCAACCTGAAGCGCCCGTGCCATGGCCTCGAGAAACCGGCCGGTCCCGGCGGCGCACTTGTCGTTCATGGAAAAATCGACCACGTTCCCGTCCTTTCCAAGAAGAATCGCCTTGCTGTCCTGGCCGCCGATGTCGATGAGGAGCCTTGTGCCGGGAAAGAGCGCGCCGATCCCCCTGGCGTGGCAGGTTATCTCGGTGACCGACGAGGTCCTGCTCTCCACACGGTCGCGGCCGTACCCGGTGGACACCACCGACGCCACGCCATCCGCCGTGATCCCCGCCGCCGCAAGGGCCTCCTCAGTGGCCCGCCTGATGGCCTCCCGGTTCCGCGCCCCAGTGGGGACCACGACAGAGGCCAGTATGTTCATGTCGCGGTCGATAACAACCGCGTCGCAAGAAAGGCTTCCGATGTCTATACCGAGAAAATACATTACGTCACCTCGTTTCTGTGAACGCCGCCTCATTTTTCCGGCGTCAGCTCTTTGATAGATTGCTATTTAGACAGGCGCTCATCCGCGTCATTCGGCTCCCCCACTGCGCCTGCGAGCCTCACAGTCGGCGCGGAGCGCATCATGTTCATTTTTCTTGCAATGATCTGCTCCCGGCATCTTCCACCCGCTGCTTTCGGCAAGCGGCCGGCCTTTTCAGCTCCAGGGGGAGGGCCTGCCGTCCAGCATCTCCATGAAGGCCTCGATCCTGGTGCGGAACTGTCCTTCGGTGAACTTCCTGTTGTCCACGCAGTCCACCTCGAGGTTCAGCACCGGCACGCCGATTTCCCTGAGTCCCTTATCTATGAGTCCCCGGGCGCCGGTCCCCTGGCGGCACCCCCAGTTGCACGGATTGATGGCGCCGTGGATCCGATATTTCTCCGAGAGTTTCCTAAGATGGGCGATCCTCCGGTCCACGGTCCCGTTGAAGGGGATGGATATCGACCGCCTGGCCAGGCCGTCATAGGGATCCTCCGGATCCACCGGGTCCCAGGTAACGTCGTTCAGCTCGTCCGCGACGATGACCGCGCCGTACTGATCCTCCAGCAGTTTTTCCAGGCCGTGTTTGAACTGGATCCTGTTCTGGATCCAGAGCAGGCGCAGTTTTTCACCGCTCCCGGGACCTCCGGCCTGTACCCTTTTTTTAAACTCGTCCCTGTATGCCTCCGCGACGGTTATCGCGCTTTCGCTTCCGAGAAAAAGGGCCATGACGATTCCGAAGTTCCCCAGTTCCTTGCTGGAGACCGGCGACGGGACCGCCGCGGCCAGATCGTACACCTCTTTTATTATCTCAACCGCGCTGTTGCTCCTTTCCACCGCGAGGCGGAGTTTCTCCGGGTCCGCCGGCTCACCGGTGATCCCTGAAACGAAGCGCGTCAGATCCCTTATCTGCTCTGAAAGGTACCGGACGTTTCCGCCGGACTCGTCCTGCGGCACCTGTAGAAGAAACATCTCTCTGCCGAACTTCGCCGCGAGCTTTTCCAGCACCGCAAGACCCCCGGAACAGGGGCTCGTGGTGCCCACCAGAAACGACGGAACCGGCATCATCCCTTTCGCGGCGGCGCCGCTCACTGAGCGGTGGTAACTGCACGCGTCGGAGGAATATCCCTCATGGTCGGTCTCTTCGATGAAGGGGCCCACGGTGCCGGCGGAGGCGAGCATGGCGCCGATGAATTCCACGAAGCAGGATGTCACTCCCATGGAGTGGAGAAGATCGAAGGGGGCGGTGATGCCGCACCAGGCGATCCTGTCGGTGCCGGAATAGAGCCGCCCGCCCAGTCGCGCCAGCTCCAGAGTAAAGAGCTTTCTCGGGCTCGACTCGCCGCGGTCTATGGCGGCGGTTATCCCGTTTGCAAGGCCGTCAAAAAATTGTTTCATCATACCGCTCACCTCATCATCTCGATAAAAGCTTCGATCCTGGTCTTCTGCTGGCCTATTGACCTGAGGGTGCAGTCCCCCTCAAGCATCAGAAACGGGATGCCTTCCTCGCGCAGCGCGCTCCGTATCTCAGGGACACGGGCGATATAGGGGTCGCAGAACTTGGCCGTATACCCGATGATGCCCCGCGCGCCGGCATTGAGCGCCGCGGTTGCGATGGACGGCCCCAGACTCCCCGGCTTTCCCGCCTCAAAGGTGCGGGCGCACGCCGGCCGGGAGAGAAGCCCCCGGGCGAGCCCTTTTATCACGCCTTCCCCCTCTCCCGGGTCGATGGGATTGAAAAGCCGCGAACCTGTGCATCCGTCCTCAAGAACTATCCTCGCCCCGCACGACTCGATGAGCCCGAACAGCTCAGGCTCCGGCATCACGTTGCCGAAAAGATAGACCGGCACCGCGTCGGGAGAGGCGGTCACGGCCGGCTCGGCCAGAATTTTTCCGATGAATTCCATCGCCTCCTCAGGCGGCGCTGTTGAGGCGGCATTGTACGCCTCCTGAAGCGTCGCCGATCCTCCACGGAGCGTTCCGCTCCCCGCCCTTTCCCGCATTTCGGAAAAGAGGCGGGCGATCCGGTTGTGCAGTCCGATACCCTCGGTGATTGACGAATCCGGGATCTCCCGGCCGCTCCATCGCTCCAGCTCATCCCTCAACCGCGCGATCTCGCCGCCGAAAAAACCGACCGACCGTTCATCCGCCGTCACCGGCAAATCCACCAGCACCGCATTCATTCCCGGGAGCGCGGACCTCCACGCGTCATAGAGGCGCCTGATGGAATCGCAGCTGTTCATGAACACCATCCCCTCCAGGGGGGGGATGCCGCCGCTCAGGGCGCGGTCCAGCAGGCGCTTGACGTGAGGGCATAGATTGTCATGCAGCAGTCCCCCCGCCTGGTCCGGACAGTCAACATTCGGCAGAACGCGGTACGGCGCGTACCCGGCGCCGTGAATCAGCGGAAGCGGCGTATAGGTACAGGCGTATCCGACAAATCCTTTCTTATTCATTCCATGTTCCCCCTGTGCGTGTTTATGAGCACCTGCCGGAGCACCTCTTTGGCGGTCTCCAGCTTTTCCGGATCAATGCCTGCCATGGCTTTTTTCAAAGTGGCATCCACCGCAGAGACCACCTTTCCGCGAAGCTCGTCCCCCTTGTCGGTGATCCTGACGTTCTGGACACGCCGGTCCTCCGGATCGTCTTCGCGGCATACGAGCCCGTCACGCTCCATCCGGTCGATCACGCCGGTCATGGAGGACGGCTCAAGGCCGGCGCACCGGCCCAGGTCCGCGAGCTTGATCCCCCCCGGGGCGCCGAATTTTCCCAGGGCCTCGTCTAAGCAGCATTCCTTCCACAGGCACATGAGCACTCCGAGATAGGCAGGTTTCACCGAATCGACCCCGGCGTCTATAAAGGCTTTTTTGAATTCAGCGGTGATTGAAAGCGACGCCCTGGTGATCAGATAGTAGGGGCAGTCTTTGGTATCCAAGCTGGTAAAGTTCATTGGCGCTACCGTTACATATTATTTGCATCTTGATTATATGTTACAGTATATTTCGCATACGAAGTATTGTCAAGAATTTTTCTGGCATTTTTTAAAACACGATGGGGGCCGCAACTATGCGTCCCCCATCGTGCAAAATCAACACTTGTCTCCAAGACAGCGATAGTTATCGCCTACATGTTCCTGCGATACTGGCCTCCCGCCTCATAGAGGGCGCGGGTAATCTGCCCCATGCTGCAGGTCCGGACGGTAGCCATCAGCTCGGTAAAAATGTTCCCGCCCGAGACCGCCACCCTCTGAAGCCGCTCCAGCGCCGCCGCGCAGTGCGCACGGTTTTTTTCCTGAAATTCAGCGAGTCGTCGTATCTGCGACTCCTTCTCCTCTTCAGTGGCCCTTGCAAGCGGCACGGCGCAGGCGGCGGTTGCGTCCCCCGTATCCTGCTTTCCGCTCAGAAACATGTTCACTCCCACAATGGGAAGGTCACCGGAATGCTTGAGCCGCTCGTAGTGAAGGGATTCGTCCTGAATCTGGCTCCGCTGGTATCCCTTTTCCATGGCCCCGAGAACGCCGCCCCGCTCGGTGATTCTGTCGAACTCCCGGAGCACCGCCTCCTCAACCAGGCAGGTGAGCTCCTCCACGATAAAGCTCCCCTGTTCCGGGTTCTCGTTTTTCGCAAGGCCCCATTCGCGGTTGATAATCTGCTGGATCGCCATGGCGCGGCGAACCGATTCCTCGCCGGGTGTGGTGATGGCCTCATCGTAGGCATTGGTGTGCAGGCTGTTGCAGTTGTCGTAGATCGCGCAGAGCGCCTGCAGGGTGGTGCGGATGTCGTTGAACTGTATCTCCTGGCTGTGAAGCGACCGCCCCGATGTTTGAATATGATACTTCAGCATCTGCGACCGCTCCGAGGCGCCGTATTTATCCCTCATGGCCACGGCCCAGATACGGCGCGCCACCCGCCCGATGACCGTGTACTCCGGGTCCATGCCGTTGGAGAAAAAGAAGGAGAGGTTCGGCGCAAAGCTGTCGATCTCCATCCCCCTGGAAAGGTAGTACTCGACATAGGTGAACCCGTTGGCCAGGGTGAAGGCGAGCTGTGAGATAGGGTTCGCCCCCGCCTCGGCGATGTGATATCCCGAAATTGACACGGAGTAGAGGTTGCGGATGTCGTGCTCGGTCAGGAATTCCTGTATGTCCCCCATCATCTTCAGCGCGAAATCTATTGAGAAGATGCAGGTGTTCTGCCCCTGGTCCTCCTTCAGGATGTCCGCCTGGATCGTGCCCCGGACCCTGCGCAGGGCGCCGGTCCTTATCGACTCGTATTCCGCCGCGTCCGGTTCGCGTCCTTTCTCTTTACGGAACCTGTCCGCCTGCTGGTCGATGGCAGTGTTCATGAACATGGCCAGCATTATGGGCGCGGGACCGTTTATGGTCATCGACACCGAGGTGTTGGGCGAGCAGAGATCAAACCCTTCGTAGAGCACTTTCACGTCCTCCAGAGTGCAGACGCTGACGCCGGAGGTCCCGACCTTGCCGTAAATGTCGGGTCTTGTGTCCGGGTCGCATCCATAGAGGGTCACCGAATCGAAGGCGGTGGAGAGCCGCGTGGCTTCGTATCCGGAAGAAAGCAGTTTGAACCGCCGGTTGGTGCGCGCCGGGTCTCCCTCTCCGGCGAACATCCTGGTGGGGTCCTCGTCGGTCCTCTTCAGCGGAAAAACGCCGGCGGTAAAGGGGAACTTTCCGGGAACGTTCTCCTCCCTTATCCAACGGTACTGCTCGGCCGGATCGGCAAAATCCGGGAGCGCAACCTTGGGGATTCTCTGCCCGGAAAGGGATTCTGAAAAAAGCGGCACCCGTATCTCCTTCCCCCTGACATGGTACACCAGTTCGTCCCGCCTGTACAGTTTCTGCAGGTCCTCCCACTCCCGCAAAAGACGTTTCGTTTCAGGCATTACCCTTTCCTCGCGGCGACCGGCCTCGGCTGCGATTCGGGCAGCAATCTCGCCGTCATCCTTTCGCTGGTTGTCCGCCATTATCCGCCCCGATTCCCGAAGGTGCCAGAGGATGCGAACCGCCTCGGCCTGTCCGGCCGTCTCACCGTGGTACCGGCGGACCGTGTCCGAGATTTCGGAAAGGTACCTCACCCGGTCAGTCGGCACGATGATGGTCATTGTCGCCGGCACTTTTGATGAGGTGCGGGGATACGCAGTCTCGAGGGAGATGCCGGTTCGTTCCTTCACGAGATCAAGAAGCCCGGCGTACAGCGACGTCACCCCGTCGTCATTGAACCTCGAGGCGATGGTCCCGTATACCGGCATCTGCTCCGGCTGCATGTCGAAGGCGCGCCTGTTCCGCTGGACCTGTTTCAGCACGTCGCGGCGCGCGTCCTCGCTCCCCTGCTTCTCGAATTTGTTTATGACTATCACGTCCGCGTAATCAAGCATGGCGATCTTTTCGAGCTGGGACGGAGCCCCGTACTCACCGGTCATCACGTACACCGACACGTCGACAAGATCAGGAATATGCGCGTCAGCCTGTCCGGCGCCGGCGGTCTCGGCAATGATGAAATCAAAGCCTGCAGCCCGTGCGACATCGATGGCATCGGCAATGGCTTCGGATATTTCCCCTTCCGCGTTTCTCGTGGCAAAGGAGCGCATGTACACGCGCGGCCCGCCAATGGCGTTCATGCGGATACGGTCCCCCAGAAGTGCGCCGCCGGTCTTGCGCCGGGAGGGATCGCTGCTCAGGATCGCCACGCGCAAATCCCTGTTGTCCCTGATGAGGCGCAGCACTATTTCGTCGATGAGCGAGGATTTTCCCGCGCCTCCGGTACCGGTGACCCCGACAACCGGAATCTTTCTTTCTCCGATGCGCGACCTCACTTCAGCCATTATTTCCGCGTGACGTGCCGGATTATCCGCTTTCGAAAGCTCTATCGCCGAAATGAATCGCGCCACGGTCGTCTTGTGTTCAGGGGAGAGATTTTCACAGGTAAGGCCGTCATATCGGACGAGCGGATGATCGATGAGCCCGACCATATGGTTTATCATTCCCTGAAGCCCCATTCTGGCGCCGTCATCGGGCGAATATATCTTTTCGACTCCGTACGCCTCAAGCTCGAGAATCTCCTCCGGTATAATGACCCCTCCGCCGCCGCCGAATACCCTGATGTGGGACGCCCCGTTTTCGTTCAGCAGATCAACCATGTATTTGAAAAATTCCATATGCCCGCCCTGGTAACAGGACACCGCGATTGCGTGCGCGTCCTCCTCGATCGCGGCGCCGACAATCTCGCCTGCCGACCTGTTGTGCCCCAAATGAATCACCTCGACGCCGGTGTCCTGGAGCATGCGGCGGATGATGTTGATGGCCGCGTCATGCCCGTCGAAGAGAGAGGTGGCGGTCACCACCCGTATGTGGTTTTCCGGCTTGTGGATTTCAGCTTCGCTTTTCATTCCAGTATCCTTGAAAAAATATCCGGGACCCGATCGGTGTGCCGGTTCGTCTCATTTGCGCAATATGCCGATGATAAACTCGGTCTGTATGGCCGTGTATTCCTCGATGCCGTATCTTTTCCCGAAGGCCCACCGGCGAAAGGTCCACATGTGCCCCAGTACTGTAATGTTGTGCGCCGCCATGTCAACGGTGGCCTCGTCGAGAATGGGCAGGTCGCCGGACCCGATGAGCTTCCGAATATAGTCACCGAAAATCCTGGTTATCCTGACCTCGCTGTCCAGCACCCGCCGCCGCCACTGTTCCGGAAGCGATTTCGCCTCCTGATAGATCAGCAGTATGTGCTCCTTCATGCGGTGGCACACCATGAAGTACTCCCTTATCACGTCGGCCAGGAGATGCTCACCCTGACCCGCTTTTTCGAGCACCTCAGTTATGCTCTTTTCCATCTCATCATGAATGGCCACGCACACCAGATACAGAATGTCCTCTTTCGAGGCGACATACTCGTACATCGATCCGCTGGCGAGGCCCGCGCGCGCCGCGATCTGCCGTGTCGTGGTTTTATGAAAACCTTTTTCCACAAAAAGATGCACCGCGGCATCGATTATCTGGCCGCGTCTCTTTTCCACAAGGGTGACGTTTTTGATCTGTGTGGAAACGCCCCTGGTGGCGTCTTCGGCCTCTTTCATGGGTCACCTCTCGTCAGCATAATTGATCGAGCGATCGGTCGCTTTTTCTGTGTACATATACTCAAATTTCAGCCCGGAACCACACCGGGTTGATTGATGGGAAGCCTTATAAAAGAAGGGCAAGGTAGTTTCATCTCTCCTTTCCGGTCGGGCGCTCGGTCATTATTGGATTAATACTGAGATTTAAGGAATAAAAATCAAGCTTTTTACGTTATTTTTCCATTTTAAATGGGATGTGGCATGTTTTCGCGTAAAGAATCATGCACGAATGGAGAGGCGATAACTATCGGTGTCTGAAGATTGAAATTTGTGCGGGTAAATCAGAACTATAATCGTGAGGGAGGTCCTCCGGTTTCCCATCGGAACCTCCCTCACGATATATGAAATCATTCGTGTCAGCCGGACGGCCTGAAGGGCGGCGCGGACATCACACACATCCGCCCCGCCCCGTGTTTATCCGATCGCTTCATTCCCCCGTTCGCCGGTGCGGATCCTGATGCAGTCTTTGAGGTCGAAGACGAAGATTTTTCCGTCTCCGATTTCCCCTTCCCCGGCGCCCCTGGTGATCGCGCCGATGGTCCGATCGAGAAAATTATCGTTGACTGCGATTTCCAGCTTCACCTTTCGCAGAAGGTTTCCAACCTCCTTTACGCCCCGGTACACCTCGGTGACCCCTTTCTGGCGCCCGCATCCAAGAGCATCGACCACCGTCATGAGATGCACTTCCTCTTTCTCAAGCTCGGCCTTGACCGATTCGAGCTTGTGCGGCTTGATTATCGCGATTACATATTTCATCGTATTTCCTCCTTATTCCATCAGGGTGTAGCCGGACTCATGGTGCTGGGTGAGATCAAGCCCCATGTACTCGGAGCGGTCGTCCACTCTCATGCCGATTACAAAGTCCACGACCTTGTAGATAATGAAGGTCCCCGCCGCGGCGAATAGGATCGCCACGCCCACTGCCAGGGCCTGCACCAGCAGCTGTCCCGGATTTCCGTAAAGAAGGCCGTCATTGCCCGCGGGGTTGATGGACTTGGTCGCGAAAATCCCGGTCAGCAGCGCGCCGACGATACCGGCGACCCCGTGCACTCCGAACACGTCAAGTGAATCGTCATACCCGAATTTCGGCTTCACCTTTGACACGAAAATAAAACCGAAGATACTGCCTACGGCGCCGATGATCATCGATGAGAGCGGGGTCACGTAACCGGCAGCCGGCGTTATCGCCACAAGCCCGGCCACGAGACCGGTAATGACGCCAAGCATCGTCGGCACCTTGTTCTCGATCCAGTCCAGGACCATCCAGGTGACCGCTGCGGCTGCCGCGGCAGTGTTGGTGTTGATAAAAGCGGACACCGTCACCGGTCCGACGGAAAGGGCGCTCCCGGCGTTAAACCCGAACCACCCGAACCAGAGAAAACCGGCCCCCAGCACCGCAAGCGGAAGGTTATGCGGAGACGGCCCGGCCGCCAGCCCTTTCCTCTTGCCGAGAAGAAGCGCCATCACCAGCGCCGAAACACCCGCGAGAATATGGATGACCGTGCCGCCGGCGAAGTCCAGCGCCCCCAGCCCCATGAGCCAGCCGCCGGCGGCCCATACCCAGTGGGCCATGGGATCGTAAATCAGCGTCGTCCACAGGATCGTGAAGACGAGAAAACCGCTGAACTTTATGCGCTCGACAAAGGCGCCGACGATGAGGGCCGGAGTAATAACGGCAAACATCATCTGAAACGCCGCGAAGAGCTGGTGCGGGATCGTCTGCCCCTCGATCGGGTTCATGCCCACTCCCTGGAACGCCGCATAAGAGAGGTTGCCGATAACACCTCCCACATCGGGCCCGAAGGCGAGGCTGTATCCGAAAAGGATCCACTGAATGGAAACGACCGAGAGTATCACGATCGTCTGCATCAGCACGGAAAGCACGTTCTTTTTTCTGACAAGGCCGCCGTAGAAAAAGGCGAGTGTCGGCGTCATTACCATGACCATCGCGGTGGCCACAAGCATCCATGCCGTGTCGGTATAATTAATCATATCGTCCTCCACATATTTTAAACGATATCCGGCGACACGCATTTCGATGAAATCGCCGGGGGACTCCCCTTTTTCCCGCGCCGGCCTCGCTTTATTCTGTCACTCTTCAAACCGGCGCAGAGAACGTCCCTGCATAAGATCAAAAAACACAATGATGATAAAATTGTCAATATCAGGTGCGGATTATTCGTCTTTCATGCCTACTATTTAACCGAGCCGTAACATGATGGCGAATTACATATAACGCATAACGCTTTTGTAACATGATCGTAACAAAACGCGGCTTTGGGGTGCGGCGGGTGATGCCGTACATTCCGGCGTTACCGCCTCAATGTACGGCTGATGAGGGAAATTCCCCGTTCGCCTGAAAATCCCGGGGAAATAAGGTTGACGTATCGGTTTGCATAGCGTACATTTCTATCGTGTATTTCCATGACAATCAGGCGACATAATAAGGAAAGGAATATGAATACAGAAGAGAAATCGGCCCGGTTCGCGAAAACCTCGATGATTCTGGGCATCGTCGGCCTCATTATTTGGCTGTTCCCTTTTCTCGGTTTTCCCGCGAGCATCACCGGGCTTGTGCTGGGACTGCGGGCGTTTGATTCCCCGAAAAAGGGGATGGCAATCGCCGGAATTGTGCTGTGCGTGATCGGGATATCGTTCTCGTCGGTGAACGCGGGGATCGGCTGTTATATGGGGTCAACGGGACAGCACAACCTGGTGAACAGCATTCTGGGTGAAATGACCGGTGAACAGCGTCAGCAGGACGACATGCAGACCCGGGATAAGGTAAAAGCGCCATGACACGCACTGCGGTCATAGCACCGGCAATCGCGGTGTTGCTCTGGGCGTCAATGTCATATTCCCGCGAAGGAGGAAAAACCGGAATCATGAAAACCCTTACCGTTAGAAGCGATTCATTCAGCCACAATGATATGATCCCGTCAAGGTACACCTGCGACGGGCAGGACATATCCCCCCATATCGCCTGGTCCGGGGCACCGGAGGAGACAAAAAGCTTCGCGCTCCTCTGCGACGACCCGGACGCGCCGGTGGGGGACTGGGTGCACTGGATACTCTTCAATATCCCCCCCCAGATAACGGAACTCTCCGAGGGTTTTTCGGCAAAAGGGGGGGCCATTCCGGGTATAAAGGCGGGAATAACGGATTTCAGGAAAACCGAGTACGGGGGTCCCTGCCCTCCCGGCGGCACGCACCGCTACTTTTTCAAGGTATACGCGCTTGACGCGCCGCTTTCCCTGAAGGAAGGTGCGACCAAACGGGACCTTCTCCGGGCGATCGAAGGCCATATCCTCGGAAAGGGAGAGCTTGTAGGGAGATACGCCAGGAATCCTTAATCAACCGCGATCATCACGTTTGAGGCCTTGACCACGGCGTAAACCTCCTTCCCCGGCTCCAGGCCGAGGGTGTCAGCGGAAGATTTGGTGATAACCGATACAAGTTCCGTCCCGCCGGGCAGCGTCATCACCACTTCTGTATTCACGGCCCCAGGGGAGACTTTTTTAACCTTGCCCCTTATGACGTTACGCGCGCTGATTTTCATTCCATCACCTCCACCGCCATAATAGATAAAGGTACCGCGCAAACAGGGCGTCAGTCAAGGCTTTTGCCAATATATATTAACCCGAGAAAACGTTCGCTCTCTTCGTTGATTTTTCGAACCATATCCTTTAAGGTGGTTTTCACCAGTTTTCCGTCCAGCGAGTATCCGGCCTTATAGGCCAGAGTAACCGGTGTCTGTTCCGGATAATATTTCCCCAAAACCGGGGCGAGCGATTCCGCGTCCTTCAGGGCGATGAAAATCACCAGCGTATCTCCGCTCCCTGCCAGGTTTTCCACCATCTTCTCATTTTCCCGAATACCCCTGGGCACCGTCAGCACCAGAGAACCTTTGGCGACCACATTCCTGGCTATCATGGCGTTGGCGGCGTTCATCGCGCTGATTCCCGGCACCACATGAATCTCGGATTCCGAAAAGTGATCCCTGGACCAGAAGGACCAGCTTCCGTAAATAGCCGGGTCGCCGTATTCCAGAAACGCGACGGACCGTCCGGAATCGAGTTCGGTTCGAATTGCGGCGATGTTCTTTTCGCGGAGCCCCGCGACATGCCTCTTGGCCTCACCGGGAGATATACCGGGATGCTTCTCTCGATAGTAGTGTTCCAGGTTCATGAGAGGGTCAAAAAGCAGGGGGCGATCGCCGATATAGCGCGAGTAGCGCCGCATGATGTCCTCGGAACACACCACGGAATCGGCTTTTGAGATATACGATATCGCTTCGAGAGTTATCAAGCCGGTGTCCCCGCACCCGACCCCGATGATGTAGAGCTTCGGGTCCCGCTTCAGCGGCACGAAATCGATGAACTGCAATGACTTTACCCACCGATCCGCTGCCAGGTCTCCCGGCACCACCATGTGAAACCTGCCCATATTCTTTATCGGCCCGCCGTCAAGAGTATCGGCCACAATGGTATCCTTTCCGGTGTCGCCCAAGACAAGCTCGCCGACTGAAATAACCGACCGATACCCGTCGGGAGCGCCGGCCAGAATCACCCCCTCGAGGGACTTCCCGAGTCCGGCGTCCAGCAGAAGGTCCGCCAGCAGAGTGCCTGCATATTTTCGTATGCCGTGAAACCCTTTGCCGTCGCCCACCTGAGGTGCTTCGATATTCCTTCGCCCTGCGGCGGGAAGTTTATTTAGTATGGTCTCCCTCCCGGCGATACGGATCACGAAGCTTGGAACCTCACGGCGGTCCTTCACCTTCGGCAGCTTGAAATGCAGATCAACCGCCTCGATGGTGCAGATGTTTTCGATACAGCGTTCGTCCCTCGAATCCCCGGGAAGGATGAGCCTGGGAAACCCGATAGTCCGCTTCAGCGGCTCGATCCATTTTTCATACTCGCCTTTTTTATGGCACCCCTCGCACCCTTTCTGCGGCATAACAGGAGCCGCCTCATAGGCGATCAAAACGTCAGAGGGCTGCCGGTACATCACCTCCGCCCAGGACAGCACCGCCTGCTCTCCCCGGGCGTTTCTTACAAGAATGACCGTATCCACCGGCTTAAAAAAATCGCTCTCCTCTTTTTCTATGCGGGCCGCGTCAAGAACCGTCTTGAGCGGCACTCCCCTGTAAATAAAGGTTCCGCGGTAGCGGCCCTCCTTGTCGAAGCCGCTCATCCGCACCGTCACCTGCTGATAATTCATCAAATCAGCCGCCGACAGCACCATCGGATTTTTCACGATACCCGTCACGGAAAGGGACCCGGTATCAGAGCGGAGAGATCCCCCCCGCCATACCGCAATAACGCCGAAGAGAACAGTAAAAAACGCCACAAAGAGATAATCCCGTCTCACCGAATACCTCCAAAATAGGACCGGCGCATCCAGAAGGAAGCGCCGGTTTCGGTCTTACAACTTTCCGCTGCCGCCGATGTAGAATGTCCTTCCCGGACCCGGGTTGAAGGGGTCCGCGTTGTAATCATCCAGTATGTTCCTGCACATTCCCCATACACTGAAGTGCTTCCATATATCCTGGGACACCTTGATGCTCAGCATCCACGGATCATGAAGCTTCCTGGTGGTGTAATATGCGCTGTTAAAGGGCTCCGCCGCGGCCGTCTGCGGTATGGCCCGCATAACATACTGCACCTGATTCATGGTGTGGTTCCCCCAGAATGTCAGAGACGTTCCGGAAATAAACTTCATCGTCAGCTGTGCGATGATCTGATTCTCCGGGGTTTTTTCCAGCAATTTCCCCCTGGTAATGAATGAGGCGTGGTCGTTTCTGACATGGAGATATACATAACTCAGGGTTGCGGATATGTCAACGACGTCCGCCACTTCATCGAAGCGAACGGTAACCGCGTTTTCTATCCCGTGCGAGGTCTGACCTGAGATGTTGAAATAGGTATTCGTACCGCTCACCGCGTTATAGAGGCGTTCTATTTTGTCGATATATTTGGAATAAAAATAATCGCTGCGGCAGCTGACCGAGTTTTCAAAAAAGAAAATCTCGAAACCCGCGTTCAGGTTGTTGGAAATCTCCGGCTTCACGTTTGTATCCGCCAGGGCGTTGTCGTTGGTGGCATACATACTCATGCTGGGGAATTCGGTCTTCCGTGAAAAAGCGGCGCGGAACCTCAGAAAGTCGGGCATGGGATCGTACACAACGCCAACCACCGGATTGAAGGAATCCCTTGTGCCCCAGATGTATGAATCAGCCGTGGGAATCCAGCCGTCGATCATTATATTGGCCGGAAGGATCGCATAATTGTTCCTTTTTCTGTACTTTGTGATCTGCTGCATGTCGTACGATACTCCGGCGGTAACGGCCACCTGTCCGGCCGGAGTCTTGAATTTCATTTCATCCTCCAACGCCAGCGTGAAATAGTAAGCGCCCAGTTCCCTGGTGATATAGCGATCGGAGCCGTGTATGGATAGTACATTCGTTGCGGTGGCATCGATGGCTTTTTCATAATCCCGATGATTTTCAGATTTAAAGAGCACTCCCGCACTGATCTTGTTCCAGTCAGCCGGCTTGTATGACGGATACGCCCTGATCCCCCAGAGGGTATCCAGGAATATCGACTGCACCCTGTCTCCATAGGAGCTATACGTGCCGTTTTTTATGCTGGCCTGATTATAGGTGCTGGAGGGAAACGACATCTGCATAAGATTCTGGTCCGCATACCCTTCCAGGGTGTTGGACTGCTGGGTAAAAAAGGCGTTTACCTTCAGTGAGAAGTCGCCGAACTCGCCGGAAAAATAGGGGGCGATGAAGTAGTTGTAGTCCTCGGGCCAGCGCCAATCCCTGTTGACAAAAGCGGATTTTCTGTCATCGACAGTGAAACTGGTGCCGGATGGAACGCTCCATTTAAAGGAACTATCGCTGTAGGAGGCGTTGGTATTGGAATAGAAACTGTTGAATCTCTGCTTGTTCTGGTAGTAATATGTGGATATCCCCGTTTCAACGTTTTCGGAAATACGATACCCGAATTTTCCCTGCACCTGGTACTTGGTGAACTCAGTTTCATTCCACCTGTCATTGTCCAGCAGGTAATTGTATTTCGAATCCAGTGTGACCCCGTCCAGAGTCTTCCCGTATGCCCAGTACTGCACCAGCTTGTTGAACCATGACACGCGGCGCTGCAGATTCAGTTTTTTCGAAACCTCATATCCCCCCGATTCAATTCTGGAAGCATTCACCAGGAAGAAAGCATTCCCCATGGGGGCCCCGCACGCCGCGTTGAGCGTATAATTGTTGAATTGCCCGTATTCGCCGCTGGCTTCCGCATAGAGCTTTTCAGGAACCTTGCTTATAACATTGACAACCCCTGCGGTTGCTGAAGTTCCATATAGGGCCGAGGCAACACCCCGGCTCACCACTATTCTTGACGCGTTCATTATGGGGATGCGGGATACATCTCCACCGCCGCTGTAGTACACCTCTTCGATGGGAATACCGTCCACCAGCATGGTCATCCTGCCGTGCTGAATCCCCCTCATATCAAAGACCATGTTCCCCTTTGTGTTCTGATATACGTTCACGCCGGGCACCATCTGGAGCGCCTGGTCAAGTGTCTTGTCGCCCCGATCACGGATTTCTTCGCCCGTAATTTCAGTGGTCGTTGAGGCGCTTTCAATGTCCGCCAGCGCTTTTTCCTTAACAACGATTTCGCCAGCCTGGAAGGGCGACGTAAACCGTTTCTTCTCCTTTTTTTCTGGATTTTCGGGATCTGCCGGTGTCTGCGCAAATAGCAATGTCCCCGTCATCACCATAAACAGGAAGGCGATCATACCTCTCACTGAAACAGCCTTTTTTCGAATCATGATAGTCTCCAGATAGTGTTTTCAATATTTCACTGAATATAATTCATGCGCGTCAATTAGATTATTGTCGCTTTTAGTAATTTTTTGTAGCTTTTTGTAACTTTTATCAGAGATACGGTCCATGCTCTGACCCCTCACCCATGCTCTGACCCCCACCCATGCTCTGACCCCCTGTCCTGCATCGTGGGGTCAGAGCATGGGTGCTGATCAACTTTTGATTATTGGGGATGCGATTGTGCAGACTTTCGAAGAATTTAGTCGTTTCTGTTCCGTTGTACAGCTTTAATCAGGCCATACCCCTTCTGGAAGATGGTTACGGCTACACCGGTGCCTTTTGCCCACAAATGACACCATACAGGGAAAAATGAAACATCTTGATGGCAGACAGGGTCAGCTGGAATAGAGGATTTTTCCGGATTCGCGGAAATCGTATTCACCCATCGGCTCAACCAGTTTCCTGAACCGGGGTGACCGAAGGGTCTCGATGAAATCCTGAATCTCCTTTGAAAAAAAAGTCTCCTGCATCAGCACCATATCGAAACTTTCCTTAATGAGGGGGATGAAATGCAGGCCCATAAGCTTGGCAACGGCAACGGACGCGACCCCCGTGTTGGCCTCGCCTGAGACGATGGAGAGCGCGACCTCCAGATGAGTATACACTTCCCTTTCGTATCCGCGCACCGATTCCGGCGATATCCCCTCCATGGCCAGCCGCTGGTCGATCAGGATCCTCGTGCCTGAACCGGGCTGGCGGTTCACGAAATCCACCGCCGGATCCCCGAGGTCGCCGAAACCCCGGACCGTTTCCGCAAGCGCGGATGAGAGGACAAACCCGGTCTCACGGTGGAACAGGCGCACCAGGGCGATCTTTTTCCCCGCCAGCGCCGAGGAGGCGTGGGCGATGTTAAAGACACCGGTATCGGGATCGTGAAGGTGGCACCAGGCGATGTCGGCATCGCCGTCGGCCAGGAGCTGAAGCCCCCTGGAGCTTCCGGTGCTGCATGAGAAGATATATCTCCCACCGCCCTGTTTCATCCGGTTCAGCAGCACGTCGAGGATGGGATCGTTGCTGCCCGCGGCCAGAAGTATTCCGGGATCGCCGGCGGCCCGGGATGATTCCGTCATGCCTGCGTCCCGGTCTATCCATGAATCTATGAGGTGCCGGGGAAAAAGCCATTTCCCGGTGACCCTGGTGCAGGGTATTTTCTTGTCTTTAATAAGGGCGTACACCTGTTTTTCGTTGATACCGAGGTATTCGGCCACCTCTCTGGTGCTCATCATGTCAGCGGACAAGGGGTCCTCCGGATTGTCTTTATCGCCCCCAAGGGACCGCATCAGCGAAACACATTCCGGATAAAAAGGCAAGTTAAATCCGGGATTCACCGGCCATATATCAGAATTGACAAAAAGAGACCTCCCGGCCATAACGCACCTATTCATTTTTTCGGGGAAAGCAATGAGCATTATCGACGCGATCGGAAACACGCCAATGGTGGAACTCAGAAACCTCTGGGACCCTGACAGGACCGGTGTCCGCATTCTGGCGAAACTCGAGGGGGCCAATCCCGGCGGCTCGGTAAAGGACAGGCCGGCATATTACATGATCAGGGCCGGCATCGAGTCCGGCGAGCTTACGAAGGACAAGGTGATACTGGAACCGACGTCCGGAAACACCGGCATCGGCATGGCCATGATCGCCGCGGCCATGGGATACAAGATCAAGCTTACCATGCCCTCCTGCGTGAGCGAGGAACGCCGGTCGGTGCTCATCGCCCTGGGGGCGGAGCTGGAGCTCACGCCGGGCTGCGACAGGACCGACGGCGCCATCACCAGGGCGCACCATATAATGGGAAACATGGGCGACCGCTACTACATGCCCAACCAGTTCGCAAACCCGGCAAACTGGCGCGCCCACTACGAGACCACGGCTCCCGAGATCGTGCGGGACACAAAAGGGGGAACTGACCTCCTTGTGGCCGGAATGGGGACAACCGGCACCCTCATGGGCTGCTCCAGGTATTTCAGGGAGCACAACCCGGGGACAAAGGTGATGGGTATCGAGCCGAACCTGGACCACCGCATCCAGGGGCTCAAAAACATGCAGGAATCCATCGTCCCGGAGATATACCAGGCGGACCTTCTGGATCACAAGCTCATCTGCGGCGATGACGACGCATTCGAAACGGTGCGCGACATGGCCACGGTGGAGGGGCTCTTCTGCGGCATCTCCAGCGGCGCGGCCCTCTGGGGAGCCATGACCGCGGCGCGCGACCTTCCGCGCGGTTCCACCGTGGTGGTGATTCTTCCCGACCGCGGGGACCGCTACCTCTCCACCGAGGCGTACCGGTCAATCTGCGCCATCTGCCCGCCGTAGGAGGGGATATTTCGTTTGCGCCTCAGCCGTACACCCCTTCCCGGCAGCCTTGCATGCATGGATCGATCCAGCACCTATCTTTTTTGCACGCATTAATCCAGAATCCCTTTAAACTTTCACCAAACGATTTGAAAACCCGCCCCCTTGACCTTTTCCGCACTTCTCGGTATTTTACAATATCCATTACAAATACCGGGAGGCAGGACCATGAAAATCACAGTTGTATTTTATTCCGCATACGGCCACACGTACACGATGGCGGAAGCCGTCGCCGAAGGCGTGCGCGAGGTCAAGGGGGCGGAGGCGATCGTCAAGCGGGTGCCGGAAACGCTCCCTCCCGACGTACTGAAGGCCACCGGCATCGATCAGGCGTCCAAGATTTACGCCCACGTCCCGATAGCGGCCCTTGGTGACCTGGAAAAGGCCGACGCGGTCATCTTCGGCACGCCAACCCGTTTCGGGAACATGACCGCCCAGATGCGCGCGTTCATGGACTCGCTGTCCCCCTTGTGGACCAGCGGCGCCCTGGTGGGAAAGCCGGGAAGCGTGTTCACCAGCTCGGCAACCCAGCACGGCGGCCAGGAATCGACGATCCTGAGTTTTCATATCACGCTTCTCCATCTGGGCATGATGATCGTGGGGCTCCCCTACTCATTTGCGGGACAGATGAGGATCGACGAGATCACCGGCGGGTCCCCCTACGGGGCAAGCACCATCGCCGGCGGCAAGGGGGAGCGCACGCCCAGCGAAAACGAGCTGGCCGCCGCCCGTTTCCAGGGGAGGCACGTGGCCGAGATCACGCAAAAACTTATCCGCTGACCATCGCTGACCCGTCGTGCGGAGATCTCGCTCAATTGGCCCGGTGCCGTTTACCGGAAAAGGAGTTTATATCCCTCCTGGTAGATGTAGAACCAGTGGACGCCGAGCCCCCAGATGAGAAGCACGTAAAGCCAGACAAGCGAAAAGACGATCCCCGCAACCGGCAGGGGCGTGACCACCGGTGTATGCGCGCCCCGTTTACGGGCGTCGATGTAACGGCAGATCATCTCAGAAACCGCCAGAAGCCCCGCCTGGCCGAATACCAGGAGCAGGATCATGGAGCTGAAGGCGTAGTAGAGCGATTCGCCGATGGTGAAAAATTCGCAGACCCGGTACACTTCCTTTATAATGAAGGCGAGCGGCGTCACCATTGCCCCGATAGTCCGTTCCGGCAGGCCGGCACCGCGGAAGTACATCATCGGATACACGATCAGCGCGCCCCCGAAACCGATGACGGAAAAAAGCAAAACGTGCACCGCGTTCATGAGAAACCGGTACACCGCGGGATTTTCCGTCACCGGAATATGCATGCTCGCGATAAAGAGGCCTCCCCAGAGGCCCAGGGAGACTGCAATCGGAATCAATGCCCGTTTCACGATACCGTCCGCATCCGCGCGCCTCTTCATCGGCCTCTCCTATGCACGGGAAAGCTCCCGGAGCCTCCGGCGCAGTGCCGGCAACGCCGCCGCCCCCTCGCGGGTGGCGGTAATATCGGTCATGGTGCGCGGGTCGCGCGCGATGTCGTACAGTTCCGGACGGCGCCTCCCCTCGTACTCCACGTAAAGGTGTCGCCCGGTGCGCACCGCCCTCTGGGCCGGAACGTTATAGGGAAAATCCTTGAAGTATTCGTAGAGAAAATCCCCGCGCCACAGGGTCGGGCGGCGTTCCAGAATCGGCGCCAGGCTCCGCCCTTCCATCTGCGGCGGCACCGCTATCCCGGCGATGTCGAGAAGCGTCGGGGCAAGGTCGATGTTCAGCGCCATCTCGGCGGGACGCCTTCCGGGACCCCGGATGCCCCGGGGATGGCGGACCATGAAGGGGACCCGCATGTTTTCTTCCGTCGCCCACCGCTTCCCGTTGCGCGCGTGCTCGCCCCAGCTGTACCCGTTGTCGCTGGTGTAGACTATCGCCGTATCGTCCGCAATGCCCAGATTCTCCAGCTCCGTCATGATCCGCCCGAGCTGGCGGTCAACCGCGACCAGGCACTCGCAGTAGTGCCGGTAATGCACTTCCATCGGCCCCAGCGCCCCTTCCCAGAATGCGCCGTCGGCCATGGTCTGCAGTGAAAAGTATTCCGGGGGCAGGTTCCGCAGGTCCTCGGCGCCGTACAGGCCGTCTAGGTCCGGGGGCGGCAGGAACTGGTGATGCACCGCCTTGTGGGCCAGATAGAGGCAGAAAGTGTTGTCCTTTTCGCTCCTGATGAAATCGATCGCAAGGTCGGTCAGGTCGTCGGTGATGTATTTTCCGGGCCTTTCGGTTTCGACGCCGTCGATGACGAGGGGGCAGTCAAAATATCTCCCCTGCCCTCCCTGCACCGTGAAGGTGACAAAGCGGTCGACGCCACGAAGCCGCGGCAGCCTCCCCGGCATGTGCCACTTGCCGATGAAGGCGTTGTTGTATCCGGCATCCTTGAGGTATTCGAAAAACGTGCGGCTTTCGTCGCGCCACGGGGTCAGGTTGTTTTTCACGCCGTGGCTGTGCGCGTACCGGCCGGTGAGAAAGCTTGCCCTTGAGGGGCTGCAGAGCGAGGTGGTGACGAAGGCGTTGCTGAACAGCACCCCCTCCGAGGCGAGGCGGTCCATCCAGGGCGTCCGGAGAAAGGGGTGCCCCGCGCAGCCCATGTGGTCCCAGCGCTGATCGTCCGTCAGCACCACCACGATGTTCGGTTTTCCGGTCCTGCCGGTGTGACGGACCGGCCCGGGCATGGAGCCTTCGGCGGCGATTTGCCCCTTCGCCCATTTCGACAGCAATCCGAACCCGGCGCCGGCGGCGGCAGCGCCCGCAGCGGCGGCGGCCTTTTTAAGGACTTTTCTTCGTGATATCTTTCCGCCGGACACAGTCGCCTCGCCGCGCGTCCCGCATTACGGAAGCTGCTGGATCTTCAACAGATTCGATTTTTTCCCGAGAAACATGAGCGCCGAATGCTCCGGAATCACGTCGTCCGCGGTCGGGGCGATTTTCATGTTCTCCCATTCCGGCGCCTCCGGGTTCCATTTGTTGTTGCCCTGGAGGAACTTGATCCCCAGGATCTGGCATTGAAACCTGGCGCCGATCTGCAGGTCCCTTATGCTCTTCCCTATAAAGCTCGCAGGCGGCTGGATGTTCATGACCACGTACTCGCCGGTGAGGGGGATATAATCGAGGACGTTACGCATCGCCAGCGCCTTGCCGATATGGCTCGCGCTGTCCCGGTCCGGATACACGATATCGGTCACGCCGAGCTGCTCCAGGACCCTGCAGTGGTTTTCGGTTATGGCCCGGGCGATGATCCGCCTGACCCCGAGATCCTTCAGCGTCATCACGATGAGGGAACTGGCGCTCGCGTCGGTGCTCAGGCACACCAGTACGCCGTCCAGCTCGCGAAGGGAGAGCGTCTGCAGAAACGAACTGTCCGCCGCGTCCCCCGCGACCGCGTGATTGAGGTATTCGCGTGCCAGTAGCAGGCGCTCCTGGCTCATGTCGATCCCGGTGACATCGCTTCCGTATTCCTTCAGCGATTTCGCCACGTGTATGCCGTAATTGCCGAGCCCGATGACCGCAAACCGTTGCATTCAATCCCTCCGATCAGCCGATAATCCGGCGCGAAGAGGAATGCGCGTCCCCCGGCGCCGGTGCCAGTATTCTGCCGTAAAGAACGCGCAATGTCAAGTTGAAAAATGCCGGGGAGGGACACCCGAAAAATAACCATATCCGGTTATTGAAAACCGGTACAATCCATGCTATTTTTTCCGTATCACGCGTACCCATTCCGCCTGGGCCGGCAGGCACCTTGTACAAGAGGGATGGGGGAAGAACTCAGGCGCGGTTAGGAGAGGCCAATGGGATACTACTTCAGCAAAATTATCGGCGGCGCCTTTGAATCGGCCGTTACAAGGGTAAGGGAGGAGCTGAAAAAGGAAGGCTTCGGCGTGCTTACCGACATTGACGTGAAGGACACTATGAAAAAAAAGCTCAACGTCGATTTCAGAAATTACCGGATACTGGGGGCATGCAACCCTCCCTTTGCCCACAGGGCGCTTCTGGCAGAGGACAAGATCGGCACGATGCTCCCCTGCAATGTCATAGTACAGGAGATCGAAAAGGGGAAGGTGGAGATCGCCGCGGTGGACCCGGCCGCGTCCATGGCGGCGGTCGAAAACGAAGCGCTTGCGGAGATAGCGGGAAAGGTCCGGGACAGTTTGAAAAGGGTCGTGGAAAACCTGTGAGCCGGACCGGGACGACGTCGATATCCATAGCCGGCGATTCAGGAGGCGGGAAATTTCCCGGCATACCGGTGATCTTTTTTGTTGACAGTACCGGAAAAAGGGGACTACACTCGCCTCTGACGCCTCCGGACGGGAAAGAGCGGATTATTTCATGTTCATCTATTTTATATTAACCCTGGCGGTCGTCGTCATCGCGGTGGCGTTTCTGTCCCTGAGGGCGGTCTTTTCAAAAGACGAGACCCCCCTTCGGACCTGCGCCCACGGCATAGGGGAGAAAGACGCCTGTCAGGTGTGCGGTTCCCGCTCCGCTGAAACATGCCGGATCGATCCGGCCGAAAAGGATACGGCAGTCAGGATACAACAGGATGATGGTGACCATAAAAAAAGGATATGATATCGCGGTCCCCGGGCGCGCCCGCGGTTTCGCAGACCGGGACATCATTCCGGATCATGTGGCGCTCCTTCCCGGCGAGTTTCTCGGCACGAGGCCGAAACTGCTGGTCAGGGAGGGGGAAAAGGTTAAAACCGGCACGCCGCTCTTCACCGACAAAGGAAACGATGCCGTCAGGTTCGTCGCCCCGCTCGGGGGGACCGTTGAAAAAATAATCCGGGGCGAGCGAAGGGCCCTGGAGGCGGTGGTGATACGGACCGACCGCCAAAAGGGACGGACTGCACCGGGGCCGAGAATAAAGAACGCCGGAACGCGCGAAGGCATCCTGGCGGCCCTCCTCGAAAGCGGGCTCTTCCCCTGTTTCCGACAGCGCCCCTTCGGCGTCACCGCCAATCCGGATGACATTCCCAGGGATATTTTCATACCCGCCATGGACACCGCGCCGCTGGCGCCCGACCCGAACGTGATCGTGGCGGGGAGGGAGGACCTGTTCCGCAGGGGGCTCGAAATTATCGCCAGGCTCACCGGCGGCAGGGTCCATCTCGTCGTCGACGGCTCATCGAAATCCCCCAGCGCCGCGTTCACGGATGTCAGGGGCGTAGAACTTCATTATTTCAAGGGCCCGCATCCCGCCGGCAGCGTGGGAGTGCACATCCATCATATCGCGCCGATAAAAAACGCGGCCGACATCGTGTGGCACTGCTCCGTCCAGTCGGTGATCCTTATCGGCCGGCTATTCGCCACGGGCAAACTGAGTTTCGAGATCACCGCGGCGGCTGCGGGACCGGCGGCTGCCTCTCCGGGATATTTCACCACAATCGCCGGCGCGAGGCTGGACACTCTGACCGAGGGGATGTCCGCAGGCGAAAACATTCGGCGCATTTCAGGCAACGTCCTCACCGGCAGGCACCAGGGGACTGAAGGATACCTCGGTTTCTACGACAATCTCGTGACGCTGCTCCCGGAGGCCGAAAGCCGGCGCTTCCTCGGCTGGATCTCGCCCGGCCTGCGTGACGACAGCTTTTCGCGCTCCTTTCTTTCGCGGTGGATCGGCACGCTCGCGGGGCGGAGAATCGACACAAACATGAACGGCGGCGTCCGCCCCTTCGTGGCCACCGGCCTGTACGAGCGGCTCCTCCCCATGGATATTCATCCCCTCATGCTTTTCAAAAGCATCCACGCAGAGGACCTTGAGGAGATGGAGGAGCTGGGACTGCTGGACATCGCCGAGGAGGACGTGGCGCTGTGCGAATACGCGTGCCCCTCGAAATCCGAGATCCAGAAACTGGTGCGAAAAGGCCTCGACCTGATGGTCAGGGAATCATGAGGAACGGACGCGAAGAGACGATGAAACCGCTGGAAAAAATTCTGGACGCCGTGAAACCCCACTTCAGGGAGAGCGGGAGGTTCGGCCGGTTCTGGCCGCTGTTCGACAGCGTGGAGACGTTCCTCTACAGAATCCCGGTCCCGACGAAATCGGGGGCGCACATACGCGACTCGTTCGACCTGAAGCGCATGATGATCATGGTGATGCTTGCGCTGGTCCCCTGCATCGTCTTCGGCACCTACAACGTCGGGTACCAGCATTTCCTCGCCTCCGGTCTGCCCGGAACGGCGCTCCAATGCCTTGCCGTCGGCGCGGGGGTGATCGTTCCCATGTACCTGGTGACCTTCGGCGTCGGCCTGGGCTGGGAGGTCCTTTTTGCAATCATAAGGAAGGAAGAGGTGAGCGAGGGATTTTTCGTCACCGGAACCCTTATCCCCCTTATCATGCCCCCGACCCTCCCGCTGTGGCAGCTCGCGCTGGCGGTGACCTTCAGCGTGGTGCTGGGGAAGGAGCTTTTCGGCGGCACAGGCATGAACATATTCAATCCGGCGCTCCTTGCGCGGGCGTTCATTTTCTTCGCCTATCCCAGGAGCATCTCGGGTTCCGGCGTGTGGACGCTGACGCAGGGGCGGGTCGTGGACACCTATACGATGGCGACTCCCCTCACGTCGGCCGCCGACGCCGCCGGTAGCGTCATAGGGCACCTCTCCTCCCAGGGATACGGCTTTACGGACATGTTCCTGGGATTCATTCCGGGAAGCATCGGCGAAACGTCGATACCCGCCATCGCCATCGGGGCGCTTGTCCTGCTGGTCACCGGAGTCGGCAGCTGGAGGATCATGCTCTCCGTATTCGCCGGAGGCCTGGCCGTGGCGGCGCTCGTAAACGCGCTCGCCCCCGGACCGGAGGGGATGATGGCGCTCCCCCCCGCGTACCATCTGGTCATGGGAGGGTTCGCCTTCGGCGCGGTATTCATGGCCACGGACCCGGTGTCGGCAGCCGCCACAAACACGGGTAAATACATCTTCGGCTTCCTGATCGGCGCGCTGACGATAGTGATACGGGTGTTCAATCCGGCCTTTCCTGAAGGGATGATGCTGTCGATTCTCCTCATGAACATGTTCGCGCCGCTCATCGACTACGGCGTGGTGCGGTCCGGAGTACGGAGGAGGAAAAAACATGCGGCGCGGTAACGCCTACACGATACTCTTCACCCTGGCCATCGCGGTGCTTGCCGCTTTTTTCCTCTCCGTCACCTCCTTTATGCTGAAGGAGCGCCAGCAGCTCCAGGCCGCGGGGGACATGAAAAAAAACATTCTCCACGCGGTGGGAATCCGCAAATGCAAGGACAAGGGGCCCGGTTCAGTCAGGGAGATACCGAAAGACCAGCTCACCTATATACAGGAATGCTACCGCAAATACATCAGGGCGATTGTAATCGACTCCGAGGGACGCATCATAACCGGGGAGGCGGTCGTACCGGAAGCGATAGAGCTGGACGCGGAACTGGACAAGCCGGTAAAAGAACGGCGGTATCCGCTGTACATGAGGATCGACAACGGGAAAGCGTCGGCCTACTGCTTCCCGGTGTACGGGAAGGGGCTCTGGTCATCGATTTACGGCTACATGGCCCTGGAGGCCGACTGCAACACCGTGCGGGGCGTCACCTTTTACAAGCAGGGGGAGACGCCGGGCCTCGGCGGCGAGGTGCAGTCCGACTGGTTTCAGGACAGTTTTATCGGGAAAAAGATTCTGGATGAAAAAGGCGGTCCGGTGTCCATAACCGTGCTCAAAGGGAAGGCTGCCCCGTCGTCCCCGGGGGCCATCCACCAGGTTGACGGCATCAGCGGCGCCACCCTCACCGGAAAGGGGGTGACGGCACTGCTGAAAAAAAGCATTCTCCTGTACGAGCCGTATTTTAAACTGATACGAAACGGGAGGGGCCGCGGTGGAATTTAGCAAGAAATGGATCCTGTCACCGATAAGCGAAAACAATCCCATCACGATACAGGTTCTGGGCATATGCTCGTCCCTCGCGGTGACCGCCCAGCTGAAGCCCTCACTGGTCATGGGAGCGGCGGTCATCTTCGTGGTGGCGCTGTCGAACGTAGCGGTGTCACTGATCAGAAATTACATTCCCGGCAGGGTGCGGATCATCATCGAAATGACCGTGGCGGCGACTCTGGTCATCGTGGTCGACCAGTTCCTCAAGGCCTATTCGTACCAGATGTCGAAGCAGCTGTCAGTCTTCGTGGGGCTGATCATCACCAACTGCATCGTTCTCGGGCGGCTGGAGGCATTCGCCATGGCCAACAGGCCGGTCCCTTCATTTCTTGACGGAATCGGCAACGGCGTCGGCTACGCCATAATCCTCGCCATCGTGGGATTTTTCCGCGAGCTCCTCGGCGCCGGATCGCTCCTGGGCCACCGGATACTCCCTCAGTGGCTTTACAACTCCGGATACAGCGACAACGGGCTCATGGTGCTCGCGCCAGGCGCCTTCATCATCCTGTCCATGATCATCTGGATACAGAGGACAATTACCGGATACAGGGAGACATGACATGGATCTCGTGAATATAGCGGTACGGTCGATCTTTATCGAGAACATCCTGCTGGCCTATTTCCTCGGCATGTGTTCGTTTCTGGCGCTCTCGAAGAAGATCCCCACCTCCTTCGGATTGGGCATCGCGGTGATCTTCGTTCTCACCATCACCGCGCCGGCCAACTGGCTCATCAATGAATATTTCCTGAAAAAAGGGGCGCTGGCCTGGATCGACCCCTCCCTGGCCGCTATCGATCTCTCCTTTCTCGCGTTCATCACCTTTATCGCGGTCATCGCCGCCATCGTGCAGGTGGTGGAGATGGCGGTGGAAAAACTCTCGACCGCCCTCTACAACGCCCTTGGCATATACCTTCCCCTCATCACGGTGAACTGCGCGATCCTGGGCGTGTCGCTGTTCATGGTGGAGAGGAAGTACACGCTCTCCGAGGCGACGGTATTCGGTTTCGGCTCGGGAGCGGGTTGGTTTCTGGCAATCATCAGCCTGGCCGCGATACGCCACAAGCTCCGGTACTCCAACATCCCGGAAGGGATGCGTGGGCTCGGCATCACCATGCTCGTCACCGGCCTCATGGCCATGGCCTTTATGATCTTCTCCGGAATCACCCTGGGGAAATGACATGATTACGATACTCGCGGCGGTGGCGTCATTCTCGGTCATACTCACCCTGCTGGCCTCCCTTATCGCGCTGGCGGAAAAGGGCCTGGTCAAAAAGGGGAACGTCAGCATTCTGATAAACAGCGGCGCCGGCTCCCCGCTGGTGACTCAGACGGGCAAATCGCTCCTGTCCACCCTCTCGGAAAACGGGCTTTTCCTCCCCTCGGCATGCGGGGGCGGCGGCACCTGCGGCACCTGCAAGTGCAGGGTAACCGAAGGGGGCGGCGACCTGCTCCCCATAGAGATGAACCACATCAACCGGAAGATGGCCAGGGAGCGCTGGCGGCTTTCGTGCCAGGTGAAGGTCCGCAGCGACATGAAAATAGAGGTGCCCGAATCGGTCTTTTCGATAAAAAAAATTGAATGCCGCGTCGAAGAGAACAGGGGTATCGCCACCTTTATCAAGGAACTGGTCCTGAGGCTCCCGGAAGGCGAACATCTCGATTTCGAACCGGGCGGGTACATCCAGATCGACATTCCCAGGTACGAACTGGAGTTCAACAAGGCGCTCAACATCGAGGGAAAATTCAAGGCCGAATGGGACCGGCTGGGGCTGTTCAGGATGAAATCGCGCAACGTGGAGCCGGTGTACCGCGCCTACTCCATGGCCAACTACCCGGCCGAGGGGGACATCGTCAAGCTGAACGTGAGGATCGCCACCCCCCCCTGGGACTCGGAAAAAAAGGAATTCAGGAACATCCCCCCGGGCGTGGCCTCTTCGTTCATCTTCAACCTTGTACCGGGCGACACCGTGTCGGTGTCCGGCCCCTACGGCGAGTTTTTCATCCAGGACACCGACCGGGAGATGGTGTACATCGGAGGCGGCGCGGGGATGGCGCCGCTCCGCTCCCAGATTTTTCATCTTTTCCGGACCCTGAAGACAAAGCGGAAGGTCAGCTTCTGGTACGGCGCCCGCTCGGTCCGGGAGATTTTCTACGAGGAGGAATTCAGGGAGCTGGAAAAAAAATTCAAGAATTTCACCTGCCACATCGCGCTGTCTGCCCCGCAGCCTGAAGACAACTGGAATGGGCCCACCGGGTTCATCCACAAGGTGGTGTATGAGAAATACCTGGAGAAACACCCGGCCCCGGAGGACGTGGAATACTATCTCTGCGGCCCCCCCATGATGCTGGACGCGGTCACGAAAATGCTGGACTGCCTCGGCGTGGAGCAGGAGATGATCCGGTTCGATAATTTCGGGTAAGTCGGGGGCGATCGCGGCGCCGTTCAGCGTATCCGCAGTATCGCGGCCGGCGTGCCGGCCCTTTGTGCAGATTCAGATGCAGTACCCCGACGCGCCGGCGTCTTCATAACCGCTGCGCACCAGATCGTCCAGCGTGATCCCCTCGAGATACGCCGCGATGGTCCTGTCCAGGCCGCACCAGATGTCACGGGCCGGACACGACCCTGACCGTTCGCACACCGAGCCGTTTTTCACGCACTCCACCGGCGTGATGTCCCCTTCCAGTACTTCGACGATCTGCCGGATGGTGATCGCAGAAGGGTCCCGCGTCAGGACGTAGCCGCCGTGCGCCCCCCTTGCCGAGCTCACAAGTTGCGCGCCCTTCAGGGGGATCACCAGCTTGCTGAGGTATTTCTCTGAAATGCCCTGGTTCAGGGCGATCTCCCTGATAATCACCGGGTCGCCGCCGTGGCGAAGCGCCAGCTCGTACATCATCCGGACTCCGTATCTGCCGCGCGTCGAAAGCTTCATGAATGTCCCCCTTCCCTTCCAAACGGGACCGGTTTCCCCTCCGGCGCCGCGGTTTCGCCTGCGCTCATTTCCGCGACACCGAAAGCCCGTGATCGAGCGCCTCTATGATGTCGTCCCGGTGCTCCAATCCGATGGAGAGCCGCACCAGCTCCGGTGTCAGCCCCCCCTCCCGCTGCTGGGCCTCGCTGAGCTGGGAGTGGGAGGTCGATGCCGGGTGAAGGATAAGGCTTTTGGCGTCGCCGACATTGGCCAGGTGTGAAAAAAGCGTGATGTTGTCGATCAGCTTCACCGCCGCCTCATATCCCCCCCTGATGCCGAACACCACCATGCCGCCGAAACCGTTTTTCAGATACCGCGACGCCGTTGCGTGGGACGGATCGTCGGGCAGCCCCGGATACCGCACCCACTGGACCCGGTCGTCCTTTTCAAGAAATTCCGCGACCTTCATCGCGTTTTCGCAGTGACGCTGCATGCGGAGCGGCAGGGTTTCCACGCCCTGCAGGAATATCCAGGCGTTGTCGGGTGATATCGCGGCACCCAGGTTCCGCAGGGGTACGGTACGGAGCCTGAGCGCGTAGGCCATGGGTGCGAGCGCTTCCGGGAGGTCGTAGGCCCACCTCATTCCGTGATAGTTGGGGTCCGGTTCCGAAAAAAACGGGAACCTGTCGCTCTTCCAGTCGAAACGTCCGGAATCGGTCACCATCCCGCCGATCGCCGCGCCGTGACCCCCGATCCACTTGGTGAGGGAATTCACCACGATGTCGGCGCCGTGCTCGACGGCGCGCAGAAGATACGGGGTGGTGAAGGTGGCGTCCACCACCAGCGGTATCCCCCGTGAGTGGGCGATGTCGGCCACCGCCTTCAGGTCCGTGAAGTCGAGCACCGGATTGCCAATAGTCTCGATAAAGACGAGTTTCGTCTTCGCGGTGATGGCTCCTTCGAAATTTTTCGGGTCCCGCGGATCGACGAACTTTGTGGTGATGCCGAACTGCGGCAGGATCGCGTCGAACATGGTGTAGGTCCCGCCGTAGAGGTTGTGCGCCGCGACGATCTCGTCCCCCTGCCCGGCGATGTTGATGACCGCGTAATGGATCGCGCTCGTTCCGGACGCGAGGGCCACCGAGGCGGTGCCCCCCTCCAGGGCCGAGATCCGCTCCTCCAGCACGGCGTGGGTCGGGTTCGTGAGCCTGGTGTATATGTTTCCGAGCTCCCTCAGGGCGAAAAGGTCGGCTGCGTGGCCGCTGTCCTTGAAAAGATAGGAAGTGGTCCGGTACACCGGCACGCCGCGCGACAGCGTGGCCGGATCGGGCACATGGCCGGCATGGAGCGACAGGGTTTCAAAGCGGTATTTGTTCTGGGACATGATCTTTTCTCCTTTTTTTAATAATGAGGCGGGCCTTACGGCATGGGCGTATCGGGATTGTCGAAAAGCCAGGTGCTCAGATACCGTTCACCGGCGCTCGGGCTTATCGTCACGATGAGTTTTCCCCTGTTCTCCTCCCGTCTGGCCGCTTCCAGGGCGGCCCAGATCGCCGCGCCCGATGATATCCCCACAAGCAGCCCCTCCTCCCTGGCGAGCCGCCGCGCCGTGGCTCCCGCGTCCGCTTCCCGGACCGTGATGATCTCGTCGATGATCTCCCTGTTCAGCACTTCCGGCACGAACCCGGCCCCGATTCCCTGAATTCTGTGCGGCCCCGGCTCGCCTCCGGAAAGCACCGGCGAACCCGCCGGCTCCACGGCGATCACCCTGAAGGAGGGCTTACGCGCCTTCAGCACTTCACCGACGCCGGTGATGGTGCCGCCGGTCCCCACACCGGCCACGAGGATGTCAGCCTTCCCGTCGGTGTCACGCCAGATCTCTTCGGCCGTGGTCTTCCGGTGTATCTCCGGGTTTGCCGGGTTGTTGAACTGTTGAGGCATATAGGTCCCCGGAGTGCCGGCCACGATCTCCCCGGCCCTTGCGATGGCCCCCTTCATCCCCTTAGCCCCCTCGGTGAGCACCAGCTCCGCCCCGAGTGCCTTGAGGAGCTTGCGCCGTTCCACGCTCATGGTGTCCGGCATGGTGAGAATCAGCCGGTACCCCCGGGCGGCGGCGACAAAGGCAAGGGCGATTCCGGTGTTGCCGCTGGTGGGCTCCACGATGGTCATCCCCTTTTTAAGAAGCCCCGATTGTTCCGCCGAGTCGATCATGGCCGCGCCGATGCGGTCCTTCACGCTCGAGAGCGGATTGAACCATTCCAGTTTTACGGCCACATCGGCGACGCCCCCGTTGTTCGACGAGTTGATTCTGATCAGCGGCGTGCTGCCGACGAGCTCCACGATATTCTGCGCTATTTTCATGCCTCCCCTCCCGTGGATTAGACCCGATTGTAATTTTCACGATATCCGATGATGCGGTGAATGTAGCGTAATTACTACCAATTAGGTCTTATAAGTAGTATTCCATAAATTGTCAACCCATTAATTACCATTCCGACACGTATCGGCTATGATACTATATAGAGGCGCACAGGAAGAATCGTGACAATTGTCACGAAATATCGTCTATTTTGGTGATTCATACGCATAAAAAAGATAAATAATCACTACCATATTAGTCTAATTTAAAGTATATTAGCACTATGATATTTATACAGCCATCACCATCAGGGCCACCTCCACCCCATAACAGCGATAGTTATCGGTGCGGACCGGACAGGTCAACCACATGAAGTCCACAAAGGCAGGGGTGCTCCGCGTATCCGTTTCATGTATAGTGACCGCGGCCGTGATGGTATCCCTTTTTGCCCATTTTCATGTGCAATCCTATGGTTTAGGGATTCGGCTTTTTGTATATTGAAAGGGTCCGGATCACACGATCACCAGATATGGAGGAACGTATAATGATTGTCGTTTTTATCAGAAAAACAGTACCCGGACTCATATTGATCTGCATAACGGCCGTATCCGCCGCCGCAGCGACTCTGGACGATGTCATCGCCCTGGCCCTGAGAGATAATCCGAAACTCCGGGCGCTCGAGCAGGAAGCCTCAATGATGAAAAAGCGGGTGACGCAGAAAGGCTCGCTGGAGGACCCGAAGCTGATGCTGGCGCTGAACAACCTCCCGGCCGATTCCTTTTCGTTCAGGGAACTGGACATGACCTCAAAGGAGATAGGCATCTCCCAGATGATCCCGCTCTGGGGCAAACTCGGCCTGAAAGAACGGAACGCCCTCAAGGAATACATGAAATCCCGCGAAACGCTGCGGGAGGGAAAACTCGGGCTCCTGCACGGCCTCCGCTCGGACGCCTACGAGATCTATTACGTCCGCCGTTCCATAGACGTGCTTGAAGAGATCAGGAAACAGATATCGCTGGTGATCGAGGGTGAAACCGCGAACGCCAGGGCCGGCACCGGGAGCCTTGCCAACGTGGTGAAGGCGAACCTCGAGCTGGGCATGGTGGACGAGGAGCTCATCGGACTCAGACAGAGGCTGACGGAGAAGGAGGAGGACCTCTCGTACCTCGCCGGTTCCCCGGTCGTTCTGGAAAATGCCGATCTCCCCGATCCGGGGTACGTCGACGGCGCCGTTGAGACGCTCGAGCGGGGCATGCCGGAATCGAATCCCGCTCTTGTTTCGCTGAAGTTCGACTTCGAAATCGCCAGAAACGAGCTGACGATAAAAAAACGCGAATACTTTCCGGACATCGATGTGGGGCTCTCCTACATGCAGCGGGACAGGGGCCCCCAGGGAAACCGCTCCGACATGGTCACCGGAAGGGTGACACTGAACATACCTTTCTGGTTCTGGAAACGCAACGTCCCGATGGTGGACGAGGCGGCGATAGATATCGAACGGATCAAATCGCGCTACGCCGACAGGGCCAACGAGCTTCGCGCCCGGATGGGCACGCTGAAAAGCAATCTCCGCAAATGGGAGAAGCTGCACCGGCTCTATCGCGATACGCTGATACCGCAGGCCTCGCTGGCCCTGCAGATGAACCTGGGGCGCTATAAGACCGGCTCCGTGGATTTCATGACCATGATAGACACGCTGCGGCTTCTCACCAGGTTTCGAAAGGAGCTCTACATGACCGCGAAAGAGTACCATACGACGTATTCAGAAATACTGACAATTACCGGCGGGGAGGCGGCGAGATGAAAACAGGAAGAAAAAAAAGAAGATGGATAGCGATCCTCCTGGCCGTAACGCTTATTTCCGGGACCGGGTATTTCGGCTACAGGATGATTTCCGGCGGTGCCGGACCGCATGAAGGTCACCGGCAGTTCTATACTTGCCCGATGCACCCCCAGATCGTTCGGGACCAACCCGGCCAGTGCCCCATCTGCGGCATGAATCTTGTGCCGGTGCATGAGGAAAAAAAGAAGGAGGAGCCGGAGCCCCGCGGTGAAGGAAGAATCATGTACAAATCGACCATGATGCCGGGCGAGATACGCGACAAGCCCGGCAAGGACTCCATGGGCATGGAGATGATCCCCTTCACGCCGGAGGAGGAACAGGGGGCCGACGGGCAGGACATGAACATTCCCGGAGGTTTGGCGCCTGTGACCATCGGCGAGGGGAAGCGTCGCACCATGGGCCTCTCGTTCACCGAAATCAAAACTCGTCCTCTCGCCAGGGAAATACGCAGCTCCATGCTCATCGTTCCGGACGAAACGCGCCAGTACGTGGTGACCACAAAAATAAACGGATGGGTGGAAAAGCTTTACGTGAATCAGACCGGGCAGTTCGTACGGCGGGGCGGGCCGCTTCTTGCCATTTACAGCCAGGAGCTTTTCGCGGCCCAGCAGGAGTATCTCTCGGTGATAAGGGCGCGGGCCTCCCTTTCGGGAGGGGGATCAATCAAGGGAACGCTCGACTCGATCGAACAGGCTGCCAGGGAAAGGCTCCGGCTGCTGGACCTCTCTGAGGCCCAGATCGACCGGATCGCCGAAACCGGAAAACTGGAGCGGACCGTGACGCTTTATTCTCCCGCATCCGGGTATGTCACTGAAAAGAAGGTGCTTCCGGGCAACAAGATCATGATGAACGATCCGCTCATGATGATCACGGACCTCTCCCGTGTCTGGGGGCAGATCGACGTGTACGAGTCCGACCTGGCCAATGTTCGGGTCGGAATGAAAGCGGAGGTGACCCTCCCCTACTGGCCCGGCAGGATCTTCCGCGGAAGGATCGCGTTTCTGGACCCATTTTTAAAGCCGGACACAAGGACTTTGCAGGCCAGGATTGAGATCCCGAACCCTGACCTGATACTGAAGCCGAACATGTACGGCCAGGCCGTTATGAAATACGGGATCGGGGATAAACTCGCCGTGCCGGAAGAGGCCGTTATGCGCACCGGTGTAGGAAACTACGTGTTTATACAAGGGAAGGGGGACAGGATCGTTCCCTACACGGTGAAGCTTGGCGTACGGTCCGATGACGGCTATTACGAGGTGCTTTCCGGACTAAAGAAAGGCGAACGGGTGGTCACATCGGCCCAGTTCCTTGTGGATTCCGAATCGTCGCTCAAAGCGGCGTTTCAATCCGCCATAAGCGGTGAAGGTCATTGAGGCGGACAAATGATCAGAAAAATAATCTCATTTTCAGCCCATAACAAGCTCTTTGTGATATTCGGCTTCACTGCGCTCATCGCCCTGGCGGTGTACGTGACCAGTGTCATCAAACTTGACGCCATTCCGGACCTCTCGGACACCCAGGTGATTGTCTATTCCAGGTGGGACCGCAGCCCGGACATCATGGAGGACCAGGTGACCTATCCGATTGTAAGCGCCCTGCTCGGCGCCCCGAAGGTGAAGACGATCCGGGGCCTGAGCGATTTCGGATATTCCTTCATATATGTGATCTTTGAGGACGGCACGGACATCTACTGGGCGAGAAGCAGGGTCGTGGAGTACATGTCCAAAATTCAGGGAAGCCTGCCCGAGGGAGTGCGGACCGAACTCGGCCCCGATGCAACCGGAATCGGATGGGTTTACCAGTATGCCCTGGTGGACAAAACAGGCCGGCACGATCTTTCCGAACTGAAATCCATTCAGGATTGGAACCTGAAATACTCCCTGCAGAGCATCCCAGGCGTTTCCGAGGTCGCCACCGTCGGAGGTTTCGAGAAACAGTACCAGGTGATCGTGGACCCGGCAAAACTCCAGGCCTACAACCTGTCCATTACTTCGGTGATGAACGCCATAAAAAGGAACAACAACGAAACCGGAGGCCGCCTCATTGAATGGTCCGGCAGGGAGTTTATGGTGCGCTCCCGGGGATACATTAAAAACCTCGACGACCTGAGAAAAATTGCGGTGAAGGAATCGGGGGGGACGCCGGTGTTTCTGGAACAGGTGGCCACGGTGACCATGGGGCCGCAGCTGCGCCGAGGCATGGCCGAGCTGAATGGAAAGGGGGATTCCGTGGGCGGCATCGTCATCATGCGGTACGGCGAGAACGCGCTCAACGTCATCAACAGGGTAAAGGACAAAATCAGGAGTCTCAGGCTGTCCCTGCCGCAGGGAGTTGACATAGTGCCTGTGTACGACCGTTCGAACCTGATTAACCGTTCCATCGACAATCTGAAGGACGACCTGATGATGGAGATACTCATCGTAAGCCTGGTGATCATGCTCTTCCTCTGGCACTTTCCCTCCGCCATGGTCCCCATCATCACCATCCCCATCTCGGTGCTTCTGGCATTCATCCCGATGTACCTCCTGGACATACCGTCCAACATCATGAGCCTCTCCGGCATCGCCATATCCATCGGCGTGCTGGTTGACGGCGTGATCGTGGAGGTGGAGAACGCCTATAAGAAAATCGAGATCTGGATCGCGGAGGGGCGCCATGGCGATTTCCACCAGGTGCGTCTCGAGGCGCTCATGGAAGTCGGGCCGTCGGTGTTTTTCTCACTCCTGGTGATAGCCGTGGCCTTTCTTCCGGTGTTCACTCTGGTGGACCAGGAGGGGCGCCTCTTCACGCCCCTGGCATGGATCAAGACCCTCACCATCGCCATCGCCTCGCTGCTGGCTCTGACCCTGGACCCTGCGGTACGGATGCTCTTCTCCAGAGTCGACCCATTCCGCCTGAAAAAAAAATGGCTCGAAAAGATAGCCAACACTCTTCTCGTGGGGACCTACCATCCGGAGGAGGAACATCCCATAAGCAGGGTTCTTTTCCGGTTATACGACGGCCCATGCCGATGGGTGCTGGAGCACCCGAAACGGGTGATCGCGGGAGCCGCGCTGCTGGTGGCGGTGTCGATTCCGGTCTATTTCAGACTCGGCTCGGAATTCATGCCGCCGCTGAACGAGGGGACCATTCTCTACATGCCCACCACCCTGCCGGGCATCTCGGTCACGGAGGCGAGGAACCTGCTGCTGGCGCAGGACAAAATCCTCGCCACGTTTCCCGAAGTGGAAACAATCTTCGGAAAATCAGGGCGGGCCGAAACATCCACGGACCCGGCACCGCTGTCCATGATGGAGACCACGGTACAGCTGAAACCGAAGGAAGAGTGGAGGGAAAAACATCGCTGGTACTCATCCTGGGCGCCCGGGCCGCTTAAGGCGGTTCTGAGGAGGATATGGTATGACCGCATCACCTACGACGAGCTGATAGCCCTTATGGATAAAGCCATACAGATACCGGGCACCACCAACGCCTGGACCATGCCCATAAAGGGCCGCATAGACATGCTTACCACCGGCATCCGCACCCCGGTCGGGGTAAAAATATTCGGTGAGAACCTCAATGAGATACAGCGTGTGGGCGAGATGATCGAAAAGGTGGTCAAAAAAATTCCGGGATCCAGGAGCGTTTTCGCGGAACGCGTGGGAGGCGGTTATTACGCGGATTTCATACCCAGGCGCGAGGCACTGGGCCGTTACGGACTGGACATAGATGATTTTCAGAACGTGATCATGAGCGCCATCGGCGGGGAGACCGTGTCGACAACCATTGAGGGGCGCGAACGCTACAGCATCAACGTTCGGTACCCCCGGCAGCTGCGCACCGACGTGGACGGTTTAAAAAGAGTGCTGGTGACGACGCCCAGGGGAGTGCAGGTGCCCATGAGCGAAATCGCCGAAATAAAACTGAACTACGGTCCGGCGATGATACGCGACGAGAACGGGATGCTCGCCGGGTATGTGTTTGTGGATGTAGCCGACCGTGACATCGGAGGCTTCGTGGAGGAGGCGAAGGAGGCGGTGGACCGGCAGGTGAGGCTTCCGGCCGGCTACACGCTCACCTGGAGCGGCCAGTACGAAAACATGCAGCGGGTCGAGGAACGCCTGAAAGTCGTGCTTCCAATAACGGTGTTTCTCATATTCATGCTTCTTTACATGAATACAAAGTCCGCCGTTAAGACGTCGATCGTGATGCTGGCCCTCCCCTTTTCCGCAGTGGGGGCGATCTGGCTTCTCTATGCGCTGGGATATCACGTCTCAATAGCGGTGTGGGTGGGGCTTATCGCCCTCATGGGGCTTGACGCGGAGACCGGTGTGTTTATGCTTCTTTTTCTGGACCTGTCGCATGATGAGTACAAGCGAAAAGGGATGCTCAACACCGTATCGGATATGAAGGAAGCCATCGTGCACGGCGCGGTGAAGCGGATAAGGCCCAAAATCATGACGGTCACGGCGGCTGCCATGGGCCTCATGCCCATCATGTGGTCCCTCGGCGCCGGTTCTGACGTGATGAAACGGATCGCCGCCCCCATGGTGGGGGGACTTTTCACTTCATTTATACTGGAGCTTCTGGTGTACCCGGCGGTTTATTTCCTGTGGAAAAAACACGAGGTGTCGGAATGATCAAGGGCCGTCCCGCAGAGGCTGCATTTTCGGGGCTCCTACAACCCGGGCGGCCACAGAATATGCATCACCGTGCCGTGTATGTCCGGGCCGGCGGCGACGACGCTTTTCGGGTTTTTCACCGGATCGCCGCCCCGGAAATCGGTGATGACGCCGCCGGCGCCGCGTATCACCGGAATGAGCGCCATGGTGTCCCAGGTCGACATCACCGGGTCAGCCATTATGTCGGCATACCCGGCGGCAAGCAGGTAGTAGCCGTAGCAGTCGCCCCAGGTCCGGTAAATCCTCACCCTCTTTACCAGATCCTCGAAACGGGCCTCCTTCTGAAAAAGGGACGCGTCCCGGTGGTCCGTTGCAAGCAGCACCGCGCTGTCCACGCTTCCGATTTCCCGGCACCGGACCGGCGCGCCGTTGAGCTCGCAGGAAACGTTGTCGCCGATCATCAGATCCCCCGCCACCGGTATGTGGATCGCACCGACGACCGGCTCCCCCTCTTCAAGAAGGGCGATGAGGGTGCCGAAGAGGGGCACGCCGCAAATAAAGCTCTTGGTCCCGTCGATCGGGTCCAGTATCCACCGGTAACGCGCCTCTTCGTTCACCGACCCGAATTCCTCGCCGAGGATTCCGTGATCCGGAAATTCCTTCATTATCGCTTCGCGGAGAAACTCTTCGGTTTTCAGGTCAGCTATGGTGACGGGCGATGAATCCGCCTTGCGGTCAACGGTCACTCCGGTTCGGAAGTATTCCCTTATGATTTGTCCGCTCTCCCGCGCCAGGTGCGCGCAGAATTTTTTTATCTCATCACGCTCTTGCTTTTGCATATCCTTTCCCGCTCCTTTTTTTTCCGTTTCATCCCCTCGGTCCGCACGGGGCACCAGGGGCGATTAGAATCCTGAAGAAATGATTTGTGCCCGGCTCCAAGACATCACGCCGGCATAAGTGACAGCTGATCAATGACACTACAACACGGCTCCCGTGAATTCAATTGTTTTTTGTTCTCAACCGTCAGGTCCGCACTTGCCGAACTCAGGACCTGCGGCGCCTTCCGTCAATATTGACTTGACAAAAACACTAAAGGCTTTCCCAATACACAAGGCCCTCCCCTGCGAGCGAACAGATAAATAGAGCATCACGACCATGCAATTCTCGAAAGAACCCATCGATAACGCCGCCGAGTCCGCAAGGCTGCACGGATTGTACGTAAGGACCGTGCTTCTTGTACTTTGCGGTTATATCATCACCCAGCTGGAAACGGCGGCGGCCATATATTTCAGGCTTACCGGCATGACCTACGGGGATATGCTGCTGCCCGCCTCCGGCGCGATAGGCGGGACCGTCGTATTCGCCATAATAATCTATCTGAAGAAAAACCCGACCAGGGCCTTCGGTACCGCCATGTTTCTGCTCCAGTATCCACTGTTCATCGCTATGTATTCCCTCTGGATTTACCGCCTCCAGGAAATCAGGATATTCGGGCTCTTCTGCGCGCTCGTTGCGGTGGTCTTTGTGATGTTTTTCACCTCGGTATGGCAGTCCCTGAGCCTGTCCCTGGGAACGCTCACCGCGCAGGTTGCGGTGAGCGCCTATGCGGTCTGTTTTGCCGGACAGAAGGGCGACTTCCCTATGGAACTTTTTTACACCATCGGCCTGCTTCCCCCTTTCATTTCACTCTCCATCGTGGCGAGGTTCGTTCAGAAAAAGTCGCAGGAGATACAGGTTGCTTCCAGAAATTTCGAGATCACCAACGCCAAGCTGAAGCGGATGAACGTCGAGCTTCACCGCGCCCGGGAAGTTTCCATGATTGACATGGAACTCGCGTCGGCCATCCAGCGAAACCTCATGCCGGACGAGCCGCCCCGGTCGTCTGGATGGGACGTCGCCTTTTCGTACAAACCGAAATTCAGCGTATCCGGGGACTTCTACGATTTCTACTACGATAACGGGGAGCTGAGGGGGATCGCCCTCTTCGACGTTTCGGGACACGGCGTATCGGCGGGTCTTCTCACCATGATCGCCAAACCGATGCTGTTCCGGCATTTCCGGAAAAAAGCGGGAGAGCCGCTCCATCGCCTGATCGAAGAGGCCGACCGCGAACTCTCCAGGGAGATCGAGGGTACCCATGGGTTCGCCACCGGGATCGTTCTGCGAATCAACGGAGGGTCGGTGGAATACGTGAACGCGGGGCACCCGGACCTCATTCTGAAAAAGGCCGATACCGGCGAGATAATCATCCCCGGTTCCGAAACACCCGAGTTCAGGGGCAAGCCGCTGGGCATGCACGGGCTGGCCTCCACTTCGGGTACCGCCACTTTCCCGATGCAAAAAGGGGACGTCCTGCTCCTGTACAGCGATTGCCTCGTGGAGGGGAGCAATTCCGACAGGGTCCCCTACGGGACGGATAACCTGATGGAATCATTCAGGAACGCTCCTGATGGAACCGCCCAGGAGATCCTGACCGCCATCATCAACGGGTTCAATTCCTACGCAGACAGCGCGATGATCACTGACGATTTTACCGTAATCCTGGCGAAACGCCTGCAATGATTCTGCGGCGCCGCGAGCGCGCGCCGAACGGGAGGTCACATGAATTACGCGATACAGGCTGATAAAGGATCACCGGGCGTTACGGTGCTCCGCCGGACACGCACCCTGGAGTACGTCCTGGGCGCCATCTGCCTTCTCATCGGACTTGCGGCGCTTCCGCCCGGACTTCTCCTCTTTTTAGCGACCGATGCCGGCTCCGGTGCCCCCTTCTTCTTCACCGGATTCGGCCTTCTGTTCATTTCCGGAGCGTACATGCTTTTCGCGAGGATCAATCTTCCGGAATTCCTGATATTCGACAACGGCCGCGGCATTCTGCAGGTCAGGGAACAAAAACTGCCGGGGCCCTGCGACGCCGCCGTCCCCTACGGCGAGATCGAGGGGTTTCTGGTCAGAACGCGCCGGAGCGGCCGATCAACAGGGCATGACGTGATAATGATGAAACGGGACGGCGCCTGCTGGACGATCTGTTCCTCAGCGGGGGAAAAAAAAGCGCGGCTGCTTTGGGACGCGCTTGTCCGCCAGGTGTCGCTGGATTCACGCGCCGGTGAGGGCGCGGAAACCGCAGTCCCGGAAAGCATAGCCGCCGGCCTGAACGCCGAAGGTTCGTATATCACATGGAAACAATCCCGCCCCCTCACCGGCTCATTCGTCCCCTTCGTCATCCTGGCCGCCATGGGGATGGCAATTTTCGGAGCGCGGCAATGGGCCGAAAACACTCCCGTCTACGCCGCCGCGGCCGTGTTTATTGCGGCGGTCACTGTCATCGCATTGTACGGAACGCTCTACAATATTGGAAAATCAAGGACCGTGACGGTCACGCAGCGGGAGCTCAAATACCGGGAGCACGGCGGCCCGGTTCCGGGGAGGGGGTTCGTTGTCCCGTTAACCGACATAGCCTCGGTCATGTTCAGCTTCTCGGTTTCCCAGGGAGATTCGGCCCTGTACATCGTGAGAAAAGGCGAGGAGGAGCTTATGAGAAAGTCAGCTTCCGGCGATTTCACGCCGGGGGAGATTTTACAAGCGATCAGGACGCTGGCGGGGATGAAAAAGATATTTCTTCCGAACGCGCGCACCATCGAAAAGATCGCCATGGAGCGCCTGGTGCAGAAGGCGATAGCTGAGCGCAGCGGGATAACGGGGCTTTGAGCGCCGCAAAACCGGTTGAAGGGAGCCTTCTCGTTTTGGATGATTCGATTTCAATCCTGCGCGATGCGTTGATCGGGCTTCTGTCGGGCGGTTTCGACGCCGACAGGGGGGCCTTCGACTTCGCCCGTTCATCACTGGGCATCGATTCGCCGGAGGAGTTCGCCGCGGCGCTCGTGTCCGACGAAGGGGCGCCGCTTGTCAGCCTTATCGTCCATCCGGACCGCCGTGCAAGGGAATTTGTGGAGCCGCACGTCCCCGTGACAGGGCTCACCGCAGAGCAGGAAGACCTGCTCATCCGGGAGGCGGCCGCTGCCGCCCCGCTGGAGATACGGGCCGGAAATTCGATCGCCCTCATCACGCCGGGAATCGAAGAGACGGAACGCTACGTGCGAAGCCTTCGCCTCCGGTATCCGCTGCCGGGGGTGCTCTCCGCGGAGGGGGAATGCAGGGACGCGGTAATCGCCGCCAGGGTCATTGTGCGGGTTTCCGGATATGCCGGCTCTCCAGTCAGAGACCAGTTTCTCGCACACCTTGCCTCCGGCGCCCGGGGGAACATCGACGGGATGCTCGTCCTGCTCCGGGCCGCATTGAAGGCCTTTTCTCTGTATGAAGACGGATCGGAAGCGGACTCGGCCTTCCTGAGGCGGCGCAATGCCCTGGCCGAAAGGCAGTCGGAAATAGTGAAATTCGACGAATTGCTTATGAAGCACGGCATGGAACTGCTGCTGATGCGGAGGATCACCCCTCCTCCCGAAAGCCGGGAGGAGGTCGAACGGGAGATGGTTCTCATGGACCGCCTGAGGGAAATCGCGGGGGGTATTCATCCGTTTTCGACAAGATAAGCCGACACGAGGCCGTAAAAACTTGAACCGCCCGCCTGATAAAACCAGCCCAGATGGTTGCGGCACTGCGAACAGACCGCGAAGCTCCACAGGAAACCGGGAAACCAGGTGAACTCTTCCGTAGGCTCGCCCAATACCACGCACCCCCGGGCCGAGGAAAAGCAGGAGATCTCATAGACGATCCCGGATGGATTGGTGAACACGTGACGCACGGTCCCGTTGATTTCTATCTGCATATCGGGGAAGGTGATTATCAGGCCGCAGAACCGGCACAGGAAAGCCTTCCTTGTTTCCGGAACGGTATCGGCCGCGCTGACCGATACCGGCTCAGCAGGATATTCCGGCCCGAAGCCGCCGCGTTTCAATTCGGCGCTATTTTCCCGGATTTCCGGCATGCCCCCTCCCAGACAAAAACAGCATCATCTGAAAACAACGTCCACACGTGACGGGTGCCGCCTTCAAACAGCGGGCCCTCCCGTAAAAGGTCAGATATTGAAATGCCGGGTGTAGGTCTCCAAAACGGAATCGTGAATCGCCTTGAAGGAGCCGCCGGAAACCAGATTGTACCTTTCGAGCACCTGTGTTTCCAGGAACCAGTAATGCACCGCGCCGGATTCGACCCCAAGCATCATGTTGGCAAGATAGGTGATGTAGACGACGTCCCTGTTCTCCTCGGCTGCGCTGAGGGGAGTATGGTGCAGCGAGATCGCCTCCACGAGATACTCGGGAAAATTCCACGCCGAAGCGATCATGCCGCCGATGCTGGCGTGGCTCAATCCGATGGTGGCCTCTTCGATGAGCGTGGTGGTCCTTATTTTTCGGTTCGCCACAAGGTCGGCAATCTGGTGTACCAGATCCAGGCTGACCGACAGGAGCACTATTTTCCCGAGATCGTGAAGCAGACCGGCCAGCGCCACTTTTTCCGAAAGGTCCTGCCGTCCCAGTTTTTTCGCCAGGGCCCTGGCATAAAAGGCCGTCTTGTAGCAGTGGTCCCACAGTTCCTCGAATTTTTTATACCTCTGGGAAAGGATCCTCTTCGCCCCCGCCACCAGGAGCAGGGACTCGAAGTTTTCAAACCCGATCACCATAAGCGCGTCATGGATGGATTCTATCCTCCTGTTGGAAACGAACCCGGCAGAGTTGGCGGTTTTAAGAAGGTCGGCGGCCAGGGACGGGTCATGCAGAATTTTTTTCGTCATCTGGTCCACTGTCACCGATTCGTCGGCGCACATCGGCAGGAGTTCGTTGACGCTTTCGGGCAGGACGGGAAGGCAACCCGCTGTTACGAGAATCTCCTCCTTCACCCGAGTGGTGATTTCCAGCGGCCTGAAATTAAAGGGAACCGTGATGACGGCCCTGGTGATACCCCTGTCGGAAAACATGGAAAAATTTTCCATGTCTATTCCCGAATGTCTCATGAGCATCAGGACGAGAATTATTCCAAGTCCCGCGCCTTCCGAGGTATCGTACACCTGGTTGTACACCTCCATGAAACTGACGTTTTTTTTCGCGTCCCTGATCCTGGCGTGGATTTTATTCAGCTCGTCGCCTGTCATTGCCGAATTGTTGACAATCTGTATGATGATCCCATCTGTTGCCTTCTCCATGGTTACGCCCACGTACAGATCGCTGTGCTCCAGATCCTCCTTAAAACCCTCGAACCCTTTTTTCAAACGAACGCTGAAGTCCGCCATGCCGGCGGCATACGAATCCGGGTCGTCAATGGGAACACCCATTTTTCTGAAAAACACCCGTTTCGCGTTGGCCTTGAAGGCGTTATGGATCAGCTCCCTGAGCATCGTGATGAGAGACTCGAGAAAGAATACCCTGTCAATCCTCGAGAGGACCTTTGAGGCGATCGAATAGATTTGGAGAAGATCGTCGTCGGTGGCGAACTGAAATGTCAGTTCGATTTTCTCGCCTTTTTCCAGCAGGCGCTGCGCCAGAAGAGATGTGTCGTTCATGATTAAATCCGTGTAGTAAAGTGTAGATCATACTCGCACGGCTCTCCTGCCGCGTCAATTACTTTGTCTGAATTCCGGAAACGTCATGCCGGGCATCATGGAACCGGCCGCCGGACTTCCCCGGCACGCCCCTCATCACCGCGTCGCCCTGAAAGTCAGTGTATAACCGGTCCCTTCGCCGCGATAGACCGAGATCGCCCCGTCGAGCTGCTGGGCCAGCATCGGCAGCAACGTCATCCCCAGGGTGCTGCCGACTCCCGGCTCCGTCCCCTCCGGAAGCCCGATGCCGTTGTCCCGCACGGATATTTCTATGGTTTCGCCAGACTTTGAAACTGTAAAAGCGATTACCGGTTTTTCCGCCCGGCCATCAGGAAACGCGTATTTCAGCGAGTTGGTGACAATTTCGTTTACAATCAACCCGCAGGGAATGGCCAGATCCAGGGGCTGATAGACCGGCGGTCCCTGCATCGTCAGGTCAACGCCACGTGCCATTCCCCCGCTGCTCCGGACAAGCTCCCGGGCCAGGCGTTCAATATATCCTGTAATGTCAACGGCCGCAAGGTTTTCCGAGTGGCACAGGCTCTCGTGGATCAAAGAGATCGCCTTGATCCGGCTTATCATGTCATTGAATCGTCCCAGCGTTGCCGGATCGGTTATCTCGTGGGCCTGCAGGTCCAGAATGCTGACGATCATCTGCAGGTTGTTTTTCACACGGTGATTTATCTCCCTGAGCAGCACCTCCTTTCGCGCAAGGGAATCGCGCAGCGACTCCTCCACCTCCCTGTGCCCGGTGATGTCCGAGATCACCCCCACAATCCCCGCGACCTCGCCTGCCGCGTCGGCGAATACCGCCTTGTTGAAGAGCACGTCCCTCAGCTCCCCGCTTCCGTCCTTCACCATCCACTCGTAGCGCTGCCTTCCCCGGTGCCGGTAGAGCTCCTCGTCCATTTCATGGTAGCGGTCCGCGACCTCCTTCGGCCCTAAATCGTACACGGTTTTTCCGATGATCTCTCCCCTTTCCTTTCCGATGAAATCAATGAATGCCGTATTGCACCCGGTATAGACGCCGTACCGGTCTTTATAAAAAATGGGGTTTGGGATCGTGTCGATGAGTGTCTGAAAAAAAATGTTCTGTTCCCTAAGTTTCCTTTCGGCGGCAAACCGGTCGGTGACGTCCTGCACGAATCCGTAAAGAAATTGTGTGCCCGTCACCGGATCGTCACTGACCGACAAATAGAGCAGTCCGTCGATCGTGGAACCGTCCTTTCTCCGGTACCTGTTCTCAAAGCTTTTCCAGTCCCCGGGGGATGCCAATACCTCAGTCACCAGTTTCGGCCTGCGGTCCGGGTCCTCGTACAGCACCTCGGCGACGGAAGACCTGGCGACACGGTCGATCAGCTCCTCCTCGGAATCGTAACCCATGATGTCCGCAAATGCCTTGTTTATGGAGACTATCTTCCCGTCCGGCGTGGACTGAAACATTCCCACCGGCATATTCTCGAAAATAATCCTCTTGCGAAGCTCGTTTACCGCCAGGTCCTGTTCCATTTTTTTTCGTTCCGTGATGTCATGGAGGGTGACGAAAACCTGATAAGGGTCGGCCTCCCCTTCGCGGTACATGGGGATCGCGTTGATCGCCATCCACACATGGGAGCCTGCCGCAGGGTTGAAAACTCCGGCAATGAAGTCTTTGACGACCTGTCCTGTCCGCAGGGCCGTTATGGACGGGTGCCCTTCGGAAACGACGGGATTGCCGGATTCATCGATCATGTCCCATTTGCTTTCCAAAAAGGCCGTTCCGAGAAATTCATCCCTGCCGATGCCGAACATTTTCAGCGCCGAGGAATTCACGTCCGTCACCACTCCGTCGGACCGCTGATAGAAGGCGCCCTGTGCCATGTTGTCAAAAAGGGCCCTGTATTTCTCCTCGCTCTCCCTGTGAAGGATGTTGCTCATTTCCAGGTTGTTTCTCGTTTCGGTAAGTTCCGACACGGTGGCGGTGAGTTCAAGGTTGGCCTGCTCCAGTTCCTCCACAGTAGTCTTCAGTTCATCGTTCGCGCTGGAGAGGTCCCGGGTCATTTCCGCCAGCTCCCGTTCGAGGCGGTGCCTGTGCAGGGCGGTGTCGATGGTAGAAAAAAGGTCCTCCATGTTAACCGGTTTCATCACGTAGCCGAATGGCTCCGATTCCCTTGCCCTCATCACCGTCCCTGCGTCAGCATGGGCCGTGAGAAACACCACCGGTATATTCATCCGCTCGCGGACCTGCCGCGCCGCCTCAATACCGTCCATTTTTCCGGACAGAATAATGTCCATCAGTACAAGGTCCGGCGCAAGGTTCGCCGCGGCGGTAACGGCCTCCTCGCCGCTCGTGACGGAATCCACGACATCGTACTTCATATTTTCAAGAAGCCGCCTTATGTGAAGTGCGATGATCGTTTCGTCTTCTACGATGAGAATCCGTGTACTCTGCATAATAGAAAAATAATCACCCCTGAAAGAAAAGTAAAGCAGCCTCAATCAGCGAAAACCGCACAGTCGGAGGCGGCCGGTGAAATCCCCTCACATAAGCGACATAATCACACGAATTCACCGTGATCGTCTCCCGGCCTGACAAGTCAGTCGTTCACCGGTCTCGACCTTTCCCGGCCCGCTCCCGAATTTTTTCCGCGGCGGCCGCGGCGGCCGCCCAGGCATCCCCCTCTCCGCGCCACGATTCCGCCGCCTCCAGAAGCGGCTCAAGCGCATCAGCCGTGCCGCAGGCCCCGAGTGCGTCGGCGAGATCGGTGCGTAGCTCCGGCGCCGCGGCCGCCAGATCCTCCGCCAGAAAGGAGGTTACCGAACCGTCCCCTATCGTCCCGAAGGCGCGGAGGACCGCTCTGCGCTGCAGCGGGTCGCCGGTTGCATACAGTTTTTTCAGGGCAGGAAGGGCCGCCGCACTCCGAAAACCCGCCAGTGTGCCGACAATCTGGGGCACCAGAGAGGGCTCTGACCCCTCGTCCAGGAGCCGCAGAAGATAGGCCATGCCGTCTTGGGACAGATGTCCCGCCGCCGCCACACGAAGGTCCGGCGAATCCCCCTCCATGCGCCGCCGCAGGAACTCTTCCATGGGGGCGTCCATGGGAAAACGCGCCGTCAGTTCCCTCAGGCACAGGAGTCTGAACCCGTAATTCCCCTCGAGGCTGATGTTCTCCGTCAGCAGGTCCCTGGCGTCGCCGCCGCGGCACAGTATCGCGCTCACGCCGCTCATCAGGTGAACGGCTTCAGCAAGTACGGCGGCGTTGTGCCGGGTAAAATAGGCGCGGAACCAGCTCCTGGTGATTTCGTAGGTATCGGTGAGCTCCCTCAGCCTGAGGACCATCTCCATCGCGTCGCTTCGAAGTACCGCCGGCAGCACATGGCTCCCCGTGGCATAGAGGCCGTGAACGCGGTCGAACGCGTCGTAACCGGTGGACTTCTGAGTCCGGCCCCAGCGGCGGACAACGAGTCCTCCGCTGTACACCGTGAAATGCCCCTCCAGCGGCACGGAGTGATCGACATACACCCGAATGAGCGTTCTCCACCGTCTCTTCGTCCTTTCCGTAAGGAACACTCCCGCATGACGGACCGTCACCCTGAAATTCCGGACCTCTCCGTACACGCCGGGCCTGCTGAAAAGCCCTCCCCGCATGTAGGGAAGCCCCGCGGCCTCCCCTGTGGCCCGAAACGCGGCCCCGTTGTGCTTTATCCGCCTGTCCGCGGCAATTATAAGGGCCGCCGCCAGCACCACCGCCGCCAGTATCGCAAGAACTTCCATGGACGCCATTCCCCCCTTTCAAAGTACACTACAGGGCCGGCAAATGAACAGTTTTTTTCGCGATTTTCCCGCAGTTTCTTACCCGGGATGCCGGGCAGGGGGCGATTATTCTTGACCTGCACGGTGTCCGATGATACTAACTCCCGAAGCGGCCCCCGCCTGAATTCTCCGAAGGGGCCGGGAGGACACACGATGCTCGAACTGGCCATGGCCGTTATTGCCAACACCGCACTCGGCGCTGCCGCCTATCATAAAAAATCCCTGTCACGGAGCGGGCTTGCGGCGGGAATACTCCTGGGCACGATCATCTTCTACGCGGGCGGTCCCGGCCCATGGATGGTGATGGGGGCTTTTTTTGTGTCATCGAGCATTCTGAGCTCGTATAAAAAATCGGTCAAGGAGGGGATGGCCCGGCGTCCGGCGAAGGGGGGGCGCCGGGACTGGGCCCAGGTCCTCGCCAACGGCGGGGCCGGATGCGCCATGGCGGTCTGTTACCGGATCACGGGCGACCATCTGTTCCTCCTGCTCCTCACCGCCGCCTTCGCCTCCGCCAACGCCGACACGTGGGGGAGCGAGATCGGCGCCCTTGCAAGAAAGCCGCCGGTGTCCATAATCTCCCTGAAGCCGGTCCCGGCAGGAAGCTCCGGCGGCGTGAGCCTTCCCGGCCTCGCCGCGTCCCTGGCCGGCGCGGCCTTTATCGCTCTTATCGCCGGGGCCGCCTTAGCGCTTTTTTCCCCCGTGACCGCGTTCCTCTCGGGCCGGATTGCGGTGGCCGCCTCCTGCGGATTCCTCGGTTCGGTCTGCGACAGCCTGCTTGGCGCCACAATCCAGGCGAAATACCGGGAGACCATCACCGGAAATGAGGTGGAAACCGCATTCACGCGCGGCGTGCCGAACGAGCGCATCGGCGGCTTCCGCGTCATAGACAACGACATGGTGAATTTTCTGAGCACCCTGGCCGCAACGGCGGCGGCGTATATTCTGGCTTTGCCGTTCGGGCTGGCCGTGATTGGATAAACGGAGCCGCGGAATGAACGGATTTGCAGTCAGGGGGCTTTTATCCGGCGGAGTGATCGTGAACTACCGCTGTTCCTCAAGATGCGCCCACTGCCTCTACCGGTGCTCGCCGGGCCGGGACCGCGCCTATATGGACCGCGAGGGGGCGCTCAAGGCCTTCGGCGCCGTTCGTGCAGGCGGCTGCAATTCGGCGCACATCGGCGGCGGGGAACCGCTTCTTGACCCGGAGGCGCTGGTGACCGTCCTTTCGGCGGCACAGGAATGCGGGGTCTCCATCGAATATGTGGAGACCAATTCATCCTGGTACCGGGACGGACAGGGGGCCGCGGACCTTCTGGCCAGGTTCCGGAACCTCGGTGTGCGCACGCTTCTGGTGTCCATAAGCCCCTTCCACAACGAATACGTCCCCCTGTGGAAGATAAAAGGCGTAATGGAAGCGTGCGGCAGGTCCGGGATGGACGTCTTCCCGTGGATCGGAGATTTTTTCGGCGAGCTTGACCAAATGGGAGACGACAGAACACACGGACTCGGCGAGTACGCGGCCCTGTACGGACGCGACGCGGTGGAAGCGATTCCCCGGCGTTACCGCCTCCATCCGGGCGGGAGAGCGATCGATTTTCTTCTGGACATACACGGCCGTATCGAAGCCGGAGCGATCCTGGCGCAGGGGCGCGGATGCGCGGAACTGGCGGACACCACGCATTTCCACATCGATCTTTACGGCGGCTACGTTCCCGGTCTTTGCGCGGGACTGTCCTTTCCGGCGGACGATATCGGAATCACGCTTGACCCGGACAGATACCCGCTCATTACCGCCCTGTACCGGGAAGGGGTGCGGGGCCTGGTAAAAATCGCGCGTGAGCACGGGTTCTCCCCTGCGGAGGGATATCTGAACAAATGCCATCTCTGCAACGACGCCCGGGCCTTCCTCGCGGGGTCCGGGACGACTTTCGCGGAGCTCTGCCCGGCGGAATACTACTCACATGGCTGAGGATTTTTTCTTGATATCCCGGATAGCGGCCAGCCCCTGATAAATGAAGATGATGAAAAATATCCGCATCACGAGCCCGCCGGCAGGCATCCTGCCGGACCCGCTGATTCCCGCATACATCCCGAAGAGCGCGTCGAGCGCCAGCAGTACAAGCGCGAGGATCAAGGCGACTGCCGACCGCTTCAGCACGAAAAAACCCAGCAGAAGAAAGACGCAGCCGAAAGCGAGAGACGCGTATCCGATGCCCATCCCTGTCAGAAACACCGATTTCGATCCGATTGAGACGAGCGACAGGATCGTGTTGAGCCCGCCTATAAAAAAGATGATCCCGGAGGCGATCTTCACTTTCTGGTTCGGGTCGGAGCCGGAACCCGGCAGCGGCTCCCCGTTCCTGAGGACCTGCAGTTCCGGGGAAAGAAACCTGTTCACCAGCCGTACCGTCAGGACGGTACCGTCGGGAAGGTCGAATTCCCATCCCGCGGTGAGTTCCTGCCGGCCGTTCATCCTTCCGATCTCCTGACCGTCAAAACTTACGGTGAAATCTTTCCAGAATATTTTCCAGGACAGTTCGATTCTTTTGGGGCCTTTCTCGTCAAAGGCCAGATTTTTCTTAGGCATTAAATAACCTCCCCCCCTTGTATCATCACTCTTGATTTCATTCAGGTTACTACAGGGGAGGGTTTTTTATTTCAAGAATTTTTTTTATTCCCTGTTGTCGTCGCAGGCGTCGCTTTCGTCCTCGTTTCGAGCCATTTCAGCATGGTCCGCCGTGGTGCACTGGGAGAGGGGCTTCATCTTCGCGCCGCAGCAGTCCGGCACTTCCTCTTCCTCCCCCACCAGAAGCGAACGCTCGCACTCTATGCAGCTGTACGTTGTTTTCTTTTTCGCCATATGTTTTCCTCCCTGCTCCTTCAGAGGGGCATCGCCCGCCCTTAAGGCGCCTGTGATTGTTACCGTCCGATACATAAAGTTAGCGTTCGCGGAGGAAAAAGTCAAGGGCGCCGTGATGCCGTTTCAGTCTGTATTTAACTATTGACACCCCGCGCGTTTTCCTGTTAGCATGGCTCCTTCACGGCAACGCAATACGCGATTCCAAAGGGGGACGGCACACTCCGGGCAGGGTGAATGACTTATCTCGTTTTTCTTGCAAAAGGGCTCATAATCGGGTTTTCCATCGCAGTTCCCATAGGACCTATCGGGATAATGTGCATTCACCTTTCCATCAGCAACGGCAAGAGGTTCGGATTCGTGTCAGGCCTCGGGGCCGCGACCGCGGACATGCTCTTCGGAGGCGTGGCGATCTTCGGCGTGTCCGTACTGTCGAATTTTTTCCTGAAAAACGATGTCCTGATACGAACCGTCGGCGGGCTGATGATCGTCCTGATCGGAGTGAAAATGATTTTCGACAGCGGCGGAATCGACACCCTGAAGGCGGGGCGCGACAGCATGATCCAGTCGTATTTCACCACATTTCTGCTGACCCTCACCAACCCGATGACAATCATCGCGTACATGACGGTCCTGGCGCTCTTCAATGTGATGACCGCCGAAAGCGGGCCGGCCACGTCCACGATTCTGTTGGCGGGCATTTTTCTCGGATCAACGATATGGTTTTTTCTTCTAACCGGGCTGGCCGTGTTTATCAAGCAGAAACTTTCCGACAGGTCGCTGGTCCGTCTCAACAAACTGCTGGGAGTCGTACTTCTTGTCTTCGGCGTCTACCTGCTGGCGCAGAAAGCACTGTCTGCGCATACTTTTTAAGAGGGATTACTTTCCGGAACGGGTCTTCGACTTTTTTACCTGTCCCTTCAGGATTTTCCTGAGCCGCTGTTCGCTGTGGACGATGTATCCGTAAATCCTTTTTATTGTGGGGGCGGTTTTTTCCTTGGTGAGTATGGCCATCACCATGTTGTATTTGCGCCTGTAATGCTGGATCGACGGAATTGACGTGGCGAAGTGACGCGCCAGCTCGAAATCCTTTTGCACATAGTTCCCGTTTTTATCCTTCTTGTTCATCCCGATGAACTCCACGATGACCGACTCGTCCCATTCGATCGTGCCGTTGCCGCTGTAGTCGTGCTCCCTGCGCCTCAATTCGTTGCGCTGCGTGCTCCCTTCCATCTTTTTCTTTTTCCAGAAAGGATGCCGGTTTCTCGCCTTCTTTATGTCGTCAATGGTGTATTTCTTTTTTTCGAGCCACAGCCTTGTGATGTAGGCTTTTCTGCCCGAAGGCAGTTTGCACTTCAGGGAGTTGTCGATATAGTCTTCAGGAGTCTTTGAGTTGAAAAGCAGCGATTCTTGTTTGTTCATAGTTATATCCCGATCAACCGGAAAGGAGGAAAAATTTTTCTAAAAATTAAGACCGGTGCGGGAGGTGTCAATAAAAAAAAATGAAACCGCCGCAAATACGTTAAAAAAAAATAACAGAGGTCATGTGCTCCATTATCGGCCTTAATTGCCGGGTTTTGCCGCACCTTGGAGCGCCGCTCCGATTCCGCATAACTGAAACGCGGGAACGGGTCGGACGCGCGATTCAGGCATCGGTCCTTGTCATCAGAACGCGGTCCCTTTCGTGCCTTTCCAGGGCAAGGGAGATGAGACGGTCAATCAGCTCCCGATAGGAGACGCCGGTTGCCTCCCAGAGCTTCGGATACATGCTGATTTTCGTGAATCCTGGGAGCGTATTGATTTCGTTCACCAATATATCACCATTTTTGGTGAGGAACATGTCCACCCTGGCCATACCCTCGCAGCAGAGCACCCTGTACGCGTTGACCGCCATGGCCCTCACCCTGTCGGAAACTTCCCCGGCAAGGTCAGCCGGAATTCTGAGCGCCGCCCCCTCGCCGTCGATATATTTCGCCTCGTAGGAGTAAAACTCGTGTTTCGGCAGGATTTCCCCCGGCACCGAGGCCAGTGGCTCCTCGTTTCCCAGCACGGAGCACTCGATTTCACGGCCGTCGACGGCCTCCTCGATTATCACCTTATGGTCGTACCGGAATGCCAGTTCCAGGGCCTTTCTGAACTCCGCCTCGTTTTTCGCCTTGCTCACTCCCACGGAGGAACCGCAATTGGCCGGCTTCAGAAACACCGTGCCCCCCAGCGCGGCCGCGACGGTTTCGTACCCGGCTGACCTGCCCTCCGCCCTGCCGTATACAAGAAACTTCGGCACCGGAATCCCCGCGTCCCGGAGAAGGCGCTTCATCACGTCCTTGTCCATGCCCACGGCGGAACCGAGAACGCCGGCCCCCACAAAGGGGATATCGGCGAGCTTGAGAAGCCCCTGCACCGTGCCGTCTTCGCCGAAAGTCCCGTGGAGCACCGGAAACACCACGTCCAGCTTGTCCACGGCACTGAGGGAGGTCATGTTCATGACCGCGCGGTCCTCGTCGCCCGGAACCAGCGCCAGCTCCTCGGCCGAGGGGGCGATGGAAATGGCCGCGGGATCGTCCGGGTTTTCAAGGTACTTCCGCTCGTCCGCAAGAAACCACTTCCCCTGACGGTCGATCCCGATGAGGGTGAGATCGTATCTGCTCCTGTCTATCGCCTCGATGATGCTTTTCGCCGACTGGAGCGATACCTCGTGTTCCGCCGACCTGCCGCCGAAAAGAATGCCAACCCGAATTTTTCTTCCCATATCGCTTGCCGCCTCTTCTGATATTGCCGTGATCCGCACACGCTACGGTGTACTAAAATCCCCTGTCAAGAAAAAATAGGCCCGCCGCCTGTCCCGGCAAGCGCGGTCCCCGTTTCTGACCTGTATGCGTGATATCTCCCCTCTGCGCGTCTGAGCCGGACCGTCCTCCCGAATACGCGCGTGAGCGTCTTTTCCGTGAGCACCTCTTCGATCCTGCCGGAAACTGCCGCCGCCCCCTCATGGAGCATGAATAACATGGAAAAAAGCGGCGTGATCTCCTCCACATGGTGGGTCACGTAGATAAGCGCCGCCGGGCGCGCCGCAGTCAGCTTTTCCAGAGTTTCCAGGAGGTCCTCCCTTGCTCCGAAATCGAGCCCTTCGGCCGGCTCGTCCAGGACCAGAAGATCCGGCGCCGGAAACGCCGCCCGAAGCATGAGCACGCGCTGTTTCTCACCGTCCGAAAGCGTGCAAAATGGGGCCGATTCCAGGCGCTCCATGGCGGCATCGCGCATCAGTCTCCTCACCTCGCCGATCTCGGCGCCGCTGAAGGATCGATACAGTCCGATCGACCCATCCAGTCCGCTCAGCACCACCTCAAGCGAGGTGTCTCTCCGCGGAAACATGTTTCTGAGGGCGCTTCCCGTATACCCGATCCGCTTTCGGGCATCCCTCACGTCGCCTCTTTCCCGGCCGTAACGGATCACCGTGCCTGAACTCGGCGACTGGTATCCGGTAATCACCTCCAGGAGCTTGGATTTCCCGGCGCCGTTTCTTCCGAAAAGTACCCACTTTTCGCCGGCGCCGACGGTCCATGAAATGTCCTTCAGTATTTCCCTGCCGGTGGAGGGAAACCTGAGCGAAACGCCTGTCATTCTGAGTACGTCCATGATCCCATCCAGCCGTGATATCCGCCCCATACCGGCGAGGGCTGACAATTAATCACGATGACGATCCACCGTCAACAGCAATAAATGCCCGCGGTCCGCTCCCGGAAAGCGCGGCGGATGAAAAAAAACATTGCGCGGACCGGTACGGGCATGGTATCCTGAGACGGTTTTACAGGAGGCTTGCATGCGCGCACAACGCCGCCTGCTGAAGGCCCTGCCTGCGGCCGCGGCGATTTATTGCCTCTACTGCCTGGCACTTGTGGCCTCCCAGCGTTATATGATCTATCCCGGCACCATGATAGGCCCGCGTCATGGCAAACCGCCGGAGGGCACCGAGGTTGTCCGGTTTTCCCGCGGGGGCGCCCGGGTGGAGGCGTGGTTTATTCCTGCGCAATCCCCCAGAGGGGCCCTTATCTACGCCCACGGCAACTACGAGCTTATCGACGATAACGCGGACGCGCTTCTGCCGTACCGCGACATGGGGCTCCATGTTCTGCTGGTGGAATTCCCCGGTTACGGGAGGTCTTCCGGCATCCCGGACCAGGAGGCCATTACCGCCCTCTTTGCCGACGGGTACGACTGGCTGGTGAGGGAGAAGGGGGTGCGGAACGGCACGGTGCTGGCTCACGGAAAATCCCTGGGGGGCGGCGTTGTCTGCGCCCTGTCGCGCCGGAGAAAGCTCGCCGGGCTTGTGCTTGAATCGGCCTTCACCGGAATGGACGCCATGGCGGCCAAATACCTGGTGCCGGGATTTCTTCTGAGGGACCGCTACGACAACCTGGCGGCCCTCGGGGAATTCCGGGGACCGGTGATGATACTGCACGGGACCGGGGACATGGTTATCCCGTATCATCACGGGCTCCGGCTGAAGGCCGCGGCCCCGGGCTCGTCTTTCGTTTCATTTAATGCCGGCCACAACGACCTCCCCAGAAACAAACGTTATTGGAACCGAATAAGGGAGTTCGTGTCGGCCGTATCGGCACTGAAAGGAAAATAGGACAGGGGGGTAAAAATATGTTTGACCTTCATGTCTGCATGGTATATTCTTATAAACGGTACGATCATGGACGATAAAATTCTGGAAACGCTGATCACAAACCTGGAACTGGCGGAGCACAACCTCGACACGCTCTCCAGGACCATCGATCCGATGAATGATCCTGAAAGTCTTCTTTCCCAGACCGTGGATCTCCTGCGCCAGAACCTGAAGGAGCTCAGGAATTTCGAGGTACTCAGGGAGATTGAAGGCTACAGCCGCGACGAAGGACAGGGGGGCATTCCTGCCGATTAGAGGTCCGGCACGGCCAGGCTCACTCGAACCTCACCAGCAGGAGCGTGGAATCGTCCTGAAGCGGGGAATTTCCCGGCGCGCGAATCACCTCTTTCCGTATCATGTCCGCCACTTCCGGCGCCTTCATGTCCCTGCCGCGCCTTATGAAATTCTTCAGCTCATCGGCCGACATGCCCCTCTGCGAAGATTCGTCCACCACGCCGTCGGTGAACAGGACGAGGAAATCGCCCGGATCGCACCTGACGGCGCCGACATCGTACACTACATCCTGGCCGATGCCCAGCGGTTTCCCCCTTTGCTTGAGGACCGTGAATTCGTCCTTTCCCCGGTGGTAAAAAAACTGTGTGTTGTGACCCGCCGAGGCGTACCGCACGGTCCTGTTGCGCCGGTCGGATAGAAAATAAAAAAAGGTGCAGAACATGCCGCTGTGGGACTCGCGGTACACCCGCCGGTTCACCGACTCGAGCACGGCGTCCGGCTCCTTGTGGCGCTCGGTCTCGAAACGCAGGGCGTTTCGCACCACGTTCATAAAGAGCGCGGCCGGCACCCCCTTTCCCGACACGTCTCCCACGGCGCCCCCGAAGTAATTGCCGTCATACGCCAGGAGCTCGAGAAAATCGCCCCCCACCGCACTCGAGGGAATCGAGAACCCGCCAAGCGACGCACCTTCTATGGAGGCGGGAATACGGGACACCGCCTTGGCCTGTATCTCCGCAGCGATGGTCATCTCCTGGTCCATGAGCTGTTTTTCATGGTTCATCTTCTGAAGCATCACGTTTTCGTAGGTCTCTGCCACGTGGTTTGCGATGGTCGAGAGCACTCGCAGGTCGAATGAGTCGAATATCTCGCCTCCCGGCTTGTCGGTGACGTTGAGCACGCCGATAATCCTGTCCCTGAGCTTCATGGGTACGCAGAGAAAGGATTTTGAGGCGTATCGCGCGCTGACCTTGATCATGGAGCGGCATTTCTGGTCGTTTTCTATGTCGTGAACCAGCATCGGATCGCCCGACTGTATCACGTGCCACATCATGCTTTTCTCCAGGTCCACCTCGCGCCGGACCCCGTCGGTTGCGACGAAATAGGCGGCGTGCCTGCCGGATGCGTCCAGTATCACGAAAGAGCACCGGTCAGCCCTGATGATCTTGTTCACCGCCGAGAGTATCCTCGATAAAAACTCCTCTATGTCGAAGGTGAAATATATCGACTGCGATATGTCGTAGATGCAGGTGAGCTCGTCCACCCGGTTGTTAAGGCTGGTGAGAAGCTCGTGGTTGTGAATAGACACGGCCGCGGCGTCGGCCACGTACATCAGCATCCCGAGGTCTTTTTTGTGGAACCCTCCCGACTTCGAGTTCACCACCTCCAGTACGCCGATGAGTTTTTCCCTGATTTTCACCGGCACCGCCATGATGTTTCTGGTGACGAAACCGCTGGCGTTGTCGATGGCGGGGGAGAACCTCGGGTCTGAAACGACGTCGTTGCAGATGACGCTTTCGCCGGTCAACGCCACATGCCCCGCGATCCCCTCGCCGACCTCCAGGGCGTTCCCCCTGATGATCTCCCCCTTGTCGCTGATCACCACGTCGAATATCAGCCGCTCCGTTTCCCTGTCCTGGAGAAGAAGCGACGCCCCTTCCGCGTTCAGCAGGTCCATGGCTGAATCGATGATCGTAGACAAAAGCGTCCTCAGGTTGAGGGAGGAATTGATCTTGTTCATTATTTCGATGATTCGCTTGTACATCCGCACACCCAAATCCCGGATATCGCCGCAGATCGGCGGCAAGTATATTTAAAAACTAAACAGGCGATATATGATGACGTCAACAATTATTTCACCGCCCTCCGGCTGATCCGGGCGCCGGTGCGCGGCATACGGCAGTCAGGCTTTGATAACGCGTCGGACAAGAGCGGCGATGCGGTCCATGTCGAGAACCGGCTTGAACAGAATGTCCTCCTCCGACACCCCCTCCGCGACAAGTATTTCCGGGAGGCTGTAGCCGCTGTCGCCGGTATGCACGATTATTTTCAGGGAGGGGCGGATTTTCAGGGCCCGCAGGATCACGCTCTCTCCGTTCATATCGGGGAGATTCATGTCCACCAGCATCACCGCGACCGGGGCGCTTTCAACGATGCCGAGCGCCTCCGAGCCGCCTGCCGCGGTCTCCACCGTGAATCCTTCGTCTTCGAGAAAACTCCTCAGCGACTTGCGGAGAATCTCCTCGTCATCCACCACAAGAACCACCGCATCATCCATATCCACACCGCTTTTTTTTAATCGAAGTGTATACCATGATACCGAAATGTCAAGCCGAAAGGATACGACGAAATTACGATAAAAAGCAGGCATTGCCGCCGCCAAATCCAGGGTCGGGGCAAAAAATACTTGCATATACCGCGCCGTTGCATTACAATACAGATGAGGGCAGGCCTCACCTGAAAGAACAGGCTCCCAGGGTGTACACGAGGTAAGGAACAATGAGCATCGCCGAGGTGGAAGAACACAGAGGAGTTTCGGTCATAAAAATTTTCGGTTCGCTTACCATCAAGGTTATCGAGGATTTCGACGACATCTGCGAAACAGAGATAAAAAAAAGGCCCGATGTCATAGGCCTGGACTGCCGCGACCTCGACTTCATCGACTCGGTGGGAATAAATCACCTGTTCAAACTCTCCCACAGCACCATGAGCGGCGGCATCAAACTCGTTTTGTTTGACCTGAATCCGACCATACTTGAGATATTCAGGGTCACCAACCTCTACAAACTGCTGAAGGTGGTCTCACGCGAAACCTTTGAACTGGAGTACCTGGTGGAGTGATTTTTTCGGTGGCCGGCGGCCCGTAAATCGCGTATATTAATAGCGAGAATTGAAAAACCGACAGGAGATCAGTTATGGAAGGAAACCACGAACACAACCATTCCCATACACACGATCATGAACACAGGCATTCTCACCGTCACACCCATGACGGCGCCGAGCATTCCCACGAACACGACCACAGGCACGCGCACGAACACCCTCACCTGCACGGCCACGCCCATACTCATGAAGGAGAGACGACCCATCAACACGGGCACGTGGGCGAACACGGCGATCACCTGCACGATCACAGTGAACACGAAAAGGAACTTCACACCCACACGCACTGAGGGATAACCGGCACGCCGGGATTTAATCTCCCGGGGAATTCCGCCGGTTCCCGTATTTTACTTGCAACCGCCGGCTGAGCGGTTACACTGTGACCCGGCTTGTCCGCCCCGGAGGGAAAAAATGACGGAAGACAACTTCAACTGGTGGAAAGAGGGGATCATTTATCAGATATACCCGAGGAGCTTTTACGATTCCAACGGCGACGGCATCGGCGACATCCCGGGCATAACCGAAAAACTCGACTACCTGCAGGATTTGGGCATTGACGCCGTCTGGCTGTCCCCCATCAACACGTCGCCGATGTTCGATTTCGGGTACGATGTCAGCGATTACCGCGCCATAGACCCGGTCTTCGGCACGATGAAGGACATGGACAGGTTCATCGCCGAGGCGCACCGGAAAAATATACGCGTTGTCATGGACCTCGTGGTGAATCATTCATCGCACCTTCACCCCTGGTTTCTCGAGTCCAGATCTTCCCGGAACAATCCGAAACGCGACTGGTTTCTGTGGCACGACGGCAGAAACGGAAGGGAACCGAACAACTGGTACGGCGTTTTCGGCGGCCGGGCCTGGGAATACGATGAAAAGACCGCACAGTATTACCACCACTCCTTCCTGAAGGAACAGCCGGACTTCAACTGGAGAAACCGGGAGCTGAGGAAAGCGGTATACGGAGAATTCAAGTTCTGGCTCGACAAAGGCGTTGACGGATTCAGGCTCGACGTCGCGAACTACTACATCAAAGACGAGCTCTTCCGCGACAACCCGATCGCGCCGGGACCGAATCCGAGGCCCTATGACTGGCAGCGCCATGTCTACGACCGGGACAGGCCCGAGACCCACGGCGTCTTCCGGGAGCTCCGGGAGCTCATGAACCGGTATGACGGGACAATGCTGGTTGGGGAGATATTCACCCATGACGATCCGGTCACTTCGGCGTCGTACCTGGGGAACGGTACCGACGAGCTTCACCTGGCCTTCGATTTTTCACTCATCCACCATCGGAGGTGGAACGCCGGCGATTACCGCGGCATTCTCGAGCGCTGGTACGGGGCAATTCCGCCTGCAGGCTGGCCGTGCAACGTGCTGTCGAACCACGACAAACCGCGTATGTCCGCACGGGTCGGCCGCACCCGCCGTGAAGAGAGGATGAAGGTCCTCCTGGCGCTTCTTCTTACCGGCAAGGGGACCCCCTTTCTCTACTACGGCGATGAGATCGGCATGTCCCGCGGCAGGATACCGAGAGAGCGGATACAGGACCCGGTGGGAATAAAATACTGGCCCTTCCACAAGGGGCGGGACCCTGAACGGACACCCATGCAGTGGAACGGCTCCAGGCATGGCGGCTTCACCGCAGGGGAACCGTGGCTCCCGGTCAATCCTGATTATACCGGTCGAAACGCGGAATCGCAGCGGGCCGATGAGGGTTCCATGCTCAACTTCGTCCGCATGATCATCGGCCTGAGAAAGAGGGTCCCGGCGCTTCGTCTCGGCGAATGGGTCCCCGTTACCGAGACCGGAGACATACTGGCCTTCATCAGGACCCACGATTCCGGCAAGGCAATGGTCATGCTGAATTTCGCGTCCGCGCCGCGCTCTTTCGCCATCACCGGCGACGACAACTGGGCGCCGGTGTTTTCGACGCACCGGTCCCGCGTCGAAGTCCTGCCCAGGGGCAACTGCACGCTGGCGCCGTGCGAGGTCACCGTGTGCGTCCGGGCGGGATCGATCCCGTAGCATGAAACGCGCGGCGCATCGTGCAGGAAGATCCGCAGGAGAGGGATGAATGGACGACGGGTTAAAATTCAGCATCGTCCTTTTTCAATCGGTCAACCACGCCATGTGGGCGGATTCCATCCTGAAGCGGTCGAATATTCCGCACAAAATGATCCCGGTGCCGAAGCATATAAGCATGGACTGCGGGATTTGCATACGAATCGATTCCGGGCACACCGAAGAGGCGGAAAGAGCGCTCGGGGAGATGACGGTGGAATGGACTATCATGCCGCAGTGAGGGCCGCATTGCGGGACCGCGGGCGGACTTATGAGAGATACCGCGCCAGATAGAGGGCCGAGACGACAAGGACAAAGAAGGCGGTGATGCCTGCGAAAAGAAACGGAAACAGGTAAATCAGCAGCGCACGCCCCGGGCCGCAGTCATGCATCTCCGCGATCCCCTTCACCGCGATAAAGGCCGACCAGATGACAAACAGGAACGAGAGAAAAACATAGAAAAACGGCGCCGCGAAATGCAGCGTCCTGAAAATGAGCATCCCCGGAAGAAGAAGCGCCTTCGGCATCTGGGAAAAATTCACCAGCACAACCATCTCCTTCATGTTGCCCCGGTACCCGAGTATCTGGGCAAAGCCGTCCATGAGCGATGCCGCCGCGGTGACGGTGAACAGCGTAATGAAAATCGAAAGGAGCCACCCGTACGTCAATTTCGTGTAGAAAAAATCGGTTTCGGTGCGGAGCAGGGACGAAGCGATGATGTCCAGAAAAAGCACGGTAACCGGCACAAGAAAGCTGACCGCCAGCTGGGCGCTTTCCTTTTTTCTCTGAAGAAGGCGGTACAGAGCCCCCGGATCAGTGAGGGCGTACATTAAATAATCAACCCACTGCATCGACCTGAATGAATCAAGGTTCATGGCTGGTACCGGTACTGAAGTATGCTGTAGCTGTCGAGCTTGAAAGACCTCTCCATCATGTTTCCGCCGCGGAACATCCCCTCCATGGAAAAAAGAAACTGCTGAAACGGGCTCTTCACCTCGTCGTACACCGCCGAATCATCGGGGAGCTTCGCCATTTTTCTCGCCTCATTCACGGCGTCTTCAAAGGTGCCCACCATGTCCGTAAGCTTGCACTCCAGCGCCTTCTCTCCGGTCATGATGCGCCCGTCCGCGTAGGGCATGATCTCGTCCTTGTTCATGTTCCTTCCCAGCGCAACGTCGCTCACGAATTTCCGGTACGACGAGTCGATAAGTTCCTGGATGAGTTCCCGTTCTTCGGAGGTCATTTCGCGGAACGTGCTCAATATGTCCTTGTATTTCCCGCTCTTGATCACGGTCATGGTGATGCCGAGCTTCTCAAAGAGCTGCCGAAGGTTGGGCGACATGATTATCACGCCGATGGACCCGGTGAGCGTCCCCTGGTTGGCCACAATCTTGCTGCAGGCTGAAGCGACGTAGTACCCCCCGGACGCTGCGATCTCCCCCATCGACGCCACGATGATCACGTTTTTCTTGCGAAGGGCCGCAATCTTCTGGTATATTTCCTGGGTCGCCCCGACCGTTCCCCCGGGCGAGTTAATCCTGACGACAATGGCGCGGATGTCCGGGTTCCTGTAGAGTGCATCGAGCTTTCGGATCACCGACTCCGCCCCGGACATGATCCCGAAGGGGCTCGCGCTTTCGGAAAAATCGATGGGCCCCTCGATTCTCACAATCCCGACGCCCGGCCCGGTCCTGGGCAGCTCAAGCGACGGACCGCCGCGAACCCTCTCCTGCATGGTAAGGGAGATATCAATGACGGCCAGAACCGCCGAAAAGGCCACCACAGCGAGGATGGCCACCAAAATTTTCCTGTTTCTGTCCATTAAAACGCCCTCAATAACTCGATTTGCCTATGCAGGTGCAGAGATAGACCGTGTCCCGAGGCGGCACGCATTCCCCCCTCACTTCGCCCTGAAGCTCCGAGTCGAAGCCGAGACAGTTGCAGTAACTGACCGTATAGAGATCCTGCCTGCTCACCTTAGTCATCGCCTGAAGTTCCGCGGTCACAAGGCTGGAGTCGCACACATAGAGTTCCGCGATCTGGTAATTTTTCCGGTTTCTGCTGTAGAGAAAACTTGTCGCCAGCATCAACACTGACAGCGCTGCAACTATAATTATGGTCCTCTTCATATGCCGCTCCTTGACGCCGGTCTGCGCTTGTTCCCTGTCACGGCCCTCCGCCGTGCCGAAACAAGTATGCAACAATCGACCGGGAATATCAAGTTAAAATTATGGGCCACGCCGAATAAAACCGCGCGAAACACGCCTTATGTCGCATAACAGCATGAAAGAACGGTAAAATGTGCGGAGGGGACCGTAAGCCGAATTCTGTCTCTGCGGCAATCTATCTTGGACGCGCGTCGCCGCGCGCCTCCTTGCGACCCACCCACAGCCTCGGACGGGCAGTCCTCGGGCGGCTGTCTGCTTGGTCTTGCACCGGGCGGGGTTTACCATGCCGTCTTCCTTGCGGAAGGCGCGGTGAGCTCTTACCTCGCCATTTCACCCTTATCCCTGCTCCTCTCCGGCCGGAGCCAAAAAGGATTAGGGACGGTATCTTTTCTGTTGCACTTTCCATCGCCTCGCGGCGCCCGGGTGTTACCCGGCGCCCTGCCCTGCGGTGTTCGGACTTTCCTCACCGCCCCCTTGCGGGGGCTAGCGCTGCCGCCCGGTCCCCTCCGCGCTTTTGACGCTCTTCAAACGGACCGATTTTGACAAGCATTATTTTTCCGAAAGCTCCCCGAGCGACTCCAGCGCCTCGCGAAGCTCCGCACGGTGCCTTCGGCTTTCAAACCTCGAGAGAAGGCTGTAGGCGCAGGGAACCACGAGAAGCGTCAGAACTGTTGAAAAAATGACGCCGCCGATGACGACCACCGCCATGGGCCGGATCGTTTCCGAACCGGGCCCGAGGGCCATGGCCGGGGGTATCGCCGCGGCAACCGTGGCGATACTGGTCATTACGATGGGCCGGAGCCTCACCGGGCAGGCGTCCATGAGCGCTTCGCGCACCTTCATTCCGGCGACGCGGCGGCGGTTGGTGAAATCCACCAGAAGTATGGAATTTTTTTTCACGATCCCCATGAGCAGGAGAAGCCCTATCATGCTGTAGATGTTGAGCGAAGTGCCGGTGATCTTGAGGGCTATAAAGGCGCCGGTGGCGCTGAAGGGGAGCGAGAGAAGTATGACCACCGGGTGCAGGAAGCTGTTGAACTGGGTGCCCAGCACCATGTACGCCACCACTATCCCCAGCAGGAGCGCGAACATCAGGCTCTCGAAGGATTCCCTGAAGGTCTGGGAGCTTCCGGAAAAAATCAGATGGTACCCGGCGGGGAGTATCCGCGCCGCGGTCCTCTCGATAAAGCCGATCACGTCGCCCTGGGACTTATCCGGCGCGATATTTGAGAACACGGTGATGGCCCGCTCCCTGTTATACCTGGTGACGGTGAGCAGCGACGGCTCCTTCGTTATATTGACCACCTCTTTCAGCTCCACCGTCTCGCCGTGGATATTGCGCACGATAATCCGTCCGATGTCCGCGGAACGGCGGCTGTACTTTTCCAGAAGTTTGATCCTGATGTCGTTCCGGTGCCCGGATTCGTCGGTGTACTTCCCGACCCGGAGGCTCCCCACCGCGGCGCTGATGGTGTTGGCGATGGAGGCCACCGTGACCCCCCTGGCCGCGGCCCTGTCCCGGTCAGGCGCGACCCTCAATTCCGGCATCCCCATCTGGAGGTCCGTGTCAACGTCCGTCACCAGGCCGGACCGCGTCATCTCCCCTGAAATCTTTTCCGATAAATCGGCGAGCGTCCCCCAGTCCGGCCCCTGCAGTGAAAACTGGATCGGGTACCCCCTGCTCGCGGAAAACCCGGAGAGCGACGGATCCATGACGGTGACCTGTTCGATCTCCGGGATCGTTTTCAGCCTCCCGCGCAGAAATGCCATGAACTCCTGCTGTCGCGGTCGCGCGGCAAAGGGCGGCCCAAAGGGCCTTTTCTCGAGGTCCTTGAGCGTCACGATTATTATCCCCTGGTTGACAAGCCCCCCCTGGAACCCGCCGATGGCGCAGTAGAAGGCTTCCACCTCGGGGCGAGAGGCCAGTATTTTCTCGGCTTTCCTGAACACGCCGTCGGTGCGCTCCAACGAGGACCCAAGCGGCATTCGGAGGTTGACGAGAAAATTCCCCTGGTCCTGCGGCGGCACAAACTCCTTACTGATGCCGGGAATGAGAAGCAGGGAGAATAGAAAAACCGCCAGCGCCCCTCCCAGCACCTTCCACCGGTTGACGAGGCACCGGGACAGAACCGCGCCGTAACCCCGGGAGAGGGCCCCCATCATGCGGTCCATCCCCCTTTCAATGACGTTTTCGCCCCCCTTTTTCATCATCTGCGAACACCGCATGGGGGTGAGGGTCAGAGCCTCCAGAAGAGAGAGAAAGACCGCAACCGAGATGGCCACGCCGAACTGGAAGAAAAACCTGCCTATGATGCCCTCCATGAACACCACCGGAAGGAAGATCGCCAGGATGGCGAGGGATGACGCGACGGCGGCGGAAGTGATTTCCCGGGCCCCGACGATTGCCGCCTTCACCCTGCTCATGCCCTCCTGGAAATGGCGGACGATGTTCTCCAGCACCATGATCGCGTCGTCCACCACTATCCCGATGGAGAGAGAGAGCGCCAGAAGGGTGAAGGTGTTCAGGGTGAAATCGAGGAAATAAAACACGATAAAGGAGCCGATGAGCGACGTGGGGATCGCCAGGATCACGTTGAAGGCGGAGCTCCAGGAGCCCAGGAAAAGCCAGCACACCAGAGACGTCAGGAGCACCGACATCATCAGGGTGAATATCAGCTCCCGCGTGGAATCCTCGATGAATTTCGTGTTGTCGCCGACGATGTTGAGATCCACGCCCCGCGGGAGCAGGCCGGCCTTGCGCATGTCGGCCATCTTCTTTTTAACGGCCCGCCCCACGGCGACCGCGTTCGACCCGCGCTGTTTGATGATGCCCATCCCCACGGACTGCGCCCCCCTGTAACGGGAGATGCGCCGTATGTCGGCAAGCCCCGCCTCCGCGGTGGCCACGCTTCCGAGCCTGATCTCCCTCCACACCGGCTCGCCGCTCCGCCTGGAGATGACCAGCCGTTCGAATTCCCCCGGCGTGCGAGCCTCGGAGAGCACCCGGACGTTTGCCTCGTCAGGGCCCTTCTCCATGTAGCCGGACGGGGTGAGCGTGTGCTGGCTGGTGACGGTGTATATTACGTCGTCGACGGTTATCTCCATCCGCCGCATCGCGTCGTTGTCGAGCCAGATCCTCATGTTCGGCTCGATGTAGCCGCCCAGGCGTATGTCCCCCACCCCTTCGGTGGTTGCCATCATCCCCTTGAGCCTGTCGCGGACGAAAAGGCTCATCTCCCTCAGGCCGCTGGAGCCGCTTACGGCCATCCACATAATGGGCCTGTCCTCAGGATTGGATTTGGTCACGATCGGGGGGTCGATGTCCGTCGGCAGGTTCCTCTGGGCCTGAAGGATTTTCGTCTGCACCTCCTGCAGGGCGGAGTCGATGCGCCTGTTCAGCTGGAACTCTATGGTGATGTTGGTGAGCCCCTCCTGCGACACGGAGCTGACGTTTTTGATGCCCTCGATGCTCATCACCGAATCCTCCAGCACGTCGGCGACCGAGGACTCCATGGTTTCCGGCGAGGCCCCCGGCCAGGTGACGGCGACGTTGAGGACCGGGAAGTCGACGTCCGGAAGAAGGCTTATGCCCATGCGGCTGAATCCGATGAGCCCGAAAATAATCAGGCCGAACATAAGGATCCAGGCGAACACCGTGTTTTTGATGGAGATGTCTGAAAGTGTCATGCCATTGCCGCTCCGGAATCAGATAGTATACCTGAAGGATATCCCGGTGTAAACATGATTTTTATGTTAAACGACAATAATTAAGCCGGATATCGATCCGGCGGATCGGCTTCTGGACCGGTTTGATCCTATTTTCGTCCATATGCCTGTTCCTGACCCATATACGAGCCATTCATGGAGCGTCAGATTCAATCTTTCAGCCCGCTTCCTTGAACCCCATAAGTTTTTTCAAGCCCTCGTCACACAGTTGCAGTCCCAGAGACTTGAAACTGAAGGACAGCCTGATGGCCTCGAGATATTGTCGGGGTTCGACACATTGCCGTGGTTGATTCCGCGGCTTCTCAGCCGGTCGTGAAAAGGGGGAAGGGAACACCAATTCACCGGATCATCCGTTATGGGTCTTTTTCGAAAATTGCATTTCCATCGGCAAGAAACAGCGAACATTATTATGCATATATAACAAATCGGTTTTTTTCTGTACCGACATGAAATATTACTTGAATATTTGCTCAAGTAATCCATATATTGACTTCATGAAAACAAGAAACGATGACGTTCCATGCGGCTGTAAAACGGTAAATCACGATCTCGTAAAAAAAATCACGGGAAAGATGCCGCCCGAGGAGAACATTTCGGAGCTCGCCGCGTTCTTTAAAATATGCGGCGACCCGACGCGCATGAAAATCCTGTTTGCGCTCTTTGCGTCGGAAATGTGCGTCTGCGACATTTCAACTCTCCTGAAGATGTCCCTTTCGTCGGTATCGCATCAGCTGCGAACATTAAAACAGGTGCGGATGGTTTCCTCAAGAAAATCCGGGCAGAACGTCTACTACAGGGCAAGCGATATGCACGTTAAAAGAATACTGATTCAGGGGATGAAACACCTAACGGAATAATCAGGGAATACAAACGTTATCGAGTGAAGATCAGCCGGCTCTTACTTCGTGAGCGCGGGCGGGCCGCCATCGGCAGCAGGGAAAGCCCTGTGGGACTTCGGGACCCATGGGGCTTTTTTTATTCTATTCATTAAGGAGGCGTGTCATGATAAAGATCAAATCTGAAGTCACCGTCAGGGGTGTATCGGGCAAAGAAATCGGGGATTTTTTCATCAGTTGCACCGATGACATGTATCGGCAATGGTGGCCGGGCACCCATCTTCAGTTTCATACGATTAAAAGATATCCCGGAGAAAAGGGAAATGTCGTCTACTTCGACGAGTTTGTCGGAGGCTACAGGCTTAAATTCAGGGGCACAATAACGGCTTACGACCCCGGAAATAGAATCCGATGGCAGATCATAAAAATATTCCGGCTTCCGGCCTGGCTTGACATCGCTTTTGAGGCCAAGGGCGAAGAGACGAAAATCATTCACGAGCTGACCGCCGGTTTCAATGGTCCGGGAAGATTTTTTGATCCGCTGATACGATTGCGGCTGACAAAATCTTTTGAGCGGGAGTTGGACGGGCACGCACACTATGAATTCAACATGCTGGCTGAACTTATACGGAATAAAAAAGCGGAGGAGGCCAGGTCATGATCGGAACCGCATACATCCTGATTCTATTTTTTCTTTTTATGACCCAGTGGGAGTTAAAAAGAAGATGGCAGATAAAAATGGGAAAATCGTGGAGGGTGGGAATCGACGAGAACAACCCGCCCGAACTGGTGACAGGTGGGCTGTATCGTTTCATCAGGAACCCCACGTATCTCGGATTATTCATTCTTCTCGGAGGAATCTGGACGATCTGGCCGACATTCTCAATCGCCGTATTCTGCCTAATATTTTATTTTTTCCTTGAGATACAGGTGCGGTGCGAAGAGGAATACCTTTACGGCCTTTTCGATGACCGATTCGCTTCATACACGAAGCGAACGGCGAGGTACATTCCTTTTATCTATTGAAAAGATTTACGGAGGCACTCGATGGAACTCACGATGCAGATACTCTTCGCGGTCATGGTCGTTATTCTCGGGACAAATTCGGTCCGGTCTCTTGCGGCAACGGGGGAATTCTTCGGCACCCCTCCCATCGGTTCCTTCATTTTCTTTCTCGGGAAAATTTGCAACATTTCGCTGTGGATCATCCTGGCGCTGCATATTTCGGTCGCCGATCTTTCCTTGTTCCCGGTACCGGCTCCCGTCCGATACGCGGGATTTATCCTGTTTGTCGCAGGTTCCGTGTTTGTAACAGCCTCTTTCCTCACCCTGGGGATGAATCTCAGGTTCGGCCTGTCGGAATCGCTGCAGTTGAGGAAATCGGGGATTTACCGCGTATCCCGCAACCCGATGTACATCGGATTCTACCTGATCGATGGCGCGGCACTTCTGTATACGGGAAATCCGTTTCTGTTCCCGCTTCTAGCGGTGTCGATATATGCGCATCATACCATCGTCATCGCCGAGGAGCGTTTCATCCGGAAACGTTGCCCGGAGGAATGGATTGAATACTCGTCCCGCGTCAGAAGATATGTATAACCGCCGGGCAAGGAGAAAACCATGAATGCTCAAAAACTAAAAATAAGAACTGCCGCAGTCTCTGTGGCATCAAACCTGTCCCTGGTTGTGATGAAACTGACCGTGGGGCTTACGATCGGCTCCGTCTCCGTCATTTCGGAAGCGATTCATTCCGGCATGGATCTCGTCGCCGCCGTAATCGCGTTCTTTGCGGTCAAGGTATCGTCAAAGCCTGGAGATGAATCCCACCCCTACGGCCATGGAAAAATCGAAAACATCGCCGGAACGATCGAAGCCCTCCTGATATTTCTCGCGGCAGGATGGATAATTTATGAAGCGGTCCTGAAACTCATTGCCCCGGAACCGATGGAGGACATCGGCTGGGGCATCGCGGTAATGGCAGTGTCGGCGGGCGCGAATTTCATCGTATCCCACCTGCTTTTCAGCGCGGGGAAAAAGACGGACTCCATCGCCCTCAAGGCCGACGGCATGCATCTCCGCACCGACGTGTATACCTCCGCAGGCGTAATGGCGGCGCTTGCCATCTACTGGCTTGCCGGACGTTTTATGCCGGGTTTGTCGATCTGGTGGATAGACCCTGTCGCCGCGATTCTTGTGGCGCTTCTGATCGTCAAGGCCGCATACGAATTGACGGTGGAATCGGCCAGAGACCTTATGGATTCCAGCCTTCCTTCCTGGGAAGAGGAAGCCGTCATACGCGAGATAGAAAAGCTCTACCCTTCCGTCTACGGGTTCCATCACATAAAAACCAGAAAATCCGGTCCGTACAGATTCATCGATTTTCATCTTATGCTGTCGGGGGACCTGAGCCTGAGGGAAGCGCACCAGGTCAGCGATATTCTGAAAGGAAGGATCAAAGAAGCGCTGGCAAACGCCACGACCGAAATCCACATGGAGCCGTGCGATCACTCCTGCCGGGAACACTGCCGTGTGCACTGCTTTCATCTTGAAAAGAGAAAACACGTAGATGCCGATTCCTGAACTATCGAGTGGACCTCTGAAATCTGACCATCGCGTCGTACATCGCCTTCAGCGAATCGTAGGGCTGGATGCAGGCTCCATGAACCGGAGACGGACCGCTGTCTGACGGAAAAATTCTTGATTATTCCCAGTGCGAGTCAGTACATTGCCTGTATGCCAGACCACGCAATCGCATCGTCCGGAATCTCACGCGCAGCGAACCGGACACGACAATTCTCAGATAATGGGCCCGCCCGGAAAAAATGGATTTCCATAACGGCGGTCGTCGTCTGCGCGGCTGCGGCAATTCCGGGCCTGCGGATACGGGGATTCGGTATCGACGAAACGGTCCGGAAAATGATACGCCAGGCAACCGGCGTTTCCGATGACGATGTAAAGGCGGCTTCCGGAAAGGAGAAAATAACCCTTTTCGACGCCTACACCCTGGCGGTGTACAATACGGAACGCATGGCCATGGAGGGGGAGAACTCGGTCCAGTCCAGGGAGAAACGCCTTCAGGCGTACACCTCCTTCGTGCCGCGTCTCTCCCTGAAGGCGGTGAAAGCCTTCCCCGGTTTGAGCAGGGAGTACCTCACCTCATCGCGCTCCATGATGAGCCTGTACGCCCGCCTTCCGCTCATCACCGGGCTTGACGAAGTGTCCGGCATCAGGGCCGCCGGCTCCGATCTGCGCATCAACGGATACAGTCTACGCCACACCGCCGGCCTTCTGCTGAAAGACGTGGCGGCCTCCTATTACAGCCTGCTGAGCATCGGGAAAAGCCTGAAAAACACCGAAGAGATAATGGAACTCTACCTCCGGACCCTTACCGAGCTGAGGCGGCGTGTTGCAATAGGCAGGAGCAGGCAGAGTGAAATTCTCCGGACCAACACGCAGATATTCAAGCTCGGTGCGGACATCGTCTCCCTGAAAAACGACCTGGACCATGCGAAGACCGCCTTCAGGACAGTCACCGGCATCGAGGGGGATTTTTCGCTTGAGGATGGGGGAGATCCGCCAGCGCCGGATTATTCCCCCGCAGATTTCGAGGCACTGACCGCGGAACGGTGGGACGTGAAGGCGGCCAGGGAATATGTGGAATACGCCAAGGCGGGGGAGATGTCCGCCTGGGGCCTGCACCTGCCGTCGGCCTATCTCGAGGGATCCTATATTCTGTTTCAGGACACCATACGGACCTCCACAAGCTCCCCCAGCAGGTACCGTGATTATACTCTTTCGTTAGGAGTGGAGCTCCCCATACTGGGCGGCGACGTCACCTTCGCGAAAGTACGCGAGGCCCGGTCGGTCCGCCGCCAGGCCGATTTAGCCCTGTCAGGAACGGTCCGTTCAGCCGGAGAGGAACTCCTTGACGCCTACCACAACTGGGAAAGCTCCGGAAAGGGGCTCGACGCGTACCGGAAGGCGTACGAGTCCGCCGATGAAAACTTCAGAACCGTATCAGCTGAATACAAATTAAACCTTGTGACGATTCTCGACCTCCTGACCGCCATCAACTCATTGCAGAGCGCTCGGGAAGATTACGAGCTGGCCGGGCTCAGATTAAAACTGGACCGGCTGAACCTCGCGGTGGCGGCCAACGAGTTTTCAGGCGATAAAATTTCAGCACTGAAAAAATAGGCTCTGACCCCGCAAAATGAATTCAATTCATTTTTTGAATTACACTTATGCCAAAATACCACTTTACTTGACATAAAATAACCCTGTCACTATGTTATACCCATCTCAGGGGATACCACTATACTATGTCACACATTCGCGGGGGGAAAGGCCCCCTCATCATAGCAGATCGGACCTTCGGCTCCCGTCTGTTTCTCGGAACGGGAAAATTCTCGTCTATCCGTGCAATGGAGGAGGCCATCGCCGCCTCGGGAAGCGAAATGGTCACCGTCGCGCTCCGGCGCGTTGACCTTGACAATCCCGACGACGAGCTCCTGACGTCGGTCCAGCGGTTCGCGGACATTCAGCTTCTTCCCAACACATCCGGCGCCAGGGACGCCCTGGAAGCGGTGCGGCTCGCAAGGATCGCCCGGGAGATGGGATGCGGAAGCTGGGTGAAACTGGAAGTGACCCCTGACCCCAGATATCTCCTCCCCGACCCGGTGGAGACACTGAAGGCGGCGGAGATTCTCGTAAAGGAAGGGTTCACCGTGCTCCCATACATAAACGCGGACCCGATCCTGGCCAAGCGGCTCGAGGAGGCGGGCACCGCCACGGTAATGCCCCTGGGCTCCCCCATAGGCTCGAACAGGGGCATACGGACCGAAGACAACATCCGCATTATAATCGAAATGTCCGGCGTCCCGGTGGTGGTTGACGCGGGACTGGGTTCGCCCTCCCATGCCGCCCAGGCGATGGAGATGGGCGCCGACGCGGTGCTGGTGAACACCGCCATCGCCACAGCCGGCGACCCGGTTCTGATGGCCGGCGCGTTCAGGACAGGCGTGGAAGCGGGGCGGATGGCCTATGAAGCGGGGCTTCCCCGCGGCCGCGAAGAGGCGGAGGCGTCAAGCCCCCTGACCGGTTTTTTGCGATAGGAAAATGTTCAGGGACATCTTTACAACCTACGATCCCGGGGAAGTGCGCGACCGCATCTACGGCGCGGGAGAGGCCGAGGTAATCAGGGCGATCAGCGCGGAATCCCCGGACCCGGCGGCAATCTGCGCCCTCTTTTCCCCTGCCGCGGATCCCCTGCTGGAAATGATGGCGCGACGTTCGGCCGCAATCACCAGACAGCGCTTCGGAAGCGTCGTACAGCTCTACGCGCCGCTTTATATATCAAACGAATGCACCAACAGGTGCGTCTACTGCGGCTTCAACACCGACAATCCCATCCGTCGCGCCACCCTTTCTGAAGACCAGGTGGTGCGGGAAGCTATGATTCTCCACGAGGCGGGGTTCCGCCACATTCTGCTTCTCACCGGCGAAGACCGGCGCGCGGTTCCGGTGGACGAAGTGGCCGGCATCGCGCGGCGTCTCAGGGACACCTTCGCGTCGCTGTCGGTGGAAGTGTATCCCATGGAAACGGAGGAATACGGTACGCTCGCGGCCGCCGGCATCGACGGGCTGACACTGTACCAGGAAACCTACGATACCGACACCTACCGCAGGGTGCACCTGGGAGGGAAAAAAACCGATTTTTTCTGGCGCCTCGACGGGCCCGACCGGGGCGGAATCGCAGGGTTCAGGAGAATCGGGATCGGCGCCCTCCTGGGTCTGTCGGACTGGAGGGTCGACGGATTCTACACCGCCCTGCACGGCCTCTACCTTGCCGGCGCGTACTGGCGAAGCCAGGTACAGGTTTCCTTCCCCAGGCTCAGGGATGCTCCTGGCGGGTTTACCGCGCCGGTACCGGTATCCGACAGGGACCTGGTTCACCTGATCTGCGCCGTCAGGATCATCCTGCCGGACGCCCACCTGTCCCTCTCCACACGGGAGCCGGAAGGGCTTCGGGACGACATCCTTCCCCTGGGTATCACCTCCATGAGCGCAGGATCAAAGACGGATCCGGGCGGATACTCGGGGCTTGAGGCGGGGGACGGCCAGTTCGAGATCTGCGACCGCCGCAGTCCCGCCGAAGTCGCGGCAATGATCCGCCGGCGAGGGTTCGATCCGGTATGGAAAGACTGGGACAGAATGCTGCGGTAATGAGAATGTGCGGTGTATACCTTCCGGTTGCATGTCACCTTCTCACATCCGGGGTCAGAGCCCGGTTTTCGGGGTCAGAGCCCGGTTTCGGGGTCAGAGCCCGGTTTTCGGGGTCAGAGCCCGGTTTTCGGGGTCAGAGCCCGGTTTTTTTAGCGACATAAGGAGTTATCGTTGAAGCGAAGATTGACCTCAGCGGCGATTTTTATCGTCCTCATTCTGATAGCCGGTCCCGGAATGGTCCCCTGCGGAACCATTTTCGCGGCGGGCGGGGTCTTTTTGTCCGCAGTCGCCGATGACGATCACAATGGCCGAGGCCACGGAAATCACTGCCACGGCGAGACCCTGCTTGAGCATGTGCTCCATGGAGGGGTCGAATCAAGGGATTTTGCAGATAAATTCCGGTTCCCGTCATTATCCGGCCTGCGGGTCGAACCATTCACCCTTCAGCAGGCGGCCGGGAGCTCTTCAATCCCGCAATTTCCCGACAGTACGCCGCCAGGCCGGACTGAAACAGGCCGGCTCTTTCTCCGCCCTCCCCCTTTCTGATGTGACGTCTGCCCGGTAACGCCGTTTTACACACATCAACTGCGAGGTACTACGATGCTCAACGTAAGAATTTGTATGGGAATCACCATGGCTTTTATTGCACTGCACCCGTATTCCGTTTCAGGACAAAACGCGGAAAAAGAGTACACTCTCGACGAGATCGTCGGTCTGGCCCTTGAACGTTCCGAACTAATCGCCGGAGGGCGATATACGGTAAAGGAATCATCGGAGTACAGGAAACAGGCCACGGCTCTCCCAAACCCTTCAATCGGCCTGAGCTCCGGGTACGTATCGGCCGATGGGAAACGCGGCGCCGCCTACGGCGTCACCCTGACACAGCCCTTCGTTTTTCCCGGAAAACGGCGCTCCATAGACGGGATCATGGCGATGGACGAAAAACTGTCGGAACTGGATCTCCGTGAGGCGGTGCTCACTGTACGATACGGCGTCATCAGGGCGGGATATTCCTATATGGTGTACGGCGAGCTCCTGTCGCACCTCGAGGAGCGGATGCGGCGGTTCAGGGTGATGGAGGGGTATATGAACAGCAGGCCCTTTGCCGCGTCCAGGGCCAGGATGGACAAATATATCGTTAGCGGAAGAATCCTTCTTCTGCAAAAAGAGCTGGACCGCCTGAAGGCCGACCGCGACCGGTACAGGATCCAACTGGGAACCTACCTGGATCTTCCGGAAAACCTCCGGATCTCGGCCCCCCTTTTCGTCCGGGGCCCCGAAATCACCGAGGAGGAGATCGCGGAATCCGCCGCGGAGAAAAACCCCTCTGTCCGGAGGTTGGATGCCGCGCTGGAAAAGTCGAAACTCCGCCGTCGTCACGCCACCCTGGGACGGTACCCTGATTTCGACCTCACCGCCTACTACAACGCGGACCCCTCGGTGTCGGGCGAGACCCAGGCCGGTATCGGCATGACGCTGAAGCTCCCCATTCTGGACCGAAACGCCGGGGAAATCGGAGGCACGGAATACGGCGCCATGGCGGCCGGCGAAAAACTTGCCTTTCAAAAACGTGAGACAAAACAGCATGTCGCCGCCGCCTTCAGGGAATACCGGCTTGCCGCGAAAAACCTGGTCCGCTTTCCCGAGTCCCTTCTCGACAGGGCCCACGGCCAGCTTGCGGACGCGGACAGGGAGTTCGCGAAGGGGACCATCGACCTCATCACCTACCTGGAGGTGGAATCGCAGGCGCACGAGACGCATCTCGCCTTTTTCGAATCCCAGATGGAATTCATGTCGGCCTACACCGGGCTCCTTTTCCTGGCGGGACGCGACGATTTCAAAACCGGAGAATGACCATGATCGAAAAACTCAACGAATACAGCGTAAAAAACCGGCTCTGGACCATGCTCATTTTCGCGGCGGTGTCCGCCGTGGGCCTTTTTTCCCTGGCCCGGCTCCCGATCGACGCCATACCGGACATCACCAATGTCCAGGTGGTGGTGAGCGCAAAGACCGGGGCCCTCGACCCGGAACAGGTTGAAAAAACGGTGACCTATTATATTGAGACAGAAATGGCCGGCCTCCCGGGGGTTACCGATCTCCGGTCGCTTTCAAAATTCGGGCTCTCCCAGGTTACCGTTATTTTCGAGGACGGCACCGACGTGTACCGGGCCCGCCAGCTCGTGCTGGAACGCCTGCAGGGCGCGCGGGAACAGCTACCGGAAGGGATATCGCCGGAGCTCGGGCCGATCAGCACAGGGCTCGGCGAAGTGCTCCTCTACACGCTTGAGGCCAGGCCCGGCAGCGCCCTGGCGAAAAAAGACGAGCAGAGCAGGCTCACCTATCTCCGCACCGTGCAGGACTTCATCATCCGCCCCTACCTGAAGTCCTCGGTCTCTAACGTGGCCGAGGTGGATTCGATCGGCGGCTTTAAAAAGGAGATACATATCGACCTTATCCCATCGGCCATGGAAAGACACGGCGTCACCATCGGGGGCCTCAGGAGCAGGCTCGAAACACTCGGAGAAAATTACGGCGGGGGATACATAGAGCGCGGCGGCAAACAGATCATCGTGCGCACCGACGGAACCCTCGACTCAATCGAGGCGATCCGCGCGATACCGGTGCGGCTCGACGTGCGGGGCGGCGCGGTGCGGCTTGGGGACCTCGCCGCGGTGCGGGAGGACCATCCGCAGCGC
>JBGSQT010000029.1:0-40130 GCA_041737965.1 Spirochaetota bacterium | reverse complement strand
TTGAATATATTGCTGTATTCTATAACCGGCGAAGAAGTCATTCTTCTCTTGATTTTCTGAGTCCGGAGGAATATGAATTACAAATGAGTTTGGCTCAAAATATTGCTTAACTCAGTGTCCGCAAAATCGGGGCAAGTCCAGGCAGCTTATTATGGAGCTCAAAACAAGCGTAAAATGGGACGCCCGTCCCCCCGGGTTTATTGATTACAATTTTTCCGGATCGATGTTGTATTGCTTTAATTTTCTGTAGAGGTTTGTCCGTTCGATTCCGAGCTTTTTCGAGGCCAGCGAGACGTTTTTATCTGTCTGCAGAAGGGCCTGTATGATATAATCCCTCTCGAAATCCTCACGGGCCTTTTTCAGCAGTGACACGTCCGCGCGGGCCGTCTTTTCGTCCGCCCCCTGCTCGAGGTGGTTTCTTACATCGGCGGCCGCGATTGTGTCCCGGGGCACCATGATCACCAGGCGCTCCATGACGTTTTTCAGCTCCCGTACGTTACCCGGCCAGGGGTGTTCCTCAAGCTCCCTGACCGCGTCTTCGGCGATGTCCTTCTCCCCCACACCGTGTTCGTTGGAAAACTTCCGGAGGAAAAAATCGGCCAGGTGGGAAATGTCCTCCTTTCTTTCCGACAGAGGGGGGACCACGATGGGGATCACATTAAGCCTGTAGTAGAGATCCTCGCGGAACACCCCGTCCTCGATCGCCTTTTTGGCCTCCAGGTTGGTCGCGGATATCACCCGGACGTCCACCGTTATCGTTTCATTGCCGCCGACCCGTTCGAATTGCTGTTCCTGAAGCGCCCTCAGCACCTTTGACTGGGCGGAAAGACTCATGGTGCACACCTCGTCAAGAAAGAGGGTCCCCTTGTTGGCGATTTCAAATTTCCCCAGGCGGCGCGAAAGCGCGCCGGTGAAGGCCCCCTTCTCGTGACCGAACAATTCGCTTTCTATAAGTTCGGTGGGGATCGCTGCGCAATTAACCTTGACGAAAGGCTTGTCCGACCGTTTCGACAGCCGGTAAATCGCCCTTGCCACCAGTTCCTTTCCTGTACCGCTTTCGCCGGTGATAAAGACCCTGGCATTGGTGGAGGCGGCGGTGTTGATAATCTCCCTGATCTCCATTATCCTCGGCGAGCTTCCGATCATCTCGTCGTCGCCGAAGGCCCCGCGTTTCAGCTTTAGATTTTCCTTCCTCAGCCGGACCTGCTCCAGGGCGTTGTTCACCGAAGTGATGACCCGCTCAAGCTCCGGAGGTTTCTGCAGAAAATCGAAGGCCCCCATTTTGGTGGATTTTACCGCCATGTCGATCGATCCATGGCCGGAAATCATTATTATGGCGGTGTCCGGATAGAGGTTTTTTATCTGGTCCAGCAGGTCTAAACCGTCCAGGTCGGGCAGCCAGATGTCCAGCAGGGCGAGGTCGACTTCATGTTTACGCAGAAAATCCAGGGCCTCGGATCCCCGGGTGCTGGAAAACACCGCGTGCCCCTCGTCCTGAAGAATTGAGCTGAGGGTCTTGATGATGTTCGGTTCGTCATCGACTATCAGAATCCTGGCCATCGCTGTAGTCCTCTTCGCTTTTTACCGGGATATCCATGGCGAATTCGGTCCCTTGGCCGGGACTGGAATCGCACGTTATCCTGCCTCCATGCTCCATCAGAATTTTTTCCACTATCGCGAGCCCGAGCCCGGATCCCTGGGGTTTCGTGGAATAGCCCGGGCTGAATATGCCCTCGATATCGCCCTCCCTGATGCCTATCCCGTCGTCCCTGACCCGTATGCGGATAATGGGACCGGCAGGCGTATCCAGCGGCTCAGTGACTACGGTAATGGTACCGGTGTGCTCTATCGCGTCAATCGCGTTTTGTATCAGGTTCATAAGCGCCTGCCTTATGAGGACCTTGTCTATCCAGGCGGGCGCCAGGGGCGAGAGGTCGAGATGGAAGGTCACCCTGTCGAGGCTTGAAAAACCGTAGATGCAGTTCTCCACGATTTCGTTTATGTCCGCTTCGGAGGGCTTCATTTCCGGCAATCGCGCGAATTTTGTGAACTCGCTCAGTATTTCCATGAGCACGTCCACCTCTTCAATGATGGTTTCCGTGCCCGACATGAGCACATCCCGGATGTCCGGATGGTCCTCGAGATACCGCTTCCGGATCCTTTCCGCCGAAAGCCGGATGGGCGTGAGGGGATTTTTTATCTCGTGCACCAGCCGCCTGGCCATATCGCGCCAGGCTTCGAGCTTCTGTTTCTGATAGGTGGTTTTTCTGTTCCTGTCAAGCTCCTGCACCATGCTGTTGAACGACCCGTAGAGCAGACCCAGCTCGTCCTCCGAGTCCCGTTCGATCACCACGGAAAAATCCCCCGAAGCGATCTTTTTGGCCGCGTCGGACAATTCCAGGACCGGCCTGGTGATGCTCTTCGAAAGGTAAAGTCCCAGTATCACGGATATGGCCATGATCAGTATCGACAGAATGAAAAAAAATATCCCGGCCCTGGTTTTAAACTGCATGATGACGTTTTCGAGCCTGCTCAGATCGGGCGGCGGCGACATCTCCGGGCCGGAAGCGAGGGGTTCCGGCGCGAAGGATTCATACAGCACCACTGCGGTGTTCCCTTCACGGCAGGCGCCCGCAATATAATTTTTTTCGCCTATCAGAACGGAGTCGACCCTTCCCTCACGGCTGAAAGGGGCCGTACCGTAGAATCCGGCGAGCCGGCTCTCCACTCCGTCTTTCAACGGCCCCGCCTCCCAGCGGATGCCGCCGGCGGACTGGCGGGATTTCAGAAAAATTACATCGAGTCCCTTTTCGCCGTAAAACGCCCTGATAAATCCCTCGGACCGAGGGCCGCTGCGCATCATGAGCCCGAGTGCGCGGACGTCCCTCTCCATGGACCGGTACTGATTCTCAAGAGGAGCTCCGGTCAAAAGCGGCGGACCTGCCCCCACGACGCCTTTTTTTTCATCCAGTATGTGGGACATCGTCTGGTGAATGAAATAGTTTGAGGTGATGACGATGGGAAGCGACGGCAGAAGGGCGACGAACACGAAGGCCAGAGCCATTTTTTTTCTGATGCTTGAACCGATCATTGAGGAATCGGCGAAACGTTTTCTCCTGAAACCGATGATAATGAAATATATCGCCGCGACCACCGGCACGGTCATGGCGCCGTAGATGAAATATTCCCTGTTGATGACGAACCCGATGTCTTCCCCTGGGAAAAGGCCGATGATCATGATGGAGATAAACAGAAATATCCCCACCAGGAAGACCAGGTCCTGAAGGCCGTCGCCGGTATACCGCTGAAGCTTTGTGGCAGGGTTGTTTTTCAAGTCATCCTGAAGTCGTTTTCAATCATTGTGACAAGGGCGTCCACCACCTCTCTCTCCTTTTCCCCGTGGGCGCGGACAACGAGCTTTGAGCCCGACACAATGGCCAGGCCCAGCACCGACATGATGGATTTACAGTCGGCCTCGACGCTCCCCTTTACCAGGCTGACGCTGCAGGGGTATTTCATCGCCTCCCTCACCAGCATCATCGCAGGTCTGGCATGCACTCCGGCATCGCTATTAACGACAATCATTCGTTCGGTCATTGGTGTCTTTGCTCCGATTTCAGCAGATCCTGAATATTCTCATCCAACTCCCTGGCGGAATGTATGTCAACTCTTTTCAGCCGCTGGTTCAGCGACGCCGTTTCGACGATAATGGGGATGTTTCTTCCCGGACGCACCGGCACGACCACCGACGAAATGTCGATATCCAGGATGGTATACATGGTATCCTCGAGCCCGAGCCTGTCGTATTCCTTGGAATTGTCCCATTCCTCAAGGGTCACCACAAGCTCCACGCGCTTTCTGTTGCGCACCGACCGTATGCCGAAAATCTCCCGCACATTGATGATCCCGATCCCCCGGATCTCCATGTGGTGGGTCAGCACCGGCGATCCGGTCCCGATGAGGAGCGATTCATCGATCTTTTTCACCTCCACCATGTCGTCGGCCACGAGCCTGTGACCGCGCTCGATGAGCTCCAGGGCGCATTCGCTCTTACCCACGCCGCTTTTACCGAGAAGAAGGACGCCGACTCCGTACACGTCGATCAGGGTCCCGTGAAGGGTGACGCTCGGAGAAAGCACCTGGTCGAGAAGAAGCGTGAGCATGGTGGAAAATCTTGTGGTATCGCGCCTGGTGACAAGTACCGGTACCTTTTTGTCGTTGGCGAATTCAATAAAAAGCGGGTCCGGCTCCTCATCATGAGTGAAAATGCAGCATTTTATCTCATAGGAAAAAAACTTACCGTAGGTCTCCCGCCTCTGGTCTTCGGTGAGCTGTCTCATATAGGCGGTCTCGCCCAGCCCGAAAATCTGTATTCTGTCGTAGGCGAAAAAATCATAGAACCCGGCCAGCGTGAGCCCGGGCCTGTTGATGTCGCCGACCCGTATGTCCTTGCCGAGCGCGTCCTCTCCGGCGACCACCCGGATCTGGAGGTCGATCCTCCCGAGGTCCGCGAGGAAATCCTTCACTCTAAGTACTTTATCCATTGATTGGCTCAGCCTGCGCCTAAAAGGCCGGAACGATCACCTCATAATCCGAACCCTTCCGGAATATTATGTTCAGATACTGGGACTCCACGTTGAAAAACGGCATGAATTCCAGGTCCGTGTTCTCGAATTCCCTGAGCGCTTCCATAAGGGAAAAACCCTTCACCGAACAGTTATCCCTTCTCGCAAACTTGATTTTAGGGCTCGACACGGAATCATCGAATATTTTCAGATCGTATTCTATCAAACTGTCAATTGAAACGGCCTCATCCTTTCCCTGCTCGAAAGGGATCTCGGCAAGGCGGTAGGCTCCGTCTGCTTTATAGATTGTCGCGTAATTCCTGTTGGAGTAATTAACATCGCTGTCCACCTTCTGAATTCCCTGCTTGAACAGAATAAAATCCCTGTTGTCCATCTTCATTTCAAGAAAGGCCTCGAGTTTGTCAGCCGGCTTGTTGCTCACCTGCGTGATGTTGATGCGCTTCCCCTCGTTTGTCATGTCGGCCACCGGCGTGCTTTTGGAAGGATTGACCGCCTTGTGGGACGAATGCTTTTCCTTGTATTTCGTAATCTGCTTTTCCATCTTTTCAAACAGAAGGTCCACTGAACTGTAGAAATCGGCCGCCTTTTCAACACCGTGAAACTGAACCCCGTCGCCGTTGATCGTCACTTCCGCCGCGTGGTCCAGTTTTTCCATATACATGACGAGCTTCGCGTCGATAAGCTGGTTGAAATAAGTCTCGAGTTTCGACATTTTCTTTTCCGCGTATTCCTTGAGGCTGTCCGACAAATTGATGTGTCTGCCCGTAATCGTTAAATTCATAGATTCCCCTCTGTTTTTAACCAGTATAATTTTTTCCGTCTGCCTGACGGCGGTATGTTGAGAATGTTTCTGTATTTCGCCACGGTCCTTCTTGCGATATTTATCCCCTCAGAAGAAAGCGAAATGACGATGTCCTCATCGCTCAGCGGATTTTCATGTTCCTCAGCCTCAACGAGCTCCGCCATCCTCTTCATGACGAAATCGGCTGAGGCGTCGCCCGAGGACGATTTAATCCGCGAAACGAAAAAAAACTTGAGATCGTGTACACCCCAGCATGTCTGGACGTACTTGTTTGACGTAACCCTGCTCACCGTTGATTCATGAAAGCCGGTGTCCCTGGCGACATCGATATGGGTCAGAGCCGCGAGATACCCGGGACCTTTTTCCAGGAATTCCTTCTGGTGCACCATAATCGAGGTCACGACCTTCAGGATAGTGTCCCGCCTTCCGTTGATGTTGCGCATCAGGTTTTTCGCCGACAATACCTTACCCTGAATATAATCCTTGAGATTTTTTTCAATATTTTTTTTCCTTAAATAGCCCAGATAATAAGGGTTTATGCCGATACGTGGTATCCATTCATCGTTCATGATAATGATGATCTCGCCGCCGACGAGCTTCACTTCCAGGTCGGGCGTCACGTAGCTTATGGCCCCGGAGGAATAACTGCTCCCCGGATAAGGGTCCAGCCCCTGGATAAGCTGGCTTTTTTCCATTACCGTCTGGAGCGGCACATGAAGGGATTTCGAGATTTTTTCATAATCCAGCATCTCCAGATTCCTGAAATGCTCCGCCACCATCCGGTGAAGCACCGTGTCCCCGGGAAAAAAATGCCGCGCCTGTATCTCTATGCTCTCACGCACGCCCGCCGCACCGCACCCGACCGGGTCATACTGCTGGATCGCGGCGATGCTTTCAGCCACCTTTGCCTCTTCGATGCCCATCTCCCGTGCGTATTCCGGAAGGTTTCCGGATAGAAAACCGTGTTCATCCAGCGAGGTGATAAGCGTCTCCAGGATTGTGAGCTCCCTTTTATCAGCCGCGGAAAGCCGGGCCTGCCAGAGCAGGTGGTCTGTCAGCGTTTCCCGTTCCGCCACCGCCGATTCGAGATAGTTCATCTTCTGCCCGTCGTTCCGGTCAGAGGCGGGAGTACGGATATCCTCCTCCTGGGAGTACAGTACGTCCTCACGGACCGGCTCCGGGTCCTCCAGGTTCACCACCGCATGGTCCTCCCTGGAAAGTTCCTCCTGTTCCGGCATGGGGGCGTCCCGAACCTCTTGTTCTTCCTCTATAACGGGATTTTCCAGAAGTTCCTGGGTCAACCTCTCATACAGCTCGATGTTTGACAACTGCAGGAGCTCGATTCCCTGGATCTGGCTCTGTGAGAGAGTGAGTTTCTGTGTATTCTGTAATCCGTATCGTAACGACGGTGTCATTCGCCGACCATTTAAAGGCCCATTACAGTTTTTTACTCATGTACAAGGTACGAATTTATACAGATAAAATCAACACGGCCGCGATAAAAACCGCCTTTTTCGGCCATGAGTACGGGCACTGCGGTCACCCCCCCCTTTTTCCCGTGACCCTGATGGGGACTTTCCACAGATAAATAAAGCTCCCGGACATCCGCACGGTCTTTTCAGGTACCGCGCCGGAAAAACCGAAATCATGGGAGACCACCCTGGTACCCGGCCGGCATCTGTTCAGCTGAGGCAGAAGTTTGAGGTTCATTTCCGGAAGAAGATACAGGGTGATGACGCTCGCTTTTGTAAGGTCCAGGGTGTAAATGTCGGCGACCTCGATGCGGGCGAGCTTCTCCAGCCCTTTTTCCCTTACCGCGGTTTTCGCTTCGTCGGCAAGGTAGGGGTCGATCTCATACCCCACCGTCTGTATCCCGAATTTTTCCGCGGCCCGGATGACGATCCTGCCGTCGCCGCAGCCGAGATCGAAAAGAACGTCGCCTTTCCCCACCGCGGCCATGTCGAGCATTTTGTCAACCAGGGGATAGGGCGTGGGAACCCATATCACGTCCGGCTTTCGCACGCCGTTGTCCCCTTTTTCGTGGAACATGCCCGCGTTTCCCGGCCTGTGAGCGCCCCCCCACAACAATAAAACCGCGATGCCGGTGGCAATGGCCATGGCGTACGGCGCGGTCCTCTTCATCCTTTTCAGCCCGCCCATTGCTACACCTACTTCCTCTTTTTCCGGTACTCCACCGCGGCCCGGATGAAGTCCTTGAAGAGCGGATGGGGCTCCGTCGGTTTGGATTTGAATTCGGGATGGTACTGAGTCCCCATAAACCAGGGATGGCCGGGAAGCTCGATGGTTTCCACCAGGTTGCTCTCCGGATTTATGCCCCCGAAACGAAGGCCGTGGCTTAAAAACAGGTCCTTATAGGACAGGGTGAACTCGAGCCGGTGACGGTGCCTCTCCATGACGTGGCTCTTGCCGTAGATTGCCTTGATTTTACTGCCGTCGAGAAAATTGCACCGGTAGGCCCCGAGCCTCATGGTGCCTCCCTTTTCCACTATATCCTGGTCCACCAGGTACGAGATGACCGGGTGCTCGGCGTTCGTGTCTATCTCCTTCGTATGCGCCCCCTTGAGGCCGCAGACGTTTCTGGCGTACTCGATTACCGCGCAGTGCAGGCCCAGGCATATCCCGAAAAAGGGGACGTTCTCGGTCCTTGCGTACGATATGGTCGCTATTTTGCCTTCGATGCCCCTGCTCCCGAATCCTCCCGGCACCAGGATGCCGTCGACATCGCCGAGGAGGGTCTTGAAATTCAGCTTCTTCATGTTTTCGATATCTTCGGAATCGAAGCGCTGTATCTCCAGTTCGGCTTCGTTGGCCACCGCCCCGTGCACAAGCGCCTCATAGATTGACCGGTACGAGTCCTGCAGGGCGATGTATTTCCCCACCACCGCGATGGTCACCTTGTTTTTGGGATTGAGGAGGGTTTTAATGAACTTATCCCATTTCGGAAGTTTGAGTGGCCCCGGTTTCATGCCGAAATGCTCCAGTACGATATCGTCGTATCCGTTGCGGTGGAGCATATAGGGGATCTCGTAGATCGATCCGTGCACGTCGTCGGCCGAGATCACATTCCTTTCCGACACGTTGCAGAAAAGCGCTATTTTCCGCTTGAGGTCGTCCGCCAGGGTCGAACCGGTGCGGCACAGAAGAATGTCGGGAAGGATGCCCAGCTCCATCAGCTCCTTGACCGAATGCTGGGTCGGCTTCGTCTTGAGCTCGCCTGCGCCGATCACCGGCACCAGCGTGAGATGCACGTTCAGGACCCTGTTTTTCCCGAGTTCCTGCCGTATCTGGCGTATGGATTCAAGAAAGGGGATGGACTCGATGTCCCCCACGGTACCGCCTATCTCCACCAGAACGAAATCGAGATTGTTCTCGGCTGCGATATCATAAATGCGCTTTTTTATCTCGTTGGTAATGTGCGGACTCACCTGGACGGTCCGTCCAAGATAATCGCCCCGCCGCTCCCGCTGAATCACCGAAAAATATATCTGCCCCGTGGACACGGAGTTTTTCTGCGAAAGCACCGCGTTGGTGAAGCGCTCGTAGTAGCCGAGGTCGAGGTCGGTTTCGGCGCCGTCCTCGGTCACGTAGACCTCCCCGTGCTGATAGGGGCTCATGGTGCCGGGATCGACGTTGATATAAGGGTCCATTTTTATCACGGATATCTTGTATCCGTGCCCCTCCAGGAGAAGACCCAGGGACGCCACAGATATGCCTTTTCCCAGGGAGGAACAGACCCCCCCTGTCACAAAAATATACCGAGTCATGTTGCCTTCCATTTCGGGGATACCGCCTGTGGTTTTACGCTACCATAGCGAAGCGTCCCGCTTTTTGTAAACTTAAAAAACCGCCCCCGCAGCATAATTTTACCGGACCGTAAAATTTCGGGTAAAAAGTGGGACCGGGCGTAATTGTAACGGAATAGTTATACATGCCCGCCATTCCAGCAAACGCGGAGCTCGAACCTGCCGGCCGGTTCCACCCGGTGGGGATATGACCCTTCGAAAAACCGATCCGGACCACGGTTTCTTGCTGCGCGAAATAAACAGACTTGACATATATCCAATTCAGATCGATACTTTGCCTAATTTGATCGGCAGGCGGTGCAGAGGAGATGGAAAAACGAAAATATCCCAGATACGATTGCATTATAAAGGTAGAATTCGAATTTTTTGACGGCGATCCGGACGATACAGACCAGGAAATCAGCATCCCGAATAAGGGAAAGGGGCGTATCCACGATATCAGCCAGGGAGGGGCTTTCATAATAACCGGGGAGAGGGTCGCGGTAAACCATTTGGTGAGGCTCGCTTTTTCCACAAAGGCCAACAAATACCGCACGGAAGCCAGGATCATACGCACCGGCATCATTCAGAACAACCCGTCGGAAATCGCCCTGCGGCTCCTTCCGCACGCAAAGAAAAACGAATCCTACATAGCCTGCGAATTCACCGAAACGCTTGCGGATTTCACACAGGCTGACCTCTGAGGAAACCATGAAGCCGAACATCATACGGATCAACGATATTTCCGATATCGAAACTTCCAAGATTTCGGTGTACGACCTCAACAACAGATATATCGACCGTTTCGGAAACATGTACGGCGTAAAATTCAATCCCGCGTCGCACAGGATTGAAATAATCCGGATCGTCAGGGCCGTGGACCGCGAAGTGGCGGCCATGCAGCAGAAAATATTCAAGACCCGTTTGACGGGTGCGGAACAGGCCATTCCCGACCAGGAGCAGGCAGGGGGCGGCGAAGGGGCCGTTTCCGAGGAAGAGTATCAAAGCTTCGAACCCGAGCTGTTTGTAAACGACTGCCTCAAGCTCATGACCACGCACCGCTCCCGCATCAAGGGAATCATCATGAACATAAAAAACTCGAATGTGTTCCCGAAGGAGAACAAGCAGGACAGCATCGAGCTCGAAAATGTTTTCCGCAACCTCGAAATCGACGGCGATCAGGGGTTCGACAACGTGGAAAACTACCAGAAGGAGCTTACCGGGTATCCGCGGTCCATCTCCTACTATCAGGCGAAAATCGACAACAGGGGAAATCAGACCATAGAAGCCCTGGGGGACGACAAGGAGAGGATAATGAAATTCGTCTACATCTACGAGATGTACACTTCAATTTCCGGCCTCTACAAAAGCATCCTGCGGATCATGACCGAACTGAAAGCCAAGATAGCCGAAAGAGGCCCCGACGACATCAAGGGAATTTCTCATAACGACAAGCAGGCGTACCTCGACGCCGGAACGTCCATTGACAACACCATCATGGAAATCCGCGACCTCCTGGAAAGGATGAGGTCGCTGGAACAGTACGTCAGCGATCCCTCAAATTTCTGATGCGGCCGCCACCCGCCGCCGGATCCGACAAAAACCGCGCTTCACCCGGCAATAAATCCTTGCCAGAAACGCGGGGGTCATGAAAGTGGTACCGGCCATGCTGTTACGACACGTTGCAGAGCGCTTCGCGCGGAGCGATGATTTCCGGGAACTGAAACGCAGAATGAGCGGTCCGGAAAAGGCCGGCCTGTCCGTCGAGGGGATAGCCCCGTCGGCCTTTCCGCTGATACTGGCGTCCCTGTATCTCGATTCACCCGCACCGCTCCTGGTGGTCACCGACACGGGACAGCACATGCAGGAGCTCTGCACCGACCTTTCCTGCTTTCTCGACGATGACGCGGTGTCCCCCCTCCCCCCCTGGGACACGCTCCCCTACGAGTTCATATCGCCGCCGGAAAGCGTGGAGCGCGACCGCATCACCGCCATCTACCGCATTATAATGAAAAAACCGGTGATCACCGTCACCACGGTGGAGTCGATCATGCGGAAAATCCCGGAGCCCTCATTTTTCCTGGGCAGGGGCGTCACCCTGGACGCAGGAGAATCCTATCCATACGACGACATAATCGAGACAATGGCAGCGTACGGCTACACAAGGGAGCACAGGGTGGAGGGATACGGCCACTTCGCGGTGAAGGGGGGCATACTGGACATCTATCTTCCCTCGGCGGACAATCCGGTGCGGCTCGATTTTTTCGGCGACACCCTCGAAACGATCCGGGAATTCGACATCGAAAGCCAGAAATCAACGGCCGCTCTCAGGAGCGTCACCGTATATCCCCGGCGGGAAATCGTCCTGTTCACGAAAGAAAAGGAGCGCCTCCTGAGGATGCTCGCAGAGGCCATGGAATCGGGCGCGGAATTCCCGGAAGAGCTGGGGGCGATCATCGCGGGCGCCCACGGCGGGGATATCCCCGGAATAGAGGACATGTTTCCCGCGGTGGTGCCGGCAACCACTCTGTTGTCGTATTTTCCGGCCGAAACCCCCGTCATCACGATAAACACCGCCGAGCTGACGGCGCGCCGGGACATAATCGAAAAGAGTTTTCACGATCTGTACAACAGGAAGAAAACCGGCGGCTTCTGCCTGCCCCCTGAAGAGCTCATCTCTCCAGGGGCCTTCGAGGAGGCCTCGGAGCGGAGCCTCGCCCTCAGGGTGTTCACCACTTCCCAGAACTCGCTCAGGCCGGCGCTCGGCGGGGTGCAGAATTTTCACGGGCGGCTGACCCTGGTGCGCGCCGAACTCGCCAGAAGGCTCGAGGAGGGATGGCGCGTCATCGTCACCACCGGCTTCGAGGGGCAGGCGCGCCGCCTTTACGACCTGCTCTCGGAACTGGGACCGGACGGCGAGTTCGCCGCGCCGAGGCCGGAAGCGCCCCTTTCCATCGCCATCACGCCGTACCGGGAGGGCCTTGAGATCGCCCCCGTAAAAACGATAATTATCTCGGACCATGAGATCTTCGGCAAAACCTACCGGAAAAAACGCCAGTTTAAGAGCAGGGCGTCGCGCCCCCTTGATTCTTTCATGGACCTGAAGCCGGGCGATTACGTGGTGCATATAAACCACGGCATCGGCGTGTTCAGAAAAATCGAGCGCATGAACGCCGGCGGTATCGAGCGCGACTTCTTCATGCTGGACTATGCCGGAGAGGACCGGCTCTACGTCCCTCTGGACCAGATCACCCTGATCCAGAAATACATCGGCATGGACGGCAGGAAGCCGAGGATCGACGCCCTGGGAAAACAGTCGGCGTGGAACAGGATCAAGCAGAAGGTGAAGGAATCGGTGGAGGAGACCGCCAGGGAGCTCCTGAAAATTTACTCGGCCAGGAACTCCATCAAGGGGCACCAGTATCCGCCGGACACGATGTGGCAGGAGGAATTCGAGTCGCTCTTCGAATACGAGGAGACGCCGGACCAGATCACCGCCATCGAGGACGTGAAGGACGACATGGAGAACCCGAAGCCGATGGACAGGCTCGTGTGCGGCGACGTGGGGTTCGGGAAGACCGAGGTGGCGATACGGGCGGCCTTTAAATCGGTGATGGCGGGAAAACAGGTGGCGGTCCTGGTCCCCACCACGGTGCTGGCGATGCAGCATTACGAGACCTTCAGGAAACGCTTTTCCGGCTACCCGGTCGAGATAGACATGATGTCCCGGTTCAGGACCGCCGGGGAAATAGCGAAGATCAGGAACAACCTGAAGGAAGGGAGGGTCGATATCGTCATTGGAACGCACGCACTGCTGTCGAAAGATCTTCACATCAAGAACCTCGGCCTTCTGGTGATAGACGAGGAACAGCGCTTCGGCGTGCGGCACAAGGAACAGTTGAAAAAAATGCGGACGCTGGTGGACGTCATGACCCTGTCGGCCACGCCGATACCCCGGACCCTGCACATGGCGCTCACCGGGGTGAGGGACCTGTCCATAATCGCGACGCCGCCGGAAAACCGCCAGCCGATCGAAACATACGTGCTTGAGGAAAACCCGGACATCCTGAGGATGGCGGTACTCCGGGAGCTGGAGAGGAAGGGGCAGATATTTTTCGTCCACAACAGGGTCCATACGATAGAGGCCCGCGCGGTGTCCCTGAGAAAGCTCGTGCCGGAAGCATCTTTCGGCGTCGCACACGGGCAGATGCACGAGCACGACCTGGAATCGGTGATGATCGATTTCCTGGAGGCGAAATACGACGTGCTGGTGAGCACCTCAATCATCGAATCCGGCCTGGACATGCCCCACGTGAACACCATCATAATAGACAGGGCCGACACCTTCGGGCTCTCCCAGCTCTACCAGCTGCGCGGCCGCGTCGGCAGGTCCATGATGAAGGCGTACGCCTACCTTTTTTATCCCAGGCACATGCCGCTCACCGAGGAGGCGCAGAAGCGTCTCCAGGTCATCGCCGAGTATTCGGAACTGGGGAGCGGTTTTAAAATAGCCATGAAGGACCTGGAGATACGCGGCGCCGGGAACATCCTGGGGAAGGAACAGTCGGGGAACATAATCGAAGTGGGGTTTGAGCTCTACTCTCAGATGCTCGACGAGTCGGTCCGCCAGCTCCAGGGGGACGCAGAGGCGTACGATTTCAGGACGCCGGTGTTCCTGAAAACCGACATCTACATTCCGAAAGAATATATCGGCGACGAGCGCCAGATCATGGAATTCTACAAACGCTTTGAGTCCTGCGCCACGGTGGAAGAGGTGGAGGCGCTGGAACGGGAGATGACCGACCGATTCGGCCCGGCGCCGGAAATCGTGGAAACGCTCGTCGGCTACGAGAAGATACGCACCGTCGCGTCCATGCTCCGTATCGGCGAGATCATCGAGGACTCCCGATCGGTGAGGATCAAAATCAACGCGCAGTCCGCGGTAAACCTCGACAGTCTCGTCAGGCTGATATCCGCGGACAAACGCGTTGCCGTCGATCCTTCTGACAGGGAAACAGTGGTGTTTATCCCGAAAAACAGGGAGACCAAAAAAAAGATGGAGGAGCTAAAAAAATTGTTGCAACAATTAACTTGAAGGCCGAACATGCACTCCATTCATAATACTGTCAGAAAAAAAATTCAACAACAATAAATCCAAGGAAAATACAATGAACCGTACAAAGATTTCCGCAGCGGTATGCGCCGCAGCATTTCTGTCCTTAATTATCGCGTTCACGTCGGGATGCAAAAAGAGCGACTGGGCGGTGAAAATCGACAACGAAACGATCAGCATGGATGAATTCAACAATTTTTACTATACCCAGAACAAAATGATCCTGAATCTGGATAAAGCCGACCTCGACAAGCTTTCCCAGGACCCGCAGCTTGAAAACCACCCCACAATAAACAAGAAGCGCTTCATGGATTTCATCATCAGCAGGGTTCTGCTGTACGACAGGGCGAAAAACGACAGCTCCATCGACCAGGACAAGCTCAAAGCCATTATCGACATTTCGGTCATGAACGCCGCCGCCACCTACTATCTCACGGAAAAATTCAAGGATGAGATCGTCGTGTCCGACGCGGAAGCCAACGCGTTCTACAATGAAAACAGGGACCTTTTCAAGGGCGTTCCCATCGACGATCAGATCGTTAAAAGGATCAAACAGCAGATATTCATGCAGAAACTCGAAAAGAAATCGAACGACTACATCATGGAGCTTATCGCCGAGGCCAAGGTCAACAGGGAGGGCTTCAACAAATCAATCAGGGAAGACGTCAAGGAAACCAACAAGGTGCAGACCACCGATCCCGACACCGGCGCCGGTGGCGCGGGCAAGGCAGGCGACAAAGCGGCGGCGCCCCATAACTGACGCGCCCTTTAAATCAGACGCTTTTAAAAATGCCCGGTTTTCAAGACCGGGTATTTTTTTATTGACAGGAGCCTTTTAATCCTGAATAGTTATTGTCACCAAGGATGAAAGGAGAAGATCAATGATGCCGCTAAAATCCTCGAGATTTATTATTCTCTGCGTCGCCGTCCTGGCCGTTCTCGACATATCGTGCGCATCGCGAAGGGCGGTCAGATACAACCTTTATCCGCTCCAGCCGGCAAGCTCGATTGCGGTCATCGTCGACTCCCCCAACGGCATAAAAAACGTGGTCCTGGCCCAGTTCATGAAAAGCGGATTCAGGGTAAAAGCATTCAACGCCGGGGACTTTTACACGCTTAACGACGTATACGACCTGAAGGACTTCAAGAGAATCTCGTACTACAGCGGCTCTGATACGTCGCTTATCTCCATGGAAAAGTCATTCAACAACATATACAAACTGCATGTATATAATTTCGAGCTGAACAAGGCCGAGACCCTTGATGAAATACGGACAAAATTCAACGTGAACTATCTTGTTCTGCTCGACCTCAAGGACTGGGAACAGGTCAGCTGGGGCAGGGCGATCGATTTACGAAGCCAGGAACTCATCTGGATCGAGAACTACCCCACGAAATACGGCGACACGGTCGAGACCGTGGTAAACCACTTTATCGACAGCATGACAAAAAAGTAGATGAACCGGGCTTTTTTATCGATTTTTCTCCTTCTGTCCTCCGTTTTTCCGTCCATCAATGCGGATGCCGGCCCCACGATGGCCTTCGGGTACCTGTATAATACTTCAGAGGACGGAAACCTCGATTACCTTGAAACAATATTCCCCAATTCTTTCGCCAATTCGCTGCAAAAAGCGTTTGCCATAGATGTGCTGAAGCCCCACGAGGTGCAGAAATTGCTGGCGCGGCACGACATCACCCTCGAAAAACGGTACAAGGACTACGAAATTCAGCCGCTTATGGAAAAGCTGTCCGCCGACTTTTTTTTGCTGGGCAATTTCACGCCCCTTCCGGCCGGCAGGATACAGATCAGCATGAGCATGTACGCAAAGGGCACCAACACGGTGTTTTCGTTCACCAATACGGGAAGGATGGAGACCGAAATATTCAAGCTCGTGGACAGGATATCGCAGATAATGGTCAATTTTTTCGGGACCGACAATCTTTACAGGACCGAGGTGATACGGCCCGGGTCGCGCCTGGCGATACTCAGCAACATCGAAGGGGCCGACCTCAACGACTTTTACCACACCTTCATGTCCAAAGGCTACAGGATCTCCGGCATCCAGGGTAACGGCCTGAAAACCCTTCTGGGAAACGACGAAATCGAGCGCTTTAAATACGTGTCATCGCCGAAAAATTCCTTCGACCTCATCACCGACACCAGGACCTTTATCTTCAAGTTCGGTCCGTGGGCGGGAGAGCGCTACCTGGACAGGATTTCCGACTACAGGAACATTTACAAGGTGTACGATCTCGAGTATCAGTCGACGAGGAAAAACATTCTGGGAAAAATGTCCGCCCGGCTGGGGGGCATCGACAATCTCCTGATCGTCGGCTTTGATCCCGGCATCGGGCGCGCCTGGGTGAGATGCCTCGACATGCGGGAAAACGAGCTGGTGTGGATGCAGTCGAATATCACCGGAAAGAACAGCGGCGAGATAGCGGACAGTATCATAAAAAGCATGTCAGCGCCCCTGGAAGAATGAAACGCGCCCTTTTTTTTTCGAAGAAAACCCCAATACCCCGATCCATCCGCAGGCATGCCGGTTTCCGGCATCTGATCCCGCGTGAACCCTATCAGTAAGACGCCGTTATACTCCTGCTGTTGACGATATAGAAACGGACGCCCAGAGCCATCTGTATTCCCCAGATGTTCCTGTCCGAGAGCTCGCTGGAGTAGAATGATTTATGAATCCCGAAATCGAAAAAAGGCGATATATGCTGGGTCGCGTTGAACTGAATACCCGCCGATACGGCAAAGGCAAAACCCATGTCGGACGCGCTCTGGGAAATGCCCTGAAGCAGGGGTGTGTATTCCAGCGACGTCTTTGAGAATCCGACAAGCACCGAGCCTCGCAGTTCAAGCCTGTAGGCGTCGATGGGAAAGAGGTATTCCATGCCGACCAGGTGCGTCATGTGATAGAAACTGAATTCCCAATACCCTCCCGTGTTGTTGACGATCTCAAATTCACTGTCCTTTGCATATATCGTGTACATGCCGCGGTAAAGGATATTGAAATTGCCGGTGAGCGTAAAACCGGCCGCTCCGCCGCCGCCGTACTGATACCGGGCGTCATTGGTCCCCACAAAGGCGCCGTAACCGTCGATGAACACGTTGGCCATGGCCGCTGATGAAAATATCACGATAAGAAACAATCCAATAACTATGCGTTTCAACCGGGGTCTCCTTTTGATCGGATGATGATCTGCGGCCCTGTACGGCCCAGCTGTAACTTTTTTAACAGAAACATCGCTATCCGTCAAGTAAAAGATTGCCGGACATGCCAATTTCGCCGCCATTACAATGCAACGCGTTTAAAAATGTCAGAGGGGAAAAATTTTCTTTGACATCCTGAATCCCGCACTGATTGTGGAGCGAATATAACACGTAACCTCGATTCATAAAAAGTGTCCTAACATAGACGGGTTTTCACCGGCCGGAGGGTGTAGATGAAGGGAAAAATATATATTGTGGCGCTGTCGGCGCTTCTGATAACGGGCTGTTCAGACGACAGCAGTTCCAGCGGCTATTTCGGCTATATTATCCCGGGTGATTTCGTCGCAAAGGCGACGACTCCGACTGCGTATAACCTGGGAGGGCTCGGCGAGACATGCGCTACGGCAGGCAATGACCATTGTTCGGCGGTCATATTCAATACCTACGTATATTCGTCCTATTACGCGGGATTTGGCGCCAGGGATTCGCATTTAAGCGCCGCCAATCCCCGTTTCAACTTAAAGGTGTACTGGCCGGAAGTCCCGCTGCCCACCGGCACCGGCCTCTCCAGAACGGTCATCGCCACGATACAGAGGGGCACCAGCTATTACAGCACCTACACCACCATAAATATAGATATCGTGGATAACGGCGACGGGACGGACACGATCACCTTTAACAACCCGCTGGTAATCGGGGCGGTGACAATCAACGCCGGAAGCACTATCAGGGCGCGCCGGTATTAAGCCGGTACGCGCAGAAAGACCGGATGCACCAAAGACTTCCGGTTTTTCATGTCACGCCCCCCTACTTCTCGTACGCCTTCAGTATCCCGTCCACGTCGATCCCGAAGTTTTTGAACACCGCGTTCCTGGCGTTGTCCCGCTGGATGAGCGCCACATTGTACTGCACCAGGCTGTTCAGCTCGTTGTAGCGTGCCTTGATGTAGTCGTCCAGCGCCTGTTTCACCAGCAGGGTGTTGTAGCGGCCCCTGCGGAACTTGGCCACCACCTGGTTGTAGTAATTTCTGGCGTACACGTTGGCCTGCTTCGACTGCTCGTATATTTTGTAGGAAGCCTCGCAGGACCGCACCCCGGTGGCGATCTCGTCGCGGACGCCTTTTTCCAGCGCCTCCATCGCAACCTGCTGTTTCTGGTAATTGAGCCTGGCGTCGCGGAGCCGCACCTCCGCCTCGGTGTTTCCCAGCGGATAGGCGAGCTCCAGGCCTGAATAGAACTGCTGGTTGTAGTTGTTGAAGGTGTCCAGCGGCGACCGCCTGTCGTAGTCCATGGTGCCCGCCTGCACCTTCAGCTTCAGCGACGGCATCACGTTCTGCGCCGCGATCCGGTACTCAAGCTCGGCGCTCTTCAGCTCGATCCTCTGCCCCTCTAGGTCCTGGCGCCCGAGCATCGCGTCCTCCAGCGCCTCCGCCTCGGTCACCTTCGGCGGCTCGGTCACGAAGGTCTGCCCCACCTCCACGTCGAGGTCGGATTCCAGGTTCAGCGTGCGCAGCAGCGCGAGCCGGGCCTGGAAAAGATAGAGCGCCCCCTGCTCCCGGGCGTTCTTCAGCTGGAGCACCTTGTTGTTCCAGTCGAACACCTCCTCCGGCTCGGAAAGGCCCAGGCGCGACTTGTCGGCCACCAGGTTCCGTATGTCCTGGGCGCTCTTCACGCTGATGTCGAGCGTGGCCAGGTTTTCCTCGGCGATGGCGATCTGCCAGTACCCCACCAGCGCCTGCACCAGAAGCCCCGACAGCTTCATCTTTAAAAGGTGCTTGCCCCTGGCGGTGCTGTTGGCGATCTTGCGCTCGGTGAGCCGGTCGTTCATTCCGAAAGCGTTTTTCAGCAGCTCCTGGGTCACCGACAGGCTGATGCCGGTCTGGTTTCCCCCCGAGCCCCCCAGCTTGGATCCGGTCACCTTGGCCGAGTAGCCGGTGAGGCCCGCCTCGACGGTGGTGCCGGTTTCGAACTGCCGCCTGAGCCCGGCGGTCCAGGACCCCTTCTCCGACTCGGTGCCGTAGATGATGGCCGACCCGGAATTGGGGTTTTTCGAATAGGCGTAGTCCACCTGGCCGAAGAGCGTGGTGTCGTACTTGCTCTGGTACTTGTCCAGGCCGGAGGAAACGCCACGGTATTCGATGAGCGTGGCGCGCACGTCCAGGTTGTTTTTGATGAGATAGTCAACAACCCGGTCCACGGTGAGCTTCAGCTTCCGGTCCCTGCCGAGTATGTTGCCGAAACCCTCCTTTCCCGCGCCGGCGTCCCGGTCCCTGACGGTGCCGTTTTTTTCCTCAACAGGAACATTTTCCTGGGAATGGAGAGTAAGCGGAGCGGTACATATCACCGCCGCCGCGATCACGATTATGGTAGATTTCATGCTCATATGTTCCCCCGTAGCCTGCCGCGCCAAAAAATATTAAATGCAACACTACTTTTCCAAAATTCTTTGTCAAATAGTTTAATCTGTTTCCGTCGACCCGCCGCCTGCTTTGATGATTGACATCTCCGGCACGCAACGTTATCGTTGAATATATGATGATCAGACGCATGGTTATCCCCGTCTCCCTCACGCTCTCCATGCTCGCGGTTTTCCCGGGGCCGGGGGCCTCCTATTCGCACGTTCTTAAAAAAGTAAAAAAGGACGGCACCATACATTTTTCCAACATACCCGATGCGGGCGCGTCAAAAACGGGACGCGCGGCGTCGCTGAACAGCCCCTATGACGGCCTTATAACGGCGGTGGCCGGCAGGGAGGGGGTGGACCCGCACCTGATCAAATGCATCGTAAAAGTGGAGTCGGATTTCAACCCGGACGCGGTGTCCTCCGCCGGGGCGATGGGGCTCATGCAGCTGATGCAGGATACCGCCAGATTATACGGGCTCCGTGATCCCTTTGACCCGGAAAAGAACCTGGAAGCCGGCACGAGGCACTTCCGGGGACTGCTCTCTCACTTTAAAAACGACGTGCCGCTGGCGCTGGCCGCATACCACGCGGGGCTGGGGAGGGTTTCGCGGCGCATGGCAATACCGCCGATTCGGTCGACCATCGATTACGTCAACAGGGTGATGCGGCTGTACAACGGCACGGGAAATTTCGATTCGGTGGTTATCAAGCTTTACAGAAAAATCGACAGGGACGGGACGATCCTCTTCTACAGCAAATAGACTAGTCCACCATGAGGTCGCCGCCGCTTTTCTTGAAGGATATGATCCCGTTATCATGGAGGGTCCGGGCGACCGACATTATCCTGTCCCGGTTTTCGTGTATCTCCGCCAGACGCATCGCCCCCATGGCGTTCATGTCGTTTATGATGTCCGTGGCCCGGTTCTGGCTCATGTTCCTTAGCACCTTGAAGCGTATGTCGTCCCCCGCCCCCTTGAGCGCCCTGGCAATGACCATGTCGTCCTTGAGCTCATCGATAAGCACGCGGATTTCGGTGTTGGACAGGTTGGCGATGTTTTCGAAGGAGAAAATCGACTCCCTGATGCGGCCCGATATATCCGGCATGGATATGTCAAGCGTATGCAGTATCTTCCGTTCCTCATCGCCGGTCATGTGGCTCATTATTTCGATGAGGGTGTCAACCCCGCCCGCCCTTGAGAGCCCGCGGTTTTTTCTGCTCAGCTCCTCGTATTTGCCGTAAATGGTCCTGGCCACCCTGGCCACGATGTCGGGAGGAACGTTTTTCTTCACCGCCATGTGGCGGGCCACCTCTTTCGCGACGTCCCGGGAGAGGGATTTGAGGATCACCGCGGACTTGTCCGGGGGAAGATAGGACATGGTAAGCGCGATGGTCTGCGGGGTTTCGTCTTTCAGGAAGGAAAAGAGCAGGTCAGGCTCGATTTCCCTGAGACGGGCGAATTCCCTGTTCGGGTCAATCGGATTCGCCTTCCTTAAAATTTCGTCCGCCTTGTCGCCGCCGAAGGCGTCCTCCAGGATCTTTCTGGCCTTCGACTCGCCGCCTTTCCCTCCGCGGGACTGGCGCCTCAGCTCGATGAGAAACTCGCCGATCAGCTCCTCCCGGTCCTCCGGCGACAGCCTGTCTATGCGGGCGATCTCGACGGTGATGATTTCGATGCTGTCCTCATCCAGATGCTTGAGGATTTCGGAGGCGGTTTGCGGGCCCAGCGCCACCAGCAGCGCCGCCGCCTTTTCGACGCCCTTCATTTCATCGATTGACTTCATTCACCCGTCGCGGACGCCGCGGCCGTTGCCTTCTGCATTTTTTTTGACCTCTCGATCGGGTGGATCACCGGGACAGGGCAGACCTCGACGCACTTGAAGCAGTTGATGCACTTATCGTAATCGATCTCGGCGAGGAAGTTTTTCACCTCTATGGCGGTGCCGATTTCAGGCCTGTCCTTGAACACTTCGCGGCAGGCCTTGTCGCAGAGCCCGCAGGCAATGCATCCCACCGCACACCCCCTTTTCATCACCGGGGCTTTTTCCCTGTTCCGGCAGAGAACGTACACGTCGAACCTGTTGTCCACCAGGCTGATTATGTCACGCGGGCACGCCTTGACGCACTTGCCGCAGCCGGTGCACTTTTCCCTGAGCACAACAGGCAGCCCGTTGTCGTCCATGTACATCGCGTCAAAGGGGCATGAACGCACGCAGTCCCCGAAGCCGAGGCACCCGTACTCGCACACCTTGAACCCGCCCATTACGGTCTGTGCGGCCGCGCATTCCCTGGGTCCGGAGTAGTGGAACTTTTTTTTCGTGACATCGACGCCGCCCCGGCAGTGCACTCTCGCCTTCAGCGACACCGCGGTTCCGCCTTTTTTCTCCAATCCCATGATATCCGCCATTTTGTCAGCGACTTCGGCGCCGCCCACGGGGCAGAGGTTTATTTCGAATTTCTGTTCGACTATCTTCGTGGCGTAGGCGCTGCAGCCGGGCATCCCGCACGCGCCGCAATTCGCCCCGGGAAGGGCCTCCGTCAATTTTTCTATCCTCGGGTCCTTATCGACCTTCAGTTTCAGTTTTGAGACGGAAAGGACAATGCCGAAGACAACACCGATAGTGGCAAAACTGAGTATCGACGGCAGTGACGGCATCAGCGTTTCAAGCATGGCATCCTCTTTTGATAACGTGAAGAAACACAATTTTTTACAGTACAATTTTATGCTTGAAAAAAATCAATTATTAATCCTCATTACTAAAAGGAAATTACATGTGTGATATAACGCGATGATGCCAGCACAGAAACATACCGCCGCCGACTTCCAGCGTGAAGCGCTGACCGCAATAAAGAACAAAAACGACATCGTCTTTGTCACCTATTCCGCCGTCGAGGACACGGAGGATAAAATCAAATTCGTGCTGGGAAAAATACTGGAACAGCACGGAAAAGAGGACATTTTCACCCCTATTCTCTCATGCATAAAGGAGCTCATCGCCAACGCCACCAAGGCGAACGCGAAGAAAATCCTCATCGAAGAGGGGAAAATCGTGAATCCCGACGACCCGGTGGAGGTGGTGAAGCAGATTCGGACCATTCTCAACGAGGACGCGCTCCTGGAATACGGCATCAAGTCGAAGGAGCACGGACTTTCCACCAGAATCTACATAAAACTGATCGGCAACAACCTCATCATCGAGGTAATCAACAACCTTCCCCTGGCGGACAGGGAATACAGAAAAATCACCGAACGGATCGAGCGGTCGTCACGATACGACAATATCGCCGAATTCTACATGGAAAACCCGGACCCGGAGGCGGAAGGCATGGGCCTCGGGCTCTCAATGGTGGTGGTGCTCCTGAAAAACATCAATATCTCATACAAAAATTTCATGGTAACCACGGACAGAAAGACCAAAACATTCGCCAAGATACTGGTGCCCCTGGGCAAGTGATCCGGATACGGTACACGCCAGTCACACGGGCCGGCCGTGCTCTCTGAGCCGGTAAAAAATCCCTCGTTCGCCCCGCTCCTCCACAAGAATTCCCGAATCGGCGAGCCTGGCCACGCGGCGCGCCGTTTCTTCAGCCGGCAGGCCGGTGGCGAACACCAGGTCCTGGACGGTGGAGGGCCGCCTCATGAGAGTGGCCCGTATCATGTCGTCCGGATCTATTGCCGCGCCGGCAGCGCCGTGCGACGGCACCGCCCACACCGTCGAGACCGCCAGGGGGGCGAAGACGCGGGCGATCCTTCCGAGCTCCTCCGGGCCGGCGCGTCCGACCCATTGTTCGGTCCCGGGCCTGTCCAGGCTGTTCAGCTGTATAAAGTCAGGCTGGATCTCAAGACAGGCCTCTTTCAGCAGTGCCAGCTCCCTGTCGGTGTCGTTTATGCCGGGAACGATGAATATCTCGATACTGAGTATCCCGTGGAATTCCTTCCGAAACAGGACCAGGCCCCGCACCACCTCCGCCGGATCTATGCCCGGGCAGGGACGGGTTACGGCCCGGAAGGCTTCATCCGACACCGCGTCCAGCGAGGGAATCACGATATCCGCCCGAAGAAGCGAACTCCTCACTTCCCGCCTGGAGAAAAGCGATCCGTTGGTGAGCACCGCGACCCTGTAGCGCGGATAGTTATCCTTCAGATGGCCGATTATCACGCCGATTCCTGAATGCAGGGTGGGCTCCCCGGAACCGGAAAAGGTGACGGCGTCAAGCGGCGGGGCGCCTGAAAGGTAGCCGTCGAGTTCGGCCAGCACGTCCTTGAGCGGGGAGTATTCGCGGATCTCAGTGGTGAGGTCAGTGGTGCCGCCGCATTCGCAGTAGACGCAGTCCATGGTACAGGTCTTGTGGGGCACAAGATCGACCCCGAGAGACCTGCCCAGGCGCCGCGAATTCACCGGGCCGAAAAGGTAGTTCATCGCCCCCCCGCCGAGATTTCCAGCTCAAAGTCGAAGCTCATAAGGGGGCCGTTTTTTCTCCCGTAAATCGTGGCGTCCCCCATCCTTCCGAGCAGGGATATGAGATTGTTGTCCCTGGTAAATCCCGCCGCCATTATCATCATGAGCGGTCTCACGAAGCTCTCCTTGTTCATATAGAGGTACATAAACAGGAGGTCCTTCCGGGCGACCGCCTTCATCGGGGAAGGTCCTCCCAGGGCGATTGTCTTCGATTCCATGGCTCTTTCCATAAGCTCCTGATCGCTGCCGGTAAAAAATCCCCGGGAATCCGCGGCAATATAGTTCCTGCCCCTGTTTCTGTCAAGATGCCAGAATATCTTTTTCCCGCCCGCGGTGATGTCGCCGCACTGGTCCTGCGCAAGCCTCGATTGCAGGTGGCTTCTGATTTTATCGCGGATCATCCCGCCGCTTTTTGCGGTCTTCATCGGCATGAAAGTGACCCCCCTGGGCCTCAATCCGCCCCCCTTTTCCGAAATCATGACGGCCAGACCGGCGGCGTGGGGAAAAAAGTCCCTTGTCAGGTCGATTCCCCACTCGGCAAGAAGTTTCTGCTTCAACTCGCCGTACCCCTTGGCCGCTCTTTCAGTTCCGGCAAGAGCGGCATCAAGCCGGTCGGGCCATACCGATAAAACCGCGTAAATTCCCGGGTCTCCGTATCCCAGGGCTTCCTTCGGGTCGGCGGGCCTGATCGCCTCCATCAGCGCGACGATTTTCGGGTCACTGCCGTTGTATTTAAAGGAGACGCCGGCGGTAAGCCGGTCTTTTGCCATGGAGACGCCGAGGGCGCCGTAGTCGATCCAGCCGACGTCCGGCCCGGCGCCTTCCGTCGCGGCCCCCCCTTCCCGCGCGGGTTGATTTTTATCGCCGCTCTTCTTCATCATCTCGGCGATGAAATCCCTTCGCGCAAAGGTGCTGATGTCGTATTCGCCCACGGCGTATTTTAAATAGTCGGCATAATGCGCATCGGCGGCGATTGAACCGCCGGCGCCGCTGTTCCACAGGTCCACCACGGACCGCGCCAGGCCGTCCTCTGACGCGACGATCAGATACCCCTCCATCTGCGTCACAAACAAGTCATCCTTAACCCGTACGATCGTCTTCCCCCCGTAATTCGAGGAAACCGGCCTGATCTCTTCACCTTTCCCTTCATGGGACTTCCGCATCAATTCGACAAAGAGGGGGGCGATATCGCCGTCTTTCCTGCAGGGGATGTAGAGGATGATCCTGTCCGAATTCTCGGTCCGCCCTTTCCCGAACCAGGCCAGGCCGATCCGCCCCTCGGTGTCGATGCCCGCACCGGAGAGCGATTCGGGGTCCAGCGGATCGACACCGGTCTTGTTCCGGAACTCCGCCAGTGCGGATTCCGCCTTCTGCCGCTGGGGCCCGGACAGCACCGTGTCCAGAAAAAGCCCGGCGGATTTCACCAAATCCCGGATTTGCGCCGTCTTCGCGAAAAAACCCGCGGATGAGGGCACAATCGACTCCAGCGTTCTCCGTTCCTGGGCGCCGGCTGACACGACGATAAAAACAAGCATGCAGGGAAGCAATCGTTTCATTCACACCACCTTGCGCGTCTCTCGCGCCTTGGATAAAACTTATACAGGCAAATATACTCCGGCCCGGGCGGCACGTAAACGAAAAAATTTCGCCCCCGGAAATCATTCTCCCCCGCGCTCCAATCGGCTGCGTGCATTAAAAAAATCATTGAATACGCCGGCACATCTGGTAACCTTGCCGAAATCGATCGTCTGATCGCGACTGGAGCGGCGGTGGCATAATATGAAGGAATTTGGCATCAAAAAGAGCTACGAAGAGATTAACGCGAAAATCCGGGAGGGTACGGCCGTCATCGTTACCGCCGAGGAGATGCCCTCGATTGTATCCGACATGGGCGTTAAAAAGGCGTTCCGCGAGGTTGACGTGGTCACCACCGGGACCTTCGGCGCCATGTGCTCTTCCGGCGCCTTCCTTAATTTCGGGCACACCAAACCGAGGATGAAGGCGTCAAAGGTATGGCTCAACGATGTCGAGGCATACGGGGGGATCGCCGCGGTGGACTGCTATATCGGCGCCACCCAGGTGCGGGAGGACGACCCGCTGAACAGGGTGCACCCCGGCCGGTTCCTCTACGGAGGCGGCCATGTGATCGAGGACCTGGTTGCCGGAAGGGAGGTGAAACTCGCGGCGAAATCCTACGGCACCGATTGTTATCCCCTGAGGGATTTCGAGCGCACCGTCACCATCGCCGACCTTAAAAACGCGATCCTCTTCAATCCGAGAAACTCGTACCAGAACTACAACTGCGCGGTCAACGGCACGAAAAAGACCATCTACACCTACATGGGGATGCTGAAACCTGATTTCGCCAACGCCACCTACTCCAGCGCGGGACAGCTCTCCCCTCTTCTGAACGACCCGTTTTTCTGGACCATCGGCGCCGGCACCAGAATATTCCTGGCCGGCGCGACCGGCGCGGTGGCGTGGCACGGCACCCAGCACAATCCCCACGCGCGGCGCGGCGACAACGGCATACCCCGGGAAGGCGGCGGCACCATCGCGGTGGTGGGGGACATGAAGGAGATGGACCCGGCCTATATCCGCGGCGCCTCGATCACCGGGTACGGCTGTTCCCTGATGGTGGGGATCGGGATTCCGGTGCCCATCCTAAACGAGGAACTCGCCTACTTTACCGGACAGTCGGACAGCCAGATCCGGTGCCAGGTGTACGATTACGGCCGCGATTACCCCACCGGCGAGGGGGAGCCGCTGGGGGAGGTGACCTACGCGGACCTCAAATCCGGCTACATCGACGTGGCGGGCCGACGCATCCCGTCGGCGCCGCTGTCGAGCTATCTGGCGGCGCGGAAGATCGCCCTGGAGCTGAAGGAATGGATCCGGCGCGGATTTACCCTGGGAGCGCCCCAGATCCCCTTCCCCTCCGAGGAATTCAGGGGGAAGGCGGAATGATCCACCGCCGGCGTGTCTACCGCGATTTTACCGCCTCGCCTCGCTGGACCGCTTTTGCGGTGAAGGTGGAGACGACGGACCTTTACATAAGGGCGGCCCGCGATCTCTCGGCCCTCGCCGGGGAAACGGTGCGCCGCCTTCGCAGGGAGCTGCGGGAGCATATCGAACGACACCCCGATTTCCTCTCATCCTACAGTCCGCTCCCGGCGCCGAAGACCGCGCCCGAAGCGGCGGCGATGATGTACCGGGCCGCGGATATTGCCGGCACCGGCCCCATGGCGGCGGTGGCCGGCGCGATCGCCGAGCTTACGGGAAAGGCGCTTCTGGGGGAATCGGAAGAGGTGATCGTGGAAAACGGGGGGGATATATGGATGAAGCTTAACGAGCCGGCCGCGGCGGCCCTCTACGCGGGAGAGTTCAGGTTCGCGGGAAAGCTGAAAATCCGGGTGGCGCCGGAGGACACGCCGTGCGGTATCTGCACCTCCTCGGCGGTCATAGGCCCGTCAGTGAGTTTCGGAAAGGCGGACGCGGTCACGGTGACGGCGCGCGACGCGGCGCTGGCCGACGCGCTGGCCACGGAATGCTGCAACAGGATCCGCGGAGAAGAGGACATCGACGCGTCGCTCGCGTACGCCATGGAAAAGGGCGCCACCGGGATCGTTGCGGTATACCGCGACCTGCTCGGCGTCAGCGGATCAATAGAATTAATAGGATGAAGACATGTATTCAATAAACGTACTCCTCATTTTCAGCAAAAGCATCATGTACAAGCCGATCATCTACCGTCTGGCCAGGGACTTCGACGTGATGTTCAACGTGCTGGAGGCGAAGATCTTTCCGAAACTGGAAGGCCGGATCATCCTCGAGCTCAAGGGGGAGCGCGAATCCGTGGACAAGAGCATCCGCTACCTTCAGGACGAAGGAGTCCGTGTTGAAGTGCTGGCCGACAAGATCAGGCGCGATGAAGAGCGATGCGTCCACTGCGGCGCCTGCACCACCGTGTGCCGGGTCGACGCCCTCGTGATAAACCGTGAGTCGATGGAGGTGGAGTTCTATCCGGAACGCTGCGTCGCCTGCGGGCTCTGCAAGCTCGCGTGCCCGGTGAAGGCAATGTCCGGGAATTCCATCGACATCGAATGAGGGGATATGCGCCCGTTATCGCGCGCGGTTCCTTCTTTTTCTGCAGAACCTGACGGCAAGAACGGCAATAAAAATCACAAAAAGCGGGATGATGACGACCAGCTCGATCTTTCTGAGGTCTCCCAGTATAATTTCGACCGTATGGCCGAAAAGGTAGCCCGCCATTCCGACCGCGACGGCCCACAGACACGCGCTTATCGCATTGAATACAAGGAATTTTATATTGGACATTCCGCTCAGCCCGATCGCGAAAGGCGCCACTGTCCTCAGGCCGTAGAGAAACCGGAAGATCAATACGATGAACACGCTGTATTTCCCGAGGTATGCGTTGAATTTTCCGATTTTGGATTTCCAATTCGGATGCTTCAACAGCACATTGTTCCCCTTGTACTTGCCCAGTAAAAAATAGATTTGATCGCCCAGCAGACTCCCGAGGAAGGCGGATACGATGACAAAGGCTATGTTCAGATACCCCCTGTGGGCGAGAAACCCTCCCAGCACGAGGATGGTTTCGCCCTCAAGAAAGGTCCCCGCGAAGATGATTCCGTATCCGTAGCGGATGATGAATTCCGTGAGGTTCATGCAAAAAGTATGCCCCGCGGGAGCGCAGAGTCAATACAATTTCACAATTCGTCCGCGGCCGCCTTTAGATTATCCCCAGCTCCTTCCCCGCCTTTTTGAACACTTCCATGCTCCTGTCGATGTCGGCGGCGGTGTGGGTGGCCATGACCCCCAGGCGTATTCTCGACTCTGTGTGGGGCACCGCAGGGTGCACCACCGGCGTGGCGAATATCCCGTTCTCGAGGATTATCTTGTTGAAGGCCATGGTCTTCTGGGTGTCCCGCAGTATGATCGGAACGCACGCGGTCACCGAAGTGCCGGTGTCGAAACCGAGGGACTTCAGCCCGTCAATGAAGGACCGGGAATTTTTGATGAGATTCTCCCGCCACTGCGGCTCCTGGTCCAGAAGGTCGAACGACTTCAGGACCCCGGCGACGATGAGCGGCGACAGGGATGCGGAGAAGATGAAAGGCGAACAGTTGTGCCGCAGGAACGCGATAAAGTCCTTTGACGCGGCGGCGAAGCCCCCGACGGCGCCGGCGAACTTCGAAAAGGTCCCGGACACCACGTCGGCGCCCCCGGGCATATTGAAATGGTCCAGGATGCCGTACCCCCTCCCGCCGATGACGCCGAGACTGTGCGCCTCGTCCACCAGCACCAGCGCGCCGTGGGAGTCCGCGAGCCGGCGTATTTCGGGGAGGTGCGCGATATCACCGTCCATGCTGTAGACGGAATCGACCACGATGAGCATGCGGTCGTATTTTTTCTTTACCCGTTCGAGGAGCTGCTCGAGGTCCTCCATGTCGTTATGGAGCCACATGCGCTTGTCCGCCTCGGAAAGGGCCACTCCGTCGACGATGCTCCGGTGAACGAGGCCGTCCAGCAATACCACGTCCCCCTTCTTCACCGTCGCCTGTATGGACCCGAGCAGTGCCTGGTACCCGCTGGCGAAGAGCACGGAGTCCTCCATGCCGTACGTCCGGGCGATCCGCTCGTTCAGCTCGTAGTGCAGGTCCGTGGACCCGCAGGCGATCGGGGACCCACCGATGCCGAGCCCGTATTTTTCAAGCGCGCCGGCGACTGCCTCCTTCACCTTCGGATGGGTCGAGAATCCGAGATAATTGTTCGAAATGAAATTAATGCAATCCTTTCCGTTCACCCTGATATGGTTTTCGCAGGCGGAACTGACGGGAAGAAAATAGGTGTAGATATCGTGCTGTTTCAGCAGTGAGATCAGCGAAAGATGCTGTTTCATCGCCTCGGATACAAGTTGTGTCATGTCGTCCTCTGATAATGATTAAAGATTTGCATAGGATATGCGGAACACTCAGCCAAGCTGTTTCATAAGATATTCGACTATGTCGCTGATTGAATGGATGTCGTTCAAGTCGTCCATATCCGGCTCGATGTCATACATTTCCGTGATTCGGGACATCGCCTCAAGGCTCTTCAGGCTGTCAAATCCCAGATCATCCTTCAGCCTGTCCTCCGGTTTAAGCTTGTCCGGCGTGGTCCCCGCGAGCTTCGCGATGATCCCGTACAGGTCCTTTTCCACTTTCTCTCGTGTTGGTGAGCCCATAGTCGTCTCCTCTGTTATTGATGCATGGCGCCTCGGAAATCCCCGGCCATTGCGCAAGTTTCAGACATACCCTCGGTACGTCATCCATTTTTTCTGAATAGTTTGCCGATTCCCCTTATCATGAGAAGGATGGAACTCATGATTACGGTCTTTACCAGCACCACCCTGTTTTTTCGCTTCAGCAGGAAAAAATCCCCCTCGAGATAGATCCTTTTACAGAACAGCCGCTGGAGCTTTCCGCTGGTGGTTTTCGGTATGGTCCCCTTCGGGACGATACGGATATCGTCGGGCGCGATGCCCAGGCGGGCAAGAATCTCCGCGTTGATGTTTTTTTTCAGCTCGTCGAGTTTGGTTTTTTCCTTGATCACCGACTCGCAGACCAGCACCAGGTCCTCGGTGCCGGTGTTGAAATTCTCCACCGCAAAGGCGGCGCAGCACCCGATCCTGACCCCCTTTACCGTGGACGCGATTCGCTCGACGTCGTACGGGTAGATGTTTTTTCCCCGTTTTATGATTATCTCTTTTTTCCGTCCCGATATGAAAAGCAGCCCGTCAAGGACGAACCCCATGTCGCCGGTATACAGCCATTCATCCTTGATCGCGTTGTCAGTGGCCTGTTTATTCTTGTAGTATCCGATTGTCCGGCTGGGGCTTTTTACGAGAATCTCCCCGACCTCACGCTCCCGCAGCGTCACGCTCCGGTCGTCCACGATACGCACCTCCTGGCCCACCAGCGGATACCCCACCGACACAAGGTCGATATATGTCTTGGAATCGGTGCCGGCGGAATCGACCGCCTGATGGTCTTCTTCCAGTTTGTCGCGCCTGAAGCGCTTCACCACGGTTGTTTTGTCAAGCGAAGGGAAGGTCGCGGCCAGGCTGTTCTCGGCCATTCCGTAGACCGGAAAGAAAATATCGTCCCTGAGGCCGTGAGGGCCGAATTTCTCGATGAATTTCTGGAGCGTGTTCCTGTCCACCGGCTCCGCGCCGTTTAAGGCGAGCCTCCAGCTTGACAGGTCAAGTTTGGAAAGCGACGAGTCCGGAATCCTGGTGACGCAGTAGTGATATCCGAAATTCGGAGACACCCCGATGGTTGCGCCGAAACGGGTGATATTCTCAAGCCACCACTGGGGCCTGAAGATGAAGGATTCGGGCATCATCATGATCATCCTGTTTCCCCAGTAAAGGGCGGTGAGCATTCCGCCTATGAGCCCCATGTCGTGATACAGGGGAAGCCAGCTGATTCCCACATCGTCCTGCGAAAGGGCGATTCCAAGGCCGATCCCGTGGATGTTGTGGAGCAGGTTGCCGTGCGTGAGCATGACGCCTTTCGGCTTGCCGGTAGTGCCGGAAGTATACTGCATGAGGGCAAGGTCATTTGAATCTATGCTGGGAAGGGGTTTGTACCTGTCTCTCGGAATCTTGTTCTGCATCAGCTCCTCGGTAAAGATGAATCCCTTTACCAGATTCGGGATCGTCATAAGACTGCCGATCAGCATTTTTATTTTATCGTACGTTATGAAAAATTTCGATTCGCTGTCCAGGATGATATGCTGGAGGTTTTCAAGAAATTTCCCTATATTGCTTGTTCCCGCCGGCTGGCTTACCGGAACAGGAACGGCGCCGGCCATGAGAATGCCGAAATACACATACACGAACTCGATGGAAGTCGGAAGCATCACCATCACTTTGTCGTTCTTTTTCAGGCCGAGCGACATCAGATACTGGGCCACCGAAAGCGCCCCATCCAGGGAGTCCCCCGCGGTGAGCTTGTGGCTTTGATTTTTCAGGTCCATAAAACCCATAAAATCAGGCTGGTTATTCCTTCTCTGCTCCAGGGATTCCACCAGCGTTGCCGATTTAAGTGAATAGTTCTTGAGATTTTTTAAATGAGCGAGTTTACCTGAATCCGATTTAAACGACATACACACTCCTCTTGGCCGGTTTTTCCGGCTCGTTCTTTATACGTGAATCCGCATAAAAAAAGCCCTATAGTGCGGACACTTTTGCATTGTCAAGATATAAAACACGGTATCTGTACGATATCATCAATTATATGTGCAACTATTGTGCCGTTTATAAATTAAAATTGTTTTATTTTCTGATTGGATCAGCTTTTAGCAAAAAATTTAAACCACTTTGTATAAGTTTTAAAAATTCAGCAGTTTGTATCATTTATACAACATATTCGGCTACACAGAGAAATTCACACCCGCAGCAGCTGCAGCCGCTATGGTGAATTACAATTGACAGATGAACATAAAATTACAAAGAATTCAGATTATACCGATTCATCACTATTTTGAAAGAAGGGAAACCCAGATGAAAAAACCGTCCGACAAGTATCCGTTATATAATTCCTTTGCCGTTGTCACCGGCGGCTCCAGAGGCATCGGAAAAGCCACCGCCCTTGAATACGCTCGACTCGGAGGAAGCGTCTGCATAATAGCCAGAGACAAAAAAATCCTTCAGAAAGCGGCGGGAGAGGTAGCCGCGCAGGTTTCGCTGGAAGGGCAGTTCGTGGAAACGATTTCGGCGGATACCACTGAAATGAACCCGCTCAGGCGGCAGATAGAGAAAATCATCGCGAAACGCGGCGTACCGACGCATCTTATAAATTGCGTGGGATACGCGTATCCCAATTATATAGACAGGTTTTCCCTGAAAGACTACAGGGACAGCATGGAGACAAACTATTACGGCCAGCTCGTGCCGATTCTGGTCATGCTCCCCCATTTCATGAAGGAGAAGCGGGGGCACATCGCGAACTGCTCGTCCGTCATCGGGTTCATGGGGATGATGGGGTACGCCACCTACGGCCCCACGAAATACGCCGTTGCCGGCCTCACCGAGTGCCTCCGTCACGAACTCGCGCCCTTTAATATAGGATGCTCGGTCCTTTTTCCGCCGGATACGAACACGCCGGGTTTCGAAAAGGAAAACATGACAAAACCGGAGGAGCTTACTATAATCTCGGAGGGAGGCGGCTTGCTGCCCCCTGAAAAGGTCGCGAAGGCATTCATCAAAGGCATAATGAAGGGTAGGTTTTACATCGTGCCGGGACAATCAGGCATGCTCTGGAGATTATCACGGCATTTCCCGAGACTGATGCACCGGATACTGGACGGCGAGTACAAAAAAGCGTTGAAAAAAACGGGAAAAGCCGCGAGCGGGAAATAAAAAAAAAGCCCGGCTGAAAACCGGGCTTTTTTTTCACGGCAGAGTTGTTACATTATCGAAAATCGTTTATCATTTCGCTCTTCTTTTCGTCCTGTTCAACCAGCTCCTGCATCCGCTTGAAGTGGGGGGATTCCGCTCCGTATTTCAGCTCTGTGGCGGTGAGGAGGCTCCTGTTCTTCTTGATTTTATACTGAAGTATCTCGTCCTCGGCGTTGCGCTGGTACTTTTCAAGCACTTTCTGCATGTATCCGTAACAGCTGGCAAGATACTTGTACGCCCACATATCCCCCTTCTGGCGTTCCCCAATGGTTATATATCGTTCGAGAATCGGGATGCATGGTTTGTAATTGAGCAGGTCGTACTGCGTCGACACATAGACCTGATAAAGCCTTGACTGGAAGTTCACATATTTGTCTTCCTGCTTCACCTCGACATTGGCAATCGTATCCAGGTAATTGATGGCCCTCGTAAAATAGGTAACGGCCCGCATTTTCGCCTCAAACTTTTTCCTGGCAATCTGCCTCATTTCGCTGTTCTTCCGGTCGATTTCCTGCCAGTAAAACCGCTCATTCAGGTATTTTTTCTCCCTGTTCGCCGTCTTCATCTTGATGACCTCGTTTTCCATGTCTTCAAGAATATCGAGTCCGGTGGCATATTCGTCGATAGCCAGCTTCAACAGGTTGTCTGAATAATCCTTGTTGAGTTTTTCAAGCTCTTCGATAGCCTGGATATAGGGGCGGAAATCCCTGACCCTCCATCCGGTTACCTCTTCATCACCCTTTTCCTCTTTTTTATCGGCATCAGTGCCCTTTTTCGGCTGATCCTGGGAAAAGGTCATATTATTGGCGGAGAAGAATAACACCATCAATAGCATCACAATTGCCGCAGATTTTACTCGTGCCATCATCAAACCCCTTGCTACTTGTATTCTTTGCATCCTTACTGAAATATTCGGCATCCCGGTATCAAAAGTTCATGTTTTTTTCTGAACCCGGTGTCCGGCCGGGATACTTTTTTCCATTACCGGTGATTAATTCAGATTAATTCAAAAACCGGAACTTGTCAAGAAGTACTCACTATTCCGGCACCGGATTTATTTATTGACATATTCCCCGCTGCGCGAAAACTCCTTATTGTTTCGCACAGCCGGTACCGGCGTCGCCGTTCAATGGGATCGGACCGTAAACGCCGGTTTTTGTGATCGGCCATCACATCAAAGGCACTATAATGAAAGAATCGCCTGAAAAAGGGGCCGCACCCCACTACTGTTCATTCTGCGACAAGACGGGTATCGTAAAAAATCCGCATTTTCTCCACCTGGGAAACGATCCGCTCTCGCCCTGCCCGAAATGCGTCCTCACACGATGCAACTGCGGCGGCGAAGACCCGTATTTCATCTATCACGATGGAAAAATAGAGGAATGTCCCTGCCGCGACACGAGAATCAGGATAGCCAAAAGCATACGCGTGTACCACCACTCCGGAATTGACAAAAAATACCAGTGGCGGTTCATGGGAGATTTCGAATCGATAAGCAAACTCACCTCCGACGCGAAAAGCGCCGCCTATGATATCGTAAAAAATTATCCCAATGTCAAAAAGGGGCTCTACCTCTGGGGGAATCCGGGGACCGGCAAGACAATGCTCGCCTCCATCATTCTCACGGAGCTGATAATCCAGCACTCGGTAGACGGAAAATTCATCAAAATTTCCAGGACCTTTTTCAACAGGCTGAGGGCCACGTTTGTCGAGGGATCAGACACCTACGGGGATTCCGCGCGAATCGAACAGGAGCTGTCGGACGTCGATGTTCTCGTGGTGGATGATTTCGGCGTGCAGCGTGATTCCCCATGGGAGCAGGAAACGCTCTACAACCTGGTGGACGCCAGATATGAAGCCGAGAAAATCACCATCTTCACCTCAAACAACAACCCGATGAAAGTCCTGCAGGAGCTTTCCCAGGGACGCATACTTTCCCGGATAAAGGAAATGAGCCGGATCATGGAGCTGAGCGGGGAAGACTTCAGGAACAGGATGTAATGGCGGTCGTTTTCATCGGACTCGGGTCGAACCTCGGCGACCGGAATGAAAATCTGTCAGCCGCCGCCGCGCATATCGCCGGAATTGACGGGATCCGGATAGTGAAACGCAGTTCGATTCTGGACACAAAGCCGGTGGAATATCTCGACCAGCCTGATTTCCTGAACCAGATCGTGCAGGCTGAAAGCCTGATCGCCCCGGAAGACCTCCTTCGTCGCCTCCAGCAGATCGAGGAACGCATGAAGAGGACCAGGGACATTTCGAAAGGGCCGCGCACCATCGACCTCGACATCCTGCTCTTCAACGGTCTGATCGTGCACACGGACACGCTGACCATCCCCCATCCGGGGATACATGACAGGATTTTCATACTCCGGCATCTGATCGAGCTCGATCCGCATTTAAAGGATCCGGTCACCGGACGGAAATATTCCTTGATTCTTGAGGAAAAAACCGCTAACCTGCCATCTGGTCCGCGGTCAAGACCTGATTAAGCACCGCCCCGGCGGGATACACCTGGAGGAAACCATGGGGGGATTCAAAAACATTCATGATTTCAGAAAGTCAAAGGAGAGCGGAAAACCCATCTCCCTCATCACCTGCTACGATTACTCCTTCGCCAGAATAATGGAGGCGCAGGACGTCGACGCCCTGCTGGTGGGGGATTCACTGGGCAATGTGGTGGCCGGGTATACCAGCACCATTCCGGTAACCATGGACCAGATGGTGTATCACTCCACCATCGTCAGGCGGGGGGCGCCGTCGAAATTCATCGTTACCGACCTCCCCTTCCTGAGCTATCACGTGTCCATCGAGGACACCATGCGGAACTGCGGCCGCATAATGAAGGAATGCGGCAGCAATGCGGTGAAGCTCGAAGGCGGCAGGGATTTCAGGCACACGGTGGAAACGCTGGTAAAATCGTCGATTCCGGTCATGGGCCACCTCGGCCTCACGCCCCAGTCGGTGCACAAACTGGGCGGGTACTCGGTCCAGGGAAAGGACGAGGTGCAGCGCCGCACGATTCTGGAAGACGCCATCATTCTGGAGGAGGCCGGGGTGTTTTCCCTGGTGCTGGAGATGGTTCCGGAAACGCTGGCAAAGGAGATAAGCGAACGCCTCACCATCCCCACCATAGGCATCGGCGCAGGACGGTACACGGACGGACAGGTGCTGGTGCTGAACGACATGCTCGGCCTGAACCCGGACTTCAACCCGAAGTTTCTGAAAAAATACGCGGACCTTCACGGCACGGTGAGCAAGGCGGTGGCGGATTACGACCGGGAAGTGAAAGAGCGGGCGTTTCCGAAGGAACAGAACGCCTTCAAATAGCGCGCACCACCGGAATTTCGTCCCATCTGGTGGTGTACCGCCGCGAAAGATAGGCCCTCCGCATCCCCCAGGCGGGCTCGATCCCCTGGGAGGCGAAGCGGAGGGTGTCCCTCCCCATCCCCCTGTTTATCCCGTCCATGACCCTCATCAGGCCGAGCTGGCGCTCCGTTTCCCGCACCGGCCTGAACAGGTCGAGCTGGCGGTCCCATTCCGGTATGATGCCGGTGAGCATCACCCCCGCCTTCTTGTAGCGGAACCCGCTCCTGTATATGCGCTCCAGCAGCTGCAGCGCCGCGCGGATGAGGAGCGGCGTGTACGACGAGGGCACCGGCAGAGAAACGGTGACGCCGTTGGAATACTGCGGGTCTTCCGGCACGAACCTGTTGGTGGCGATAAAAACCGTGAGAAACGATGCCGCGCTCCCCTGGGACCTCAGTTTTTCGGCGCCCCGGGCCGCGTAGGAGGCCACCGCCTCCTTCAGCTCGCCGAGGGAGGTGACGGCCCTGCCGAAGGAACGCGAGCTGACGATCCCCTTTTTCGGCGGCGCCGCCTCCTCCAGGGGGAGGCAGGAAATCCCCCGCAGCTCCATCACCGTGCGGAGCCCGGTGATGGTCATTTTCCTCTTCACCCAGGGGTCCGGCGCCTCCATAAGGTCCCGCACGGTGCGTATGCCGGCGCCGCGGAGCATCCCGCCGTACCGGGGCCCCACGCCCCAGACCGCCTCCACGTCCAGTCCGGCCAGGAACTCGTCGGACCGGGGATGGCCGGTAAAATTGAACACGCCGCCGAGTGAGGGGTCTTTTTTCCCGATCCTGCTTGCCAGCTTCGCCAGGGTCTTTGTGGGGGCGATGCCGACGGAGACCGGAATGCCGGTCCATTGCATCACCTGGCTTCTGATGCGCATCCCCTTCTCGGTCAACGCGCCGGCCTCCCCCCGCAGGGCCAGAAAGGCCTCGTCCACGGAGTATATCTCCATGTCCGGAGTGAAGTGCGACAGGGAATCCATCACCCGCCGCGACATGTCGCCGTAGAGCGTGTAGTTCGACGAAAAGACGGCGACATTGTGCCTGGCGATCAGCTCCCGGAGCTTGAAGAAAGGGGCGGCGAAGGGGATGCCCAGAGCCTTGGCCTCGGCGGAGAGGGCCACCACGTTTCCGTCGTTGTTGGACAGGACCACCACCGGCCGCCCCTTCAGTTCGGGCCTGAAAACGCGCTCGCAGGAGACGTAAAAACTGTTGCAATCCACCAGCGCAAACGCTTCCTTCACGGCGCTACCTCAGGCTGCGGATCACGTGAACCACCACCCCCCAGACGTCGAACTGACGCTCCGGCGCCACCTTTGTGGGCGGATAGTTATCGTTTTCGGCGACCAGGTAGACCCCGTCGTCCCGGTACCGCAGGCGCTTGACGGTAAGCTCCCCGTCAAGCGCCGCGATGATGATGCTCCCCTCCGACGCCCTCTCCGCCCGGTCCACCACCAGGATATCGCCCGAGGCGATGCCGGCCCCGGTCATGGAATCGCCCGATACCCTCACGAAAAAGGTGGCCGAAGGATGCCGTATGAGCAATTCATTCAGGTCCAGGGCCCTGTCGATATAGTCGTCGGCCGGAGACGGGAACCCGGCCGGAACCCGGGACGCGTAAAAAGGGAACGTCACGGCGGTTTCCGGCCCGACGAGCCGCAGCAGGGCGATTGTTGTATCCGGTTTTACGGGAATTCGGTCCATAGTCATCATCCATATATCGAAGGCGTCTTTCCCGATATCGGGAACCTGCATATCCACTATACAATGGTATCGCGTTTTAGTCAACAAATGTTTAGTATTAACATCCCGAAGGCGCGGTCTCCGCTGAAAAAATCGAGTGAACGGAAAAGCATGAAAACCGGTACGGTATTATGGCATCTATGCCCGGGGTATTGGAAGAAAACCCGTAACTACTCGATGTTTTGCCACGGAGACGCAGAGGCACGGAGCAGAGGAAAAGGCAGGGTTGTGTGCAGTCAGGAAATTGGAGCGGTCAATTTTGAGCTTCTTTGAATACAAAAACCGGCAAATAATAATTCAGCTTATGTTAAAATTGTATTCAAATAATTGTTAAATTAAACGTATATGATTACATTATCAAACAGTTATTGAATAATTTTTTTATGGAGGAAGATTTATGCCAAATCCTCAACCATTAATCGTTAATTATTTTGCCATTGCAACTGGAGCCGTACTTTCCATGGTACTTGGCGCCCTCTGGTATGGGCCCTTATTCGGCAAAAAATGGATGGAAATTGTCGGAGTAAATTCTGCTGATATTGAAGCACGAAAAAAAATGCAGAAAAGCGCGGGACCGCTCTATATTGTTCAGTTTGTTCTGACTTTATTTCAGATTCTGGTCTTAGCCCATCTAATAGCTGACACAACACGAGCTGGTGGATTAGAGCGTTCTCTATGGATATGGGCAGCGTTTGTGATCCCCACACTTGCCGGTGCAGTTATGTGGACCAATGAAAAAAGCAAAATGAAGTGGGCACGCTTTCTAATACAGGGAGGATATCAATTAATTATGTTTATTGTCTATGGTCTGCTTTTACAATTCTGGAAATATCAATAACAGATACCGGGTATTTTTCAATCAGTTCCGGAATATTCAGCGGAGAGGAGTTCGAATTGCTGCAGATAAAACTTCACGGCGTGCCGGGACTTGATGCAATTTCCTGAATGAATATAATAGCCATATTGTCTAAATCAGAAATAATACTTTATGCCAAGATCAAATATAAAAAAATATCCCGTGTTATTTTCCTCAAAAAAAGTATCAAAGCCCGGAGCGAAGATAATGCTAAAATGAGGGTAAATCGGATAAGATATTTCACAATTTATTGAAATAAAAGGGTCCGTATACGTTTTAACACTCCGGAAACCGATTCCTGTTTCCAGCTTCCCAGTATCAACTCCC
>JBGSQT010000028.1:0-151159 GCA_041737965.1 Spirochaetota bacterium | reverse complement strand
TTGAATATATTGCTGTATTCTATAACCGGCGAAGAAGTCATTCTTCTCTTGATTTTCTGAGTCCGGAGGAATATGAATTACAAATGAGTTTGGCTCAAAATATTGCTTAACTCAGTGTCCGCAAAATCGGGGCAAGTCCATGTCGCCTTTTTTGACGATATACATGTTTACGAAACCGTCATTGAGCGCGTATATGCCGTCGGTGATCATCTTTGTGGGAAGAGGCGACATGAGTTTCGTTTCTGAACTGAAACGGTACGCAAGCAGCGCCATAAAAACGATAATTGCGCCGAAAAGAACCCCTGTGCCTATAAGAATTTTTTTAACTGGTGATCGCATTCCGCTCCTCCTTTATTGTGCAGATGAATTATTCTGTTCCGTCCATCACTGCCAGTCGTGCAACTGCGGACATCGGGAAAGTGAATTTAAATTCCGAACTTCCATTGTCCGGAAGCCGGAGGCTCCCCTTTAATTGCTTTGTGATTATGTCGATCAGCATCATGCCTATATGCCCGTCTGATGATCGCAAGTCGTTGATGTTCAAACCGGGCCCGTTATCGCGGTAGATTATGATCATGCCGTCTTTTTCCGATTCAATTGTGATGTCTATGCGGTTCAACGTGTGTTCCGATCGCCCATGCTTCAATGTGTTTGTGGCAAGCTCGTTGATTATAAGGCCCAGCAGCGTGGCTTTTTTCGGATCGACATGTATGTCGCTTCCGAGCATGTTGCATTCTATGCCGCTTTCCTGAAGGCCGGAATTTTTTAGAATCAGCCCCGTTATTTTCTCTATATATTTCCTGAGCGATAAGCTGGTGTCAATGGAACTGGAATACGAGAGCATGTCATACAGCACCAGGAATGTGTTGATCCGGCCTATGAGTTCATCCAGAACCAGTTCAACTTTTTCATCCTTCATGATTCCGATCAGCGCGATCAGGTTTGTCATGTTGTTTTTCATGCGATGGTGGATTTCCCTGATCATGGCCTCCTTTTCCTCAAGGTCCCTTTGTGTTATGTTAATTATTTCCTCGAAATGCTTTGACTCTTCCTCCATCATTTTCAGATTGTATTCTTTCAGTATTTTTATCAGAAAAAGAATGAATATATAAATGATGAATGTCATCAGCGTGTTCCAGACATCATTGGGTTCTATTATGCCTGTTTCAGTGTAATGTGTGATGAGAAAAAAAGCCGCGGACAGCGTGCTGATGAACGCTCCGTAGGCCGTACTGCCATAATAGGTCGAAATGAATATGGGAATCAGGTACAGCGGGACGAGCTGGTATTGCGCCGTTGTAATGATGTCGGCGGCGCCGGTAACAAGAGTAAGAATGAGGGCGATAATGAATAATTGCCGATTGTTGAATTTTTTGTGAAATGGTATCGGAAACTCCGGTTTTAACCCCATGCCCGCTCTCTTCTTTTTATTTGATGCATCGTATTATGTAAAAATAGCCGTTAAAGTCAATAAGTTCATGATCATGAAAACCTGAACCCTCAAGGATCCCCTTGAACTCACCGGAATCGATGCGGTCTTCCGCCGGCGGCCCCTGATCCTGGGATAATTTTTTCCATTCTATAACGGCAAGCACGCCCCCCCTTTTCAATGCGGATCCGGCATTTTTTAGAAACAGCGTTTTGTCTTCGACTTCATGAAGAACGGTGCAGATCAATACGAAATCGATTGATTCTTTCTTGAGGGGAATCTCGTATTCCCCGGTCTTGATCACCGAGATGTTCCGATTTCCGGAATCGGACACACGTCTTTTCAACTCGTCAGTCATCTCTTTTGAAATGTCCAGCGCGAACACCTTCCCGGCGTCTCCGATTATTTCTGCGGCGGGGAATGAGAAATATCCTGCGCCTGCGCCGATATCGGCCATCAGGTTTCCCGGGGCCAGGCCGAGTCTGAGGAGGATCGGCCCCGGGGGAAGGATTTTTTTCCGTTCCGGATTATCCAGCTTTCCGATATTGCGGGGGTCGAATTTATGGGGCATCTGTTTTAGCTCCGTAATTCCGGGCCGCACGGATTTTTTTCCGCCTGCGTCCGGTGTTGATAATTCGTGCAGGCACGGCCTGCTGCGAAATGTTTGAGAGATTGCCGGGTTTTTCGCCGCCGCGTGCCCGGTGCGGCTTATCGGCATGCGTATTGAATCACAGGCGCGTGCCTGTGTCAAAGATATTTTGGGCCGCTCGCCTGCGCGGCGGCCTGCTATTTTCTTTTCAATAATGCCAGCGTTTCAAGATGGGGCGTCTGCGGAAACATGTCGTAGGCTTCAATCCACCGGATCGAGTAGTTGTCCAGGCACTGCGTCTCGCCGGCAAAGGCGGCGGGATTGCAGGACATGTAGATCACGTTTTCCGGGCCGGACTCGTTCAGATACCGGACGATTTTCGGGTGCATGCCGGAACGGGGCGGGTCCAGGATCACGGTATCCCAGGACATTTCGGCTTCGCGGAGATAGTGCCGCGCGTCGGCGGAGACGAATTCCGCGTTGGCCGTGCCGTTCAGTTCCCTGTTTATGTGCGCGCACTCCACCGCCTCCGGCACCTGCTCAACGCCGGTGACGCGCGACACCGCGTCTGCGACGAACAGAGAGATGCTCCCGACCCCCGAATAGAGGTCCAGCACTCTTCCGCGTGCCGATTCGCGGATCTTGCCGTACATGGCAAGGGCGACGGCCGAATTTGACTGGAAAAACGAATTGGGCGCGATCCTGAACCTGACGCCGCCGAAACGTTCCTCGATGTGGCCCCGCTTCACCGTGTCGAAGGGCTCGCCGAAGCTGGTGTCCGCCAGCCCGTCGTTGAACAGGAGCGATATCGAGTCCGCCCCGGCCGCCGCGTCGATCACCGGGCCGAGCCTGTTTTCCCTTGCCGCCACCACAAAGCTCACCATGGTCTCGCCGGAAAACATGCCCTGCCTGAACACGGCGTAACGGAGGTATCCGGAATGGCGAAGGTAATCGTATCCCTCGGTTTCAAGAAGGGACGCGCGCAATTTGATGAACAGCCCCTCGGTGCGCTCCTGCATCAGCGGACAGGCGGTGAGGTCGACGACCTCGCGGTGGGTTCCCGCCCGCCGCAGTCCGGCGCGGCCGAATGCGGTGACCATGTCCATGCGGCTGCGGTACCCGAACGGATTTGACGGATGGACCCTGTCTATTTCCGCCGTGCCCTGAAGCACGGTATTTATGAATTCCTTTTTCAGGAGGAGCTGGTCTTCGTACGCGACGTCCTGCATCATGCATCCGCCGCAGCTCCCAAAATGGGGACATCGAGGCGGAACCCCGGACCCGCGGTATTTGTCGATGAGTTTCTGGAATTCAAGCTTTTTCTTTTTTTTCATTTATCACGCGCCGGCGCTTCGTTTTCGTAATTATACTTGGATAGCCAGTGCCATGGCAGGACGGAAGCGTCAAGTCTAATAAATGGAGGGGTCAGAGCCGGGGCTGTTGAAGACAGCCATGGAGCCTCCCCGCAGGTAGCGGTCCCTGAAGAGGGCGGTTTCCGGAAGGAACAGCAATCCGCCTGTCTGCGCCCTCGCCGCCGGGCCGCCGGTGCGGTCCCTCAGGGCCCGCAGATTGAAATCCCTGCGCGCGGCGCGGGAATCCCCGGAACGGAGCATCGGCGGGTACCTCCGGGGCGCCCTTGCGCCGCACCAGTCCCATCTGAGGCAGTCGGCCATAAAAGGGGCATGCTCCGGCATCGCGTCCCGCGCATGGGAGAGAATCAGTGAGGCCCCCGCCTCCCAGTCCCTGCCGGGGGCGGGGCGGCCGCACCGCGCCGCCAGAGACCGGTACATCTCAAAGGGGGATCCGGTGCGGGCCTCCAGTTCGGCCATCGTGACCGGAAAATTTCCGGTGTTGTGGAGGGAGTTGACGAGATGGGAGATTATATCCAGCAGCTCCATCTCCCCCCCGCTCAGCCATCCGGTTTCCCTCACCCTGTAGGGCGCGTCGTCGTCATGTTTCATGCCGTACTCGCCGGCCCTCTCCGCCATCGCGGTGCCGGGCAGTATTTTCAGGAAGCCAAGCTGAAGGAATTGCGGCCCGGTGGAGTGCGCCTTGTCAAAGGACCTTTTCATCGAGCCCATGTCCTCGAAGGGGAGCCCGGCGATAAGGTCCACATGAACGTGAAACAGCCCCATGCCGGTGAGCCGGCGCACCGATCTTTCAACGCGGTCCCACTGCGGCGACCTGCCGATTTCGCGGAGGGTATCTTCGTTGGCGGACTGAATGCCGATCTCAAATCGGAAGAGCCCCGGCGGCGCGGCGGCGAGCACGCCGAAATCTGCCTCTTCAAGGAGCGCGGGATGCACCTCGAAGTGGAAGGAGGTGGAGAGGCCGCCGAATTCTTCCATGATAAATTTCCATATTTCCCGCGCCCTCTCCCCGCGGGCGTTGAAGGTCCTGTCCACGAATTTTATCGTATGGGGCGAGTGCCGCATGATAGAGGACAGCTCTCCCTTTACGGTGCCGGCGTCCTTCATCTCCAGGTTCTGGTCTTCCAGCGAAGAGAGGCAGTAGGCGCACCGGAAGGGGCACCCGCGGCTGCTTTCGTAATACACGTACCGGTGCGCCAGGAGCGGAAAATCTTCGTCTCGGTAAGGCATCGGTATGTCTGAAAAATGCGGCGCGGGAACGGACACCACCGGACCGTCCCACGAAATTCCCCGCTCAAGGAGCTTCCGGAACCCCTCTTCGCCGCGGCCGGTGACGACATAGTCGGCCTGCGTGTCGCGCAGCCACCGGGCGGCGTCGTATCCCGCTTCGGGGCCGCCGAGTATCACCGTCGTGCGCGGCGACTCCTTTTTCAGCAGGATCACGGCGTCCATGAGCACCCGCGAGTTCCAGATGTACACCGAAAAGGCGGCGGCGTCCGCATTTTCCGCGATGACGGCCCCGGCTATCTCGGCGGCGCTCTGCTGGACGGTGAACTCCCTTATCCGAATGTCAAATTCGAGATCGCGGCAGTATTCCCGGAGATACAGAAGCGCGAGGTTGCTGTGGGTGAAACGCGCGTTAACGGCTATCATGACCACGGTTTTCATGTTCTCACGGTATATCCGGCACCCCCGCGGGTAAAGCCGTTTTTTTGTCTACCGGCCGGTAACGGGCCGCCGCCGCGACCTGAAGATATTGATTTCCCGGACATATAAAATTCTTTACTTAATTGCAGTCATCTGTATGATGTCTCCCATTGTTTTATCAATCAGGAGGAAATTCAATGCGCACACGGTTTTCTTTGTTAATCATATCCCTGCTCGTCATCACCATTGCCGGATGCGGCGCCAAATCCGAGCCGGTACTCCCCCAGGAAGCGAAAGACTGGCTGAAAACCTACAGGAGCATCGGAATAGCGAAGGTGGACGCTGAAATCGAGGAAAAGAGGATGGGGAAAAAGAACACCTTCAAATTCGATGAAAGATTCGCCAAACTGATGGGAGAGAGGCAGGTCATTCTCGACAAGCTCTCCGGCGAGTTGAAAACGAAATTCACCGATGAGATGGAAAATGTCAACGACGAGATTCAGATCAGGATGTCGCTGTACCGGGCGCGCAAGGAGCTGACGCCCCGTTAATATACAAAGAGCGCGCCGGGCCGGCCCCGGGAAGGGCCTGTTTCGCAGCGTGCATATCATTCTGTCACACCCGAATATGACGGCGCCATGCCGTCATATTTTGCTGTTGGTCCGTGTTTTTCCCCGGTTGGCCGGAAAACATGGAGGGGATCACGGCCGTGGAGAGCTCTCCACGAAAGACACCCGGGCATTACCCGGGTGTCTTTCGTTATAACTGCGCGTCCGAGAGGATTTGAACCTCTGACCTACGGATTCGTAGTCCGGCGCTCTATCCAGCTGAGCTACGGACGCGTATGGGTGTTCAGACCTTTATCTTGTCCGCGTATTCCTTGACAAGCGGAATTTCAACGGATTTTCCCTTCACCAGGTTTATCGTCGCCCACAGGCAGAGCGAAAAATAAGAAAGCTCCATCGCGTAGATGAAAAGCACGATCACGAGCCTCATCACCCTGAATCCGGTGTGGATGAATATGGTGGAAAAGCTCAACCCGGCCAAAAGCACGGTGAAGAACAGGGCCATGACGAACCCCTGGCGCGCGTGGTTCATCGCGGCCGGATCGTCCTTTTTGAAGGCCATGGGGAAAAGCCATCCGATAAAGGGGACGTAATAAAAATGGTTTAAATCAACGGTGAACCGTATGTCCCTGGCGCCGATTTTAAACGCAATGTCGAATTTTTCTGTCATTGTGTGTTCCTTCGGAGAAGGGGGGATTCGAACCCCCGGTACCGGTAACAGTACAACTGCTTAGCAGGCAGCTCCCTTCGGCCTCTCGGGCACCTCTCCTTTATAAAGCCATCGCTCCGGCGTCGTGTGTTCACCCGGTCACCCGGAGATCAGCGCACGGCATCGGAGAGTGAGGGATTCGAACCCCCGGGGCTGTTCACCCAACGGTTTTCAAGACCGCCTCCATAGACCACTCGGACAACTCTCCGGGGGCAAATGTATGTACGGGGTCCCATTGTGTCAAATAAAAAAATCAGGCCACGATTTCCGTTCCGATGCCGGCGTCGGTGAATATCTCCAGAAGGACGGCGTGCTCGACCCTGCCGTCTATTATGTGTGCCTTTCCGACGCCGCCGTTCACCGCGTCGACGCAGCATCCCACTTTCGGTATCATCCCGCCGGTTACCTGCCCGCTTTTGATCAGCCCGGGGACGTTCCCTTTCCTGATGGTCGGCGCGAGGCCGCCGTCCAGCATCACCCCCTCTATGTCGGTGAGAAGAATGAATTTTTCCGCCTTCAGGGCCTCGGCGATTTTTCCCGCGGCGGTGTCCGCGTTTATATTGTACGTTATGCCCTTGCTGTCCGACCCGATGGGGGCGATTACCGGTATAAACCGCTCCCGGTCAAGTGTTTCCAGAATTTCCGGGTTCACCGAGCGTACGGTCCCCACCTGGCCGATGTCGATCATCTCCCCCCCGTTGTCGTGGAATATCTTTTCCGCCGTAATGAGGCTCCCGTCCTTTCCCGACAGTCCCACCGCCTTCCCCCCGGCCATGTTTATGTTGTTCACGATCTCCTTGTTGACGTTTCCGACCAGGACCATCTCGACGATGTCCATCGTCTCCGCGTCGGTGACCCTGAGGCCGGAGATGAATTCGCTCTTGACGCCCACCTGCTTCAGCATTCTGTTGATCTGTGGCCCGCCGCCGTGCACGATCACCGGATTTATCCCGATAAGCTTCATCAGGACCATGTCGGAGGCGAAGGCCTTTTTCAGGTTGTCGTCGATCATGGCGTTGCCGCCGTATTTCACCACCACGGTTTTTCCGTAGAATTCCTTTATATAGGGGAAGGATTCGATAAGGGTGTTTACTTTGTCGATGTACTTTTTCATGCCGGGTCCTCCCATCGTTCTGGTGACGAATTAACGAGCGCGGTTGCGGCGCGTCAATAGATTTTTCCCTGGAAGGCGGGCCCCTTGCATGAAGTTTTTTCGTTTACGGCCGGATTTCCGGCTGTCGCCGGCTTCCTCCCGCCGTAAAAGGCGGAATTGGAAACGTCTTCGCTACTGGACTTGATGACGGGTTTTGGCTTTTTCGAGGCTGACCCAGTCCCCCCGTTTCAGCTTGCTCCTGAAATTGCTGCTTTCGTCGTCAATGATCTTGTGCAGGTACGCGATGTTTTTGTCGATGGATTCCTCGTAGAGATTCGCGTTGATACCATGCCTTTTTTTGAAATGCACCTTCGCGTAGTCGTGCAGTGAATCGAATTCATCCGAAAATCTTTTCTTTACAACGGTGTAGAAATCCACGGTCTTTTTCAGGATGTCAAATTCGGTGCCGAACCCGGGAATGCCGGCCTCCCTGAACTCGTAGTAGAGAAAGAGCAGTTTTTCCAGATATTCCCGGTGCGCCATCTGCCCCATAAGGTTCGACACTCCCAGGATTTTTCCCGCCGTTTCTTCGTCTTCAGATGAGAACCCCATCGATTTGATGCCGGCGCTCGATCCGGTGCCCTGTATCATGGCGCTGATGCTGCCGACGTCCTCCGCGTCCACCGAGAAGACCTTGTGGTTTTTCTCAAGGAGATGGACGCTTCGGTCCACATGGTTTTTTGCGTATTTGGCCCCGGTCCCCTCGTCGTCGCCGCTTTCCTGAATGTAGCCGGTATCATGGAAAAGCGCCGCGATCAGACAGTTGCGCCCGGTCTTTTCCGGAATCGGCGTATTGGATTGATTGTATCCGTCCAGAAGCCGCATCGAGGCGAGCATGACGTCCATGGTATGGGAGAGATCATGGTATTCAGTGGTGCAGGCCCTGTAGCCTGCCAGGGTCCCCTTGAAAAGCCTGCTGATTTCCTTGTAGCAGCGTTTAATCTGTTTGAAGGAGGCCGGGGAATAATTAAGCCAGTATATGCGCTCGACCTCTCCGAACACGCTTTTGGCGTCTTTATGGGAGATAAGGTCGAATTGATGCGGATTGTGCTTATTTTTCATGTGGCGTCCCTCGTGGTTTGGCAATCATGACAGTATACTCTATATTTACGTATAAAGACAATTTATTTTTATTATATTGCCATCGAAAACGCAAAAAAGTGTGATTAATGCGCATTTTTACACTCTTTTTCATGCTCACGCACCACATGCATGAGTGAATTTGTTTTCCCTGAAACGTAAAGTCCTTGCAAAAATCTAAAATGCGCGGTATCGTATCAATCGCCGTCGTCTTATGATTATCTATCAGGGGGATTTCATGGTCAGCTACAGCGGTTTCGACGATGTGATTAAAAGGGCCTGCGATAACGGGCAGGGGCACCTGTTCGATGAATGGGATTCCCTGGCCGAAGAAGAAAAAAAATCGCTGCTGCGGGAGCTCTCGTCGGTGGATTTCGATCTTGTAAAGAAACTGTTCCGCGAAAAGGACGCGGCGGTCCATCTGGAGTACGGCCCGGCCCCGTTTATCTCATTGCCGGCTACCGACGCCCAGCGGGAGGAGTTCCGGCTCGCCAGGGAGGCGGGGATCAAGGCGATACGGGGCGGCAAGGTGGCCGCGTTTCTGGTGGCCGGGGGGCAGGGTTCCAGGCTCGGGTTTGAAGGCCCCAAGGGAAAATTCCCGGTCGGGCCGGTTTCCGGCAAGACGCTTTTTTGTATCCACGCCGAAAAGATCCTCAAGTATTCACGGAAATACGGGGTCGCCATACCGTTTCTTATCATGACTTCGGAAGAGAACCACGTCGAAACAACCGCGTATTTTAAAGACAACAAAAACTTCGGGATTCCGGACCGGGACATGATGATATTCCCCCAGAACATGATCCCCTCGCTGGACGCGGCAGGGAACCTGGTGCTGAAGGGGAAAAACGGCCTTTTCAGGAACCCCGACGGCCACGGGGGAAGCCTCACGGCGCTCAATTCATCGGGCGCGCTGAAAATGCTGGCGGACAGGGGTATCGACATCATCTCCTATTTTCAGGTGGACAACCCGCTGGTGCGCATCGTCGATCCCGAATTCATCGGGTTTCACGTGCAGAAGGGGGCTCACGTGTCGAGCAAGGCGCTGAAAAAGGCCTACCCGGAGGAGAAGATCGGGGTTTTCGTGAAGTTTGAAAACGGGAGGATCGGGGTCATGGAATATTCTGACCTGCCGGAGGACCGGTCCCGTCAGAAGGACTCGTCGGGCGGGCTGGCCTATTCCGCCGGCAGCATCGCCATTCATCTTTTTGACCGGTCCTTTGTGGAAAGGGTGACCGCGGGGCGCGAGCTCTCTCTTCCTTTCCACACCGCGAGGAAAAAGCTTAAAGTATATGAAAAGGGCGCCATGCGGGAGATCGAAGGGCTCAAATTCGAAAAGTTCGTATTCGACGCGCTCCCCCTGACCGAGCACAACGTGGTTTTCGAGACCCTCCGAAGCGAGGAATTCGCGCCGGTGAAAAACCCGGAGGGGGTCGATTCAGTCCACAGCGCCAGGGACCTCATGGTTGACCTTCACCGGAAGTGGCTCCTGGAGCGCGGGGTTTCACTGGGGAAGAGCACCGCCATCGTCGAGATTTCCCCGCTTCTGGCCGTGGAGCCGGATGACATTGATCCGTCAATTAAAGTCCCTGACCGGGACAAAGTTTTTCTGGAATAAGGCCTGATCCGTGAAGATGAAAAGATCGCTGTATCCGGCATTGGTGCTGCTCGCGTTCTTTCCCGCCCTTCTTTTCGGAGTGAACGAGGGGCCGGTGCTCGTTCTCGGTTTCGATTCCCCGCTGCTGGACGAGGTGCAGGACAGGTTTCTCCGCGAGGCGGTAATGAAAAAATTCATTGCCCGCGGATTCGCGGTGGTACCTGTAATGGCGGTCGAGCGGCTTTCCCTCGAGCAGGGGGCCAGGGGGATCAGAAAGGTATCACGGGAAATGCTCAGGGAACTCTGTCTGCGCGCGGACGCGGAAGTTGCGGTGACGGGAACGCTCGCGGCACCGACGGGGAAGGGCGGCGCGAAAAGCATCTTCGAGCGCGATTTGCCTCTCACCGTTGAACTGCTGGTGTACCGCCGTCAATCCGACACGGTGGGCGCGTTTACGCTGAAAGCCGCGGGCAATGACGATCCTCTCTTGCTGATGGAGGATATTGCGGAAATGGTGACGCGCGCCGCCGCGGACCCGACCGGCCGGTAATCATTTCTCCAGGAGCAGTTTGTTGGTGAGAAATTCCCCCTGCAGAGGTGTGAGGTCGAATTTCTGGCATGCCAGTTCGATCAGCCTGGCCTTGTCGGCTCCGGGATCGGCTTTGATCTCGGCGTCGATGAATCTGAATGCGTCCTCGAGGCCCTTGTCCACGTCGTTCTCCTGGGATTAAGGATTGATGAAGAATCTCTTCAGGGACAGTATAGCAACGTCCGTCTGGGATTTCAATTCAATTATCGCAGCGCGTTCCGGCGGGCCGAAGTTTTCGCGGAACCCCGGAATCGCCCCCCGGATTAACGCGCCTTTCCGCTCAGCCATTTGTTGCGGGAATCCCCGTCCCATCTCCGGTGATACCGCATGTGACCGCCGGCGGTGAATTTTTTCGTCCCCGCCCGATCCGGTATTGACATACGGCCCTGGACGGTGTATATAATAAAGGGATAAAATAAAAAATTCCATGGTGGCCTATGATTACATTGCGGCAGTACCGTATCATAAAAATCCATCCATTCCGAAATCTACTTTTTGCTCTGACCCTCATCGCCCCTCTGTGGACGCTTGAAGGCCCGGTGTGGGCCGATACCGGTCCTGAACTTGGATTTCTGAAGCCCAATGTCAGCCTCGGCGCCGATTTTACGCCGAAATCGGGATTTGACGGCCATGAGATATCGCTGAGGTCCTACAGGCTGAAATCCAGCATCCCTCTTGGAAGCCCCTATGTGAGCCATGACGGGGCTCTGACCCTGTTTCAGATGTTTTTCACCGCGAATCTGGGGCTCCAGCAGGCCGACATCTCCCTGATGCACGGCATGAGAAACATCGAACAGGGGACCGCGGCCCTTTCCGCCCTGTTTGTGTCAAATTCGAGAAACATGTACATGCTTTCAGTCGGCGCGAGCCTTTCCGAGGAGATCAACGGCCTTTCTTCGATAAAACCGGTCCCCTACTGCCTCGGGCTGGGCACCTGGCGCGCCAACGACACGTTCAGCCTGATATACGGGCTTGTGCTTGCCTATACCAGCGGCGTGTACAGGGTCGATTTTCCCCTGTTTCCGGTCCTGGGATTCAACCTCCGTTTCGGCAGGAACGACCGCATCACCGTGTTCCTGCCGCTTCGCGTGAGCTACACGCACCTGTTCGGGTCGGGATTTCGAATCACCGCGTTTTTGGGCGCCGAGAGCAGGCGGTACAGAATCAACAACGATTCCGATTTCATTTACCTCTGGGGCCGCGACAGGAGGGTCACGCTCATGCTGTCGTCGCTCTCCACCGGAATCCGGGTGCAGTATGATCTCACGGAAAGTATTTTCATTGACGGCACCGCCGCTTTTATCGCCGGCCGAAGAATCACCTTTCTTGAAAAAAGCGATGTTCTGTACAGGGAAAAGATCGACCCGTCGGTTCAGGTGTCGCTCGCCGCGGGCGTGCGTTTCGGAAGCAGCGGGCTTGAGGGAGAGGAGGAATAATCTGATGGAGCAGGTGATGCGGTTCTGCGCGATTGTACTCGTCCTGACAAGCCCTCTCTGCGGCGGCGGAAGCGTCCGAGACGCATGTACGCGGTGCGAACTCGGGACCATGACGCACGGGGGGATCGAAAGGTCCTACATCATTCATGAGCCGGCGCGGCGCCCTGCCGGGCCTGTCCCGCTTGTGCTGGTGATGCACGGCGGCGGGGGCAACGCCGCGGGCATGATCAGGCTCACGAGAGGGCGCTTCAACGAACTGGCGGACCGGGACGGATTCATTGTTCTGTATCCTGAGGGTGTGGGAAAACACTGGAACGATTCCAGGGCAGACCCGATAGACCGGGCGCACAGGGAAAATATCGACGACGTGGGGTTCCTTTCCCGGCTTATCGACGAGATGGTGAAAAACAGGGGCTCTGACCCCGGCCGGGTGTTCGCCACCGGAATATCGAACGGAGGATTCATGTCCCTGCGGCTGGCATGCGAGCTTTCGGGAAAAATCAGGGGGATCGCGGCGGTGACCGCGTCGATGCCGGCGAATCCCAGGAGTGAGTGTTCGCCGGAACGTCCGGTGCCCGTCCTGATAATCAACGGAACCGCGGACCCGCTGGTACCCTACGATGGCGGCCCTGTGAGGGTGCTGGGAATGGAAAGGGGGAGGGCCCTGTCAACCGCGGACACGGTTCGGTTCTGGCTGAAACGCAACGGGTGCGGAGACAAAGAGGTGACAGCGCGGTTCCCGGACACGAATCCGGGGGACGAATCGACAGTGGTGAAGCACATGTATCAATCGTCCGGAGGAGGGCCGTGCGTGGGGCTCTACAGCGTCGAAGGAGGCGGCCATACCTGGCCCGGAGGGTGGCAGTACCTCGGAAAGCGCATAATTGGGCCAACCAACAGGGATATCAACGCCTGCGACGAGATCTGGGATTTTTTCCGGCAGTTGCGGTGATTGACGAAAAAAGATTGAAAAATTGGGTCAAGATATTACATTACCTTTATGACGCGGTTTTTACCGATCGTGCCATTTTATAATCCATTTAAAACTACATATTAGAGAGGGAAAACATGGCAAAAAAAAGAAATGTTGGTATGTACCTCGCGTATTTTTTTCTCGCCATTGCGATATGTGTGCCTGCGGTTTGGTTTCGTGGCGATCTGCGGATCGGGGATTCCGATAAAGGCCTGAGCGCGGCCGAAGGAACTCTGTTTGCCCAGGGGATGAAATCGAAAATCGCCGACATTCTCTCGGTAATGGATATCGCCGAGGAGGCCGCGTCCAAGGGCTTTAAAATTACCCAGGTGCCGCAGCAGCTTTTCGCGAGATTTGACGTGATCGCCACAGGGATGAAGGTGGCCAGCATTCCGGTCCCTCTTTCGGGGTCGACCACTGAAGGGGTCGTGTTCATCGAAACCATACTTCCGCTGGGCGTGCCGAAGGAAGGCTCGAGCATTTATATTTGGAAAAACGGAAAGGAACTTCCCGTCAGCAGGACCGCCCAGGCTGAGAGCGACGTGTCGGTGCAGCTGCCTCTCGATAAGGGGACCAATTATCTCTGTTTTCTCGTGAAAAGCGGCAACAGTTGGTGGGGAAGGAGCAGGGTGCTCAAAGTTGAATCCCCCGGCGCGGTAATCGAAGAGAAAAAAGTCGTGCCGCCTCCTCCTCCGTCCTTCAGCGATTATTGGGACGAAGCCAATGAAAAAAAATATTCCATGCCCAAAAAGGATTCCATAATAGGGTTCGCCGGGTTCACCATCACCTCACGCGGAAGCGTGGTGACCGACATCCCGTCGCCCCTTAACGGCTCCACCGGCGAGGGTATCGTTGACTCCAACCTGCTGCTTCCCGGGGACCTTCCCGGAAACAACAACCAGGTATTTCTCTGGAACAACGGAGACGAAATCCTGATCGACAGAAACGGCCGGAGCAACGAGAGGATCATCAGCAAGATAGTGCTCGGCAGGGGCCCCAACTACATCTGCGGCATCGTGAAAAACGGCGCCCGATATATCGGCAGGACCCCGATGGTAAAGGTTGATTCCACGGTGCGCACCTCAATCGCCCGCTTTGAAATGACCTGGGACGGCCCGGGGGACATGGACCTCCACCTGGAGAGCGCCGATTCGGGATGGCACTGCGGTTTTATGAGGTCGAACATCGACGAGAGCGGATACCGGGTGAACCTCGACATCGACAACATGAACGGCTTCGGCCCGGAGAACATCAGGATGTTCTCAGTGCCGTCGGCCAGCACGGTGAAATGCTTCGTGAATTTCTATTCGGGACAGTCTCCCGCGAAGGTGACGGTCCGCTATTTCGACAAGGACAACAAAATGGTGAAGTCCGAATCGAAGTCCTTTTCGCCCGGCATGACCCAGCCGACATCGCAGTTCAATCAGCGGTCGTGGCTCGTGGGGACTTTTAACATCACGCCGTAGAGGGTGTCGTTATCGTCGTGAACGGATACGGGACGCATTGAAGCGTCCCGTATTTTTTTCTGATCATTTGAAAATCGCACTTCCACTTGTTATATTGTCCTAATGAACATATTATGAAATGAGGACAATATGAAAATACGACTGTTGGCAGTGATACTATTCGCCGCGGCGGCGACAATCGCATGCTCCGCCGAAGAGGGGCGGAACGGGGGGACGCTTCGGGACGGACAGCGGGACGCACATCTTCTGAAGGCTACGTTCGCCGGGGGCTGTTACTGGTGCATGGACGCGGCATTCGACGGCCTGAACGGCCCCGCGGAGGTGATATCCGGATATGCCGAAGGGGAGGCCGGGGGAAAATCGACGGGCCGGGTGGAGGCGGTACAGATTCTGTACGATCCGGCGGTGATAAGCTATTCCGAGCTCCTGGATTATTACTGGAAGCAATTTGATCCCACCGACGCGGGGGGGTCCTTCTATGACAGGGGAACGAAATACATGTCGCACATATTCTATCATGACGCGGCCCAGAAAGTCCTGGCGGAAAAATCGAAGCACAGATGGGAAAAGGCGCGGATTTTCGGAAAACCGATCGCGACGAAAATCGCGGCATTCGGGTCATTTACGCCGGTGGACGATTCAGAACAGCATTTCTACAAGAAGGACCCTTCACGGTATTACAGTTACCGGAAGGCTTCGGGGAGAGACGAATACATCCGCGGCGTCTGGGGGGATATCGGCATAAAAAAATACCCGAGGCCCCCGCTGGCTGAACTGAGGAAAAGGCTCACGCCGCTGCAGTTTTCGGTGACCCAGGAAGACGGCACCGAGCGGCCCTTTGCCAACGAATACAACGGAAATCACCGCGCAGGCATATACGTGGACATCGTATCCGGAGAGCCGCTGTTCAGTTCCACCGATAAATTTGAGTCCGGCACCGGGTGGCCGAGTTTCACGAAACCGATTGATCCGAGATTCATCGTCAGAAGGACCGACAGGTCCATCGGAATGACAAGGGTCGAGGTGCGGAGCAGGTACGGCAATTCCCATCTGGGGCACGTGTTCAACGACGGCCCGGCGCCGACCGGGCTGCGCTACTGCATCAATTCGGCTTCGCTCAGGTTCATCGCGAAAGACGATCTGACGAAGGAGGGCTACGGCGATTTCCGGTGGATATTTAAATGACGCAGGAGCGGATCAGATTATATCCGCTTTGTCAAAATTCCCGCCCTCTCTGATTTTGGAAATGAAGTCGAGGACCTTAGCCTCAATCTGATCGCGTACGGTCCTTGTGCGGGCGAGAATTTCATCCCTGGTGCCGGTGAACTTTGACGGGTCAGGGAATGGCCAGAGAAGACGTTTCGTCACCCCGGGAAATATCGGGCACCGTTCTGCCGCTTCCCTGTCGCACACCGCTATGACGTAGGAAAAGAGGTAATTTTTCCGGTACAGGTCGAATACCGATTTAGTTTTATTACCGGAAATGTCGATACCGACCTCTTTCATCGTCTCGACGACCATGGGATTCAATTCTCCGGCTTCAAGACCCCCGCTCATGACTTCAAATTCGCCGCCTCCGTGTTTATTCAGAAACGCCTCGGCCATCTGGCTCCGGGCGGAATTGTGCACACAGAGGAAAAGTATTCTGAATTTACTCATCGCTCCAACTCCATATATGGTCTCATTGGAATGTACTTAATAGAGTCGATTCCATGATAAAAATTTCATGAATTTTCATTAAAATTACGGCAACTCCGGGAAAAATCTTTTTTTAAAATAGAGCGCGACGTTCACCAGGCTTATCAGCACCGGCACCTCCACAAGCGGGCCGACAACCGTGGCAAAGGCTATCGGTGACGCGATGCCGAACACGGCTATGGCCACCGCGATCGCGAGCTCGAAGTTGTTGCCCGCACCGGTAAACGCCAGGGTCGCGCATTTGTCGTAATCGGCTCCAAGCCTGCGGGCCATAAAAAAACTGATTAAAAACATTATCACGAAATAACAGCTCAGGGGGATCGCGATCCACAGCACGTCCAGGGGCCGGCTGATAATCCGGTTTCCCTGGGTGCTGAACATCACGATGATGGTAAAGAGCAGGGCAACGAGCGTGAACGGGGATATTTTCGGAACAAACACGGTGTCGTACCATTCATGTCCCTTCATCGGCAGAAGTATGACCCTGCTGAGTATTCCGGCGGCAAAAGGAATCCCGAGATAGATCATGACGCTGACGAAAATATCGCCGATCGTTACGTTTACGATGGTCCCCTGCAGGCCGAAATACGTCGGGAGGATGGTGACGAAGACCCACGCGTAAATACTGAACGTGAGAATCTGAAAAATGCTGTTTAACGCCACGAGCCCGGCCCCGTATTCGCTGTTTCCGCCGGCAAGCTGGTTCCAAACCAGCACCATGGCGATGCAGCGGGCGATGCCTACAAGGATAAGGCCGGTCATGAAATAACCCCACCGGGGATCGGGCCCGAAAACAGATGGTGCGATGAAGCCGAAAAACAGTATTGAGAGCAGGAACATGACAATGGGTCCGACGATCCAGTTCTGAACCAGCGAAAGGCCCAGAATTTTCCGATCAGCAAAAATTTTCGGCATCAGCTCGTATTTTACTTTTGCCAGGGGAGGGTACATCATCAGTATCAGTCCGACTGCGATAAGCATGTTGGTGTGTTCGCCGACGGTCAACGCCCTGTTGAAACTTTCGACCGGTCCCTGAAAGGCGTATCCTGTCGCGATTCCCAACGCCATGGCCGAAAAAATCCAGACCGTGAGATAGCGGTCAAGAAATGATAATTTTTTCGTTATACTCTCTGATATCATGATTTCCTCTTATATTCTGGATTAATCGCATCATACCGAAAGAATAAGATATATGCCCCCGAGAACGACCAGAACTCCGCATGCCTTTTTCAGAATGGCCGCGCCCCGTGAATTTTCGTTCCAGTTGAGATACAATTGTACCGCCCCGGTAAACGTCCCCGCAAGCGCGATGACGATGCTGTGCCCCAGTGCGTAGGCCAGAACGAGTGACACTGCCAACACCGGATCGCCGGATGCGGCATTGAAGGCGACACCCAGCATCGGGGCCATAAATGCGAAGGTGCAGGGCCCCAGTGCGACGCCGAAAACGAGGCCCATGAGCAGGGCCGCACGCATGCCCCTGCGTTTGAACCCGGACGCGTCGATCCCCTTGTCCAGGAAGGGGAGGGGGAGGACGCCGAGCATGTGCAGACCCGCGGCAAAGAAGAGCGCCGCGACGAAATAGACGCCCCCGGCGCCGATATCGCCCAGCATGCGGCCGGCCATGCCGGTAAAAAGACCGACGAGTCCTATGGTGCACAGTATCCCCGCGGCGAATATGCTCGCGAGGGCAAAGGCCCTTCCTGCGGTGATCCTTCCCTGTCCATTGATGAATCCCACGATGAGAGGAATGCTGGCAAGGTGACACGGCGAAAGGATGATGGAGAACATGCCCCAGATGAACGCTCCGGTCACGGCGACGGTTGCCGAGCCGGCCAGCAAGCCGTTGAGCCGGGTGAAGAGATCCAGAATCACCTGACGCCCCCGGCCCGAAGCACCCTGTCCACGTCCTCTTCAGGGAAAAATCCTTCGTGACGGAAATATTCTTTTCCCTTGCTGTCGAGAAACACCTGCGTGGGGATCACCCTGACGCCGTATTTCATGGCGTCCGATTTCCCATGAGGGGTCCAGACGTCATAAAACACGATTTTTACCCGCCCGGCGTATTTTTTCTCAATCGACCTCATGACCGGCTGCATCATTCTGCATGGCACGCAGTTGACGGAACCTATCTCCACGAAAGTGACAATGGGGTCAGAGCCCGGCGGGATTCCGGTCTCTTTTTCCGCTGATGAGCCGTCCCTGACGGCGGGGTCAGAGCCGTGAGGCGATTCACCGCTGCCGGAACCGCCGCATCCGAATACGCTCCCGGCGATGATGAGCGGCCCTCGGCACGCGCACCCGTCCTCGAATACGAATACGGGCTCAAGAATCGCCACTGCTATCGCCGCGATTACGGGAATTAATGTTTTAGCAACTCGTTTCATTGCAGCCGCCGGCCGGGTCCGGATCAGCACTTGCCGCCGCATCCGCAGCCGGACGCGGGAGCCGAGTTGCCTTTATTCATGAAAGCGGCTCCGGATGCCACCCTGTCCGCAATGTCCCGGACCGTATCGTCGGTGACAGGGGCCGCGCCCTTCTGAAGGCCGAAATCGGTGACGACATACGATTCGGGCGACACGCCTATTCGTTCGAGGTTTTTTCGCGCGCACAGCGTGGCGCATCCGTCGATGGACACCGCCCTGCCGGCGCCCTTGGCGGTCTGCACATATCCTGAAATGCCTGCACCGATCCCGGCAAGACATGACATGGTCCCGAAGTTTCGCCCCCGCAATTCCCGCGTCACCCTGTCGGCGATCTCGCCTACGTCGGCGGCGCCGGAACAGGAGTATAGTACCGTGATATCGTTTGAACAGCAATCTGCCATGATGATCTCCTTGTTGATTATTTACCGATCATTTTTTTTATCTCGTCGAGAGTCGGTATCCTTCCCGACGTTATTACCTCCCCGTCCATCACAAGGGCGGGGGTGATCATGACACCGTAGTCTATGATGTCGTTGATGTCCTTGACTTTCACTATTTCAGCTTCGATCCCTGTTTCGCTGACGGCCCTTCTCGCGAGTTCCTCGAGCTTCTCGCATTTGGCGCAGCCGGTGCCGAGTATTTCCAGTTTCATGATGTCAGCCTCCTGTATGACGGCAGTGCCGCCGATCGGTTTTCCATTGATTTTCGTTTTCACGCTAAAAGAACGCGCCGAACAGCATGCCGCTGACGGTCGACATGACCACCACGAGCGTGCAGAACACGATGGTTTTTCCCGTTCCCAGGTAGGTCCGGATCACCAGCATGTTGGGAAGGGACAGCGCGGGCCCCGCCAGAAGAAGCGCCAGCGCCGGGCCCTTGCCCATGCCGCTTCCGATGAGCCCCTGGACGATGGGGATCTCGGTGAGGGTCGCGAAATACATGAACGCTCCCACCAGGGACGCGAAGAAATTGGCGCCCAGCGAGTTCCCGCCGACCGCCGCACTTACCCATTCCGAGGGAATCAGCCCCTCATTGCCCGGCCTTCCCAGAAGAAATCCGGACACGAGCACTCCGGCAAGGAGAAGAGGCGTGATCTGCTTGGCGAAATCCCAGGTTGAATTAAACCATTCCCCCACCTCGTCTTTTCCGGTTGAGGTGATGACCGCAAGACCCAGCGCTCCCGCGGCAAATGGGATGACCGGATGCCTGCCGAAAAAAACGGCCAGAACCGCCACGACAAGCGCCACGGGCGCCACTTTCCACCATTTGATCTCAAGCCAGATTACGAGAATGACCGCAAGGGCAGCCCCTGAGAACGCGGTAATCGCCCATTTCCATGTGTATATAATATAGAAAAATCCCGCCGCTTCGTCCGGCCTGCCCCAGTTGGCGAACACGAGGATCGACACCATGGAGGCGAAGTAGGCCGCGTCCTTCCAGAGAGGGCGTCTGGTTTCCGGAACGGGAAGGTTCATGGCGGCTTTCACCTTCAGGTTCTCCTCTCCGCGATAGATGAAGTGCATGATCGCGCCGATGACGACGCTGAATGACACCGCGCCTACGGCCCGGGCGATGCCGATATCAGCGCCCAGTACCCGGGCGGTGAGTATTATGGCCAGTACGTTTATGGCCGGTCCCGAGTAGAGGAACGCGATGGCCGGACCGAGCCCGGCCCCCATGCGGTAGATGCCCGAAAAGAGCGGCAGCACGGTGCACGAACAGACCGCAAGTATCGATCCGGACACTGAACCGACGCCGTAAGCCAGCACCCTGTTCGCCGCGGGGCCGAGATATTTCATGACCGCTTCCTTGCGCACGAAAGCGGCGATGGCCCCGGCGATAAAAAACGCCGGTATGAGGCACAGGAGCACGTGCTCCCGGGCGTACCATTTCGCAAGATGCAGCGCCTCGAATACGGAGTTGTCGAAGCGGGGGATTCCCACCGGCATGAAATAGAGGGCCAGGAAAAATCCGCCGATCCAGAGGAGGGGCTTCCATTCGGTTTTCCATTCAACATTCATGCTGATTCACCTTTGTTTGCAGGCGAGGACGATCCTGTTCTGCTGGTCCGCTCTGGATATGATAACCTGCTCGACGCATCCGAAAAAATCGAGTATGCAGGGAACTCTCAGAAAGTAATAGCTGCTTGTTCCCGCCTTCCGGTCGCTTACGATGCCCGCGTTTTTCAGCACCGACAGGTGCTTTGACACGGTGGAGGTGTCAAGTCCGATCATTCCGGTCAGCGCGTTTACGCACTGTTCGCCATCCTTCAGTTTTTCAACGATGAAGATACGGGCGGGATGGGCAAGGGCCTTGAGTATGGCCGCCCGCGCATCCAGGGCGCTCCACTGTTTTTCGTCCATGCGGTACCTTTTTGATTATTTACTATTTGGCAATATTGCCAAATAGTAAATAATTGTCAATACTAATTGCATGAATTGTTGAAATATATTAATAATGCGGGGGAAAGTGCGGGACTTTACAGTCCCGTGGAATGCTCCATTTCCGACGTTTAACAAATTGTATGTTTTTATTTGCTAAAAGCGCAAATATTGTACTGTTTATATGAAATTTTTTCCCGGCAAGTGTCTGATCCTTCCGGCCGATCACGGGTATTCAAAGGGATGAGGGCGCTGTCCGCAATTGGGCTTCTGTCCCGCTTTATCGGCATGACCACGGATTCGAGAAGCATTCTCTCATTTTGCAGGCACGAGTATTTTCGGCGGATTTTGTGCAACCTTCTCGGCAATGACATGAAAAAAGAGATCATTCCTGACGATATGGAGCTCGCCGGATCGATGGTTCGCGACATCTGCCACGCGAACGCCAGGGACTATTTCCGGTTTTAAATCTCCTTTTCAAAAATGCGGTAACCCTTGTACGCGTCCGCATTGACATATTTCAGCGCGCCGATCATCTTTTTGTTGCTCTCCACGATAAGGGAGCAGTCCGATTGGACAAAACCCATTCCGGTCCCGATTTCGATTGTCATGAGAATGAGAATCTGGTCGATATTCTGGCCCCGGTATTCGGGAAGCACCGCCATAAGGATCGTTCTGAGCGTCCTGGTCTTTTTAATCCGCCAGAGAAGGCCGGGGATCCTCCATAAATGGAGCTTGCCGTTCAGCTTCGCGATTCCGGGATTCATGTCCGGCATGGAGAGGATGAATCCGACTGTCTTTCCGTCCTTTTCGGCGAAGATCGCCAGTTCCGGGATGAGGGCCAGTTTGAGATCGTTGAAAAACATGTCAAACTGTTTGTCCGTGAGCGGAATGTGCCCCTCGTTTCCTTCCCATGCGGTGTTGAAAATTCGTTTCACATCCTCGGCCCTTCTGGCGACCTGGCGCCGTGTCATGGCGGTGAATGTTATGTCCGTTTTTTTCGTGAGCTCCTGCCTGATTTTAAACATCGGTTCCCAGTCGATGCCGTCCTTTTTTACCATGAAACAGAGCCAGTCGACCTTCTTCTCAAATCCGAAGGCCAGGGCGTGTTTCGCGTACCAGTGGGCGTAATGATTCATGCCGATCACCGGCATCCTGCCGTTGTTGAGTATGTCGAATCCCACCTGGTCGTATACGGTGAAACTCTGGGGGCCGTTCATCCTTTTTTTCCCCTTTTTCAAAAGCCAATCCCTGGCGGCCTCGAAGAGCGCCCGCGAGACATTGAGGTCGTCGATGCACTCATAAAAGCCGAAAAATCCGGTGTCCCTGTCGTATTTTTCCTCATAAAGGGAATAGGTGTGCGCGGTGATACGCCCGGCCGGTCTGCCGTTTTTGTAGGCTATAAAAAGCTGGGCCTGGCCGTGCTCAAAAAAATACCCCTTGTCGGGATCAAAGAAATGGGCCTGGTCCCTGATGATGGGGGGCACCCAGGCCGGATCATCACGATAAATCTCCGCGGACCAGGGGAGTTTTATGAACTCCATTCTCATCTTTTTGCCGGAGACTTCTTTTACCGTGATAGTGTTGTCCATGGGGCCTCGATTTGTATCTGGAATAATCGATTAGGAGATAATTATTATATCTAATAACACTAAAATTGCCGTTTTGTCAAATAATTATCTAATATAAATAATCCCCTTAAAAAAATCCGCAGCAGCGCGTTATTTTGATTGCTGATGCATTTTTCGCAGGATTTCGATCGCTTCCCTTACGGGACGGCCCATATAAAAGATACTAAGAGTCAGCGTATGCATGAAATAGGCGATCCCGATGGAAGTGGCTTTCATGCCGGGTATTTCATCGCTCGGTTTAAACGATATCTGCAGGCCGCCCTGGATTTTTCCCGCGGGTATTTGAGACAGGTCGATTCCAGCCCCCACGGTGTCCACGAATTTCCAGGGTATGGTGTACGGCCTGTATCTGAATCCGGTTCCGAAAGAGATCCCTTCCGCAGTGGCATTCAGCATGATCGGAGGTTTTATAAAATAAAGAAGCATCTGAACCGCGATGGCGCCGCCGCCTGCTACAAAGAAGAATAGAAATGCGTAGTATGCCCAGATTCTGCCGCTGTCGATGTCGAGCGGCCCGATGAATGAATGAAGAAATCCTACATCAAGTCCGACGAAAAAGAAGAAATTGCCGGCAAAAAAAAGGACCGCTAACGGAATTCTTGACATGGGGATTGAATAGGTGTTCATTATCCTGTGAACCTGCCTTGTCATTAATATGATTTTATATAGTATATTCGAAGAAGAAATATTTTCAATAAAAATATTCTTATGGCAGCAAAGTTTGCCTGCATCTCCGCGGAATGAAAATCCTCCGGATGATGAGGCCCGCAAAGGTGGACGAGTTTCTTAAAAAATCCCTGAATGGCCTGAAATGCGAGATCCGGGGCGTCCCGGGGGTGTAGCTCACGCTTACCGGCGCCTCAACCACCGGAATACCGTTCCACCCGGCCCTGGCCAGAACTTCCACCTCAAACTGGAACCTTTCCGCTCTGACGCCAAGCCGGATTGTTTCAGGAAGAGGGTAGATCCTGAAACCGCTCTGAGAATCGGTCACCGCGGGACCGCCGGAAATGCGGACCCAGAAATTGGAGAATCCCCTGCCGAAACGGCTCGTCCAGGGGACGTCCTTTCCGGCCATCTGCTGGCGGGCCCCCAGCACGATGGGCCGCACGCCCGAGTGTATTGCCGCAATCAAATTCTTCGCGTCCGCCGGGTCGTGCTGTCCGTCCGCGTCTATCGTGATCGCCCAGGCCGCGATTTTCTCCGCCTCGCGAAAGCCGGTTGTGAGCGCGGCCCCTTTGCCCCGGTTTATGCCGTGCCTGAGAACGGTTATGCCTTTAATTCCGGCGACGCGGACGAGGGAGGAGTCGGTGGAGCCGTCGTCCACAACGATCACCGGAAACCCGGTTTTTTTCGCCGCCTCCACGACGTCGGCAGCCCGCGCTTCATGGTTGTAGAGGGGGATCACCACCGCGAACCCGTTTTGACCGGTATTTTTCTGTCTCTTCACGGCTTACACCAGCCCGATGACAAGGGATGTGTTGATGCCGCCGAAAGCGAAATTATTGTTTATTCCGATGGAAAATTTTCTGTCTGCCGGTTCCTTCATCATATGATTCAGAGGCGCGCACCGGGGATCCGGGGCGTCAAGGTTCCTGGTGGGGGCGATGAACCCGCGCTGCATCATCAGGATCGTGATGATCGATTCTATGGCGCCGCAGGCCCCGAGGGTGTGGCCGGTATAGCCCTTGAACGCGCTGACCGGCACCCGGCCGCCGAAAACCTCGTGCGTCGCCGTCGATTCGGCGATATCGCCCGCCTCGGTGGCGGTGGCATGGGCGTTCACATGGCCGATGTCGTCCGCGCCGATTTGCGCGTCCTCCAGGGCCAATCTCATCGCGCCGGCCATCCCGTCCGCGCTCGGGTTTGTGATGTGCGCGCCGTCGCAGTTTGTGCCGAATCCGAGAATTTCGGCGTGAATGCGCGCGCCCCGTTTCCTGGCATATTCGTATTCCTCCAGCACCAGACAGCCGCTCCCCTCTCCCACCACCAGGCCGTCCCTGTCCGCGTCGAAGGGGCGCGGCGTTTTTTCCGGGCTTTCGTTGTATTTCGTGGAGGTGGCGCGCATGATGTCGAACACGCCGGAGTGCATGAAGTGCATCTCCTCGGCGCCCCCGGTGATCATCATGTCGGCCCTGCCGCTCCTTATGGCGTCGTATCCGAAACCGATCCCTTGGGAGCCTGACACGCAGGCGGTGCATGAAGCCACAACCGGCCCCCTGGCGCGGAACATCATTGCGAGATTGGCCGCGCAGGTGTGGCTCATGAACTGCGGATATATCGATGACTGCATTCCCTTTATGCTCCTGGTAGTGAACACTTTGACGGCGAATTCTTCGAGGGAAATGGAGCTCCCCTGGGTCGATCCGAAGGAAACGCCGCACCGGGGGGACGAGGTTGCCGCCTCGCCGAGCCCGGAATCCCCTGCCGCGTCCAGGGCGGCAAGCGCCGCAAGCACGCCGACCCTCCCCATGGTGCGCCTGAACTGACGCGGGATTTTCGATTCGTCCGCATCCGGGCACAGGCCCGCCACGAGGGTCCGCATGTGCTCTATGCTCTTCCACTCCTCAACCGCGCGGATCCCGCTGGCCCCCGAAACAAGGGACGCCGCGATCTCATCCATGCTGTTTCCTATCGGCGATCTCAGGCCGATTCCCGTGACCACGACTCGTTTTCCAATGCCCATGTTTTTTTCCTTGTATTACGGATTAGACGGGAGAAGCGCCAGGGCCCAGGTGCCGGGTCCCGTGTGCACTCCGGTGGTGAGCGACAGCGGCTGAATCATGACCTTTATTCCCGGAAACCGCGTTTCAGCTTCACGCCGCAGATCGCCCGTCACCCATTCCTCGTTGTCGCTGTACTGCAGCATCACATGAAGCTCCTGTTCCGGGCGATACACGCCGGCGATACGGTCCATGGCGAACGCGACCTGCTCAGCGCCCCTGCGCACCATCGCCACCTTTTTGGCCCCTTCGCTAGTCGGGGTGATCACCGGCTTCATGTGAAGCATGTCGCCGAAAAAGGCGCCCGTCTTTGACATGCGGCCGCCCGCGGCGAGGTACTGCAGTTTTTCGATGAAAATGTATTCGTCGCACGCCGCCGCGGCCCGGGCGGCGAATTCAAGCACCCCGGACGGCGATGACGCTTCCGAGGCGTACCGGGCAACGATGACTGCCAGGAGCCCGAGCCTTCCGGACGCGGCGCCGGTGTCGATGACGGTAAACCGGTCCCCGATGCCACGGTCGCGTTTCCACTGATCGGCCACCTGCCAGTTTCCGGTAAACACCGAGCCGACGCAGAGGTACAGCACCCGCTCGTGCCGGCTCAGGGCGCTGGAATAGCTCTGGTGCCGCTCGAACATCGACGCCTGGGACGTCGAGGCGCGCGACCCGCTTCTCATGGACATGTATAATTCCGAGGGAGAAAACTGCGTTTCCGGCAGGGACCGGTCGTCAACGGTGATATAGCTTTCCAACAGCGTGATCCCCAGCTCCTGCGCGCATTCTCTGGAGATCGATCCCGCCGCGTCGGTCATCACGTGCACCGGCCCCGCCTTCAGGCGGTTCCTGAATCCGCTCGCCTGTTTTGCAAGGTCGTCCGATGTCCAGTTCACCACGTCTCCGAGCGTTTCGAGGCGGCGGCGGGCCTCCGCTCCGTCTCTGGCATGAAGGTGGACTTTGACGTATTCGTCGCCGGGTATCATGACGACGCTTTCCCCTGTTTCCGAAATTCTTTTGAGCGCGTCGCCGTCACCGTTTTCGACCCGCAGGACTGTGTCGATGCAGTACCCGTCCTCTTCGAGCGGATCTGCATAACCGGCGCTGATTGAGAGCAGTCCCCCGAATCGTTCCGTAACGGGGATAAAGTCATCCTCCATGCCGATAAGACCGTGATAAAAACCCTCAAAAAAAATGAACATCCCCAGCGCGCCCGAATCGACGACCCCCGCTTCTGCGAGCTTTTTAATATAACGCGGCGTCGAACGAACCGATTTATCCAGCGTTTCGATTATTCTCTTTACGGTCCCCTCGGTGTGGAAGATGTTTTTTTCCCCGCGGTAAAATCCGTTGAGCGAATCAAAAACCGTGAGCATCGTTCCCTGCCTCGGGTCCTTTACCGCCTTCCAGGCGCGCTCCCGGCCTAGGGCTGTCGCGGGGGCGATGTCCCTCTCCGATTCCGCGGTTATGAAGGCGGAAAAAAACTGAGACGCGATGTTTCCGGAATTTCCCCTTGCGGACATCAGGAGCCGGTGGGCGGTCCGGCCCGCGTCCTCGTCGATGTGCATGAGCGGAGTGAGGCTCGACTTCAGGTTCCTGCCGGTGTCACCGTCGGCGATGGGGAACACGTTGATCCCGTCCAGCAGATCGGACCAGGCGGAAATCCGCTCAAGGCCGGTCACGATCCCTCTTTTCAGCATCTCATGCATGATTAAAACCCCAGTTTTTTTCTTATATCAGGCGGTATCATGAACTGAAGCTCCATTTCCGGAACCTTTACCGCCACCTGTTCGCTTCGCGACGCGGCGCACACCTTTCCGCCGTCAGCAAGACGGATCTCGAAATCCATCACTATTTTGAATTTCGCGCTGATAATCCTCGCCGCGCAGATGAATATGTCGCGATGGCGCAGCGGATGCAGGTGCTTCGTGGAGGTGCGTACGATGGGAAATACGAATCGAGTATCGCGGTGATAGGAATGGAGATCGACGCCCCTTTCCTCGAAGAGCCCGGACCTGGCGATTTCAAAGTATTTGAAATAATTGCCGTGCCACACGATTTGCAGGGGGTCGAGGTCATGGAACGGGACCTGCATCGTTACTTCATGGACCGGCCTGTCAGCTGATCTCATCGGGCCCCGCCGCGTGGATATTGAGGAAAATCCCCCGGGCGATCGCGCCTGAGAGTTTTTCGATGTCCCCATCCATGGGCCTGTCGGACGTCACCGGGCCGGCCAGCGCGCGGACCGCGCCGATTGTTGCGTGTATCTCCGGCCTCAATTCGGTGTTTCCGCGTATCTCGCACGCCTGGGCCGCGACGAGGAGGTGAATCGCCAGGACCCTCCCGGTCAGCGTGCAGATACGGTCCGCGTCCCTGGCGGCGATTGTCCCCATGCTTACTTTGTCCTGGTTGTGCGACTCCGTTGAACGGGAAAATGAGGCGGCAGGCATGGTGAGCTTCAGGGCCTCGGCCGCGAGGGCGGATGAAGAGATGGACATCGCCTTGAAGCCGTGGTTGTACAGCCTCTCATCCTCGCCGGCGCGAACAAGGTCCGCCGGGAGCCCTCTGCTGGTGTGAGGATCAACCATCAGCGCCACCTGGCGGTCGCACATGTCGGCTACCGACGCCAGGGCTGACTTGAGCGAATCCATCGCCATGGCCACATGGCCTCCATAAAAATTGCCTCCCATCAGGACTTCCCCGGACGCCGGATCGATGATGGGATTGTCGTTGGCGCTGTTCGCCTCGATTTCCATCCATCGTTCCGCCCACTGGAGGCAATCGCACAAAACCCCCAGGATCTGGGGCGAACACCTGAGAGAATAGGGGTCCTGCAGTGTCTCAGGCGAATCAAGCTCGAATGTCGATTGTGCTTTTGATGATCGAAGGCGTTCCAGTATTTTCCGGGACACATATTCCTGTCCCGGATGCGGTTTCGCGTCGGAAATTGTTTTATGATAATGGTGCGAGTTTCCGCCCATGGCGTGTATGCTGAGGGATGTTGCGGCCAGCGCCGCCTCGACTATCCGCCTCGATTTATCCAGCACTTTCAGCGCGATTCCGGTCATGATTGCGGTACCGTTGATCATGGCGATCGGCTCTTTCGGTTTGAATATATATGGCGTGATGCCGGCTTTCTTCATGGCTTCGGAAGCCGGCATGCAGGCGCCGAGGTACAGCACTTCCCGCTCTCCTGCCAGCGCCGAAGCGATATAGGACATCGGTGTCAAATCGCCCGATGCGCCAACCGATCCTTCGCACGGCACTATGGGAGTGATTCCCTCGTTAAGGAATGAAGCCAGCTGTTCCATCAGCTCTATGGAAACCGCCGAGTACCCTCTTGAAAAACAGGCGAGCCGTACGGCCATGGCCGCGCGGACCTCCTCGGTCCCCAGTGGATCGCCGGTACCGCAACCGTGGAACTTGAGGAGGTTTTCGCCGTTTTTTATCGCCACTTCGTGCGCCATTCTTTTACTGCATGATTTTCCGTATCCGGTTGTGACGCCGTACACCGGGACGCCTTTTGACAATGCCGTTTCAAGCATTTCCCTGGAGCGGTTGAGTTGTTCCAGAAATGATTTTTCGGTACTTATGGAAACTGCGGCTGTTCCTTTGGCGATTTTCAGAAGTTCATCAATGGAAAGGGGGCTGGCCCCGATGGTTACTGTATCATGATCCGACATCTTTCTCCCGTTGCTTTGGAAAGGGGGCAGTCCCCTGTGGGTCGATTTAGAATTTTTATACCTTTTATTTAGAGGCCTTTTGTCAAGTTTTTTTATTGCCATAAAAGGGCGTCCGCCTGTAGAAACCCTGGTATGTACGCATGGCTTGCAGAAAAATTAATGGGGATTCCCTATGTAAGGAGAGCCGTTGAAGAAAAGGCTGACCTGGACTCGCTTAAAGAGAAACCGGGCATACGGGTATACATGGGGCTTATCATAATCGGGTTCAGCTACCTCATCGGATGGCCCGCGGTTGCTCTCTTCGGCATCCTTGCGGTGTATTTTGCCGAACCTTTGATATTGCTGGTCGGGGGGCCGCTCATTTACGGATTCTCGCATGTCGTTTTCTGGGTGGGCCTTTATCTTGCCGGCTCGAAATATGCGACGGTGTTTCTTCGCTGGGCAGTACGCAGGCTCGTTGAAAAACTTGGCGGGTCAATGCATAAACAAAAATAAGTATTTGTCCAGATATCGCCACTTGGTGCGTAATACGGCGCCCGTTTTTTTGTAAAAACCGAAATTTTAGGTATAGTTATACATGGCGTGGGACTGTATTTTTCGATGGGTGATGCCAATTATTTTATCCTTGACAAAAAAAGTGCCCTATACTAATTTTGCCATTCCATGATTTCAGGTTAGTCGCCGGGTGAAAAGATTAAAGCGTTCGCCAAAATTAACCTTCATCTCAGGGTTTTGAATAAACGCGATGACGGTTATCATAATATCGTAAGCCTGATGGCCTCCATAGGCCTTCATGATCTTTTAAAACTTGAGGAGATACGTGAGACCGGAACCGGTGAAAGCCGGACGGTTATTAAAACGTACGGCGGTACTTACAGCGGAATATGCGATTCCATTCCCGAAGGCCAAAACCTCATTTCCAGGGCCGCAATGGCGTATTTCGATAAAACCGGGATCTCTGCCGATGCGGTATTTTTACTTGAAAAGAACATACCCGCGGGAGCGGGGATGGGCGGCGGGAGTGCCGATGCGGCAGCTGCGCTGAAGATCCTCAACGCCAGATTCAATCGCCTCAACCGAAACGAAATGATAGAAATCGGCGGGAAAATAGGGGCCGACGTTCCCTTCTGTATTACGGGTGGAACCGCGATATGCCGGGGGATCGGGGACAGGATAACTCCCCTGCGAACCGTTCTTCCTTTTACGGTGCTCATCGTTAATACCGGGGCTCATGTCGATACCGGAAAGGCTTACAGGATGCTGGGAAGAAAAGTTGAGAATCCCCGTAATATAGAAGAAATTGATGCCGATATTGATGAGATAATTCGGGGGCTCGATAAGGGAGACTTCAGGGGGATTTCCGGCATTCTGGCCAACGATTTTGAGGGTCCAGTGTTCCAGGAATATCCTGAATTGAATGATATAAAAAATTGCATGCGCGAGAAAGGATCGGTATACACCGCCATGACGGGTTCCGGTTCCAGCATTGTGGGACTTTTCGAGGACGCCGAAACCGCCGAAAAATCGGCTGTCGCTTTTCGAGGCAACGGGCATCTGGCAGTGGTGACGAAATTCGTCCGTGCGGATGACATCCGGTAAGAACTGCGCGACGCGCCGTTGATGCGCAATGTTTACATTCATGCACCTTTTATGGTTTCCCGGACCGCCGGAGAAAGGAATATTAATGTACACATATCGCCGGTTGTGGATCCGGATTCGATCCGCGCCTTGAGGAGTAGCCAAGTGGTACGGCATCGGGTTTTGGTCCCGACATTCCCAGGTTCGAATCCTGGCTCCTCAGATCACCTGTTCAGGAGGAATATACGAAAACCGAAACAGTTGCGGTTGTCCTTGCCGGCGGCAAGGGCGTCCGGATGCAGTCAGACCTTCCGAAGGTGCTTCACAGGTTAAACGACAAACCGATGATACTGCATGTTCTGGACAACCTGAGGGAAGCCGGGGTCGACAGGATAATAGTGGTAGTGGGATACCGCGGTGAAGAAGTGATCGATGCCGTGGGATCAAAAGCCGAGACGGTCTGGCAAAGGCAGCAGCTCGGGACCGGGCATGCGGTAATGCAGGCTGAAAAAGCGCTCGAGCGGTTTTCCGGGAAGGTGGTTGTCGCCTGCGGTGACGTTCCCCTTATAAGGCCGTCAACGTTCTCGGAAATGATTGACCGCGCCGGTGACGATCGCGTAAAAGCCGTGGTGCTCACCATGATGATGACGGACCCGAAAGGGTATGGACGGATCGTCAGGGATTCCCGGGATGAGTTCATCAGAATTATTGAAGAGAAAGACGCGTCGGAGGATGTAAAGCTCATCGGGGAAGTGAATACCGGCACCTATGTGTTTGATAAGGAGTTTCTTTTTAAGGGGCTTGCCGGGCTCGACAGGAACAACGCGCAGGGTGAATACTATCTGACGGACGCGCTTCAATATGTTGTTGCAACTGGTTTCAGGGTGATTCCTCAGACGCTTTCCGATTCAACGGAAGGAAGGGGAGTTAACAGCAGGGAAGAACTGTCTCTTCTCGAGGATTATCTCAAGAGGTAAGGATTTGAATACAGTGGGCATGCGGACGTTGAAAATCTTTTCTGGATCGTCGAATCCGGAACTGGCGAAATTAATCTGCGAATACCTGGGGGTCGAACTCTCCAGGGCTGAGCTGAAAAGATTTAAAGACGGTGAGATTTCGGTAAAAATAAAAGAAAACGTCCGGGCGCACGACATCTATATCATACAGTCGACGTGCTTTCCCACAAACGACCATATCATGGAACTGTTGTTGATGATCGACGCCGCCCTTCGCGCTTCCGCAAGCAGGATCACCGCGGTGATTCCCTATTTCGGGTACGCGAGGCAGGACAGAAAAGTTGAGCCACGTGTTCCGATATCGGCCAAGCTTGTTGCAAATATAATCCAGGCGGCCGGCGTCGACAGGGTTCTCACCATGGACCTCCACGCCGACCAGATTCAGGGCTTTTTCGACGTGCCGGTTGACAATCTGCTTGCGCTTCCAATCGTGGTCGATTATGTGAGAAGCCTGAAGATTTCCGACGCGGTCGTGGTTTCTCCGGATTCAGGCGGGGCCGAGAGAGCGCGGCAGCTTGCCAAATATATCGACGCCGGTCTGGCGATCATCGACAAAAGGCGGCCCGAAGCGAATATCGCCGAGATCATGAATGTTATCGGCGAAGTGGACAATAAGAACTGTATCCTCGTGGATGATATGGTGGATACCGGGGGGTCGATATCGAAGGCGGTTCAGGCTCTCAAGGAAAAAGGCGCCAACGACGTGTACTGCCTTTTCAGTCATGCGGTTCTATCGGATAACGCGCCGGAAAGGCTTTCCAAGGCGGGTTTCAAGGAGCTTATTTTTACAAATACCATACCCTTTAAGGGGGAACTCGGTAATGCGAAAGTATTGTCGATCGCCCCGATTTTCGGCGAAGCGATACGCAGGATACACAACGGAGAATCGGTGAGTTCTCTGTTCGCGATACAAAATGATTAATCTTTAATATTCAATAGAGGGAACTATGGAAAAGAGACAGTTGAAAGTACAGACAAGGACCGAGCGGGGCAAAAACGAAAGTTTCAGGCTGCGCCAGTCCGGTTATATACCTGCGGTTCTTTATTCGCACGGTGACGTTGAGACGATTAAGGTGGCGCGAAAGGACTTTTCGTCCCTTTTCAAAGGGCAGGTGTCCGAAAGCGTTATTTTCGACATAGTGTATCAGGATAAAAAGGAAGCCAATGAAATTCAGGCCTTTGTAAAGGATTATCAGGTCAACCCGATTACCGACGAATTGATACATCTTGACCTTTTTAAGGTAACAAAAGGGGAAAAAATACACACCCATATACCGGTCGAGATTGTCGGGACCTCGGCAGGGGTTAAACGTGGCGGCACCATGGAGATTTACGCCCGTGAAATCGAGATCGAATGTCTGCCAAAGGACCTTCCCGAGAAAGTTACTGTAGATGTAACGGAAATGCTCGAGGGCGATTCGATCCATTCGAAAGACATCAAGCTCGATGAGGCAGTCAAGCTTATCAGCAACCCTGAACTGGTAATAGTGGCGGTTCATGTGACCAAGCTGGTTGCTGAAGAGGAAGTTGAAGGAGCTGAAGCGGCTGCAGCCGCGGCGACAGAGGCGGCGGACACTGAAGAATAGTTTCGCCGGCCTCCGAAAAAATCTATGTAATGGAGATAGGCGTTTTTGAAACTTATTGTAGGTTTTGGAAATCCTGGGGATAAATTCGCCAATAACAGACAGAATATCGGCTTTAAAGTTATAGATATCATCGGTAACAATGAAAACATCGAGGTAAAAATAAAGAAGAAGAAGTCCCTGATAGGCAGAGGAAAAATATTGGGGACTGAAGTCGTACTTCTGAAGCCGCAGACTTTTGTAAATCTTATCGGCGAATCTGTTCTGTATATCGCTTCCTTTCTCAGGATAAATGTCCGGGACATAATCTGTATTGTCGAGGATTCCTCTCTGGAAGTGGGGGAAATGAGAGTGGATTACATGATGACCGGAATCGATCATCCGGGAATCGAATCCATGACTCGCGCGCTTAAATCAGATAAATACGCGAAAATCCGCGTTGGTATCGGCACGCCCAGGAAGGGTGTTGAAATGGCCGCCTATCTTCTGGAGGATTTTACCACTGACGAGAACCTCGTCCTCATCGACGTGCTCAACAAGACCGAGGAGGTGGTTAAAATGCTCATAAAACACCCCATCGATGAAGTCCAGGAGAGATACAATCCTGAAGGAGCTTTCAGGATTAAACGCAGGAAAGTGAAAAAGATCCACATAGATCACAGGAAGTCCAGATAATCCGATACTCCTTCTTTTCATCGTCTTTATCGCAATTCTTCTTGACTTAATCCATTTATCCTTTATACTATAACATGATTGGCATCGCGCCTCTGTGCAGATTCATTCGACGATTGAATCGGTCACATGGAAAACGTCCTGTTGATTCGTCATGTTTTCAGGCGCCGGCGGGGAAAGGTCATTACCAATAACTATTAGCTGAGGGATAGTTCAATGTACAAGGGGATCAGATCTGCATTCTTCGTGTTATTTGCGGTATTAATGTGCGTAGACCTCTCCGGGCAGACCCGAAGATTCAATGAGGCCTATAACCCGTTGGATGTGGCTAAGCGGTTGAGTTATGAAAATTTCCGCGACCTTAAGCTTCTGCAGACCGCGATTCTGAACTTCGGGGGAGGCAAGGACGAGATTAATCGCCTTATTGACCAGTATGCCGAAGCAAGTGCCCTCTATTTTCAGGCAAGATATGAAGAATCGGCGAATATATATTCCGACAATCAGAGGGAGATTCTGTCCGCTGCGAAACGTATTACGACAAAATACAAGGAAACCTCCGAAAAGCTTCTTCTGGACAGCACCAAGCAGACAATAAAGGATGAGCTGGCAAGCAAGTTGAAGGGGGAGGAGGGCTATATTTCTCCGACGGTATATTTGAGCAGGGCGCGCTTTGCGGTCAATACCGCCAACGACTACTTTGACCGTTTCAAGGACGCAATAAATGCATCGCCGATGAATTTCATCAAGGCGATTTACTATTACCGCCAGGCGAAAGAAAATATGTTCAACCTGATGACCGCCGTAGAGCCCGACAAAGCCAAAAAGCAGGGAATACTTGATCTGTATAAAAAGGACATCCTGGATAATGACAATAGGGTGTATGAGTCGAAAGAGAAAAACCCCTGAGTTTCATTGATCGACTGATCTGTTGATAATTTCCTGTTTCAGAACCCTCAGAGCGAGAATTCGTATCTGAAGGTTTCTGTGCCCCAGCAAATCGATCATCTCTTCCCTTGTCTGCCTGTCGAGAGAAAAGCCTTTCATAGCCATGAGAGCTGCGTTGAGCATGGGATGGCTGGTTTTTTTTACATTCCTAAAAATTTCTCTGATGGTCGGATATAGGGATTCGTCCTTGACTGCCAGGTTCCTGAGCGTCGCCATCCTCACGCTTTCATTGGGATCTTTGAGCCCTTTTTCGGCGTATGATATGACAGTGTCATGCGGCGCGATGCCGCTGAATTTCATTATCCCTTCAATGGATGCTTCTCTTGTAAGCCAGTCATCGCTGTCATAACATCGCATGAATACATCCAGTGATGCCGGGTCTTTCAGGACCGTGAGCGTTTTTATCGACTGCCACCGAATATTGGGGCTGTCGTCGCCCAGTGCCATTTCCCTCAGGCGTCCCACTGATTTGGTTGATTTTATTGACGCCAGGCCTTTGATCGCCTCCAGCCTTACTGCGGGATGACTGTCGCTGGATGACACGAGATACGTCATTTCCAGGAGTTTGTTTCCCTCTCCGGTCCCTGAATTGACGAGTTCCTGTACGGCTTCAAGCCTGGTTTCCCAGCTGGGGCTCTGGTAATTGATTACGCTTTTTTTTAATACCGATAAGTCGTAGGAATCCCTCGTGACAATGCTTGCGCCGCACTGGATAAACCACGGCAAAGCAAGGATGATTAAGGCGGGCATGCTGCGCGATAATCTTCGAATGCCCCGTGTAATGTTTCTATGATGAATCATGATGAATGGATTCTATCGGATACTATTTCGATTTTATCACGGTAGAATTCAAATAAAAAAATGTAAAGTGGATTTATTGCGCGGTTATAGTGTGAGCGGACAAAATCCGCTGAAAGCGGTATTTCCGGTTGACAATCAACAATACATGCCTTTATTTTGCATAAAATATCAAAGATTACATAAAGGAGGCCTGGATGGCGTACGTAATCAATGACGAATGCACAAATTGCGGCGCATGCGAAAGCGAATGCCCCAATGAAGCGATCAGCGAAAAAAACGATAAACGATACATAGAGCCGGACCTTTGCATTGACTGCGGGGCCTGCGAGCCTGTGTGTCCCGTGGAAGCCATTTCCGCCGGATAAGTATAAAACAATGGCGCGATTATTCGCGCCATTGTCATATTTAACCTCTTTTTCGATATCCTATTGAACCGCTCTGTTGTAATTGCTCTTGATTATATCGTTTAAATACTCTTTAGGGTTCTTCACCGCGTCGCTGGTGATGGTAAAATGGTCCATCTTCAGCAGCCTCAAACCGTGATAATAATCATTGAATAGATCAGAGCATAACTGTTTTATGCTTTTCAGCTTTTCCCCCGCCATTTCCTGGATTCTTTTTACCGCGTCGTCATTAAAGTCGAGATATATCCCGTGATCCACGAGAAAACTTTTCTGGAAACTGTGTATCCCGTCCTCTATGAGCATTTGCTTTAAAACGACGTCGGGGTTTTCTATCAGCTCTTTATTGGCGAGGAGTTTTTTTATCTGCGTTGAAGGGAGGCTTTTCTCAAATTTGATAAGCACTCTTTCGAAAACACTCAGAAGGCCGCGGGCTCCTGTTTTCTCATCAAGGGCCCTTTTTGCAAGAAGTTTCAGCGCTTCATCATCTAAAGATAAATCGATTCCATATGCCTTGAAATCCATTTTTTTGCCGAGGATGACCGTGCTGTACTGGTTTTTTAGTATCTTGTAAAGCCCTTCTTCATTAAGCTCGTTAAGTACCATATATACCGGAAGTCTTCCGACGAATTCCGATTCGAATCCGTATTCGATCAGGTCCTCGGTTCTGACTTTTTTTAACAATTCCATTCTGTTGACATGGGAAATCTTTTTTTTGTCAAACCCGATGGCCTGTTTGTTGAGACGCTTGCTGATCAGTTCCTCGAGACCTCCGAAAGCGCCCGATACGATGAATAATATGTTTCGGGTGTTGATTTTTCTCCTGGAGACCTTGCCCGTTCTCTGTGCTTCCATTGCAGCCTCGACCTGTGAAGCGAGATCATGGGGTGTTTTGAGATCGACTTCGGCTTCCTCCATGAGTTTAAGCAGGTTCCTCTGTACGCCGGTGCGCGAAACATCAGGGCCGTACAGTCCCTTGGAAGAGGCGATTTTGTCGATTTCATCGATGTAAATGATCCCGTATTCTGCCTTGGTAATGTCTCCTTCAGCCTCGTGGACCAGTTCCCGCACAAGGTCCTCCACATCTCCTCCGACATACCCTGTTTCGCTGAATTTAGTCGCATCAGCCTTTACGAACGGTACGCCGATTTTTTTCGCGATGAGCTTGACGATATATGTTTTTCCGACTCCTGTAGGGCCGATAAGCAGCATGTTGCTTTTTATGTTTCCGACGAGTTTTTCTTCTTCCGTGAGTTTCGATTCGAGCTTCATCCTGTTGAAATGAGTGCATACTTTTGTGGCAATCACTTCGATAGACTGTTCCTGATCAACAACAAACTGGTTTAAAAAACTTTCAAGTTCTTCCGGTTTAATGTCAAAATTGAATTTACCGGTGCTTTTGCCGTCAACTCCCGGTTTTTCTCCTGAAGTTTCAGTGTTTTGCTGAGTCTGCTCTGATTCCATATTCAGAAGGTCGTCTAGTTTTTTATCTGGATCAAATGCTGGTTTTGTCATGGTTCTCCTTTATGTGTTCTTTTGTACTTATTGTGTAAATATAGTCAATTGGAAGTTACAAAGCAATTAACTCCTGTCCACAAAACGGGCTAGTGGGATAAATTACAAAAAATTTTTCCATTGGTTCAGAAAAAAAGCTTGAAAAATACTACACATATATGTACTATACACATGTAACAATGAAGGAGGTCGCAATGAAAAATAAGCTGAATAGAAAAGGGGTATGCTGTCCGGATTGCGGGTTTTTTCTTGTTCCTGAATCAGGTTGTTTTTATTGCCGTCATTGCGGGTATGCATTATGCGCACTATAACACAATACAATAATGGAAGCATTTATGATGAAACATACAACGGGATATTTATACCTGAGGTTTCAAAAAAAGCGGGAAGAAGTCCGCATGAAAGATTTAGGAAAAAAGCTTGTTATTGTCAGAATATTGAAATTAGGGACAGTAAAAAGCAATCAGATAAGGATACTTGTGCCTCAATAATAAAGTTATTCAAAGGGTATGAAGTGAACAAGGATTTCCGCGTTTATTTGTTTGATGATGTTTAATTGAATGCATTACAGGGCTCTCACCCCTTATACCACCACTACTCCCCGTATCTATCCCCCAAAGGCCCTGTTTTCATACAAAGGGGCTGATGCAAATCAGCCCCTTTTTTGCCGAAGGAGGGACTTGAACCCTCACGGAGTTTCCCCCGGCGGATTTTGAGTCCGCTGCGTCTGCCAGTTCCACCACTTCGGCGTTGATTATTCAGGCTGGGGAATATCTTCAATCTCGATGTATTTTCCTTTTGCCCTGGCGACTATCTTGCCCATCTCATTTTCAATTTCAGCCCTGTTTTCGATGACCCGTTTGCTTTTCTTGACATACCATCCCCTGATATAAAGGGTCTCTTTAATAAAGGCCGGCTGAAGATACCGTATCGTCAATTCGCTTGTGAGTGCTACAGTTTCGAGGTATTTATTTACCGTGATCATTGTTTCGTCGAGGATGGATGCTATGATTCCCGCATGGATGATATTCGGCGGTCCTTCAAACAGTTCGTGCGACGAGAATTGGCCGTATGCCGTTTTTGTGTCGTCGTCGAATTGTAATTTCAGTCTCAGACCCTGCTGATTCTCCTCGCCGCATCCGAAACAGATTTTATCTTCAAATTCAATCATGGTGGCAAATCTCGAGTAGAGTCACTTTTTTGTCAATCACTTTTAGATTTAGTCACTTCTTCCCGAGTTTATCCAAGATCATATCAATTTCATCCTGGTCCAGCCATTCATCTACATGGGAAGGGTACGTTCCGGTTATCATCAGAAATAATTCCATGGACATGATCAGTTGTTCCTTGGTGATAATTCCAAGTGTTACGAGAATTTCTCCAATAAGGCGCTCTTTATTGAAACGCTGCATATCCAGGGCTTCGTTAAGCTGGTTTCTGGTAATAACCTTTTCTTCGATGAGAAATTCACCGAACTTTTTTTCGCCGTTGCCGCTTGTTTGTCCCATCGCGTGAGGGACCCTCCCTGTTATAATTTCTGAAGGGATTCAATTCCCTTATGAGGTGCGTTTTGTTGAGCTATGCCCTCAGAAGGGAAAAATCAATCTACTAACTAATAGTAGAGAACAATATTTTTTGAATTGTCAAGCTTAAAATTCTTGACCGCGCCCTTTTGAAGTCTGATGATTACGGTAATGGTGAAATATGAAGAATCTATATTTGATAATGGTTCCGCTTCTGGCATTATTTTTCGGGATTGTCCAATTGATGGGACAGGGACGCGAAATACACGGTTATGTCGGTTGGCAGAAATGCGACGTCTGTCACGGCATGGACGCGATCGGAAATCAGTGCAAAGTCTGGTTGAGCACAGGGCATGCCAGGGCCTATGAAATCCTCGCATCGGACCAGTCTAAGTCAATCGCCCTCAAGGTAAATGTAGCGGAACCGCAGAATGACCGCGAATGCCTGAAATGCCATACAACGGGCGGCGGGAAGGTTGATGCGGTAAAACGCGAAGGTGTGGGTTGTGAGGCCTGTCACGGACCCGGAAGCGGGTATTACAGCATGGGGAACCACGTTGAATACTCCGATCCGACCAAGGTCACCGGTTACATGAGGGCAATCCAGCACGGGATGTTTCCGATACTGGCCATCGTGGCCGGTCACCTTAAAAACAGGGAAAGACTGTGCCTGAGCTGCCATGACGACTCAAGACCCTGCTCCTCAACCGACAGCAAGACCCGCACAAAAAAGAAGATGACGATACAGGTGATTGATTCGCTTGAGCGCGGTACAATTAAATTGAAACACCCAAGCCACAGGTGATTTTTTCAACGGTCTCTGAGCCGGGTATCATCCATCTGAGACCTTCTGTTTTTATCAACAGCCCTTTTATCGTGTCCGCGTGCTCTTCGGTGCTGCTGATCGTATCCCCTTCAAAGATGCTCTTCATTGCAAACAGTTCATCTCTATGGGTATTGTATATTTTGCTTATCGTGCCGGCGTTAAAATTTACGGAATGCTGGCAAAACTGCGAATGCAGGGACATTATCAGCGGCGAGATTTCCTTCCGAAACAGCAGCTCGACGATGAAAGCATAGAGTTCCTCCGGAGTGAGAATGTAGGGTGATATCCGATTGAGTCCCGATAGCAGTTCATGTATGAATATTCCTCTGCTCATATCCCTGTACACGAGGATCGGGATCCGCCTGACAACTGAGTTCGACATGAACTCCCTTATAAGGCCTCCGAGGTCCAATGTGGGAGATCCGAGGTTTATCGCGATGAAGTGGATACACCCGGTTTCCGAGTGCTTTGCGATATCCGGAATCGCGGCCGTCTGGATAAGGGAATAATTGAATCTGGAAAGGATTGATGACAACAGGGCGATATGGGAGTTTTCCCCTCCCAGCAGAAGCATCGAGCCTGAGGAATCGCCCTTTTGATATTCGATAATTTTCAGGTATTGCACAAGCCTGGCCGGAGTAGGGGAATAGAGCAGATCGGGTATTCCCGATGTCAGGAGGAGATTTTTTAACTGGTCGCCCGCGTTCAATGAAACGCAAATTTTCCTGGAGTAGCCTGAAATCGCCTCAAGAAGAGGTCCCGCCTCGTCGCAGGTGTCGCAGTCCATCTCGAATATCGCGATTCTGTTTTCATGTTTTCGGTTGATTTCTGAAAGGCTCGATTCGTTTACCGGCCAGGTGTATGCGATAAAACGGAATCCCTCCCGCTCCAGGGCGGGTCCGAAAACCGAGTTGCTGTTGGTGATCAGGACTATTTCCTTATTATGTCTCATAAAATTCTCTTGCTTAAAAATGGAATCCCGATTTTCGCCGCACCAGTTTTTGTTTGGGCTACAGTATATCTAAACAGGGGCATGAGTCAATTAATTTTAATATATCCGCGTAAAAACACTCATTTTTGACTCGCGTTTCAGCGAATTCATTCTTCAGGATTGTCGTGAAGATTGTAGAGGTTCTTCCGGAGTTGTGTCCGGTGGGCAAACAGGTAACTCATTAGAAGCAGGCCGCCAATAAAAGACGTTATTGAATATATCTGCCCGTCGGAAAGCCCGAGAAAAAAAGATCTTGGATCGTCCCGGAAAAACTCGATCGTAAAACGGAACAACGGATATATAATGAGCGTGGCCGCGATCAGAGTGCCAGGAGTCTTTCGCTTAAATGAGATTGATGCCATGGCCAGCCCGATAGTTATTAACGCCGCGACGCTTATAAGCTGAACGGGCAGCAGGGGCTGGACCGCGGCCGAGGCCGGCGCAAGCGGGTGGGTGAACGTCACGCCAATCGCGCAGGCCGTGGATTTTCCATAACAGCAGCCTCCCAGGTGGCAGCCGATCCGGCCGATTCCGAGACCGGTAAAAAATCCCGGTGAGATTATATCGCCGTAGTTGAAAAGATTGACCGACCATTTCCTTTTTAACATGAAAAGAACAGTCAACCCGCCGATGATGCCGCCCCAGCTCACAAGGGCCGGAGGAAAGCTGAAAAATCCGGTGGAGATCCGCTCCGGGAGGAACAGAAAAAATCCCGCGATAAAAGCCCCGATAATGCCCCCCACTGCGGTAAGGAGCGTGTAGTTGAACACGTCATCAGCGTCATATCCGTATTTTCGGGAAATGAAGAGCGAAATGATTATTGCAACGGCAATGCCGGTGACCACCATGAGCCCGTAGGAGGCTATGGTGACGGTTTTACCGAATGCATGAAACTGGAACAGAATGGGATGCATGTCGCCGTCCTCGTGTAGGAAAAGCATCTGAGCATGCCGTGCGGGACAGCGTCTCTCGCTTTTCCGGATTGTTATTTCCCTTTGCGATGAGATTCCTGCGGAGCGGTTACCTGGCGGCCTTTCACGTTGATGTCAATCTTGGATTCTTTGGCGCTTTTTGCCGCGCTGCAAAGGTATTGACTTGCGATGCAGGAAGCGCCGGCCGCACAGATAAAACATGAGATGTACAGGAGGGCCGATAATGACAGGCCTATTATTGACGTGACCAGTCCGCCCATGGCGACACCGGTGGGGTTTCCTTCCGCTTTGAGTGTCTTCAGCGATATGGCCCCGAGGATTACGCCGATGATCGCCGTAATCATTGCCAGGTAATTGAAGCCGGGAACCACGATAAGTACGATCGACAGTATGCCAAGCACAAGCGCTGCGGTTGCCATGGTGACGCTCCTTTGATGACAGTATTGAATCTTCGCATGATACGGCACATCGGTCAAGATATATTTTTTTCCTCTCTTTTCCTCCTGAAAAATTCTTTGAGGAGCCCGGCGGACTCGTCTTCCATCACACCAAAAAGAATTTCAGGAACATGATTCATTTCGGGGTTCCCGCATATCGAGAAGACTGTTCCGCACGCGCCGTAGCGGAAGTCCCGTGCGCCGATGACAAGTCTGACGATGCGGGAGTGAATGATCGCACCGGCGCACATGGCGCAGGGCTCCTTGGTAACGTAGAGAACGCATCCGGTCAATCGTTCGTTTTCAAGCACTGCGGCCGCTTGTTCGATAACGATGATCTCGGCATGACGGGTGGGATTGTTCAGCGTCCTGTTTAAATTGTGGGCCGAGGCGATAATCACCCCGTTTAAGACGATAGCCGCCCCCACCGGAATCTCTCCCAGAGAAAAAGCCCTCCGTGCCTCGTCAAGCGCGACAAGCATGAATTCATTATCGTCCATTGGGTTTCCCGGAGATTTCAACATTTCGGCGTGACTGCCGTATCAGTACCCTCCAGGGGCGATATCTCGTACAGTATCCTGCGCAGATGCTGGAATACAACGCGGACCAGCACCATCGGCCCAGGCTTGAATCCGCTATTTCGCGCCGTAACGGTCGTAATAGCCGTCAATTCTGGCTTTTAGTCCGTTGTCAATGATAACCCTGCCGTCTACGTCCCTGTTATGGAGATATTCCACGACTTCGGCCATTGTGACAATGGAAAAGGCTTTGAACCCGTATATATCCCTGAGTTCGTCAAGAGCGGTCTTGGCGCCGCCCCCCCGTTCCATCCTGTCCACGGATACGATAAGCCCTGACAGGACCACTTCCGCGCTTTTTTTCAGCATCGGCGCGGTTTCATGGATGGAGGTTCCGGCCGTGGTTACGTCTTCCACGATCACGATCCTGTCGCCGTTGTTCAGTTTCCGGCCCACCAGCGATCCTCCTTCGCCATGGTCCTTCGCCTCCTTTCTGTTAAAGCAGAAAGAGACATCCCGGCCGTAAAGCTGATGGAACGAAACCGCCGCGGCGACGACAAGGGGAATCCCCTTGTAGGCAGGGCCGAAGAGTACGTCGCAGTCTTCCCCCAGATTTTCGTGGATCGCCCTGGCGTAAAACTCTCCGAGTCTTGCGATCTGGGAGCCTGTTTCATATTTGCCCGTGTTGATAAAGAACGGGGTGTTCCTTCCGCTTTTGGTGATGAAATCACCGAACGCGAGCACGCCGCATTTGACCATAAACAGAATGAATTCTTCTTTGTATTTTTCCATGATGGGTTCCTTGCTCTTGTGTATGAGTGCCCGGGTAAAAAAAAATCACCTGATTGAACATGCGCATCACCGAATTTTTCAGCACTTTTTCAGTCTCTTCGCATGTGCCGCTTCTGTCAATTAATTTACATAAAAGGATGGCCTCTTTCGTATTCCCGCCGCGCAAAAGGCGATTGGGTCCGAGGCTCCGGATTCGATTGACCGGGGGGATGCTGCACACGCCCCGCTCCCCGGTTATCGAATTATTGAAGTGTGATCGATTGCGCAGACCGGCCAGTGCGCGGATTATTTGCCGACAAAGATATCGTTGATGAATTTTCCTTTTTCAAGATTCCCGTCGGATCCGGTCATGGTGCCCTGGCCCCATCGAAGGCTGTTCTTCCATTCTCCTTCGTATTTCGACCCATCGTCCCATGTCATGGTTCCTGTTCCGTTCTTCTTGTCGTTTTTCCACTCCCCTTCGTACCTGTTCCCCGCCTTATCGGTGTATATTCCCGTTCCTTCCATCTTGTCGTTTACCCAGTCTCCGGAATAAGTGGTGCCGTCGGCCCATTTCATCTCCCCTTTTCCATGGCGATTATTGTCCTTAAAGTCTCCCGTGTATATGTCGTTGTTGGGCCATTTCATGGTCCCTTCACCTTCCCTTTTGTCCATTTTCCAGAACCCTTTGTATTCAGACCCGTTTTTCCATGAATACACCCCGTACCCGTGTTTCTGGCCGCTTGAAGTGAAACCGGTATACTTGTCTCCATTCGGCCAGGTGAGTGTCTTCATCGGTTCCTGGGTCTGCCGCACGCACCCGGATTGGATTGAAAGAAGAAAGAAGCCTGTAATAACTGCAGCGAACATAAATATGTTTTTCATAAATTCCCTCATTTCAGATTGTTTTATCAAATATAACATACAAATATTGTCGTTCAAGGACAAGGGATTTTATACCTTTCGGGTTTCGAGTACCCGGCTCACTGTATTGTGCCGGATAAAAACGCATTCAGGAAGAGGCTGAAGAGGAGCCTTTCCTTTTTAAAAATACCGCAAAGGCGTGTATTATCGCCGCGATCCATCCTGCGCCGAGGACGTTGCTTCCCGCCTCAAGAAGGAAGCCTATTCCAGGGAATAAAATCGCGGTAAATCCGGCCACCGAAGGCGCGACGAACAGCATCGCCATTGTGACGCCTGATATGCCGGCGGAAAAGTATCGGAGATACTGTGCGGCCAAAAGAATGCTTGCGATAAAAATGGAAAACCATTTTACCCGAGTCCATATCGCTAGCATGAGCATGGAAATCTGAGGTACCTCTCCGATGCCGGCGTATCTGGTGAGTTCCAGGAGCCTGAGATTTTCGAACAGGTCACCGGTGAGCATCAATACCGAAAGCACGACCCCCGAAATCAGAATCGCCCTGTCAAGAGGGCCTTTGGTCCCCCCGAGCAGTGTATTGAGAAATAAAAACAGTGCCGCGTACAACGCCGAGTAGCTTGCCATAAAGAGAAAATCATACTTGTTGAGCGCGTCCATCGCGCTTCTCAACTCCATCCCCTGAGGGGTGGAGGGGTCTCCCAGCACCATGAAAACCTCGTCGGGGGATTCAAGAAGCTCGAACCAGAGTATGGCGGTGTTAAAACCGCGCTGGTTGGGATGAACGGCCGGTTTTCTCGTGCCGCCGGTCCGGATGAGCATTGTGGCAGCCGACAGGATTACGAAGAAACCCGCAAGACATACTAAAAAGGATGATTTCCCGATGGATAAATTCATGGATGCGCTCCTGATTGCGGACCATGTGTCTTCCGATGATAACGAAATGTTTCCCGGATTCAATTATCGTCGAAACGTTCGGGGGGAAAGTCAAGAATCTTTTTTCGGTATCGCGGATTTGTGTTTAGCCGCGAGATGCGCGTTGTTTGAAACACTCATTTGGCTTCGAAAGTCCGTTTCGCTTCAAGAAAAGACGGGAGGTGGCGGAGAAGGTGCATTATGCTTTGACGGTGCTGCCAAAGCCGCCTGACGAATTTTTTTCTGTAATCCGGTGACATGTAAAACGCTTTCACAAATTCACCGTACAGCTCGTCAAGACGTTCCCTGGAGGATATCCCGCCGGGGAGGAATACGAAATTAAGGCAATTCATCAGCCTCCAGTCCTCGTTGAAATCGCCTTCCTGCCGTATCGTCTTCCAGATCGGCGCTCCCGGAAACGGGGTGAACTTCGCCATGTTCATGTCGTCAAGCCCCAGCGAAAGCACGAAATCGAGGGTGGCGGCGATGGATTTTTCGTTTTCACCCGGAAGTCCCATCATGAAGAGCCCTTTTGCCCTGAGGCCGTTTTGCTGTATTCTTCGCACCGTGTCCCGGACTTCTTCGAGTGAGACCCCGGATTTGTGGCGCTTCAGCATTTCCTGGTCCGCGGATTCGATTCCCAGCGACACCATGAGACATCCGGCCCGCTTGAGCATTTTCAGGAGTCCGTCGTCGGCGTGCCCCGCCCTTACCGCGCAGTTGAACATGATTCCGAGCGGCCTGCGGATGAGCATGCCGCAGAGCTCTTCTATGCGGTCGCGGTGGAGCGTGAAGAGGTCGTCGTATATGTTAAGATGCCGGACGCCGTAACCGGTACGGAGATGTCTCATGTGTTCGTAAATGTATCCCGCGGAATTGTAGCGGTAGCTTTTTTTGAACACCGACCTGTCGCAATACGAACACTGGTACGGACACCCCCTGCTGGTGATCATCGTGGCCCCGGGCGACTTGACATGACTGAAGAGAGGGAGGTTGTAGCCCCCCGGAAACCCGGACAACAGGTCATAGGCGGGATAGGGGAGAGAATCCAGATCGGCAATCGGCACGCCGGGGCCGTTGTCGACGACCTTTCCGCCGTCTCTCCAGACAAGACCGGGAACCGTGCCCGGGTGATTCCCCGAGGCGAGTCCCGCGAGGGTTTCCTCGCCTTCACCGGTGCAGAGGAAGTCGATCTCCGGGAAGCGCAGCATGAGGTCCCTGCCCATGGCGGACGCGTGTACGCCGCCGAATACTGTTTTTATCGAAGGATTTGACTCTTTCAGGGCGGCTGCCGTTTCGAGGGCGTCGTAAAAGCCGGATGTGGTGACTGAAAAACCCGCGATATCAGCGTCATGGCGCGTCAAGCGGCCAATGGTATCCTGATGCCGGGCAGGGGCGAAGGGCCCCAGGCAGTCGAACAATGACACGTCATGGCCCTTCGTGCGAAGGTATGCGGCGATTGAGAGGAGCCCCAGGGGGGCCATTCTGTTCGCCACCGCGGTGATGTCCCTTCTTCCGGGGACCCAGTTTGAGCCTGCGGGATGGACGAGCAGTATTCTCATCGCCGGCCTTTTCCGCCTGGTTGCGGCCGGCTGCAACCGGTTTGGGTGCGCGATATCATAATATGATAATGGTGTACCCGCTGCCGGTTACGTCAAGTCTTTCAAAAATTTTTGATTCAGTGCCCGGGCGAAAGCGTTTTTTTATTTGTCATGCACCGGATTTGGGGTATAATGGATTCACTAAATGAGTTACCGGGGGTATCATGATGATAAAGTACGGAATAACGGTTTGTCTTTTGGTCGCGGGTTTGCTGGCGGGAGATCTCATTTATTCACAGAGCCCGGGGGCGGTGATCACGATTCAGAAACTTCCCGTTAACGCGGAGGAATTCACCGAATTGCGGAACAGAATCGCCACCACGCCGGAAGGCGGCGCCGCGATGTTCATGGTCGCCTTTATGACATATGTGAATGATAATGACCTCGGTCTTCAGTTCATGACCCTTTCTCTTGACATGTCAAACCTCTCCGAGGGGAACGTGTACAAGGGGTACAGGCCGGCAAGGTCCCTGGATTATCATCTGAACAGGATGAAATTGCCCGAAAGAAAGCACGTCCCCTTCGCGTATGTTGTCGGAGCGAAAAACGAGAACCGCTATGAAGTAACCCCGCCGTTTCAGTTTCAGTTTTCACGGAACCGTTACAGTGAGATCGCCGAAGACAGAATCAAGGTGTTTATCCAGTGCGCCGGCGCTTCGATGCCCCGGCCGGTGACGATGAAAAAGAATTCAAACGGAATATGGAAGGTGCAGGAAGCATCGAGCCTCTTCCTTGATGTTATGGCGCCTCCGTCCTCGGTCCGGGACGATCTTTGATTTCAGGCCGTTCCGGCTCAGATCCAATCGACCGGGAACGGTTTTCTCAATGCGGGCCTCCTGAACGGCTTTTTTGCGTACCCGAGGGCGAGCACCGTGTATATCCTGTGCGATTTCGGTATCTTCAGGGCAGCCTTTGCTCCTGCGGCCCTGTTTAGCGCGTTCGTGGCATAGCCTATATAGCAGGTGCCGATCCCGATGTGGTGGGCAAGGAGGGTCATGTTATACGATGCGAATTGCGCGTCCTCAAACGGGGTGCTCCCCTCCCTGGGCCCGTGAACTATGACAAGCGCAGGCGCGCCGTGGAAGAGGCGGTCGATCCCCTTTTCAGACTCTTCAAGGGCCGTGCAGACGCTCTGATAATTGTCACGGTAGTACCGGATCAGCGCCGTCCCCATAAATGGGACGCTCAGATAGCGGATCAGCGGATTGCGTGCCATTGCGTTTATCTTCTCAAAAAATTTCTTTATCGACCCCGCGGTCTTCCACACCTTGTCCCTGCCGTTTACCACGGTAAAATTCCACTCCTGCCTGTTGCTCCCTGAAGGGGCCGTAACGGCGAATTCAAGCAGATCCCTGATTGCCTCGTCGCTGAGCGGGCGGTCTGAAAACTGCCGGGCGCTTCGTCTCGAGCGGATGTCGTTGATCAGCGCCGCGGGGGTGATGGCGCCGGGTTCGGGGAGTTCCTCATTGTAGGAGAATGTTGTGAATGCGGGTTTTTTCAGAACATTTTCACTGAAGCTGACCGCTTCCACCGGGCAGACGCAATAGCAATGACTGCATAAAATGCAATCGTCAAGAACCGGTGTCACCCCGTCGTCTGTCATCTCCAGTACTTTTTTCGGGCATATGGATACGCAGGCGCCGCATCGCGTACATATATTGTTGTCAATAATTGGCAGCATTTTATTATCTCCCATACGTGATTCTGCATGGAGCATCGATGTCCCGGCAGTGTCAAGGATTTAAAAAAATGTGTTTTTCCATCTGCTCATTGAGCCCAATGTTTAAAAAAAATGGTCGACAGAAATAAGTAAAAATATCTTCTGGATGGAGTCAGCGAAAAACGTGTCTTGAAACTGGGAAGGCTTCTCTTTTATGAAAAAGATCATAAAGCTGGACAGATATACCGTCGTTGATCTCGCTTCACGCATCAGGAAGGAGATCGCTTCGTATAAAGGAAATTATGACGCCCTCAAGGCGGTGTCGCGGCTTCTCTCATCTGAGCTGGGCGACTATTTTGGTCCGGAAATCCTGCAGTATCCCGATGAGCTTCTGATTTCATTTATAGAATTGCTCGATCAGATCGTATTTGAGACCGAGGAGAACGCTCCTGTGGAAGAATCGATCCGGGATTATATCGTTGACGATCTTTACCTCCGGCTCTGCAAGTACCTCGATATTCTGCATGACAGGGAACTGTATAAACAGAACCTCGGCAACGGAATACTGACGCACGACGATACCGTTATCATCAGGTATTTCTCAATGGAGGAGTATATTCCCGAACTGATCGACGGGTACAGCGATCGCCCCGCGCTGAAAAAATCCATACTTCGCGCCCTCATCCCGTTTCAATCGGAAGAGCTTTTCGCGTTTTATTACCGGATACTGAAGGACGACGGCTGTCTTGAGGCCAAAATTCTGTCACTGGTTGGATTGAAAATTCACGGCTCTAAGTTCAGCAACTGGAAATCATTGCTGAATGACGACCCGGATTTCAATACTCTGGTGGAATACGCATCGGACTTTAACGCCGGGCAGATGATTAAAAACAAGCTTCCCGAAAACCCCTATGCGTTGATATTCGCGGTTAATTTCATCGAACAATCCGTAAAAAGCATAAAAACAAAAGAAACGGTCCGCTGGGCGGTGGATGTGCTGAGAAAGATATCCGGAATAGAAATCCCTTCGCCCCATCAATCCGACATGTATCTGTCCATCGCCAACATACTCCTTTACTGTGATCACGATATTATCCGTGAAGTAATGAAGGACGAATCGGTCCTCAAGTCATTCATCTATCTTCTCGATCTTCTCCCCCCGGAAACGTTCAGAAGGGTCACCATGGCACTTTCGATTCTCGGGGGGGATTTTACCGATTCCGTAAATCGGCTCATTTCATCGGGGAAGGTGAGTCCCCATGAGGGAGAGTCGAACATTCTGGGGTATCTTCTGTGGGGGAGGGAGGCGGTGATTCTCTGACCCTAAAAAATCCTCCCGCTGTCCAGGAGGATCGTCACCGGACCGTCGTTCACCAGATCAAGCATCATGTGGGCCCCGAATTCACCCGTCTGCACTCTTTCATATTTGCCGCGAAACAGGCCGACAAACCGGTCAAACTGAAGGATGGCCATCTCCGGCGGCATTGCGCCGGAATAGGACGGGCGCCTGCCTTTTCGCGCGTCGCCGAAAAGGGTAAACTGGGACACCAGCAGGACTTCGCCGCCGGTATCGGCGACCGACAGGTTCATCACGCCGTTTTCATCGTCGAAAATCCTCAAACCGAGGATTTTCGACGCTATATATTCCATGTCATCTGGTGAATCGTCCTTTCCGATGCCAATAAGGGCAACGATGCCCGCTCCAATTGAGGCGCGCCGCACTCCCCGCACTTCGACTGAAGCGCCGCTGACCCGCTGGACTACGCTCCTCATGGGGCGCGTCTGTCAGTTGCCTGCAAGTTTTTTCTTGAGCAGAACTTCCGTCTGTACTCCGACCATTCGCTCGACTTCGGCTCCTTTTTTAAAGAGAATGAGCGTCGGGATGGAGGTGATGCCGAATCTCTGGGCGATTTCCGTATTTTCGTCTGTGTTGAGCTTTGCGATAGTGGCGGTAACGCCGCCGTCATCCGCGATTTTTTCAAGAATCGGGGCCTGCATTCTGCACGGTCCGCACCAGGGCGCCCAGAAGTCAACGAGCAGTACATCGTTTTCCGATACCAGAGAATCGAAGTTCCCGGTGTTTGCTTCCATAACTTTACCCATATAAACCCTCCCTTATGGTTCATTTACAGCGTCGCACTTCCTGAAACGCGGTTTTTTGGCTTGATAGATCAACAGTGCCCGTTAAAAATCATATTCGGGTCATTGATGTCATTATATTTATAATCAGTGATAAATGTCCATTTCTTTCAATAATTTTTTTTTCCCGGGACATAATATTGTAATAGAAAAGGGGCGGACGTGATGCCGGACGGATTCCGTTTTTCCTGATATCGGCAAAATAAGCGTTACGGTAAGAATTTCAACGTGCCGATATACCTAAAGAGGAACGATAACAATATCAGTACGGACCCCATGAGGTAGCGGAATGAAACGGACACTCTTCATCGCCCTGATTCTTTTTCTTGCCGGAAGCCTGTATTCGCAGGAAAAGAAAGGCGGCACGGAAAAGAAATCCACCGGCTCGAAAAGCGCAATTCCCGAAGGGTATGGAAACCTGAAGTGGGGCGTCACGCTTGGCAAGGCAAAGGAGGGGATAGCGGGCAAACTCGCCTTTACGGATGAAAAAACTGAAATCATCTCCAGGGACGGAAATCTTGAGTACCAGTATGGCTTTTTTTACATTGATCCGGCCGTGACCGCGATGGAAAAAGGCGACAGCGGGCAGGAGAGGAAAGGGGGTGCCGACGAGAAGGACGAGGGGGTGCTTTACTTCGTGTCGCTGAAATTCCCGTATCTGCTTCTTAAAGAAGTTCGTGACAAAATCGAGGAAAAATACGGGCCCTCCACCAACGAGTACATGTCGAAAGGGAGGGGGGCGATTGCCTGGGATTCCGAAAAATCGCTGGTTGTGATGTGGGTGGACAAATACGGCAATAATTCATACTGCAGAAGAATCACCTATCTCAGCAAAGACATCGCCAAAGACCTGAACAAGTATCAGACAAGGGTGTTCAATAAAAATGAACTGGAGTTGATACGGAAGCTCAACCCCTGATCTTTCTCTACATGTGGGCGATGAATATGGGTATCAGTCCGGTCCCATCATCCAGTGAATCCAACGCCTTTCCGATAACGCAGCCGATCCTTTCAAATGAATTCAGGTCGCCCGGCATGCCGCAGCCGGGAGTGGACGAAGTCACGATGAGGTCACCGGGCTTCACCGCTTTTTCCCTGGCGTCCACCCTGCAGAGCGCCCTTCCGGAAAGCGCCACCGGATAAACTTTTTCAGTTTTACCTGAATTATTGAGGAGTATTACGGGGTTTCCGGACACCACTCCCACGACGCTTCTGTTGTACGCTGTCCTTGATCTGGCAAGAACGCCGCCTCCGGAAGGATGCACGACGAGAAGGTCGCCCGGAGAGATGAATTCCTGGTCGTCCACCTCGAAAAACTCCGCGATGTTGGACGGGTGATCCTGGTCGTCCTCCCGCTTTTTCGCGCCGATTCTGAGCTGTCCGGTGAAAACAGACTGTCCGTTGACCATGAGCGCCTTGCCGTTCCCGCGAAGGCTCAGTGAGCCGTCATATCCTTCAATGGCGCCGAATCCGTCCGCCACGAGAGAGTAATCGTGTTCGCTCGCGAATACGCCGCCGGCGCCGAAACGTGAAATTCCCAGAATGCCGCAACCCCTGACGGTGTCGTTTCCCGACGACTGCCCCCGAACCCCCACGTGCCTGCTGTGCCCCACCACGCCGTAGGCGCCGGTCTCTCCGTCGAAAAGTCCCGCGATTCCTGCGACGCCGATGGAACCGTTCACTCCGGATTCATTGTGGCCGTAAATAACCGCGGAGTTGTCCGATGGAGGAGTGATTTCAAGAAATGTCTCGTGTTTGTCCGCCCTTACGCGTATCGTCCCGGAATGGCTTGAAAAATCGTGCGACAGGGGCGCGTACTCGTGATCGTGCGGCAGGGGGAGCCTCTGATCTTCCAAACGGGGATCGTCCGATTGAACGACCCGCCCGCTTCTCTTTTCGTTATGCGCGGCCAGACGAACGATGCCGTTGCTCTCCTGGCTCGCGTCTTTGAGCCGTCTGTCGCTTCCCTGAACCGCGACATTGGGCGATGTTTCGCCGTCTTCCGCGAGCTCGACGATTCCTTTTGCGGTTGTGGACGCGTCTTTGAGCCGTCTGTCGTTTCCCTGAACCGCGACATTGGGGGAAGTTTCGCCGTCCTCTGCGAGCTCGACGATTCCCTTTGCGGTCGTGGATGCGTCTTTGAGCCGTCTGTCGTTTCCCTGGACCGCCACGTCGGGCGCGTCTTCGCCGTCTTCGGCGAGTTCGACAATACCCTTCGTTTTTGTGGATGCGTCTTTGAGCCGTTTGTCGCTTCCCTGAACCGCGACATTGGGCGAAGTTTCACCGTCCTCTGCGAGCTCGACAATACCCTTCGTTTTTGTGGACGCGTCTTTGAGCCGTTTGTCGTTTCCCTGAACCGCGACATTGGGGGAAGTTTCGCCGTCCTCTGCGAGCTCGACGATTCCTTTTGCGGTTGTGGTGGCGTCTTTGAGCCGTCTGTCGTTTCCCTGGACCGCGGCATTGGGCGATGTTTCACCGTCTTCTGCGAGCTCAACAATCCCTTTCGCGGTTGTGGACGCGTCCCTGAGCCGTTTGTCGTTTCCCTGGACCGCGACATTCGGGGCGTCTTCGCCGTCCTCTGCGAGCTCGACGATTCCCTTTGCGGTTGTGGATGCGTCTTTCAGCCGTCTGTCGTTTCCCTGGACCGCCACGTCGGGCGCGTCTTCGCCGTCTTCTGCGAGTTCGACGATACCCTTCGATTTTGTGGACGCGTCCCTGAGCCGTTTGTCGTTTCCCTGCACCGCCACGTCGGGCGCGTTTTCGCCGTCTTCCGCGAATTCGACGATGCCCTTTGATTTTGTGGTGGCGTCCCTGAGCCGTTTGTCGTCAGCCTGAACCACCGAGTTCATGGTGCTCTCGCCGTTGCGGGCCAGCCTGACGATTCCGTAGGCATCTTCCGACGATTTCTGCAGGCGTGAATCGTTTCCCTGCACCACGGTTCTGTCGTTGTACATGCCGTCAGGACAGAGACGCACGATTCCGAAGGATTTTTCGTTAGCCTCCTGGAGCCGTGAATCGCTCCCCTGCACGACCGTCCCCGGTTTGTTTTCGCGGTCGTAACAGAGCCGGACGATGCCGTAGGAAAGCTCCGACGCTTCCTGAAGACGCGGGTCTGACGCCTGGACCGCCAGGCCGGGGCCTTTTTCCCCCTCTTCGGCAAGCCTGACGATGCCTTTAAAAATGGTTGAAGCGTCGATCAGCCTCCTGTCGTTCGCCTGGATGGCGGAACCGGGGGTGGTTTCGCCGTCCCGGGCGAGCTTGACCATGCCCGGCTGGAATATGGAAGCGTACGGGGTCAGCTGTCCTATGTTGTGAGTGTGGGACCTGATCGACGGCGCCACGTAAATTTCGATTCGTGTAAGCTTGACAAAATGCTTTTTATTGGCGGATAACCTGTTTTTCATCTCGAGCCTTACGAACCGCGCAGGCATTATTTCGATGTTCCATATGTAGCGGGTGTAGGCCTGGGCCATGAATTCTTTCTCCTCGAACACATGGGTCCACAGGTTGCCGTCCGTGCTGGTTTCCAGAAAAAAATGTTCCGGAAAACCAAGATCGGCCGAGGCCATCATGAAGCCGTTGAGCTGGAATATCCTGCCGAGGTCGATGGTGAGGGATTCGGTCTCTGTCTTCGATTTATGTTCGGATTCCCAGAATCCGCCTTCTTTCAGATCAATCAGGTTTTCTGCCGTCCCTTCCGCTGTGGAATTACTGCTCGCTTCGATTGATTCGACACCGCGAAGAAGAACGCAGATCCGGCCGATTTCGGTAAAGAACTCGGCTGCATTCGATTCCAGAACCAGTATTTTCACATACCGGCTTATGATGAGCGGGAATTCGATATGATAACAACCTTCCTCCGGCTCGTAATTCCTCTCTTCATGCAGTATTTCCCATGAGGTCTTGTCGATGCTTGATTCGATGCGGAAGGTCTTCGGAAACGCGTCCGTCCCCTTGGGGGATGGATAGATTTCAATACTGTCAAAGGGTACGGTGTCCTTCAGGTCGATGATCACGTATTCGATTGCCGGACTGCTCCTTCTGGCGCTGCACCAGTGGCCGCTGTCCGCGAGTAGATTGCGTATGTTATTGATTTCGTTGTCCTGGCTGGAATAGCTGTCGATAACCCCGTCAAGATAACGGCGGCTGCTTACGGTTATGAATTCCATTCTGTCCCCTGTTCGCTCGATTTGCCGGTGTGATCGCGCAATCTGTCCCCTGAATGTAAAAAACCGCCCGGGAGGACCGGGAGGGGATGTCTCCTGTATGCCGGGCATACGGGAACGCTTTAATGATCACCCGTTACTATATGATAGATGAATGAATCCTTTATTATGTCAAATATTTTATACGTGCGCGCACCTTTGATGTGAGCGCAAAAAATATTGACAAAAATAACCGGAGGCGGCGGATATCAGGAGAGCGGCATATATCAATAGGAGAAAATCATGATACATAAAAATGTGGTAACCGATTTTTCAAGTAGAGAATTCGCACCGATCATCGATGAAACCGCCTGGGTTCATCCACTCGGCGCGGTCATTGGGAACGTCATTATCGGCCGAAAGGTGTTTGTCGCGCCTTTTGCCTCGGTGCGAGGTGATGAGGGACAGCCCCTGTATGTGGGGAACGACTCAAACGTCCAGGACGGGGTTGTCATCCATGCGCTGGAAACGGAGCACAACGGGCACGGAATCGATAAAAACCTGGTTGTGGTGGACGGAAAAAAATACGCGGTATATGTCGGGGACCGTGTGTCCCTGGCTCATCAGGTCCAGATACACGGGCCAGCCAGCGTGGGGAACGACACCTTCGTGGGCATGAAAGTTCTTGTGTTCAGGTCAACTGTGGGAAAGAACTGCGTAGTGGAGCCGGGGTGCATCCTGATGGGCGTGACCGTCGGCGACGGTAAATATGTTCCGGCAGGGACCTGCCTGAAAAATCAGGCCGATGCTGACGCGCTGCCTGCCATAACGGATTCCTATCCCCTGAAGGACCTGAACAAGGGCGTGGTCCATGTGAACACGAGTCTGGCTGAAAAGTACCGCAACGCGGGCATTTAATCCGGATCGTTGTAGCCGCATCCTTCGTAGGGACTGAGCGGGCCGTCAGTGTCCAGGTGCGGAACGTCCTTGTAATAGGGAAATTCCCTGCACATGGCCGGACGGTAAGGATAAATTGAGCATGCGGGGAGGCCTTCGGCGTCAATACCGTAGTGCACGCACCGGTAATGATACGGAAGGTCCTCCTCCTGATTTTCGAATTTAAACTTCAGCATGGGATGGATAAGGTATATTTCGGAAAATCCGGGGTCAATTTTTTTCATTTTTCTCCAGAACTCATATGCCTGCCTGAGAGTGTCCGGAGATTCGGCAAGCCTCACGTCCTGACAGCAGTACCCGCGCCGTTTACATTCCTTCATTTATCCGTCCCCGCCTCTAATAATGCGCCAAGCCGCCGGAAATACTTGACAAAAATACAAAAAGAACGGAATCATTAAAAATCAACAACAAATCCGATAAATCCGGATTTGTTGTTGCAAGGTTCCCCCGTGTCTGACATCACGCCTTCAAGTACCTGGTCTGTCCCGGCGTAAGTTGCCGGCATGGGTTGGTCCTACGCCACAATTGATACGCACCATAGGAGCCCAGTATGATCCCGAAAGACGGATTTTCAGCAAAAGAAATATTCACAAAAGAAACCGGTCTGGCCTACAACGATTTCATCATTCTGCCCGGTTATATAGATTTCAATCCAGAGGAGGTCGTCCTCGAGTCGAACCTGACCAGGAACCTCAGGATAAAAAGTCCGCTGATGTCGAGCCCCATGGACACGGTGACTGAGCATAAGATGGCCATCGGCCTGGCGCTTCAGGGCGGGATCGGCATCATCCATTACAATAACACCGTTGAAGAGCAGGCCGATGAGGTAAAAAAGGTGAAGCGCTTTGAAAACGGGTTTATCAACGAGCCCATAGTCCTCTCCCCCGACAAAATCATTCATGACATTGACGTCATCAAGGAGCGATACGGTTTTTCCGGCATACCCATAACCGAAAAGGGGACGCTGAATTCCAAGCTGCTCGGGATTGTCACGAACCGGGATATCGATTTCGAATCCGACCGCTCAAAAAAGCTGTCCCTGGTGATGACCCGGGACCTGCTGACCGCAAGGGTCGGCGTCTCCCTCGGCGAGGCGAACAACATCCTGAAGGAATCAAAAAAGGGGAAGCTCCCCATCGTCGATGAAAAAGGAAACCTGGTGGCCCTCATGTGCAGGAATGACCTGCTGAAGAACAGGGAATACCCCATGGCGTCCAAGGACCCCAAAAAACAGCTCATGGTCGGGGGGGCGATATCGACGAGGCCCGAATCCAGGGAGCGCCTCGAAGAACTCGTCAGGGCCGGGATAAACGTGGTCGTTATCGACGCGGCCCAGGGGAACTCGTCGTATCAGATCGAAATGATCGAATTCATCAAGCATCGTTTTCCGGAGATCGAAGTGATCGGCGGAAACGTGGTGACGGAAGAGCAGTGCCAAAACCTGATAAAGGCGGGTGCCGACGCGCTGAGAATAGGGATGGGGCCCGGTTCCATCTGCACCACCCAGACGACGATGTCCGTCGGCAGGGCCCAGGCCACGGCGGTGTACCGCACCGCGGCGTATTCCAGAAAACAGGGGGTTCCGGTCATTGCGGACGGGGGGATATCCACCATCGGGCATATATCCAAGGCGTTGTCCCTCGGGGCGTCGTGCGTGATGATGGGGTCGATGTTCGCGGGCACTCATGAGGCGCCCGGGGAATACTTCTACGAAAACGGCGTCCGCCTGAAAAAATACCGCGGCATGGCGTCGCAGGAGGCGTTGGAGGCCGGAGGGTCGAAAAGGTATTTCGCGGAGGACACGAAAATAAAGGTCGCCCAGGGCGTATCCGGATCTGTCGTTGACAAGGGGTCGCTTCAGGATTATGTGCCCTATCTGCTCATGGGGCTGAAGCATTCTTTTCAGGATATGGGAGCCAGAAACATGGGCCAATTACATGAGTATCTCGATTCCGGCGCGTTGCGGTTTGAAATAAGGTCCGTATCTGCGCAGGCGGAAGGGCATGTGCACGACATGTATTCCTACAAGGAGCCGAAGTATATGTAGCTGTATCGGGGATAGCCATGAAAATGATCGATCTTTTGAAAAAAAACCGGAGCATCCGCCGCTTTTACCAGGATCGGCCTGTTTCAATGGAGACCCTCCGCGAACTTGTTGAATGCGCCCGAATATCGCCGTCGGCGAGAAACCTTCAGCCGCTGCGTTACGTTCTTTCCCGCGATTCCGAAACCAATGCCCGGATTTTTCCCCATCTCGGCTGGGCCGGTTACCTCACCGACTGGCCCGGTCCGGACGAAGGAGAGCGGCCCGCGGCGTTTATTATCATCTGCGCCGACCGGGAGATCTCCGGACAGGTGCGGTGGGACGACGGAATATGCGCCCACTCAATCCTTCTGGCGGCCGCAGAAATGGGGCTCGGTGGATGCATGATAGGAACGATAGACAAAAAAAGTCTCTCCGGCGAGCTGGGCATACCGGAACGCTATGAAATCTGTCTTGTCGTGGCGCTGGGAGTTCCAAAAGAGACGGTGGTCATGGAGCCGGTACAAGGCGGAAACATCAGGTATTACCGTGACGGCTCCGGGGTCCACCATGTGCCGAAGCGTTCCCTGGATGAGATCATTCTGGATCTGCCGAAATAGAATCTCCTGCAGTGTCGGCGACTTGTTTTCATGCTTCATCGTATAACCCGCAGAAAAATGTTATCTTCCTATGCAATAAAAATGCGCCGTTTCCGTCTGTATATGTATGATGAGGAAAAAAGCGGAACATCCGATTGCCGAATTCTTCAGGTCCGAGAGGACGGGGATGCTGGCTTACGTCAGGAGAATCATGGATGACGCGGGATACTTTGACGGCGAAGACGTAATCCAGGAGGTGATGCTGAGACTTCTTGACATTGATGACCTGACGGTACCGGTGGAAAAGTACGGCGCCTACGTCTACCGGGCGTTAAAAAACAGGGTGATCGATGTCCTTCGCGGAAAAAGGGACACTGAGTCAATGGACCGGGAGATCCCCTCCGGTCGCGGAATGACCGTGGCGGGGATTCTCGGCGATCTCAGGTATGAGGCGGCGGAGGAGTTTGAGAAGGCAGAGATCCGTGAAAGGCTCTTTGAGGCGATAGACGCCCTCTCCCCGGATCAGAAGGAGATACTCTGCGTCACCGAGTTTGAAGGACGGAGCTTTCGTGAGGTGGCCCTGGAGAAACATGTTCCCCTGGGGACGCTTCTGGCGAGGAAGTCCAGGGCCATGGCGAATCTCCGCAAGTCGATGTCCGGATTTTTTCAATTACAACAGGAGGAGTGAGATGGCACATTCACATTTTAATTGCGGGATAAAGGGCGCCCGTGTGGCGGGGAAAATACTTCTGGGGATTTGCGCGGCTGTTGTGTTCGCCTTGATTTTCGGCTTTGCCGTTATGTATCTCTGGAACTGGCTTATGCCCGGCCTCTTCGGGCTCGGAGTAATCACCTACTTTCAGGCCTTCGGGCTGGTGGTGCTCGCCAAGATCCTGTTCGGCAGCTTCGGCCACGGACACAGATATGATCGAGGGGAGTATAAGCTGAAAATGAAGCTTCACGGCAAGGGTGAAAAGGGGTCCGATGATGCGGTCCCGGAAGAGATACGCGGGAACAGGGAGGAATTCGAAAGTTTCTGGGAAAAAGAAGGCCGTAATTCCTTCGAGGAATACATGAAACGCATTAACGGCAAAGATTAGTTGCCGCCCCGACAGGAACCAGGGCCGGACAGATGGATATCTGCCGGCCTTTTTTTTTAATTCTGATTATTCCCGTATGAACATGTCCGGACCTGATTTGATGATGTGCACGCCTTTTCCGGGAGGCTGAAAAAATCTTTGACAGGTCCTGAGCCGCAACTCACGGTATCGTGCATGGAAACAATGAAGGAGCGGCTTGCGTCGCTGGACCTGCTCAGGGGCATGACCATAATCGGCATGTTGATCGTGAACAATCAGGGTGACTGGGCATGCGTGTATCCGCCGCTTCGACACGTCCCTTGGCACGGCCTGACTCCGGCCGATTGCGTGTTTCCCCTGTTTCTCTTCATCGCGGGAGTGTCGCTTTCATTTTCAACGGGACCCGGCGGGATCAATCCGGCGGACAGAAGGGCAAAGATCCGGAAAACCCTGAAGCGGACGGCGATACTGCTGGCCCTGGGCCTTGCGCTGAACCTTCGGCCTTATGCCGATTTCGGGACACTCAGGTTCCCCGGAGTGCTGCAGCGTATCGCCCTCTGTTATCTCGCGGTGTCTTTCGTCTCGCTTTCGCGGTCCCGCCTGCTCGTGCCGGTTCTTGCGGCGGCGCTTCCTGTCCTCTACTGGGTGTTGCTGACCCAGGTGCCGGTGCCCGGGTACGGTGCCGGCAGGATCGATCCGGAGGGGAATCTCTGCAGATACCTTGATTCTGTCGTGTTCGGCCCCCATGTGTATCAAAACGGGCCGGCCGCCGGTTTTGATCCGGAGGGGCTTCTCTCCACGGTGCCGGCGGTGTCCACAATGCTCCTGGGCCTGCTTGCCGGCCGGCATCTCGGATCCGCCGCGGACGGGCGAATACCAGCCTTTCTGTCCGCCGCAACCGGTATTGCAGCCGCGGGTTTCGGTTTAATCCTGGACCGGTGGGTGCCGATAAATAAAAATTTGTGGACCCCCAGCTACGTCGCGGTGACCGCGGGAATCGCCGTGACGTTACTCGCCCTCTGCCGGCTGGCCGCTGACGGGAAAGAGCGGCGGTTGCGGTTTAATCCGGTCATCGCCGCAGGGAGGAACTCCATCGGTATTTATTTTTTGTCATCGGCGGCAGGTATCCTGTCCGCAAATTGTTTTATAAAGGTGAACGGCGCATCCGCATCAGTAAAGACGCAGATATTCTCGGCCTTCTTTCTCTCCTGGAGCGGCGGCAGCGGGGCATCCCTGCTGTATTCAATCGCCTTCGCGTCGTTGTTTGTGTGCATCGCTGCAGTGCTGGACGCAAAAAAAATGTATTTTAAGATATGATGTCCGGGTAGCGTGTCATCTGATATTTTTTCATATTTCTGTTTTTTTTCTTTACCACGGAACAACACGCACTAATAATGCGCAGAAAAGGATGTATCTGACAGGGCTGAACCCTGTCCGTAAAGAATGATCGGAATATGCTGCTTGCGTTTGAACATAAAATCACACTGGTCCAGTTTCTGATTCCACCCGCATGCGCGGGCATTCTGGTGGGTGGCGTGATCATGTATACCTACATGTATCTCCGCCTCCGGCTGCCAATCTATTTGGCGATTACGCTCCTCACCGTGTGCGCTCTCGTGTTCGTGACAAGTGAGGTGATGATCCTGTCCATCGGCGGATGGCTTCATGACAGGGAGACGGGGGTGCAATTCCACAGATTGGAGCAGCTCTCCGGCGTGTATTTCCTTTTCGCGTTGCCGTACTTCCTCGGTTATCTGATCAAATTCAGCGACGCTTTTAAGCGATTGAACCGCCTTGTCACTTTCATTGGTCTGGGAATCGCGATTCTGACTACGGTAATGGCCTTTGCCCTCCCAGATTCGTTTATTTCGCTGGTGCAGCATAAGCAAACCTGGCTGAAGTACGAGGCTGATTTCGCCAGGGGGATGGAGGGCCCGCTCTACCACTTCAGGGACCTTATGCTTGGAATCTATATCTTTTACGCCCTGTTTGTCATAATCAGGGAAATTCTGGAGTACAGGGATCTGCGGGAACTCCTGTTTCCCATAGTGGGCCTTCTGCTTGCTTTCGGCGGGGCCATCATCGACACATCCTTTGTGTATACTGGTATCAATTTTGATTTTTTCCCGCATGAATATTTTTCCCGGTTCACCCTCGGCATCACCATGATGGCGATGTTCTTCATGTCCACCGTAACAAAACGCTTTATAGACGCCGTAAAGGAAGTTGAACGTTCCCACAGGATCATCAGCATATCCGAAGAGAGATACCGGCGGCTTGTCGAAGGTACCAACGACTGTATTTTCACGCTGAACGGCGACCTCATGATTCTCTCCGCCAATACCGCCGCATTAAGCCAGCTCAGCATAGACCGGAACAGGCTGAACGAAACCGGCTTTTACGATTTTCTCTATATCGAGCCGGAAGAGAAGGAGATCACTCTGCACCTCGTGCAGGACAAGGTTCTCAGTTTCATTGAAACGGGGAAGCCGGTGTCATTCAAAACGATGTTGAAGTCAAGGGGGACCAACGAGCCGAAGGAATACACCGTGTCACTCGAAAACATCGGCATGGACGATGATCGGGGCGAGATACTTATGAAGGCAGCCGGCTACGCGGATGACACCCTGATGAAATACATCGATTCGGAAAAGATGAAATTCACCATCGGGAATTACCTTACCGCGGCGGACGAGATAAGCAAGAGGCTGGTGCTTAACATTCCCAAATACTTGAACAGGCAGGACGTTGCCAACCTGCGGCTCGGGCTCAGAGAAATAATTTTCAACGCAATCGAACACGGCAACCTCAACATCTCCTTCAAGGAGAAGACGGAAGCCACCATGAAGTCCGATTACATCCAGTACATTCATCATCGGCAGAAGGACGACCGCTACAGGGCGAAAAAAGTTTATATCGAATTCTCCCTGACGCCGGAGAGGGTGCAGTACAAAGTCACCGATGAGGGAAACGGCTTCGACTATCGCGAGATGATGGAGTTTATCAAAAACAAGGCGGACATGGAGAGCCTGGCCCACGGCAGGGGGCTCACGATGGCCTTCACCATCTTCGACGAGGTTATTTTCAATAAAAGGGGAAACCAGGTCCTGCTCACAAAATATTTCAATGACCAGGCTGGCGGTACCGACGGGGATAATGACCCGAAAGCGATCATTTCATCAGAATTTTCTCCCGAGTAAAGCTCCTGTCGAGTTTCGAGAAAAACTCAATCCAGACCTCGAATTTGTTTTTCATTACAGGGTAGGTATGCATCAGTTCCTTCATCATGAGCGGATTGCTGAAGACGCAGGCCGAAAATTCGCTGAAATCCTCCTCCATGTGGGACGCCGCGTAATCGTTGACGAATCCCTCGCGGTAAAGCGGTTCGCTCCCATCGAGCGATCCGGTTCCCTCAACAAGCGCCCGGTACCCGCCTTCTCCGGGATACCGGTATCGGACGCCGCGCGGATTCGAAGCAACCCATTGTGCGCCGGGAAACGAATAGTTATTGAGCAGGATCGAGCTAAACTCGTGATGGAACGTACTGATCAGGTAATTGTCCGAATATCCCCTGTCCGGGCCGTCGCTCGTAAGGTAGATGGTCCCGTTCGAGTAGGTGGCGCCGTAGCGGACGCCGTAGCAGTAGAGGGTCCTGGTGATGTAGACCGCCCTGAGATTGTCCTTTAAGAGCTGTGCCGGGTACTTTGAAAAGGCCATGGCGATCAGCCGTGGGAAGCGTTCGATCTCCTTGTCGGTGACCGGTTCGGCATGAACGTCCACAGGGGGCCGGCGCCAGTAGGAGGGGAAAAAATCGTCATCGATACGATATTTGAATTCTATACCGTATTGTTCGGAAAGTTCCCGGAAGGGCTCCTCAACCGAAAAGGCGTAGCCTGTGCCGATTAAAAACGCCGCTAGAACAAAAAAGAAGACGTTTTTTTTCCCGATCCTGTACAAGTGCATGGCTGCAATCCTTATGTAAATGGTTCGGTTGCATCAATTGAAAATACTCTCAACAGGCATCATTTCAACCTTGCTGACACTGTGCCTGCTGAGTGAGACCGAAACGATCACTCGCTGCCGTCACGGTCCAGAATCTCGCGTATTTCCTCGGAGCTGTTTCCGAGGGCGGCTGAAAGGATCATCATGCTGTTGAGCTGTTCCGATACTTTTTCCGACATATCCGACATCTTTTCCATCCACTCGAGTATCTGAAGTATCAGTTCGGTCTGGTTGTTGAAATGGTCGATTACGTCCTTTGTGTTGGCGTCTATCTCCACCGTTGATTCATAGAGGACTTTGCTTTCGTGAAATTCCCTGTCCGTTTTTTCCTTGAGTTTTCGGATGAAATCAGAGTTGTCCTTTACGTACTCTATTATTTTATCGAGCCCCTGCGCCATCCCTTCCACCGTGGTGGAAACCGTTTCTATGTTGTTGACGGTGACTTTAATGATGCTGGATATCTCTTTTGCGGAATCGCTGCTTTTGCCGGCGAGCTTTGAAATTTCGTCGGACACCACCGCGAAGCCTTTCCCGTATTCCCCGGCCCTGGCGGATTCGATGGCCGCGTTCAGGGAGAGGAGGTTTGTCTGGTCGGAAATCTCGTTTATCGTTTTTGATATCTCCTCGATTTTTTTGGAGTTGTCCCTCATCTGGCGGATGGATACGACGCTCTCGCGGACATGGGCCTCGTTCATTTCCGCGAGCCCAATGGCCTGCCTGGCCTTTTCGCTCTGATCGGTGCTTTCCCGGAACACGACTTCCATCAGGTCGGAGATCTCCCTGATTTTTGAAAAGTTCTGTTCGATCGAATCGTTCTGTATGTTGATTTTTTTCCGCATGTCGCCCACGCTTTTTGAAAAATTCTGCGCGATATCGGTTATGTCCTTGATGAGCCTGCTGTTTTCCTCGATGGCGTCGCTGATTTTATTGGAGGAAAGAGAAAGCGCGTCGCTGCTTGTTGAGAGTTCTTCGCCGGCTTTTTTCGCCGCGTTTAACAGAAACGTGGCGGTTGCCACTGTCCTGTCGGCTTCCGCCCTCGCTTCTTCGAGCTTCCCGACGTTATTTGTGGTAAATCCGGCCATGAGCTGCAGAAAGTAGGTGAAGGCGCCGAGAAAGAGGATTTTCGCGAACTCCGTCGAGAACCGCAGGGTGGAAGGCAAAAATATCTCCGTGGAATTCGATGTAAAATACATGCCCCCGAATGTTATCCCGAGAAAGATCAGTACCAGATAACTGGATATTGCGCATACACCGAAATAGATATTAAGGCGTTTATTATATCTGAGACCGTTGATCGTGCCGATGAGAAAAAAAACTATAAATGTTGCCGGCTCCTTGATCGCGAGTCCGTATCCGTTGAACGGGTCGAAATGAAACGCGTATTTGGCCGTAAAGATCATCAAAACTTCTATGGTAATAGAAAAATAAATCAGTTTCTTCAGCACCTTCTGCCGTTTGATAAAGAGGTGATTGACGAACACTAAGAGGTAGTACACGCATGAAACAGCCACGATTGATATATATATCGGCGGCGCCGAACCGGACAGAATGGACGAGATGCCAGTGAGAAGGAAAAATGTGGCGAACACCAAGCGTGTTCTGTTGATGATTTTTTCGGTTCTCAGTTCATTCATCCCTCGAGCCTCCTGATGCTGGAATACTGGAGCATTTCCTGCGGCAAAAAATAGGATATGATAGGAATGTATCGATTATGACCGGAAATGCAAATCTTTTTCTGAGCAATTGTTATCATCCAGAGCGCGTTTTGAACGCATCCTGTTCCTGCCGCAGCAGTACACATCCTTTTCAATGATTTAACAGTCCGTCAAATAAATTAAATTTGACATATACACGGGGTAATTGTAATGTTTTACAGTATTTTTTGCAGCCGAAATCCGCACTAAATCGCGGATACGGGGGAACCATTCATCGGGGCGAAATCCCATTTGGGAAAGGGTACTTCCAAGCCCGAGCCCGTCAGCTAACCTCGTAGGCGTCAATTGGGAGGGCGATGGCATTAAACCGCCTTGCCGGCGGTTTATTTGTTTTTCCGCCCTTTACGGGCCTCCGATGAATTGAATCGATTTGGGGCGCCCCTGTCATACCCGAACAACTCCTCGTTTCGGGTCCAATACCGCGGGTGTGGCAGGGGCGTTTCCATTTTACGCCCAATCTCCGGCGTGCGTGCCGGTCCTGTCGAGGTGATGCATCAATCGATTTTTCAGGGGGAAATATAATTTTCTCTTCATCTCGGACTTGTACATTTAAAATGGAATCGATATGCGATGAAAAATGGGAAAAAACTCGGTATTGAACTATTAAAAACAGCCTTCGCTCTCAGTGTTTTCACCATTGTGTTCAACATTGGAGAAGGCTTTTTCTCCCTCTTTTTCGGGGTAAAAGACGAGACACTGGCGCTGTTCGGGTTCGGCATTGACAGCTATGTTGAGGTGATATCCGGCATAGGGGTGGCCCACATGATAATCCGCATGCGCCGTTCTCCGGTTGAGCGGCGTGACGCCTTTGAACGGCGCGCTCTGCTCATCACCGGTATATCATTTTATCTGCTCGCCGCGGGACTTTTTGTGGCTTCGATCATCATTCTGATTAACGGTTCAAAACCTGAAACCACGCTGGCCGGCGCGGTTATCTCCACGATATCGCTCGTTACCATGTGGTTCCTGTACCGGAATAAAATGAAGGTCGGGAGGGAGCTCGAATCGGACGCCGTGTTGGCCGACGCCAGATGCACGGTCACCTGCATCTACCTTTCGGTCATTCTTCTGGCGTCGAGCCTGCTGTATCTTTACTTCGGCATCGGCTACATCGACGCAGCCGGCGGCCTCGGGATCGCGGTATTCGCCTTCAGGGAAGGGCGGGAGGCCGTTGACAAGGCGGAAAAGGGCGATCTCTCCTGCGGGTGCGATTAACGATTAATTTTGATCTCCGGGTACTGGTCCCTTGCCCCGGTTTTCGGGCGTATCTCCCCCGCCGGTGTTGATCAGCCAGAGACGTGAACCGTCATCAATGAATAATCCGGCCGCCGCTTTAAAGAACCCCGCAGCGCTGGCGGTCCTGAAGGTGATGAGCCCGTCAATCTTCTCCCCGATTTTTCCGGTAACCCTCCGGTACGGTATTGAGCGCATATAGTGCTTCCATCTCGACGGGATCACAATAAAGGGGGTGATCCAGGAATCCCACCGTATCACTATTCGTTTCAGGCGATGGAACAGGAGCGCCTGGGGGGTGTTCCGGTTCTTCCCTGTCCATCGGAGTATTTTTTTATCGGAAAAATACGCCTGCTTCATTCTCGACCAGAGGGAGTGCAGCGCCATGGCTATATCCTGCGACCCGGACTCCATGCCGTTCAACGGGACATGGTCCGAGCCGTACCCGGATCGCGTCATGCCTGTTAGTTTGAAGAATTCCTTTTCGATCTCCCTCAGGGGCATGAAAGATATCGTGCCGAAACGGTATGAAAACGTAAAAGACGGATCGATAAGCACCGCATCCAAAAGGGGTCCGCGGAACATCGAGCCGCTTGCAAGCCTGCCCATGAGGCTGTGCCATGAGTGCGGGCCGGCCGCGATTCCGTCGGGGTTGGGGCCGAGGACCGGTGTGTACACCACGGACCATCGCAGGTCCCCGGTGAAGGGGTCGCGCTTCACCGAGGCGGATCCACAGGACAGGCGCCACTGTTCCCGTGCCGGGGAGCCGTAACCGGCCTTGTCGGCGAAACCGCCGTCGAGATGGAGCAGAAGGCCTGAATCGCCTTCCCTGAAGGAGGACGTTTTTATCTGGTCACCGGCCGTAATCCTCTCCGGCGTCGTGCAGTCCAGCAGGGCGATTCGGAACGCCGACCCGACCCGGCCGGTGAGCGCTTCGCGTTCGATGAAATCGCGGGATGAGGCGCTATCGTACCGGTATTCAGTGGGCTTCAGGAGATGAAGACGCCGGGGCTCAAGCGCCTCAACGGTGAATATCCCGTCTTGTATCGATCCGAACACGTACCATCCGTGATCGTTCAATTCCGATAATAGGATTTTCCACGCAGCCGCCTCCGGTGACGCAGGGCTTTCGCCATGAGGGAACGCGCCGAAACGCACCGTTCCGGCGGGCCCGTCGAATTTTTCCGTACGGGGATTGTAGTGACGCACCGGATAGCTGTCCCCCGCAACGGGGGTCTGTCCGAGAAATGCAATCAGCGCCATCCGTACGCCTGCTATCTGTAGCGGGTCTTCTCCGGTTTGCAGGATCGCCATGCCGGGAGTGTATACAGCGGTGACGTCCTTGAGCGAGACCCTCACGTCGTCCTCTTTCCGCGCGCCTGCGAGGGTCTCAAGAGGGGACGCGTTCCGCCAGCCTTTTATCCGGTCGGGATGGATCGTTCCCCGGTCACTCCCTGCAGCGGCCTCCCGGGTAAAATTGATATCGGCCGTTTGTTCGCCGATAATGCGGCTGAAGGCAGTCCCCATTTTCCACGTGAGCCGGCATCGTTTGCCCAGAAGCGAGCGGTGGGATTCGGGAGTGTTCTCGACATCGATGAACACGCCGCCGTCTGGCGTTCTCTCCTCAGGTTTCGGAAGTACAAGTCTTCCGGTCCAGGGGGCGATTGGCCTGTAAAGTTGTTCCTGTTCCGTCATTTTTTATCCTGAGCCGTATTTCACTGTCCGAATATCCTGTTTTATGAAGAATGTCCACTCAAATTTAATCTCCCACCGCCGCGTTGAACGCCGGATAAAGTGCTTTACCCCGGGTTGGGCGCGGTGGTATGAGGGTGACACCGTCAAAGTTCGGAGGTTGTCGGTTGAAAAAAATGCCGTTTTTCGGAATAATCGCCCTCTCTCTCGCCGTGTTCGTGCCGATTCTGCTGAAGGGGTCAGAGCCCGGGGTTCGCCTCGCCTTTACCGGTGATATAATCATGCACGGTCCGGTGCGCTCCTGCGCCTACAGGCGCCACCGGGACGGAGGCGCGGCATACAGAGGCAACCGCGGGTTCAATTATCTTTTCGAAAAAATAACGCCGTTATTCGCGGATTCCGATATAACGGCGGGAAACATGGAATTTCCCATATTTCCCCCGTACGACAGCAGGGGGACCGTGTTTAACTGCGCGCCTGAAGTGCTTGCCGCGCTCAAGGATGCCGGGTTCACGCTTCTTTCCATCGCAAACAACCATATCATGGACCAGGGGGAGCCGGGCTTTCGGCACACGGTCCGAAGTCTTGAAAAGTCCGGGATCCCTTTCGTGGGGGCCGATGTCGGCGGAACGGAAGCGAGGAGGGGGGTCGTCATTCGAGTCAGGGGGGTTCGAATAGGTTTTTTCGCTGCCACCGGGGTGCTGAACAATCCGACGCAGGGAAACGATTGCGTCATTAACGATTTCTATGACGAAAAAAACTGCAAGGCAGGAATATCCCGGCTTCGCCGGGCCGCCGATTTCGTGGTGCTGATGGCCCATTTCGGCGAGGAATACCGGTATTTTCCCGGAGAGAGGGACAGAAAGCTCCTGATGAAATACTGCGATCACGGCGCCGATCTGGTGGTGGGGCACCATCCCCATGTCCTGCAGAAGGCGGAAATGTACCGCTCCAGGGACGGCAGGAACTGCGCCATTTTTTACAGCCTCGGAAATTTCATTTCCAATCAGACCTGGGAAAATCTCGGAATGAGGATGCCGGAACAGATGCCTGACCCGCGGGACTCCATCGTGCTCCAGTGCCTTCTCGAAAGGAAGGAGGGGGGGATTTCGGCGCGATACAGGGTGATCCCGATCGTGACCGTGAACCGCCGCGACCCGGGAACCCTGGGGGAACAGTACCGCGATATTTTCGTCTGCCCCGCTGTTGCCGGCTGCGGCATCTCGGCCGTGGAATCGAGGGATCGAACGGCGAGGATCAGAAAGGTCCTTGAAATTCCGCCGGGATCGCCCATCGTCTTCGCCGAATAATCCCTTTTTGCTTGACGATTGCGCAAGGCGGTGGTATTTAACATTGTAACAGGGTTGCGCGCGGTAACCCGCGGAATTATCCATCGCAACATATCAATTATCAATCGGAGGAATGTATGTCGAGAAAAATCGCACTGGTCCTGTCCCTGACGATTCTGGCCATCGTTGGATGCGGGGCGCAAAAGTACCAGGATCTCAGGTCCCTGATGGGGGACATGTACACGGCAACTGATGCCTTTATCGGGGGCCTTGAAAAGGCCGCGGGCCCGGACGATGTCGCCGCGTCCGTCAATCAGTTTTGCGACAGGCTTGAACCGCTGGCGCCGAGAATCAAGGAGATGAAGACCAAATATCCTGAGTTCTATTCAAAAGGCGGTGATTTCCCTGAGGAGCTTAAGGACCTTAAGGAAAAGCATGAAGCCCAGGGTGAGAGAATGAAAAACGTATCCATGAAACTCGCTCAGCACATGATGAACCAGAACGTCATGAAGGCCTTCCAGCGACTTGGAAGCATCTCAATGAAAATGCAGTAAAACATGCACCGACGCCCCGCTCATGCGGGGCGTCGGTCTTTCAGACGTGAAAAAGCGACCGGCAAATGATTCTTACCTTAATATCGGCACAAAAAATTCATCTTCATGTGAGGCAGACATGTTACTCGACAACTACCTCGATCGGAAAAAAGTATCACGGCGCCGTTTTATAGGCGATACCGCGAAGCTCGCCGCAGCTGTATCATTCTTGCCGCTTCCGGGGTGCTCCGGGGAAGACAGTGCGGATGTCGCGCCGCCCGCCAACCGGAACTGGGTAACCGTAAGGCCTCCGGCGGGCCGTGAAAAGATGACAGTTGCCGGCGCCATGCCCGGAAGGGTGCTCCTGAAAAACGGACTCATAGTTGACGGTACCGGGAGGGCGCCCTATTTCGGGGATCTGATGATAAACGGCGGCATCATAGAGATGGTTACATCGAAAGAGATACAGTTCGGCGGCAGGAGCATCAACTGCGAAGGAAAAGCGGTGATTCCGGGAATCATCGACGCCCATTCGCACATGGACTGGGAGATGCCGGCCCGACAGCATCCCGGTCTCAGGACCCCTTTCACGGAACAGGGGGTCACCACGGTCGTCACCGGCAACTGCGGCTTCGGAATCGCCGGATACAAAAGAAGAAGCCCGTTCAGGGCGATGCTTCAGTCGCGGACAGGCGGCCTGTATGAAATGACCTGGGAGACAATGGCTGAGTATTTTACGCACCTGAGGCGGATCGGAATGTCTCACAACATGGTGAATCTCGCGGGGCACGGAACGACCAGGATGTCAATCAGGGGCAATGATCCCTCCCCCATGAGGGGCGATGAGATGCGCGAAATGCTGTCTCTCCTCGAGGAGGCCATGGACCAGGGCGCGTACGGGGTGTCACTTGGGCTCCAGTACGAGCCGGGCATCTTCGCGACGCGTAATGAGTTGAAGGAGGTGGCCCGTCTGGTGAGGCGGAAGGGGAAAGTGCTGACCACGCACATGAAGGCCTACTCCTCGATTTCAGGAACCTATCCGCTGAAGCTTTTCGGAAAACCGCACAATCTTCTGGCAATCGAGGATATGCTGTCTCTGGCCCGGGAAACCGGAGTGCGGATGCAGCTTTCCCATCTCATATTCGTCGGCTCGAGCTCCTGGGACACCTGCGGTGACGCGCTATCGCTCATCGACGCCGGCATATCCGGAGGCCTTGACCTGAAATTCGATACCTACGCCTACCACTGCGGCACCTCGGTGATTAATGTGTTTATGCCGGAATGGTTTCTTGCCGGAGGGCCCGGAGTGTACGAAGACCGGTGGGCCATGATGAAGCTGCATGGGCAGATGGAGCTTATAGTGTTTCTTCTCGGATTCGGGTATGACGACGTGCAGATACTGGACGCCAGGGACCCGGAACTTCTGCAGTATAACGGGATGTTCCTGCGGGATATCGCGGACAGGCGCGGCATGGGGGCGTTTGAAAATTTCGTTGACGTTGCCCGGAAAAGCGGAGGTAGGGCGAAAGTTTTGAATCACCGCTACAGCAGTCTCCAGAATGTAAAGGACCTGATGCGGCACCCCGCTTCGCTTTTCATGACCGACGCCACCGCCTATCTTGACGGCGCGCAGAATCCCGCAAGTTACGGTAATTTTCCGCGATTCCTCCAGTATGCCAGGGATTTCAGGCTCATGACGATCGAGGAAACGGTCCATAAAATGACGGGGGCGGCCGCCGAACGGTTCGGAATAAGAAACCGGGGCTTGATCAGGGAGGGTTTTGCCTCGGACATCACGGTGTTCGATTGGGACGAGGTGAGGGATAACAATACACTCACTCGAACAAACATGCGTCCCGCCGGCATCGCCCATGTATTCGTCAACGGCAGGGAGGTTGTGCGGGACGGCGTTGCCGACGCGTCCGTATTCGCCGGAATGGTGCTGTAAGGGTTCAGCGAAACAGCCCCTTCAAAAGTTCAGGCGTCACAGTGGTGAAGTCGTGAAACGTGATGTCTGATCCGGAAACGTCCCGGCGGGTTTCGCCCGGGCCGATATACGCGGCGCATTTCATCCCCGCGGAAATCGCCGCCTTTATCCCGTGTGTCGAGTCCTCAATCACCAGGCATTCCGACGGGTCCAGCCCCAGCATTGCCGCTGCGCGTAAAAAAATATCAGGAGCCGGTTTTCCCGCCGCCACCGAGTCCCCGCTCACTCTCACCGCAAAGTGCTCGGCGAAACCCAACCGCGTTATAATGATGTCTATCAGCGCTTCCGGCGACGAGGAGGCAAGAGCGGTGGTGATTTCCGCCGATGCAAGCATTTGCAGTAATTCCGGGACACCTTTAATAGGCACGATTCGATCGAGTGATCTGAAAAAGGATATCCTCCTCTGGCGGTCCATATCAACCAGCGACTCAGCTGAAAGGGGGAGTTTGTATCGCCCTCTTATCAACTCCCACATCGACCTGGAAGACAGGCCTACGAAGGAAAGCCGTTCGCTTTCAGAGAGATGAATTCCGAGAGTTTCGAACAGTCCGGTTTCAATCTCATAATGATACGGCTCGCTGTCGATAATTACGCCGTCCATATCAAAGAGAACTCCACGAAGCATGTCGCGCTCCTCCCGGTTTATCGGATTTATCCGGTCCCTGTGATCCGGTTTACTCGGTATAAAATGAGCACGGCGGAAAGGCGATCAAAAAAATGCGCAAAGCAGGCGCCAAGGCTCGTAAGAATGAGTCTCTGAAGAATAACCGGGCGATCAGACCGCGGCCCGGTATTCGTCGGTTTTATGGTTAAGGACAACAAGGCCGTCAACCGCGACTATCCTGCTGCCGCTGACGATCAGCGGATTGATGTCGATCTCGGCGATCTGATCGAAGCGCATTCCCAGGTCGCCGATCCCCACAAGCGCCTTTATCAGCATGTCCCTGTCAACCGCCGGGCTCCCCCTGAATTCGTCGAGCAGTTCCTTCGACCTGATCTCGTCAAGCATCTCTTGCGCGTCGTCCTCGCCGAGGGGCGCGATCCTGAAACTCACGTCTTTCAGGACTTCGGTGAATATTCCTCCGAGGCCGAACATTACGCAGGGCCCGAATTGCGGGTCACGTGTGAGGCCGATGACGAATTCCCGGTTTCCCCGTATCATCTCCTGGACGAGTACGCCGTCGATTTCGCCCGCGGACTCGAGAATGCCGTTATACGCCGCTTCCACTTCGCCGGGAGATTGAATGCCGAGCCGGATCACTCCGCGTTCGGTTTTATGCGTGAGGAGGTGGGAGCACCCTTTCATTGCAACCGGATATCCTATCTCCTCTGCGAAGCGTTCCGCCTCCCCAACAGTTCGCGCCAGTTTTTCCCTTGTGACCGGAACGCCTGCTTGGGCGAGAACGAGTTTTGATTCATACTCCGACAGGGCTTTCTGTTTTTTCGATATCGCTCTCTCTAATATATCCTTCATGGAAACGCTCCTTTTTTTTCAGAAAATTGTGCTGCTGGAACGAGACCTCAAGCGCCCTTGTGGCCTCCTCCGGCGATTCGAATACCGGTATTTTGTACTGTTCCCTTATCTGCAGTATTCTGTCAATCGCATTGGGGATGTAGATTGCCGCCGGTTTTCGGTATTTTTCGCACATGGCCACCAGCTCAATGATAGCCTCTATCACCACATCCTGCCAGACATTGGGGACAGGCAGAAGACCGTCCACCTCGTCTGCGGAAAGAAGAATGTCGAATATGTCGAGAAACGTCTGTTTGGCCATAGCAGGGCCAAGATCGACCGGGTTTTTTGCGTTGAAAAGCTGTCCGACTTTTTCGAGCCGATTCTGCGTGGTTGGGGAGAGCCTTGCCATTTCAAGGCCGGCTTCTACGATAAGGTCCGCGGCGATGCCTCCGAACGCTCCGGAATTTGTCATGACCGCTATTCTTTTTCCCCGCAATAGGGGCATGGCTGAAAATATTTTCGGCAGGGAATGGAGCTCACTGATGGATTTGAGGCGTATGATGCCGCACTGACGGCAGGCGCTGTCGAAGATCGCGTCGTTGTTCGCCATGCCGGCCGTATGCGACGCAGCGGCGGCGGATCCTTCCGAAGTTCTCCCCACCTTGAAAGCGAGGATCGGTTTTTTCACCCCCATGGCCGTGCGCATCAATTTCCGCCCGTTCCGGACATTTTCAAGATACAGCCCGATCGCCTCCGTGGATTCGTCACTGCTCAAATACTCGATAAGATCGGATTCGTCGATATCGGATTTATTTCCGATACTCACCATCTTGTTAACCGTCACCAGATCTTTCTGGAACGAATCCAGTACCAGTACGCCGATACCGCCGCTCTGGATGACGTAGGAGATGGAGCCGGGTGTGGTGAACCCCCCGTCATACTTTCCCGGAACAAAACCGTAAAAACAGCAGAAGCGATTATGAGTGTTGAGTACGCCGAGACAGTTCGGTCCCATGAGCCGCATGCCGTATTTGGCAAGAAGTTCTTCCATCTCATCCTGAAGAAACTGGCCTTCCCCTCCTGCTTCAGAAAACCCGGCACTTTCAATTATCAGATGCTTTATACCTTTTTCGCCGCATTGGCGCACAATGCCGGGCACGTGAGCAGCCGAAACGAGGACCACCGCCAGGTCAACGGTATCGGGTATACTCAGAACCGAGGGGTATCCCGGGCATCCATGAACCTGTTCCCCTTTTCTGTTGACCGCGTATATGCGTCCCTCGTATTTCATGTATTTCATTATATTGCAGATCGTGGCGGCGAGATTGAAGGGGGTATTCGATGCTCCTATCACCGCGATTGATTGGGGATTAAAAAATGTATCCATACAGGCCTCACTGATGTATAACTATCAGAAAGATAATGCGAACACTGTTTACAAGTGAAAATAATGTTTACATTTTGTCAATATTAATATGCCAAAATTATCTATTTCCCGGTATAAGATATTTATCGTATAAATCGAATTCGTAGGTTTGTCTAAGATTTCAGGGACGTGATTACCGCGCTGGTCTCTTGAACAGTTTTTTTTGAGAGGAGTTCCTCTGCAAGCATTTTCGCTTCAGCAAGTGTTGTGTTTATGATGACTTTTTTTATTCTCGGGAGATAAATTGCGTCTACGCTTAAATTGAGGAAACCGCATCCGATCAGAAATGGAATGTATTTTTCATCGTTAGCCATATCGCCGCATATGGTGGCCGGAATGCCGGCTTCACTGGCGGCACGGGAAATTCTTGCAAGCGATCGCAGCACTGCAGGATGATGGGGCAGATAAAGATGGGCGACTTTTTCGTTGGTTCTGTCAACCGCCAGGGTATACTGAATCAGATCATTGGTCCCGACAGAGAAGAAGTCAGCCGTTTCAGCAACATCCTCAATCAGGTTCACGATTGATGGGATTTCGATCATGAGGCCGATTTCCGGGGAAGTACAGTATGGAATATCCTTTGCGGACAGCTCTTCCATGCAGCGGGATACCATTTCCTTTGACTTTAGGAATTCATCGATTGATGAAATCATAGGGAACATGATTTTCAGGGGCATTCCCGCACCGGCGCGAAGGATCGCCCGTATCTGCTGAGAGAAAATATCTTCGTGATATAAGGAAAAACGGATCGATCTCATTCCGAGAAAGGGGTTCTCCTCTTTATCGAACTGGTAATATGAGAGTACTTTATCTCCGCCGATATCGAGTGTCCTGAACGTGACCGGTTTACCCTTCATGCGATCGACTAATTTTTTGTAAACGATATACTGTTCCTCCTCGGAAGGAAACCCGTTTCGTATCAAAAAGGGGAATTCTGTCCTGTAGAGACCGACCCCGTCTACCGCGGGGATGACATCCTCCCTGACGTCTGAAAGTAAATTTACGTTAAGCATCAATCTGATCGTCACCCCGTCTTTTGTAATTGTCGGTTTGAGCAGTATTTCACTTTTCTCAATGATTTCTCTCTTCGCGTGTTCTTGTTCCCGGAATTTTCCAATCACCTCCCCGGAGGGATTTACGTAAACATTGCCTAAATCCGCATCAAGCAGCACCTTTGTGTTTTGCGGAACAAGTAAAAGCTCTGGGCGCTCTACGATTACCATGGGTATGCGAAGAGAGCGGGCCAGTATGCCCACATGAGAGGTAACTCCGCCGCTGGTAAGCACCACGCCGGCGATACCCTGAACGGAAAGCATCAACAAATCGGAGGGATACAGCTCCCGGGCGATAATAATCCTATGTTGAAACAAATCGGTATCCTCGGATCGGGAAAAGAGATTATCGGTGATCCGTCTGCATAGGTCTTCAATGTCCTGGACTTTCTCCCGAATAAGATGATTTTCGCTTTTGATGAATATATCCTGATACTTCAGGAATACGTTAAGAACCGCCTGTGAGGGGTCCAGCCCTTCCTGAATAAGGGTGCGCATCTGACCGGTAAAACCGCGGTCTTTGAGAATAAGGAGGTGAGATGCAAAAATCAGGGACGCCGCATCGGTAAGAGTTTCTTCAACTTTCGTCTGGAGGCGCTCCAGATCGATTTCGGTCTTCTTAATCGCTTTTTCAAAATCATCAATGGTTAGTTTCCGAGGATGCTCGATTCTGGAGATGTGTTCAGGAAGAGAATGACGTTGAAGTATGATGGCTGATTCATAGGCAAAGCCCGATGAGGCGGGTTTCCCGGGTATGAATCGAATGTCATCCAGGGAAATAGTCCTGGTTTTTTTATCCTCGCCTTCCTGTGTTGATATCAACAGCCTCGCGTTTTCAATCATTGATGCGAGCTGTGACGTTGTTGCCCTTAGGGCCATTATATCCCTTTCGCCAAAATAATTGTTATTTTCTCTTTGTACCGCCATTACTCCGATTTTGGTATTGCCACGGACAATAGGGATGGCGAGATAGCAATTATAATGCTCTTCACCGGTCTCAGGATAATATTTGAAATGTGGATTATCAGTGCCGACGTTCTCACAAACCGCCCGCATTTCCTTCATGGCATGACCCATAAGCCCTTCACCAAGCTTCATCCTGATGTTATCGACTGATTCCTGGTTTAATCCAACGGTTGATTTTAAAACGAGTTCTTCGGACGTCTCATCATACAGATAGATTGAACAGACCTGCGCTTTCATGTGGGTCGCAACAAGTTCCACGATTTTCTGAAGAAACGCTTCGATGCTGATGCTTTTTACAAAGAGATTGTTCATCTCTCCTATATCGAGAAGCATTTGAATGTGGTCAGTTTCCATTATTTTGTCCGTTGATATGGATAGTTATACATGAAATCTCATAAGAACGTGCGTCATTGGCAGATTAATCAGTTTCAATCCCTCTCTCGAATAACTGAGCCATGACCTTGGCGATTCGTTTCCGATGATGCAATATCTCTTCACTGCTTTTATCGGGTGCAGATCTGAATATAGCAACAATTCCAGTTAGAGATGCAAAAAGGGATTGTGAAAGGAATCGTATGTTTTTTTTAACTCCCATTTTCCGGAAAAGCTCATCAAACTGGTCCAACATGGCCCGTTCAATGTTGGTGAGACGCTTAAACATCTCTGCTTCCACCGGCCCAATGAGGAAAAAATTAATCATCATTCTAAAATATTGGTCTTTAATGGTAAAATACTCGATGAATCTATCAACAACTCTGTCAATAGATACATTTTCATCTTTAAAAATCATAGTATCGAAATCCTGTTTAATTTCCATGGTGCCGCGGGAAAACGCTTCTATAAACAGCGATTGCTGGTCGGGGAAATGTCTGTAAATGGATGCGGGAGAGATTCCGGCTTCCCTGGCAATATCGCGCATGCTTACTTTGTCAAAGGGTTTTGACGCAAATTGTTTTTCAGCCGCTTCAATTATGATATTTTTCCGCAGGTCTTTTTCCTGCTCTTTTAAGCGTGTAAAAGTATTCAATTTTGGCATAGAGAAAGTATTGGAATAATTGAAAAATTTTCAAATACTTTTTTTAAATGTCTTTGCTATAGATCTAAATGTGTCAAGTTATAAGGAATTCCCCAATATATTCTCCAACATACGGCATTATCGATATAATTTTGAGTTATTACATATTGATCAAATGTATAACTATCATTTGTTACTGTAAATAATGAGTCATAATATTCATCTACTGCTATTGCCAGTATCAAGGATATCGATCTCTTAAAAAGCTTGCGACTATCCTGGAAAAACTCATAATCACGAGAGTATACTTTTAAATGAAGTAGCGACCAATCACTCCGATTCCCTCTCCGTTGATACTTTATTCTCTGATTGGATTGTACAAACCTTGAATGATCCGCCATTATTTTTTTCATTAGTATAATCACGATTTCACTTTTTGTTTTATGCAATATTTTCGAAGCCTGTGAGATCTTAAATCTCGTATTCTTGTTCATGTTGATTGTTGTATGAATAAACATAAATCACCCCTTTGCTTTAGAATTTATTGTTCATTCTGATAAACGATCAAGAGCCAAATAAGAATAATTTTTTTCTCACTATTTATAATATAATTGAGACAATAAATAATTGGATTCGATGTAAATTGACACGAAGACAAAATTTCTGTATATTTAAAAACTCTCTAATTATAGTACGATGATAGTTATACATCGGTTAACTGGATTTTAAGTTGTGTATCGGGAGGAATTAATGGATCCTGAGAAAGAGGACATTGCAACATTGGCGGGGGGATGTTTTTGGTGTATGGAATCGCCATTCAAGAAAATTGAAGGAGTGATGCGCGTAGAATCAGGTTATACAGGCGGAACGGTAAAAGACCCCACATATGAACAGGTCTGTTCCGGCAATACTGGCCATTTTGAAGCGATACAAATCACCTTTGATCCGGGGAAAATATCCTACCGTCAGATTCTGGACATATTCTGGAAACAGATAGATCCGACAGATCCCAACGGGCAGTTCGCGGATAAGGGGCCGCAGTATAGGACCGCGATATTTTATCATTCTGAATCGCAAAGGGAAACAGCTGAAAAATCAAAAGAAGCCCTTGATAAATCCGGCAAGTTTTCTAAGCCGGTGGCAACGCATATCATTAAAGCAGGTGAGTTTTATCCAGCCGAGGAGTACCATCAGGAATACTATCTGAAAAACCCTGCAAGATACCTGATGTACCGCAAGGGTTCCGGAAGGGAGGGGTTCTTGAAGACTATGTGGGGGAATGATAATTAACGTAACGGTATTGCAACCTGCCTGTGTCACGGTTTCGGTTCGTGTTTCCGGCGCCTTACCTGGATCGCCGCGCTTCCCCTGACCGGGCACTTGTGTTCGCAGATGCCGCAGCCGACGCAGATGTTTTCCAGCACATAAGGGAGTTTCAAGGTAATGGCGGTACCGTCAGGCCGGATTCTCGTCTCCTCGGTGAATTTGATCGATTTTGTGGCTGTGGGACACATCTCCTCGCATACGATGCATTCCCTGTCCTCGCTGTATGGAATGCAGAGGTCCCTGATTATGTATGCGGTGCCTATAATGAGCTTTTCCCGTTCATCAATTTCCACTTTTCTCAATGCCCCTGTCGGGCACACCTGAGAGCAGAGATTGCAGTTCAATTCGCACCATCCGATTCTTGGAATAAGCTTCGGAGTGAACGCGCCGTCGATCCCCGATTCAAAAAGTACAGGATGAAGCCCGTTTGTCGGGCATACCTTCATGCACATGCCGCACCGGATGCAGAGGCCTTTAAAATCATCTTCACTGCCGGCGCCGGGAGGACGTATCAGATTTACCGATGAATTCTCCGCATCCGCTCCGCTTTTCATGAGCGGGAGGGCGATCACGGTACCAGCCAGTGTTATCATCACGTCTCTCCTGGTAAAACCCCTTCCCTCCGGTATTCTTTCAGCCGGTTTGGATTGTTTCCAGGGATATGAAAAACCAAATCGTATTGCATCATACTTGCACGATGTAAGGCATTTCAGGCATTTGATGCAATTTGATTCATCTGTCGCGGTCCCTTTTTCATGAATCGCTCCCATGGGGCATTCCCGTTCACATGCAAGGCAATTTGTGCATCGCGAAAAATCGACGATTCTTCGGAAAAAACCGATGTTGGATACCAGCGCGTGACAGGCCCCGAGAGGGCACAGATATCGGCACCAGAAGCGTGTGGAAAAAAATGAAAGCCCCAATACAATAAGAAACAAAGCGAACACCGCACCGTGCCATTGGAACGCGATCTCATTGGTGTCCAGAAACCCGTCCTTTAACAACAGAAGAACACGGTCCGCGCCGCTTTCCAGAAATGGAATTTTCGATACGCCGTGCACTATCAGTTTTATCAACGAATCGAAATAGGAATAGAGTACCGTAAAACTCCTGACTGCAAGTGATAGGGGGTCAAGAATGCCGGAAAGCTGTATCCCCGCGGCCGAAGCGGCTAAGCAAATAATAAGGACGATATACTTCCATCGTCGCGTACCGTCGCGATTCTTTTTTTTCTGGGCTCCCTGGGACTTCGTTGATATTAACCGGGCGGTGTTGTCAATTGTCGACCCCAGCGGACAGACCCAGCCGCAGAAGTATCTCCCCAGCGGAATCGCCAGTGCCAAAAGGATAAATCCGGGGATGAAGGACCATAAGAATGTGCCGGCTCCGATGGACGCCGAAATCCCGAGGTGCGCGGAAATCCGCAGGATGAGCTGATAGGGCGCCGTATCCTCCATCGGAAATCTCATGCGGATTATCATGAGTATAAAAATCGTCCAGAACGCCAACTGCGACGCGGCACGGACCTTCGTCCAGCGGGGGTTCCTCATGCGTTTCGTCTGATTATATTCATTCTGCGCACGTTTATCTCTCCCATCCCTGCCCGTGAAGCGTGGGTAAGATACCCGAGACGGGCGGGATCGAGCCCGAATATGGTGGCGCCGAAAGCGTCAACTATCACCGGATTTGTTCCCATCACGATCGTTTTCGGCGATCTGACGTCAGCCGGAGTGCCGCTTGCCGGACCGTGATTGGTCAGTATCCTCGTCGCGTCGAGTATGGTAAGGTGTGTCGGGATTGCCTTGACGAAATCCACGATGTTTCTGTCCATTTGCCCGTGATAGGCCCCCCGATCGCCCCCGATCACCCCCATAAGGTTCTTCATCGCCATTGTCAGTCTGGCGAGGCTGTGATGTTTTGCGATGGGCATGTTGATCACGAAGTCCGCGTCGAGTATGTCTTCATAAACCGGGAGGGTCCTGAGGTTTAAACCCGCCGGGACTGGTACGGTTCTGTATCTGTTTCCCATGTACTCGATTTGTGCCCCTGCATTCCGGGCGGCCGACATGATGCCGCTGTTTTGATACGCCATCCGTTCCGGAGCGCAGGGCCGGTCGAATATCTTTACTCTCGCGCCGCGTTCAATACAGAGCCTGGCCACCGCCTCGACGAGGTCGGGATTGGTATTATGTGCCCTTGACGGAGCCGCGTTCCAGCCGATATTCGGTTTGATTACCACGTTCATGCCGGTCCTGATGAATGCGCCGGTTCCACCGAGGGCGTCGAAAGCTTCTCTGGCCATTCGAGTGACGGTGTTTTTTGCCAGGTCCCTTCCCTGCACAACTGCAATGGTTCCCGTCTCGGTTGCGGAAAGGTTCAACAATGGGGACATGGAATCATACAGGACAATGCCTGAAATAATTTTTCCGGCGCGTGCGAGGAAGTCTTTTCTGGATATATCGTCCGGGTGATTCATAAACCCTCCTTGTCTGTCATCGACTATTCATTATTCTAAGGATTTAGCATTAATATATCCTATGCTGTATCATGGGCAATTGATTTTTTTCCAAAAGATAATTATTGTAAGTTGTGATAGTAAAGGCGAGAGCTGAAAAATAAATGACATTGTTGATATTATTGTACAATATCCAAGCTGTTGGATGGAAATCCCGCATGGTTTTTCTTTACATATATTCCAAGAGAGGATAACCACAATATTTGTTTGATTGATTGTAAACGTTGGTATTATATTAAATAAAATATATGATATCAATTGAAATAATTGACAAATTAACTATAATTTTAGATATTGTTAATTATATAAAATAATTAAATACTGATAACCGGAGGTGTTATGGACGTAGCCAGGCAATTAGAATCATTAAAACAAGAGCTTGAAGAACTGAAGGGGAGCGGTAATAAGCTTTCCATGGTAGTTTTCAGCGGAGATCTCGACAAGCTTTTGGCATCATTTATAATCGCCACTGGCGCAGTCGCGATGGGTATGGAAGTGGTCATGTTTTTTACTTTCTGGGCAACTCCCGCTTTAAGAGACAAAAAGAAAAAAGGAAAAGCGAAAGACCTTTTCGGTAAAATGTTCGGATTCATGCTCCCAAAAGGCTCATCCAAGGTAGTGCTGTCAAAAATGCACATGGGGGGGATGGGGACTGCCATGATGAAGCATATCATGAAGAAAAAAAACGTACAATCCCTCGAAGAGATGATAGCGCTCGCCGCAGAGCTGGAAGTCAAAATCTACGTATGCGAGATGTCGATGGATCTCATGGGCATGAAAATGGAAGAGATGATCGATTATCCCAACATGCAAATCGCCGGTGTAGCAAAGTTTTTGGGAGAAGCTGCGGGCAGCAAGGTCCAGTTGTTTATTTGATGTTTTGGCCGGACAATGCCATCAGGGCGTGAGATGAAATTGAATGAAAAGATAACTGCGGATTTTTTTTCTTGCTCCGCAGTTATTTGGTGATATACTATTCTAATTATTATCAAGGAGAGAATATGAGCGAAGAAATCAAAGTCGATGTCACAATGGATTTAAAGGGGTTAAAATGCCCGCTCCCGGTCGTGAGAGTGAGTAAAAAGGTAAAAGATGAGATGCAGGTGGGTCAGGTTCTTGTCGCAGAGACGACGGATCCTGGTGCGCACGCGGATTTTCCCGCTTGGGCAAAAACGAGCGGAAATGAGATCGTCAAGATAGAAAAAGGCGATGTTTCAAAATTCTATATCAAGAAGCTAAAATAAGATGCGGGTTTTCAATATGCCTTTCGTGACCCCGCGAAGGCATATTTTATAAAAAATTTTGAATTTCGATATAGTGAATTTCATGGGAATGCTGCGCTGTCGCGTCAGTCCAGTGAATGAATACAATCAAGGAGTCCGCCGATGCTTGATCTTTTTGCATATCTCGTTATGGTGCCTATGGTATATCTGGCGTTTTTCATGCTCTTCGCGGGCCTCGCATACAGGCTCGTAAGGGTGTATGTGTCCCCTTCAATCAAAGGGACAATGGGGCTCTTTCCGAAAGATCTTCCAAGACCAGTGGCGATCGCGAAAGATATTTTTTTGGTCCCTTCGGCGTTCAGGAAAGACAGGATTTTCTGGTTTTTTATCGTAACGTTCCATCTCGCGGTGTTTTTTCTTGTGCTGGGCCATCTCGAATTGATATGGGACGTCAGCCTTATCCAGATCATCCCCCATACAATTTTTCTGGGGGCGGGTGTGCTGGGGATAGTGTCAATTATAAGTGTCCTTTATTTTCTTTTCAGAAGGTTTGGGACTCCCTATCGTGATATTTCGATACCGGAAGACTATATTTTACTGATTATACTTTTCCTGTCGGTAGTATTTGGTTCTATCCTTCATCTGGTTGACCGTCTTGGTATAGGAGCGATGCATGTCCCGGTGGATGCATACAGGCGTTATTTTGTCGGCCTGCTGACGTTTAAACCTTCACTGCCGGTGATGGTATCATACTCTCCCCATTACGCGGTAATGGTGATACATGTATTTTTCGCGAACCTTTTTATAATGATGTTCCCGTTCAGCAAGATGATTCACGCGGTTTTCGCGTTTTTTTCATATTCCACGGCGAGGAAATAACTATGAACCTTCAAAAAGAGGATAATATAAAAGGGCTGATGCGGTCGCGTCTCACCAGGCAGATGCAGTATTATCTGGATTTATGTACCCGTTGCGGCCTGTGCTACGACACGTGCCACGTGTATTACGGCATACCCCGCAGGGAGTATTCGCCCGTCGGCAGGGCGGAAGTGGTGAGAAAAATTTTTAAAAAATATTTCCGCCCCTCCGGCAAGCTTTTTCCGTACTGGGGGGAGGCCAGGGAGATGGATGAAAACTCCATGGAAGAGCTGAGGGAAGCCGCATTCTCCTGCACCGGATGCCGTAGATGCATGGTGAACTGTCCTTTCGATATAGACACCGCATACATCATGACCATGGCGAAACTCATGCTTATCGGCAACGAGACCGCGCCGGACGAGCTCATGATACTGGCCGATTCCGCGGTTGAAAAAGGGAAGAGCATAGATGAATTCAAGGATGGCTTTCGCAGTGTGGTGGAAGACCTGGAAATAAAGGTTCAGGAAAAGCTCGGACTCCCGTCAAACAAGGGATTGATCCCGATGGATAAAAAGGGTGCCGATATCCTCTATGTCGCCCTTGCGGGGGCCCACTCGATCGTCAATCCTGCGGTTATTTTAAACGCCGCGAAAGAGAACTGGACGCTCAGCTTTTTTGAGGCTGTCAATTTCGGCGCGTTCCTGGGTGATCCGGAAAAAACGCAGTATATCGCAAACCGGATTGTGGATGAGGCGAAGAGACTCGGCGTGAAGGAAGTGGTGATAACTGAGTGCGGTACCGCCACGCGAATACCGAAATTCATGCTTGGAAAGCTCCCTTTCAAGGTCACCAGCATTGTGGAACTGATAGACAGATATATGAAAGAGGGAAGGATTCGCCTCAATGAGGGTGCAATCACGGAACCGGTCACGTACCATGATCCCTGCCAGCTGGGAAGGAACAGCGGTATTTTCGACGAACCCCGCCGAATCCTCCGTTCACTCTGCACGGATGTGAGGGAAATGACCCCTAACCGCGAGCATAACTGGTGCTGCGGCGGCGGCGGCGGGCTCGTCGCTCTGGACAACGAGAAGTTCCGAATCCAGAGCGGGAAGGTAAAACGGGATCAGATACACGCCACCGGCGCGAAAATCGTCGCAACGGCATGCGAGAATTGCGTATTTCAGCTCGATACAATAAAATCCGGGTATAACATGGATGTAGAGGTGAAATATGTCACTGAGCTTGTTGCGGATAATCTGAAATTATAGCCTTATTCCCGGCAGGGGTGTGTGATCGTAAAGCTGATGCGTTTCTTTACAGTGTTCTTTATTTCCGTCAAATATCCGTTTTTCCATCACCACCCCTGACGGTTATAGTCCCGCTTCCCGCGAGGCCGGCGATCGATACGGAGCACTTGTTGACGCAGACCCACGAATATTTTTAAAAAAATTTTCTTCTCAACAATATGTAAAATGCGTTCCTGCGGTTGCGGTTTATAAAAAATTCCATTGACAAATACCGCAAAATAATAATAATACAATTCTATAACATATTCAGAATTATTTCCTTCTTATATATTGATCTGATTTTCACATATTCCACAATAAAATGCTTGAAAAATCCGGAGGTCTTTCTTCAGTTGATTATTTCATATTATGCGTTAATCAAAGTTAGGATATACAGTTTCTGAATTAGAGGCATTAACGGTTCATACCGGGATATGCCTAAAATTTTTTTGGAGGATATTTCAAATGTCGAAAATTCGGAATTTCATTTCGGGTTTAACTCGCACACCGCTCTTAAAGGCATCTATGGTGTTTTTATTTGTGTCCATGTGCGCAATCGCCGGTCTGACCGACGAAGTGTTGCCCGACAGGCCTCTTGATGTACCCTATGAGCCGACCCATCCCAAAGTGGTTGAAGCGATGCTGAAACTGGGGAATGCCGGTCCCAACGACATCCATTACGATCTCGGATGCGGCGACGGACGCGTGGTGATTATGGGAGTGAGAAAATTCAACGTAAAACACGCGTACGGTATCGATATCAACAAACAGCGGCTTCGTGAAGCAAGCGAAAGAGCTGAAGCATTTAATGTGACGGACAGAATCACCTTTCTCAATGCTGATATCTTCCAGTCCGATTTCAGCAAGGCAAACCTCATCACTGCATATCTGCTGGATCATATCAATCTGAAGCTAAGACCGATTCTCTTTCAGCAGTTAAGACCGGGAACGAGGGTTGTTACGCATGAATTCCATATGTATGACTGGCGTCCCGATAAAATTGACAGGCACCCGCTGGCAAGGGGTGAAAGGATAAGCCTCTGGATCATTCCTGCAGCAGTAGGCGGCGAGTGGGAATGGGCGACCGCGCTTAAGAGCGGGAAAGTCCAGCAATCCATGAAACTGAGCCAGGAATTCCAGGATATCGCCGGAACACTTCAGTTTGAAGGAAGCGCTGCGACTGCCATCAGAGACCCGAAAGTTGAGGGAAAAACGGTATCATTTACCGCCCGAGGCGCGGTTGCAGGCAAGGCTGTTGCCGTAAAATACCAGGGTGTTGCCAACGGTGATGTCATTGTGGGTACCCAGGTATGGAGCGGCGGCGACATGAACGGGACCTACCCGTGGCAGGCAAAAAGGAAAGCGACCAATGTCCTTGGAAGATGGCGTATTGATGTGCCTCAGAAGGGCATATTCAACGGCGTAATTAATCTTCGCAAGGAAGGGCCCACCAAGCTTGTCGCTTCTTTCCTCAGCAAGGACGGAAACATGGAAATCCGGGTTCATGATGTGTATATCTGGGGGACAAGCGTATACTTCCGCCTTCCTCTCTCATACTTTGAATACGTGCTTTTCAAGGGTGAATTGAACAACGATGCGGGAGCTGGAAAAGCCTACGGCATGAAAAACAAGGAAGATTACAAGGAAGGAATATATGATCCCCCGACGGTTACCTGGAACGCAGCCTGGTCTGCGGCAAGGATAAAATAACTGTTAGGTAATTTCACAGAGGGATTTTATAAATTCTAATAGAAGGAATGTACCTATGAAAAAATTCATTAAATATTTTGCCCTGTTGTTGATCGGAGGGATGTTTATCATGTCCTGCAGCGGTTTTTCATCCTGCGGGTCAGGGACTCCTCCGACCGGCAATGAATGGACTCCAGAAAGCGGCAGAGCGCCGCAGGCGGGAGACTGGTATAAAAACCAGAAAGACGGGTATGTGCTGGTGTGGATACCCGGCGGCGAGTTTACCATGGGAAGCACCGAGGACGATGAAGACGCGCGGCCCACGGCAAAACTGACCATGGACGGGTTCTGGCTTGGAAAGTACGAGCTTACCAACGCCCAGTTCGCGAAATTTCTTGAATCTGCTGACCAGTGGCATAGAACGCCTTACTTGTACGAGGAAGGCTTCAATGGCCAGAATCAGCCGGTGGCAGGGATCCGTTTTTACGACGCACTCGCCTATTGCGAGTGGTCGGGACTCAGAATGCCGACGGAAGCGGAATGGGAATACGCCGCGGCGAGCGGGAGACAGTTTGAATATCCCACAAATAACGGCTCCATCGATCATGATAACGCGAATTTTCTCGGCACGGGCGGAAGGGACATCTGGATGGAAAGCACGGCACCGGTCGGAAGTTTTCCTCCCACCCCCTTCGGGCTCTACGAAATGGCCGGAAACGTATGGGAATGGACCAGCTCGCTTTATCAGTCATATCCCTATACGACGGGAGACGGTCGTGAGGACCTGAGCCAGCGTGACTTCAGGGTCATGAGAGGGGGCTCTTACGAGTTCGGCACGACGTATTGTAAGACGACTCACCGGCATTATTTCGACATGCATCTCCGATATGACTTTGTGGGGATGAGGCTCGCGAAAACTTTCATTTCAAGATAATTGCCGTATACAGAAAAGAAGATAATCAGGCGCCTCCCGCGGAAACCGCGGGAGGCGCTTTTCTTTGTGGCGGTATAAGTTTTTCCCTCGCTTTGAATCGCCCCTCAACCGCAATCGGGTATATACCATTTAAATGACGCCTGAAGGCTATCCCCCCTTGTTGTAGAAAAATATCAGTTGCCGTTTCACCGCCGATTTTGAGTTCTATTGAATCATCTGGTAAAATTTCAGGAAGCCCGCCGTGTTTCAACGATCCACTGGTGGATATTGAGGAGGAAATTGCCTTTTAACGTGTGCCGCTTGTTGCACCCTGCAATAATGAGGATGTGCTGTTGTGAAAATGTTCAGGATTTATCTGAAAAGGGATTGCGTTTACTTTCATTCTGAGCGATGTATACGCAACAGTCCAAAAAAAAGGAATCGCCAGGAGTGACAATATGAACAGAGCAAGAATCGGTATGATTGCCGTCTGCTTTTTGACGGTTTTTGCCGTAACGGCCATGTCAGAGGTCAACATGCAGGAAGGGAACTGGGAGATGACCATGCAGATTGAAATGAAAGGGATGCCCTTTAAAATGCCTCCGGTACAATATACGGTTTGTCTGACCAGGAGCAGCATGAATCCACAAAAGGACGACAAGGAGGACTGCACGCTTATTTCTTCAAAGGTGCAGGGGAGCACCTATTCCTGGGTGATGGAATGCCGTTCAGAAAAAGGGCTTATTAAGAGCAATGGTACGATAACGTATAACGGTTCGGTGCTTGACGGAATAATCAATTCCGAGGTGGACGGTATGACGATGAAACAGATGCTGACCGGCAGAAGGACCGGGGCCTGTAAAAGCAACTGATGCCCGGAGGCGCTGCCAGGGCGCTTCTGAAATCGTGACGAAATCGTACCGTTGTCAAAAAAACATTCCCGGGAGATTGAAAATGGCGGAGCCGGCAGACATTAAAAGATACAGGGAACACCTCAAGGCAGAAAGTGAGGCGATTTCCCTGTATAGCCGGCTTGCCAGGGCTGAAAAGAACCCGGACCTCGCCTCGGTATACGTGAAGCTTGCTGAAACAGAGAAGAGACACGCGGAGTTCTGGGCCCGGAAGCTTCATGAAGCGGGGGCGCCAATACCGAATTTTAAAACCGGTTGGAGGATCAGAATTCTTGGATCGCTCGCGTCACTTCTCGGGACCTCCTTTATCCTGCCGACAATCGCGGGCATTGAAAAAAAAGCCGCATCCGGGTATGACGGACAGGAAGACGCCGAGTCTGCCAACATGCCGGCGGACGAGCGTTCCCACGCACGGATATTCGGGTATCTTTCCGGGAGCACCGGAGGACTTCAGGGGAGCGATCTTGCGAGATTTGAAGGCCGTCACAAGGGGGCGGGAGGCAACGCCCTGAGGGCGGCGGTGCTCGGCGCAAACGACGGTCTTGTGTCGGTGTTCTGTCTTATCATGGGAGTGGCGGGTGCCGGTGTCCCGTCAAAGACCATACTGCTCACCGGGATGGCCGGTCTTCTTGCCGGCGCCCTTTCCATGGCGCTGGGCGAATGGCTTTCGGTGCAGAGTTCCCGCGAATTGAACCTCCACCAGCTGGACATAGAAAGATACGAGCTTGATGAAATCCCGGAAGAGGAGATTGAGGAGCTGGCCCTGATCTATCAGGCCAAAGGAATCTCGCAGGAAGAGGCGCAGAGGATGGCTGAACGGCTCATCTCGTCGCCCGGCACAGCCCTGGACACTCTGGCCAGGGAGGAGCTCGGCATCGATCCTGGCGATCTCGGGGGATCAGCCTGGGAGGCGGCGTTCACTTCTTTTTTTCTATTTACGATAGGCGCGATCTTTCCCGTGGTCCCTTACCTGTTTTTGTCCGGCATCGAGGGGATTGTCGTCAGCGCGTCGTTGAGCGCGGCGGGATTGTTTCTGATCGGCGCGTCGATCACTCTCATGACCGGGCGCAATCCCGTTCTGTCCGGTCTCAGGCAGATGGTCATCGGTCTTGTCACCGCGGCGATCACCTTCGGGATAGGGTATCTTATCGGCGTAAATATCGCCGGATAAAACAAAGTCCCGGGGCGCTGGGGCAGGTCAGGTTATGTCGATACCGCGCTTTATGTATCCGGTATAGTCCCTGGTCACGGGGTCGTATTTCTGGCTGAAGAGGGGGGATGAGATCATGAAATCGGCGGTTGACCTGTTGCAGGCCGACGGGATATTGTAGAGCACGCAGATCCTCAGAAGCGCCTTTACGTCCACATCGTGCGGATGGGGTTCCATCGGGTCCCAGAGGAATATAATAAGATCGATTTCTCCTTCGGCTATCAGCGCCCCCAGCTGCTGGTCGCCTCCGAGAGGACCTGATTTCAATTTTCTAATTTTTACGCTACCCGGCTTTCCGGTTTTTTTTATCAGGGCTTCCTCGACCATGGTCCCTGTCGTCCCGGTGCACACGAGCTCATGTTTGATAAGCACGTTCCAGTTCCATTCGGCCCATTCGATCAGGTCTTTTTTCCTGTTATCATGGGCCACAAGCGCTATTCTTTTTACTTCGTTCATCTTTGTTCCGTTTTCCTTTTATCGTATATTGAGCCTGAATATGGAATATACATTCCTCTGTCAATGATGATGTATAAAAAAAGTAAATATTTAATATAATCGGTTACGGGAAAAAACCGATGAAATCGTTCTTGTGTACAATTATGGGCGATCCTGGACGGTCTCTATTAAAGCGGGACTGCCGGCCCGATCACCGGGCCGGCAGCAATTTGCGGTGTTGTATCGGTACCCCGAGGAGAAAGTATTCGGGGCATTAAAGTATGGGAAGCCGGTAATGATTTGATCCGTGCGACAGTTCGTATCGGTTCCGAACCATTAACCGGCGATACTTTCATGAGGGCAGCGTCGTAAACACGCCGCGCGGATCGACCTCTTTTCTAAGAATTTCCAGCACATCCGGCGTCGGCATCTCGGTTACCGGAATTTCGCCTTCAGGTTTTATAAGCTCGAACCCGCAGGCGAGCTGGCACAGGTCGAAGTTGACCCCCGGATTAAGGGTCTTTACCCGCATCCGCTTTGATGACGGCTCGAAGTCGAATACCGCGGCCGGGGAAACCACCGCCAGGGGACCCTTGCCGAGGAGTCCCGCTTTCTGGCGGGAATCGCCTCCCGCAAGGTGCCCCACAGAGGTGATAAAGTCGAGTTTCTTCACGAATTTCTGGGGCGATTGCAGGCCCACAAGGACCATGTTTTCATTGAGCGAGGAGAGGTCGTTGTTGCCGCCTGAACCGGTGAGCCTTGATTTTGGATTGTGGAAGTCGTCGCCGATCATGTGGGTGTTGATGTTTCCGTACATGTCGATCTGGGCAAACCCGAGAAAACCGATGTCAACATACCCGTTGCAGGCCTGGGCAAAGGAATACGGCATCTCCTGGATTATGGGAGATTTGCGCCAGGTAAACGGGTCGCCCACGGACCACGGCATGTCGCCGGACATCGGGTCCTGTCCTCCCGATTCGTACACAAGGGTTATATTCGGCGCATGGGACCTGCGTGCGAGTATCGCCGCCACCATGGGAAGGCCGGTGCCGACATATACGATCTGGTGGTCTTTTATCTGCCGTGAAAGGACGTATGCGACCATTTCGAGCGGGTTTGCGGGTTTTTGTGCGGTCATGACTGCCTCCTCTGTCTCATCTCATCTTCAGTAATAGATTCCGGAATCATCACCGGGTTTGAATTCCTTGTACGAAAAATCGAAGCCGTCGTCCTCGTTGTCGTACTCGGCCGTTTTGGTCAGGCGTTTCGCCTTGGCAATCCATTTTGCCCCGCCCAGCTTTTCCACGAAATCGAATTGGTCCTTGCAGTCCATTACCCAGTGGTCCATGAATTCTTTGAGGTTTTCGTCGCTCAATGTCGCGAATCGAAGGAATTTTTCCCACCATTGCCGTGACCAGTAGTAGTTGCCCGGCATGTTTCCGGGGACCGCGCAGTAGGGGGCCTCCACCACCGCGTCTACGTACATGAAGGGGATGACGACGCCTTTGTTGTTGTAGCGCATGTCGATTTCGGGGACAATCTCCTCCGCGGTTATGATGACCCTGCGCGCCGCCGCGGCAATGGCCGCATCGTTCACCACCGGGCCGTATATTCTCGCATTGCCGTATTTGTCCGCAGCGTGAACGTGGATTATTGTCACGTCCGGATACAGGGCGGGTATGAAAACGACAGGGTCGGGGTCTTTCCGCATGGGATTCTGCATTGTCTTCACGTAGGGATTGTATCTGAGAATGTCTGATGCGAGCAGCTGCTTGCTGAACACCCCGGGAAGACCAAGCTGGGCCGCCTTGAATCCCTGGGCCATCGATCCGTGGCTCCATTCAGAAAGCACCCTCACTTTTCCGGCTTTGAGCTGCCTTGAATAATTACGGTCGGTGCCGCGCATTTCAGCGCCTACGTATGAGTTATGTGAGTACTTGCACACTTCGTAATTGATCATATAGCTGTGGTTCGTGTTGGGAGATCCGATGAAATGCAGGTCTCTTTTCGATTGTCTGATGATTTCAAAATAGGCCTGGTGGGGCGTCCTGACATATGCAAAACCGGCGTCCGTGGCGATGTCGCCGTCCCTGACGAACTCGGCGATTGCCTCTTTCATGGACAACCGTTTGTCCCGTTTCGCATGATCTTTCCTCAGATGGGCCTCTCGGGCCGAACCGAAGTCAACCAGGCGGTCCAGAATCGCGGTGTCGGTGATTTTCAGATTTTCCAGGGCTTCCTTGTTGTAGTCGAATTGTGCCATAACGGGTCTCCTCTGATATTCTCATCGGGTGCGGTGCAGCCATTATCAAGACAGCGGCTTAGCCGATGAGGCGAAGCCCGCCGACTTATACGGACCTGTGCGCATGATCACAATACGATGTTAGTGCGGGCGATGGGATAGGCGCGGAACTAATTTGGAATTAGTGGTAACCCTATTTGATCAATAGTGGTTTTCCCCATATTGCCGCAGGAATCGCACAGTCGTAGACATTTGTCCCGGTCTGCCTGTCTTTTATCGTATTTTAGAATAGCTATTGACTTTTATGCTCCATGGTGGTACGCGGTATCAGGATTGTTCTTTTATAGGTACTGGCCGACAGTTGGCGACATGAATCGACTTGGATGCGGCCTCCGCATCATTATGAAAAACTGGCTGATGATAACCGGTCGAAACCTGAAATAATTTTTAAGTGAAGGGTTATACCGTCATGTGCAAAAAAGTGATTTTCTGCCTTTCCATGATATTCATGGCTGCCGGATCGCTCTATCCGGCCAACACTGTCGTCACAATGCGGACCAGCATGGGGGACGTTACCATCGAGGTTTTCAACGACAGGGCGCCGGCCACGGTGCGGAATTTTCTCGCCTACTGCGACAGCGGGTTTTACCGCGGAACAATTTTTCACCGGGTCATCGGTAATTTCATGGTACAGGGAGGAGGGCTGCTTCCGGGGATGATTGAAAAAAGGACGGGGCCGCCCGTGGCAAACGAGGCCGATAACGGGATTCCCAACGACAGGGGGACCATTGCCATGGCCAGGACCATGGACCCGCACAGCGCCACGGCGCAGTTTTTCATCAATCTGGTGAACAATAATTTTCTCAATTACAGGGACAGAAGCGTGCAGGGGTACGGATACTGCGTGTTCGGCCGGGTGATCCGTGGAATGGAAGTTGTTGACAGGATCGCGCAGGTGCGGACTCGTAATGTCGGTCCTTTTCAGGACGTTCCGGCGCAGGATGTGATTATACTGTCCATAACACGGCAGTGACGCCGGCGGTCACCTGCCATCCGTCTTTTCCGGTCCAACTGAAAAGAACTCTTTCAGTTTTTCGTACTGATCGCCGCCGACTTTTATTATCACCGGGGTGTCTCTCGTGTAGAGAAGACAGGTGAGTCCCTTTCCCCGCATCACCGCCTTTTCGGCGTCCCGGGGAATTCGTGCCTTCACTTCGATGATTCTGTATGAGATGGAGTCGGTATCCGTTTTCGATTCCCTGCCGAAGCTTTGGGGGCCTGTAAAATCGATTGCGATGTCGTTTGTCGGCGTTTTATATCTGTTGGTAACCGTCACATTGCTTAAGCTGTATTCCGACAGGGATGATTTTCCGTCCTTTACCTGGGCTCCATCGCCATGGATTATAAATGCCGCTTTTTTCTGGATAATGCCTGCGGTGGGGATGGCGTAGATCGTAAACGAGATTTCAGCGGGGTCCATTACCGCGCCCCTTATCAACCGGCTGTATTTGCCGTAGGTGATGTGCATTTTAAAGGGGTCCCAATTTTCGATGTTATGACTCAGCTCCAGCGATATCTTGCGATTGCCGGTCCCCGGATCCTTCGAGACCACGACCTGATATTCGGAACACCCGGCAAACAACACCGCGAGAGTCAGCAACACCGTCACATGAATGTTCATCCGCTACTCCATGGTATGGTTTTGTTGTTATAAATACATTCATGTAGTGAATAAAATTCAAATCATTTAAGTATGAAGAGAATTTTTTTTATACTGTTTCGCTTTTGCGAGAGGCATCCAAAGCGCTCAGCAGGGGGCCATCCCCATCCGGAATCCCCTGAAAAAACCTGCGGCGTTTCTGCCCAGTGTCGGTATCCTGTACCCTCCTTCCTGAACAATCAGCGTGGGAAGCCTCATGGACCCGATCATGTACCCGTTCTTTTCGAAATCCGCGGGGCTGAGCGACCAGCTGCCCGTAGGATCGCCTTTGGCGGTGTCATATCCCAGCGCGATAACAAGAAAACCCGGCCTGAATTTTCTGACGCGGCCGAGCGCGGAAGCAAGGACCTTTCTGTACTTTTCGCCGTCGATCGTTTCCCCCAGCGCGAAGTTGATGTTGAATCCCCTGCCTTCTCCGGTCCCCCTTTCGTCCCTGAAGCCGGCAAAATAGGGGTAGGCGAAATTTGGGTGCCCGTGGATCGAGATGGTCAGCACGTCGCTGCGGTCATAGAATATTTCCTGCGTTCCGTTTCCATGATGATAGTCGATGTCAATCACGGCGATCTTCCCGAATTTCGCGAGATAGTTCGCGGCGACGGCCGTGGAGTTCAGGTAGCAGAAACCGCCGAAAGATTTTTTTTCAGCGTGATGGCCCGGAGGCCTTACCAGGGCGTAGGCGCCCCGGTATCCCTGGAGCAGAGCCCTGGCCGCGGTGAGCGCGCAATCCACCGCGTCTTTTGCGGCCGGAAAGGCGTTTCTATTGAGGGGGGTAAAGGTGTCGATGCAGTAATAGCCTGCCCGGAGAGGCATGTCCATCGGAGGCCGTGCCGCGTTTCGTATCGGAAACACATAGGGGTACACTGAGGTTCCCGGTTCGAGCTGGAGGCACATGCGCTTAAAGTATTCGAAGAATTTCCTATCGTGGACTTTTGTTATGTGCGACTCGGGAAAAGACCTCGACTCAATTTGATCGAAAATTTTCATCTCGCGTATCCCCTCGAGGATGTTCGATATCCGTGCCGGCGACTCGACGTAACCCCGGTCCTTGACATGGTGAATCTCATGACGATCGTTCACCACCAGGGCTATTTTTTTTTCAAGAGAGCAGACAAAGGGCGAGGGGATGTCCGGTTCCTTCAGATATTTCGGCGGTCTCAAACGTACCGGATCGTCTGTAATTGACTCGATTACCATGGACAGGTACCCGGGCGGGCAGGACTTTCCGTAATTTCTTTCGAGGATCGCCCTGACAACGGCTCTGGCATTGTCCCTGGAAAGTACGGTTTCCCTTACAAGAGGATCGTACACCAGATAGGGCGGGCAGTCTTCCCCGGGCCTGAAAGGCGTTTCGTATTTTGTATTGATTATCGGATAGGCGCCGAAGTGCTCGTAAAATCTCAGTCGGGCCCGGTTCTGCGATAATACCGACGCGTCGGCGCACAATTTCGGGTCATCCGGGAGGCATTCGAAAAACACTCCGGTGCATTTAAGATAGGCAGCCTCCTCCCTGACCCGGGCGTAGAGCGCGCCGCCGATTCCACCGCTGGTCTCGCCCCGGCTTACTGAGATATAGTCGAGGTAGCAGAATTTCATGGAGGGTTCGTGCTGCACAAGGGCGAAACCCTTTACTTTTCCCATGATCGTGTCGGAGACGAAAAGGAATGTGCGGAATTTGTACTTCATCGGATTTCCGAGTCTTCGCGGCAGGAGGTCGATATCGTCCTGATCCAGTGAGGAGAACTGGCTTTTCAGTATCTCCTGTACTTCCCCTATGGCGCGCCTGTCAATGGGGAGCGAATCGTCGAAAATTCTTCTGATTCTGAACATCCGGTCTCTCTTGTCGGCTCACAGTTATTTATAGATCGGTGCTTTTGATGAAACTGACGCTGATTTCGCGCAGAATCGCATTCTTGTTGAGTATCTCCGATTTCATTTCCTCGATCTTCCCGCGTTCCGGAATATCGTGCCCGGTGAGAATGAGTTTCAGCTGATACCCCTTCTTTTCCTTGAACGCTTCGAGATTGAATACACGCAACCCAGGCAGGTTTGCGCCCACCGACTTGCGCACGTTTTCCATGGATGTCGCGATTCTGTAGCCGTCCATCATGTACAGCCCGACCGGAATGGAGATGGCTGTCAATATCGCCAGGGAGATCACGATCTGATACATGGCCCTGCGGGCGACCTTTGACGCGTCGACCATTATCGGATGGATTTTCATCATCCAGAAAATCAGGGCGCCGGCCAGGGAGATGCACACAAGGTTTATGAGAAAAAGAATCGAGGCGCCTCTGGTTATTTCCAAATTGAGTTTGCCGATGCCGATGCCGATCGTGCAAAGCGGCGGCATGAGCGCCACGGCGATGGCGATTCCGGTAAGGGTCGAAACGATCTTTTTATTGGCGTTTCCGTAGGCGCCCACGAGGCCCGAGGCGAAGGCGACAATTATATCGAAGAGGGTCGGCCTGGTGCGGGAAATTATCTCCTGAGAGAGAATCGGGACCGGCACGATGTAGGCGATGGCAGCAGAGATGAGGATGGCGATAATTATTCCCTTGAAGAGGGATGAAATCGATGTTTTTATAAGTGCCAGGTCGCCCCAGATTACGCCGAGAGAGAATGCGAGGATCGGGGTCATCAGCGGCGCCACGATCATGGCGCCGATTATGGTGGCCGTGGAACCCTGAAGCAGGCCGGTGGTGGCGATGACGCAGGAAAGGATTGTCAGTACGTAATACTCGATGGACGGGCGCGCCCCGTCGGCCAGCACCTCGAACACGTTGAGGTCAATTTTTTCCTTTTCACGGATACGGGCGTACTCGTTTTTCTTTTCAACCCAGAAATGAAAACTCACGTAATTTTTCAGGGTACGTTCTTCCGGCTTTATTATCTCCCTTATCCGATAAAAACTTTCCTTTGGAACCTGGAGTAACTCCCTGTCTTCATTGCCATTTTTTTCCGGTTCATTTTTTTTTGTGCGTTTTGCGGCTGGATCAGCCGGTGCGCTTCCGTGCTTTTTCTTTATACTTTTTGGCGCGACCGCTTCCGTTTCGTCACCGGCCGCTGCGTCACTCCGGAAAAATTTTGAAAATCGATTGTACCATGCCATGGTGTTCTCCTTGGGCGCGGGTTTATGGCAGGAATATGATAGGCAGGTGTTTTCGGCATTGTCAAGAAGATTCCTCTCCGGCCAGAGAAGAGGCCGGAGAGGAATCGTGTTGATTAATCCTGTTTTACGGGAATTTGTATCTCCGTGAGATAATTATTCGGATTGCCCCTGAAAAAGACGCCGGGACCTTTATGATACACTTCTCTTGTGGGGAGGTCCATTGACAGCCCTTTCGTTTCAAGGTGGGCGAGAATTTTTGTATAGCCCGGCCCCAGTTTTTCATAGGGTCCGCGATGCATAAGGGTGACGGCCCTTCCGCCCGGGAGTATCCTGCATTCCAGGTCCGGCGTCCGGACTGTTTTTGAAACTGGGAATCCCGCTTCGATGTCCGCGTCACCTTCCCGGTATTCGCCGTCATGATACAGCGACATCGGCTTTCCGGCGATCCACTTTCCAATCGACCGCGCGGCGGTACCGAACACGCCGCCCACGTCGGAATACTTCCCTTTGAAGCGCTTCCCCGCGAATATCATATCCTCCAGTATTTTTTCTTCGATGTTATAACTGTATTTTTCCGCATTCATTTCGTTGCTCCTTATTTCCCGTACGATCGCGTCGATGGACGCGTTGATTGTTTTAAATCTGCCGATGGCTGATTCGATCTTTTCCCTTTGAGAAAGGAGAATGTCCACCATCTGGGCGTCCTCGGTGAATTCCGACAGTATCACCCGTATCTCCGCGATGGGAAAATTCATACCACGGAGCAGCGCGATGACCGCGGCCCGCCGGGCAGATGATTCACGGTAGTACCGGTACCCGGAGTCTTCATCGATGTAATCCGGCATCAGAATCCCCTCGTCGTGATAGTACCGCAGGGTCTTTACCGGAAGGCGTGTGATGATGGAGAATTCTCCGATGGTGAACATTGCAGTCTCCTATTGAGGCCCAAGATGCTTCTGGAACACCGGGTCGCCCATTTTTTTCACCAGCTCAGGGTGGGCGCGTACGTAACTCTGCTGTACTGGAAAAACCGCAGCCAGAACAACCGACCCAAATATCGCCCCTGTAATCGCTTTTTTCCACTCCTTTTCGCGCAGAACGATATAAATCACGTATCCCGCCGCCAAGACCATGGCGATATGTCCCGCCTGGGCGAAAAGCATGGTGCCGCGCCAGCCGAACAGGAAAAGGCCGCCGCCTCCCCAGAAGGCGAGAAGGGGGACAGAACAGGCCATCACCTCTGTCCGCTTTAATATGAATCCTGCAAGAAAAACCGCAACCGATGGCGTGCAGATATTGAAGAAGAGCCATCCGCTCACCGGAAATTCCGCAATGAACAGGAAAAACCAGGCGGCGTTCAGAACCAGCGCGAGATTTGCCAGCGCTATGGCGATTCCGATTCCATGATGGCTCCACGGGGTATTATTGAATTTCATGGTAGTACCTCTCTTTAATCTGATGATAAAAAGGTGGGGCCTCCAGCAGGGGGAGAGTCAAGAAGGGATTTAATAAAATGGGCGATTATGCCACAAAATTCGGGGGTCAGAGCCTCCAGAACGGTACAGCTTGATAAAGGAGGGGTCAGAGCCCCCTTCTTCTCATTGTATCAGTAAAGCATGGATTTATATTAATCGATAAAGGGGAAAATTGAGCGGGCGACTCGAAATCAAGGCCGGCGCCCTGTATCAGCGCCGGCCGTTAAAGTCATTTGGGCCTGTAAATCGCCGCGGCGATGACGCCGGCAACCACGAACTCGATAAACCCGAAAATGAACCATTGGATCGCCAGCGAAAAAGGTATGGGGTAGACCATAAATTGTCCCCATACGCCCGGCACCTGCATGAAGAGGCCTATGATCAGGCCGAACCTGAGCCCTTCGAGTATGCCCTTCCCCTCGTAGCCTTTGATGAAGATGTACACGAAGAGAAAGGTCATGATACAGCCGGTAAGGTACATGAGCCACATATAGGCCATCATGTCCGGTCTCCAGAGCGCGGAGAGGGCGGCATAGGCCGGCATCAGAATGACCGAATGGATTACGAAATCCATTGCCAGAAACGCAGCATATACCGCTGCCACTGTAATGAGGTATCTTTTTACATTCATAACTCCCTCCTGTTATTAATACTGAACTAATGTATAGTATATTTGGATTTTGTCAACCAAAATCATGTATAACTATACACGATTTTTTAACTTTACCTTAAATAATTATAAAAATGTACATATTTGATGCGGGAAAAGCAATAGTTATCGCTGTTTCAGGGATCAGGATTCCAGTATTCTTTCCCTCTCCGGCTTTTTGAGACCCTTCAGCACCAGCTCGTAGGAATGGTCGATAAGCATATATACTTCCTCGTCGGGGATTGCGCCGTCCACCAGCACCGTGTTCCAGTGTTTCTTGTTCATATGATATCCCGGCGTGATCTGGGGATAGCGGCGGCGGAGCTCCAGGGAAAGAAAAGGGTCGCACTTGAGATTCATGGCGAGTTCTTCGGAATCTATGTCGGTGAGGAGAAATATCCTCGTACCGACGCGGAACACCAGGGTGCTCATGTCGAAGGGGAAGTCCTCGGTGACTCCCTTCTTTTCGTTACAGTAACGCCGTATGTCCTTCAGAGTGATCATTGGCTGCGGTGTAGAACACTACGCAATATCGGATCACGAATCATCGGTGCCGTCAATCCCTTTCCACAGAATAATCAGACTCATGATGTTCCTGAATTGAAGGGGAGGTCACCCGAATGGATTTATAGTTTCTTGACATACGGTTCAGGTATGATATGGGTATGTCCGTGCATCTGTAACGCTTTGCAAATCCGAGTATCCAAAATTTAACCGGTTTAACTTGAAAACCTTACGCCGTATTGTGCTGTAAGCGGCGGTACCGTGCTTTTAATAATCGATGGCCTAATTCAATGGAGACAGGGAACATATAATGGATGATAGACTCTCCGGAATTCTTTTTTTCATATCATTTTTCAGCCTGATAATTTTCTGGACAGTACGGCTGAAAAGAGCGGCTAAAAAAGGAAGGGCCGTCAGTTATCGAAGTGATAAGAGATTCAACTCGATTCTATTGAAAACAGGCAATGATTTTAATCTAAAATCAACCGAAAGCCGGGTGATGTCCGAGCGGCCCTTTACCATGTACGGAAGGATAACCTCGCTATCCGGCAAAGTGGACGGCGTTGATATCGAAATCAGAAGGGAAACTGATTCGGAATCAAACCATTTCGGCATGTTTCTTTTCAATGTCCGGCATTCACTGGTCAGTGATGATTTCGGTTTTATAAAAATATGCAAGGAGTCTTCCAAAAGCAGACTGATGAAACGCATGGGCGCCGCGGATTTTACAATAGGGGACGAGAAATTCGACAATGAAATTTTTTTGGAACCGTCACGGCCTGGAACGCTTACCTCGCTGCTGAACAGCGGTATCAGAAAAAACATTCTCCGCATCGCCGGGAAGGCGGCGTATTTTGAAATCTCAAATTCATGGATGAAGGTCCGCCTCAAGCAGAGCAGAATCAGAAATTCGGATGCGCTGAATGATTTTATCGCCGGGATCGCCTCGATCAGCCGTGGGCTCGCATCGTCGACGGACATAAAGCAATTGCTTATGACCAACGTCGCTTCCGATCCTGTTCCAGGAGTGAGGCTGAATAATCTTCATGTCCTGCTGAAACAGTTTCCGGTGGATGACGAAACAAGAGGCCTTCTGGCAAAAACAATTTCTGATTCGGATATTGATGTGCAGATTGAATCCGCCCGCTATCTGAAAGAAACCGGAATGAAGCATCTTGCCATGCTTCTAAACACCCGGAAAGACCTGGGAGTGGAACGGGAGATTCTTATTGTGTCTTCTCTTGGATGGGGCAGGCATGTGCAGAGCATTCCCGTCATGAAAAGAGTATTTTCCGAATCAGAGAATTACCGGCTGAAATCCGAAATCTGCAAAGCCTTCAGGGAATTCGGATCGCCGGAGCTCTGCCCTTTTCTTCTTGAGCACATAACCGGAAGCGACTATGGGGTGAAGATTCCGGTAATCGAAGCGTTGGGAACCTGCGGCACCGTAGAAACCGTCGAGGTTTTACTGGATGTGATAAAAAACGCCTATTATAAGGAAGTCGCCTCAGCTGCCAGAAACGCCATCGAGGAAATTCAGTCGCGTCTCGGCGACGTGGAGGGGGGCTGGCTCTCGGCCGCGGAGCTTTCGCACACGCAGGGGGCGCTGAGCAGGGTCGAGACCGCGGATAAGGGAGCCCTCAGCAGGGTGAAAGATGCGTGCGGACCGGCTGCCGAAACGGAACCCGGGGCTGAACCGTCTGAATTGAACGATGAATGACCGGTGCTCCGCCTCATCGCACAATAATTTTGATTCGGGGGGGATCAGATTTGGAATTACAACCGCAGCACATTTTTATAACGGCATTTGTCATCATAGTTCTGATTTCCGCAATGACGGTCAGTAAGAGAAAGGCGAAGGCCGTTTCTGAAAACAGCATATACCGTGAAGCGGCCGAGTCGCTGAACATCGGGTTTATCAATGGGGGGATTCTATCCTCTTCGCGCGTTATCGGTGAAATCGGCGGGAAAAGGGTTTTTGCGGGGAGGACAAAACTACATAACAGCAGGATGAACCTCACCGCCTATGAACTGTGCGCACGGTACAGTCTGCAAACAGAAGGGAGCCTCTATGTCATCTCCCGGAACGGGTATATTCGCCTTGCGGATCTGGGTGTGGATCTGTCCGTGCTTCGCACAAAGGATGACGCCTTTGACAGCGCCATGACCGTCGCATATAACATGAATCCGAGTCACGCCATTGCGCTGCTGGGGCACGAAATACGCGCTGCGATAATGGAATTGAATCAGGAATCATGGTGTTTCCAGATGTCGAAATACGGCGTTCATTTTTATTCGAAACATGCATTCGAGGCGTCAGCAGACATAGTACGGGGAATGAAGCGGGTCATGGCGCTGGCTGACAGGATTCTCGAAAACAGCGATTTCCGTGAAAGTCATATCAGAAACATACGGCATGATTCTGTCGATGATGTGAGATTGAACAATCTCAGGATGCTCGTTACTTATTATCCGGTTGACAGGGAAATCGAGGACCTGCTTGTAACGCTGCTTGATGATTCAAATGCCGAACTGCAGTTCATCGCGGCGATAAACCTCAAACACCGCGGTTTCGATCATCTTATCGCCATGATAAAAAACCGCAGGATAACCGGCAGAGATCATCTGTCCGACGCGATCCAGGCCCTGGCCGGCGCGGCGTATCATCGCGCTTCGCCGCTTTTCATCGAACTGTTTTCAGAACGAAAGGAGAGGTCATTGCGCCTCGGTATACTTGAGGCGTGCAAAAAGATGAAGGACCCGGAGCTTTCCGAATTCCTCGCCTCTCTGCTGGAACAGGGGGACGGCGACATCGTGGACGGCGCGGTTTCGGCGCTGGCAACCTGCGGCACGGTCCGGTCCGTGGAAAAATTGACCCGGCTCGCCGAAGGGAGCCTGAATCCGTTTCTGAGGAACAGGATCGGTGAAGCTGTTGCCGCAATCCAGTCGCGTCTCGGCGACGTGGAGGGAGGCTGGCTCTCGGGCGCCGAAATTTCGGACATGCAGGGGGCGCTGAGCAGGGCGGATAATGCGGACGAGGGTTCGCTCAGCAGGGTGGATGCAGGCGAAGCACGGAAAGATATGTATACCGGCAGAGGAGAGGATTGAAATGAGGGGATCACATGTGGCGGTGGACCTGGGCACCACCAATACTGTACTGGCAAAGTGGGACGAGGCTATCCAGAGCCCTGAGATCATCAGAATTGACGGCATCTGCCGGGGCGCGGATAAACGCGGGGAAATTGACGATTCCTACACTATTCCGTCGTGCCTGTATCTTCTGTATCCGGAAGAGTATCTCGGGTTCCCGCAGAAGCATCTTTTCCGGAAATTCAAGAGAAAAACCGGCGGGCTTATCGGCATGGAGGCGATAGTAAAAGACGGCGGCCTGTACAGTCCCCGATTCGTGAATTTCTTCAAACCATATCTCGGGAGAAACAGCTATCAGATAATAGGAAAGCTGGGGCGATGGTCCTACACCGCGGAGGACGCGGCCCGTGTGTTCCTGAAGGCGCTCTTTTTCAATGCTGGGAAAAAACTCAGGTCGAAGATACGGGAGGTCACCTTCTGTGTTCCCGTGGATTTTTACGAATTCTACCGGGCGAAACTCCGGCGTGTATGCGCGGACCTCAGCGTGCGCTCAGTAAAGACCATCGACGAGCCGGTGGCGGCCGCGCTGGGATACGGCCTCGGCCTCGATTCGGCCAAAAATATACTGGTGGTTGATTTCGGCGCCGGCACCCTGGATCTCGCGCTTATTCGCATGGAGGAAAAAACCGGCGATGCCGGCAAATGCGCCATCACCGCAAAGGAAGGGGTTCCCATGGGAGGGAACGTGGTGGACGGATGGATCGTGGAGGAAATCTGCAGAAGGTTCGGGTACGATTACGCGCGTATCTCCCGCGATCCGGACATCAGATGGTGGTACCGGATGCTGCTGGCCGAGGCGTGCAGGGTGAAGGAGTCGCTTTTTCTCAATGAGGTGGAGACGTTTTTTCTGATGCCTTCCGGGCTTCTGGAACAGTATGCGCTTTCCCCGCCGTGCAGCAGGGATGACCTGAAACGTCCCATGGACGTATCCAGGGACGACCTGAAAAAGATACTGGCCGAGCGGGGGCTCTACAGTCTCACGGAAAATCTTCTGGATTCGGTGGCCTCCCGGCAGGGGAAAGCGGGCCCGGGCGGCGGGCATATCGACGACGTCCTCCTGGTGGGCGGGTCGACCCTCCTTCCGGGTTTTTACTCGCTGGTGGAAAAAAAATTCGGCAGGGACCGGGTGAGGGCGTGGCAGCCCTTTAACGCCGTGGCCTTCGGCGCCGCCGCCTTTGCCGCGGGGAAGATCAACAAATCCGACCATATCACCCACGATTACGCCTTCGTCACGCATCATCGCACAACGCACGAGCCGGAATACAACGTCATCGTGCCCAGGGGTACCCCGTTCCCCACGCCTCCGGAATTCTGGAAACGCCAGCTGGTTCCCACCTGCGCCCTTGGCGAGCCGGAGCAAATATTCAAGCTTTCGGTGTGCGAGATCGGGAAAAAGCACGGTTTCGGGCAGGAGTTCATCTGGGACGAGAAGGGGGAGCTTCACTCGGTCGGCGATGACGGGAAGGAGACGCCGCTGATAATACCGCTGAATGAATCAGACCCTACACTGGGGTACCTTTCGCCGCCGCATCTTCCCTCGGAGAGGACCGCCCGAATCGAGCTTTCCTTTATGGTCAACGAGGACAAATGGCTCTGCGCCTCGGTGCTGGACCTAAAAACAGGAAAGCGCCTCATGCAGGAACGGCCGGTGATCCGGCTGAAATAGGCGGATTTTTTTCCGAGACAAAACCGTTCCTGGCCGCCGTGATAGATGAAATTATTGTTGAAAAATTGTTCTTCATCGCTGATCGATTATAAGAAGTGGTTTTTATGCTTTCAATTCATCGCAACCAACCGGGGTAATCGCGTGCGTACTGTTTTCCGGCGGCGATTCATTTTTTTTGCATTGATGCTGATCGCGGTGAATGTGACGGCCCACTCCTCTGTTTCCCCGGAATCCGACCCCATTTTCGAATTTTCGCCGGACAGGTTGACTTCCCTCGAAGGGCCCTGGCGTGTCGAGACTGGCGACAATGCCGCCTGGGCGGACCCCGGGCATGACGATTCGCGGTGGAATACGATCCGGGTGCCGGGCAACATAATGTCCCTGTACCCGGGGTATGACGGCATCGCATGGTACCGCATACGCGTGCGATTCCACGGATCACCGCACGAACCGGTCATGGTGATGCTCGGAAAAATCAACGACGTTGACGAGACCTACTTCAACGGCATAAAGATCGGCGCCACCGGCGACATCGGGGATCCGAAAAGCCATGCCTTTGACCGGCAGCGGGTGTATGTTGTGCCCGGGGAGCTGATACGCGAAGGGAACAACGTGATCGCGGTGCGGACACGGGGATACCTGGCCGACTCAGGCGGCCTTGTCTGGGGGAAATACGCCGTGGGTCCCGCTCGCCTGGTCCAGCGGAAGGTGGTGGCAGGCCTCATAATCGACCTGTTCCTTGCCGGCATGTACATATTCATCGGCCTCTACTTTTCGATTTTTTCCCTCATGTCGAAATACCTGCGCAGCCAGCATGTCGTGTTTGCGGTTACCGCTGTCAGCATCGCGGCATACCTTCTCTGCATGGGGCCGGTGAAATACTATTTTTTCGACACCCTGTACCCGTTTCATCTGGCGCAATACCTGGCCGGGATGACCGGCTGCGGCTCCCTGCTTCTGCTCATGAGGCTGACATTCAGGGAGACGATCAGGCGAACGGATTACGCATGCTGGGCGTTTCTCGCAATCATAGGCGTATCGCTCCCGCTGATCGGCGAGATCCGTGACTGGACGATCCCGCGCATCGCGTGGCATCTCTGCATCGTGTACGTTGCGGCGTCCATCACCGCGAGCATCATACGCAGCCTTCGGCGCCGGCAGTGGGGTTATCTCTATGTCGATATCGGGTACCTTGTCCTTGTCGCCGGTGTTCTGCTGGAGATATTGCGCGTCTTCAGCCTCATGCCGGACATGGAGTACGTCCAGTACGCCCTTGGAGGGATGATCCTTTCGCTCACGTTCTTTTTTGCGGAACAGAACCGGACCATGCAGGAGTTCGAGAAGCGTCTGAGGGAGCGCCTCGAGCTGGAACTTGTCGAAAAGACGCGGGACGTCATGGAACGTACTGAAGAGCTGCGCAGCGCGAATGAGAAATTACAAGAACTGCACAGCATCAAGAACGACTTCATCGCCAACATCTCCCACGAGCTGCGCACGCCGCTCACGCTGATCCTTCTGCCGGTGGAGTCGGTGATCCGGGCTGACGGCACGCAGAAAATCGACCGGGACTTCTTCGTGCGGCTCCACGCCAGCGGGGAAAAGCTCCTGCGGCTCATCAACAACCTTCTGGACTTCAGCAAGATCGAGGCGGGGAGGATGTCGGTGAGCCGGAAACCCGCGGACCTCGCGGAATTTGTCGCCACCGTGTGCGCCGGGTTCCATTCCGCGGCGGCGTCGAAGGGGATCGGCCTCGAATGCCGGTGCGGTGAAGACCGGCCCGTTGCGCGAATAGACAGGAATCTTTTCGAGACCGCGCTGTTCAACCTGCTCTCCAACGCGATCAAGTTCACGCCCGCAGGCGGCCGGATAACGGTCACGCTCGCCCGACGTGGTGAGGCCGCTGAGATCGCCGTTACGGACACCGGCATCGGGATTCCCGGAAACCGGCTGGAGGCGATATTCGAGCGCTTCTACCAGGTGGATTCATCCTCCACCAGAAAGCACGGGGGGACCGGCATCGGGCTCTCACTGGCGAAGGAGATCATGGACCTGCATGGCGGGAGCATTTCGGTGACCAGCCGCGAGGGGGAGGGATCTGCCTTCGTTCTTTCGATCCCCTGCGCCGCGCCGGAGGATGTAATCGAGCCGGAAATGCTCACGCATCGGCCTGATGCGGTTGCGGACGATAATCCGGTCCATGACTCAGCCCCCATCGCCCGCGAAACGCCTGACACGCCGGGTCCGGTGGACGGCTGTCCGCCCGGAGAACAGTCCGGGACGATCCTCGTGGTGGAGGATAACGCGGACATGCGCGGCCTGCTCTGCTCGATACTGGAAGGCAGATACCGTGTCTTCACGGCAATAAACGGCCGCGAGGCCATGGACTTTCTGGGCGCCGCGGACGAGGTCCCGGACCTTGTGCTGGCGGACGTGATGATGCCGGAGATGGACGGGTACGAGCTTGCGGAACGCATACGGGGCGACGGCCGGTACGAGGGGATGCCTGTCATCCTGGTGACCGCGCGGTCGGAGCCGCAGATGAAGGCGGAGGGGCTGGAGCGGGGCGCCACCGACTACATCGCCAAGCCCTTCAACGCGCGGGAGCTCCTGGCGCGAATCTACGCGCAGCTGGAGATGAAGCGGCTGCGGGACCGGCTCGCGCGGTCCAACCGCGCGCTGTACCGCAGACTCGAGGAGAAGCTGAAGGCGTCGGTGGGCGCGGACGCGGAGGAGAAGGTGATGGAGGCCAGGGCTTTCATCGACGAGAACTTCTCATCGGACCTCTCGCGGGAGGGGCTGGCCGCGGCCGTGGGGATGCATCCGGACCACCTGAGCCGGGCCTTCAACAGGGTAATGGGAAAAAAGATCGCGGAATACCTGCATGATCTGCGAGTGGAGAAGGCGAAAAATCTGCTGACGCACACGTCCGACACGGTGATGCGTATCGCAATGGAGTGCGGCTTCGAGGACGTCCGCACCTTCAACCGGGTGTTCCGTGAAATCGCCGGGACCACACCGAGCGAATACAGGAAAACCGCGAAATAATCCCGGACATTCTCTGACCGATCAGCGTTTGACTGGACGGGGGCGTTTTTATTATGCAGAATTACTTCGGATTATTCGAGTTAACCGCGCAGGTGTTATGAAAAAGCCGGAACCATTTATGTTGAATCTCAAGGTGGCACTAATTGTCATTGCGGATGTATTCCGCTCCTGTCTGATAAACAGTCTGCAGGAAATGAATCTTTCAATCGGTTATTAGAAGGATTTTATACAGATGGTACGCAAATGAGTCATACAGCGAAGCTTCCACTGGTACTTTTTCCGCTTGTGCTGATGCTGCTCGGCGCGGCATCGCCGGCGTCCGCAAACAGGTGCGTTAAGGGGGATTGCGACAACGGGACCGGCACGTTTCGCTGGGATAACGGCGAGAAATATGACGGCGAGTTCAGAAACAGGAAAAAACACGGAAAAGGGACCTACCGATACGCGGACGGAAACAGATACTCGGGAGAATGGGAAAATGACGTCATACAGGGCTTCGGGGAATTCCGCTGGAAAAACGGCAACAGGTACGTCGGCCGGTATACAAACAACAGGATGAACGGAAAGGGAACGTTCTTCTGGGCAGACGGAAAAAAATATGAAGGCGAGCTGAAGGACAACATGAGAGAGGGGCGCGGCATCCTGTACGCCGCCGGCGGGAGCGTCATCCATGACGGGCTCTGGGACACGAACCGGTTCTGTAAGGTTATTGGCACAATGAAGTTTCTCTACCTCGACGGAGGGGAATTCTTAATGGGTTCGGCTGAAGGAGACGGTGTCGGGAACGAACGTCCCCGTCACAGCGTGAAAGTTGACGGTTTCTGGATCGGCAAATACGAGGTCACCCAGGAGGAGTATGCCGGTATCACCGGAAAAAACCCCAGCAGCGTCAAGGGGGGGCTCATGCCTGTTGACAGCCTGTCGCACGGCGAAGCAGTGGATTTTTGCGGGAAATTCGGGGAGAAATTCAACGTAAGGGCGCGCCTCCCCTATGAGGCGGAATGGGAATACGCGGTCCGCGCCGGCTCCGGGACGAGGTATTTCTGGGGGGACGAGATCGACGGAGCCTGTGCCTGGTACGATGGAAATTCCGATTTTACGATGCACCCGGTGGGGCTCACCCGCCCCAACGCGTGGGGGCTTTGCGACATGACCGGCAACGTGTGGGAAATGGTCATGGATTATTACGACGAGGAATATTACGCGCAAAGCCCAGTGAACAATCCGAAAGGCCCTCTTGAAGGGATTTATCGCGTCAAGCGCGGCGGAAGCTGCATCAACAGCGGCAAATACGTCCGCATTGCGATACGTGACCGCCTGCCGTTGTTCAAGGGGGAGGAGTACACCGGGTTTCGCGTCGTTCTTCATTGATTTAAAAAAGCCTGTGTCGTTTTCTGGCGATTAAAACAATCAGGGGGTGTTGCCGATGTTTACACGGAAAAAAGGAGCGATGGGAGCAGTGTTGTTTTTTTTGGTCGTCTTTTCAACCATATCGACCTACGCGGATCCGACGATTGACCTGCTTAATGAAACCTGCAGTCCTTTCGCGAAAATTGACAAAATCAAAGCGGCCGTGGAAGGAGGCGCCGACATAAACGTGCAGGACACGCGTCAGGGGGTGCTCTGGTATCTCGGCTACACGCCTCTGATATACGGCACCTCCAGCGGGAGGGTCGATATCGTCAATTATCTGATTAAATCCGGCGCGAACGTCAACATCAGGGAGAAGGAGGGGGGATACTCTGCGATCATGATCGCGGCGAACAAGGGGAGCTTTAATTCCGGAAACATCACGATGACGGTCGAGGGAAAAACCGTAGAGGACCCTTTCAAGGAAGCGACGAGCAATTTTCTCGAAATAATAGAATCGCTCGGCAGGGCCGGCGCCGATGTCAACGCCAGGAGCAATTCCGGGGCAACGCCGGTGATGTTCGCTTCGATGAAGGGATACGCGGATATCGTTGACCTTCTCGTTAAAATCGGCGCCGACGTCAACGCAAAGGACAACCAGGGGGCGACCCCGCTGATATACGCCGCGTACAACGGGCGCGGCAATGTCGTAAAATCGCTTGTGGCGGCGAAAGCGAACCTGAACCTGCAGGCCAACAACGGCGATACGCCGCTTATTTCGGCGCTCGCGACCGGGAAAAGGGAGATCGCGAAAATGCTCCTGGATAACGGCGCGGACCCGAACCTGGCAAACCACAACGGCATAACGCCGCTCCTCGTCGCCGTAGATTCAAACGACGCCGAAATGACGGGGAGACTGCTGCAAAAAAAGTCGGTTACTGACTGCAAAACCAAGGAAGGATACACGCCGCTTATGTTCGCTTCGAATAAAGGGAACGAGATGATCGTGGACCTCCTGCTGAAATACGGCGCGAAGGTCAATGTCAAATCCAATACCGGCCAAACCGCCCTGGACCTGTCCGGCAGATTTCCTTCCATACGGGAAAAGCTTGTCAAGGCCGGCGCATCCATGGATTTCACCTGCATTGCGGGAAACTGCGAAAACGGAAAAGGGAAGGCTCAATTTAAAAGCGGCGTAATGTATGAAGGGTCGTTTAAAAACGGTAATTTTGAGGGGGAAGGCACGCTCGGGTCCGCGTCAGGTGAAAAATATTCGGGACAATTCAAAAACGGCCTCCCCTGGGGAAAGGGGCGTTATGAGTATCAGGACGGGGAGACGTATGAAGGAGGGTTCGTGAAAGGGGAAAAGAACGGTCACGGAAAGTGGATAGGGGCCGGCGGGGATGTGTACGAGGGGCAGTTCGTCAACGGCATGATGGAGGGAAGCGGGACATACACTTTTTCCCACGGTGAAAAATATACAGGGCAGTGGAAACAATCGCAGAAGCACGGCAGGGGCACGCTGTACCTGCCGACCGGGGACAGGTACGAGGGTAATTTCAATTACGATAAATACTCCGGCCAGGGCACCTACTTCCATAAAAACGGCACCAGGTACGTCGGGCTCTGGGAGAACGGCCTTCCGAACGGAGCGGGCGCGCGGTACGACGGCTCCGGAAAGATACTTGAGAAGGGGACATTTAAAAACGGGGATTGCATAAACTGCCCGGTCCGGGAGTCCAGGACCATGACGCTGGATGAGTTGATGAAGATCGTGAAATGAGATAACGGCGACCGATGGAGCGAATTCTGGCCTGACATCTCAGGGGCCGGGCCGCTCCATCAAGCATCCGGCAGATGCGCGAAGATTCGGAGGAGACGGTGGTTCGGCTGGATCGCTTGAGGCGCGGGGGAAGCGGTTTCCGGCTCTCGCGCACACCGGTTCGGCCGAATATCCTCTACGAACAGCCCTGCTCTCACGCGCCTCACGCCGCCGACCATGCTTATTTTGTTATTGATCCGCAGGCGCCTTATACTGTAGTGTGCATAATTATACTGCAAGTTTATGGAGTTGTGGAACCATGACAACGGACAATCTTTACGGCTTCTGGCTTAAGAAAATCGATAAAAAAGAATTTATCAGGTATAGAAAAGCACAGTTTCTGATGACCCTTCTCGTTCTTTTTATACTGCTGATGGTCTTGCTCGCCGTTTCGGGGTTTTTTGTGGGGGGCGATAGGTTTATAGCCTTCCTGTCCGCCACGATTCCGTCTATAATCATTTCACTGATCAGCCTTATGGCGCTCAGAACGGGCAGGGAAGTCCTGGCCGGTTCGATACTCTCGCTGATGACCGCGGTGATCATCGTGGCCGGATTCGTGTCGAGGCCGCCCTACCTCGCCGGGGTTTCACTGGCCCATTTCATGTATGTATGCATGGTATTCACGGTGCTCTTCTGTTCGGTATATGTCTCGACCGTGGTGCTCGCCGGTTTTGTCACGTCGCACATCGGGTACTTTCTCGTCGTCACCAGGCAGTACGCGGCCGATTCCATCATATACGAGGCCGGCAGGACCACCCTCATGGACGGCCTGATCTGCCTGGTGCTTATCTTTTTCATCACCATGGCAATGTCGCGGCTCCTGAACAGGGCGATCTCCATGAACAGCGAGGAATCAGACAAAAGCAGGGACCAGTACCAGTATATCAGCAGCCTCGTCGCCACCATCAGGAGCTCTTCCGACGAGCTCAGGGACGCGATCGGCGTCACCTCCCAGGTCATCACCAAGTACTCGGACAACGCAAGGAGCCAGGCCGCGTCGGTGGAAGAGCTTTCCGCCACGGTGGAGGAGATTGCGTCCAACGCCGAACACGTGTCGCGCGCCACGAAGGAACAGGGGACGTCGATCAGCGAGCTCCTGCACAGTATCGGGGACCTCTCTACATCGATAGACGCGATGAAGGTGTACGGAAACGAGATATCGGGCCGTTTTTCCTCCTTCATGGAGCTGGCGGTGCAGGGGAAGGAGTCGTCGTCCACCCTGGATGAGATCAACGCGAAGATACTTGAAAATTCAAACCGGATCCTCAACGTCACCGACATCATGAAGGACTTTTTCGACCAGATAAACCTTCTTTCGCTGAACGCGGCCATCGAGGCGGCCAGGGCGGGCGATCAGGGGCGCGGGTTCGCCGTGGTGGCTGACGAGATCGGAAAGCTGGCGGACAAATCCTCCAGCGAGCTGAAACAGGTGAACGACCTGATCATGAAGAACAGGGACGACGTGGACCACGGCAACCGGATCATCAACGATATCGTGAGCTTCATCCAGAACATGCTCTCGCACCTGCAGGATCTCAGCGACAGGACCGCGGTGACGATCACCGAAATAGACCGTCAGGAGACGCTGAAAAACGAGATGAACGCCAGGACCGGCGCGGTGAGGGAAAAGTCGGAGCAGATCGAAATGGCCATGGCGGAGCAGGAAGGCGCGATCAACGACGTGCTGAAATCCATCGACGAGACGAACCGGATCGTGCAGGACAACACGCAGAGCACGGAGGATCTGGTGAAAAACTCCGTGAGGCTTGGCGACCTGGCGGAGCGTCTCGGGAGCGAGTTCGCGGACGCCGCGCGCTGAAGCCGCGCGCCGGAAAAATCCATGCTGGAGGCGATTCAATGAACTTGAAAAAGATGATTGGCGCCCTATCGGTCATGACGCTCGTCATGGGTCTCGGGGGGCCGGCCTCTTCCGAGTGCGAGGATCTGTCGTCCGGAGGAACGGTGTACGTGCCGGCCTATTCCTCAATTTTCCACAGCAACCTGCGGCAGGACCTCGATCTGGCGGTGACCCTGAGCATACACAACATTGACAGGAAAAACCATATCATCATCGACGTCATCAATTATTACAACACCGAAGGGAGCCTCAGGCAGAAATACGTCGACAAAGCCGCCGTGACTCTCAGGCCGCTGCAGACCTACAATCTGGGAATCAGGGAGACTGACCGGCGGGGGGGCATCGGGGCCAACTTCATCGTCCGGTGGCGGTCAAAATCCCCGGTAAACAGGCCTGTCATAGAATCGATCATGATCAGCACGAAGGGGCAGCAGGGGATTTCCTTTTCGTCCCGCGGAGTCACGATCCTGGAGTGACGGGGGTATCAAATGGCGTCCATGGATATTTTTTCCGTCCCTTTTTTCAGTTCCTCATGGAGCGTGATGCGGAAAGGTTTCTCGTAATTCATTCCGGTATAGAGCCGGAAATCCCTGTTGGCAAGATCGTATACGCCGCTCCAGAGTGTATTGAGGAGATTGCCGTCATACCGGAAATTTTGCGTAACCGAGGCCCTGCAGATATCCGCGCAGGTTTCGTGAGTGATGCGGTCAGTGGATCGTAATTTTGATTCAGCTTTCCTGAACCGCTCATATCCGCCGCAGCCGTCAACATGATTTTTCCATTTAACTGAAGGGTCCGTCACATAAAAATTCGTCATGAGCTGGTAATCTCCTTTCTTTCGAACAACCTGAATTCCGTTTATAAATTCGATAATTGCTGACGCGCCATCGGCGTCGGCTATCATGAAATGAAACATGGCAAAACCGAAGCGTGCAGCAAAAAAAACGGATCTTGAAGTTATCTCATCTACCGCTCTATCGACAGTGGAGAATTTTTCGAGCACTGACGGAATTATGGAAGTGCTCAGATACGGTTTTCTGAATGACGCCCGGCGTTTTATCACCGGTACGGCGGTTTGTCCAATGTACAATCCATCCTGGTTCATGCCTTCGAAAGGGAAAAGCCTGCCGAAACGGGATGTCAGCATAAAGCCGCAGGTTTTTCTGCCGGCGTTTTGAAAATATATGGTTCCGCCTTTTTTTGCATGGCAGTCGTAGTTAAGGGCTGCAAAGACCTTATTGTTTCTTGAAACGCTGAACAGCGTACACATGGTATCCTCCTCCAGGCGGCTACACGGAATTATCTATTTATCCGTAGCGGGCACCTGTTCCCGGATATTTGAGAATTTTCTTTTCGCCAGAATTATATAGAGAATAAACAAAAGACCCATTATTAGATTGCCGCCCCCCAGAACTGCGGCCAGTGATGGGGGCATTTTGTGATACGCGACACAATAGATATTGCTGGCGAAGACCCATATTTTTCCCAGTGCGAAGAAATAGACGAGATACAGCATGTCTCGGGAGGGCTCCTTCTTGAAGAATGAGAAATAGATCAGCGCGTACACGACTGCGATGCCTCCCATGAAATAATATTCCCACATGTTTCCCTGCCGGTACCCGTACTGCGATGCCATGGTTGCGGGTAATAGAATGAAGTTGACTGCGCCCATGCTGTTCCACAATCCCGCGATAAGAAAGATGTATCTCATTGTCTCGCCTCCGAAAATGATCTGCCCATAGTTTATGCAATACGGAATGTGTGTCAATCTTATTTATCTTATTAATAAAAATAATATGATTTGCAATAATTTTCATATTTGCGTTGACACCTCGATTCACGTGCCCCATACATTGCTCCATGATTGGAAAACAGGATAATAAGAAGAAGTTTTACGGCACCGTCAAGGTGAGCGAGCGTGGTCAGATCGCCATACCGCTGGAATTACGAAAAGACCTCGGCATCAATCAGGGAGACGTTCTTCTGGTGGGCAGAAAGGGGGACAACAGCGGGCTCGTGCTGTTGAAAGTCGACATTGTCGAGGATATCTTCAATCTGCAGGAGGATGTTTTTTCATAAAATGGGCGTGGTCCGGCTGATCCTCATTCCCGCTCTGTCTTGTATCGTTCCCCCGCTTCATCCTTTACCGAGCGGAACTCTTCCATGATAATCCTCGTCTTCTGGGGCTTGGCGTAATTCACCGCAAGGATGGCGGCCGTGTTGGCTAGGAATCCCGGTACTATCTCGTAAAGCCGCTCGCCCAGGCCGAGCTGTTTCCACAGGATGAGCGTCACGGTGCCGGCGACAAGGCCTGCCAGCGCGGCGCGCCAGGAGGTCCTTTTGCTGAACAGGGAGAAGAGGACCAGGGGGCCGAAGGCGGCGCCGAAACCGGCCCAGGCGTACGCCACCAGGCCCAGCACAGTGTTCTCCGGGTTCATGGCCATTATCAGGGCCACGGCGGATATGATGAGCACGCAGATGCGGCCCATCAGCACGAGCTCCCTTTCAGCGGCGTTTTTTTTGATGACCTTTTTATAGAAGTCCTCGGTCAGGGCGGACGACGACACCAGAAGCTGGGAGTCGATTGTGGACATTATGGCCGAGAGAATGGCGGCCAGCATGATCCCGCCGAGCCAGGGGCCGAAATTGCGTCCGATAAGATAGATGAACACCTTTTCCTGTTCGCCCCCCGCGAGTCCGGGAAAACTGGGGATGGCGAGGAGGCCCGCAATCACCGCCCCGGTCAGGGACACCGCGACCCAGACGAGGGCGATGGCCATCGCCCGGGGAAGTTCCCGGGCGGAACGTATTCCCATGAAGCGCGCCAGTATGTGGGGCTGGCCGAAATAGCCGAGCCCCCATGCCATGGCGGATGCCACCGCCAGCAGGGGAAGGGGGCCCGGAGGAATGAGGCCCGCGGGTATGCCGCGTTCCGCCATGGCCGTTGCCACGGCGCCGGATCCGCCCGAGGAATGGTACGCGGCCGCGGGTACCGCCACAATGGCGATGAACATCAGCGTGCCCTGAAACAGGTCGGTCCAGGAAACCGCCAGAAACCCGCCGAGAAAGGTGTAGGCCACGATCACCGAGGCGCCTATCAGCACCGCGGCGTGGTACTCGATGCCGAACATCGCCTCAAAGAGCCTGCCCGACGCAACAAGCCCGGATGACGTGTAGATCGTGAAAAACAGGAGGATTATTATGGCCGATACCGTCCGGAGCAGGCCCGTGGGGTCCCGGAACCGGGTCTCGAAAAATGAGGGGAGGGTCAGAGCCCCGGTCTTCCCGGTGTAGATACGGAGCCGGACAGACACGAAGCGCCAGTTGAGCCAGGTTCCGATGAAAAGCCCCAGGGCGATCCACACCGCGGGGATTCCGCCGAGATAGACCGCGCCCGGCAGCCCCATGAGAAGCCATCCGCTCATGTCGCTCGCCTGGGCCGAAATGGCGGTGACCCATTTTCCGAGCTTTCTTCCCCCCAGCAGATAGTCCTCGATGCCGGCGGTGCGGCGATAGAAATACACACCCACACCCACAAGGAAGAGGAGATAGACGGCAAAGGTGATTATGGCCGGAAGCTTGAACATGGATGCGGTTCCTTGTTGTCGTATGAGCGATGCTGTATGAGTTCCATAAATTCTGAATTATAATTCTGTGTGCGTGTTCGGCGTTTTCATATGTAGTATATCGCTTCGAGGCACTGGCGTGCAAATACTTTTCAATACATGAAATGAAAAGGATCGCTGTTCGTCTTTACGCCTCCGCCCCCTGGCCTGCCTGACGGAGCCTGCCCAGACGGTGTTGAGGCTCTGACCCCGGGCCGTGTCTGCGTTTTTGCGCATGATTCCGGCGGACCAGGGAGGGCTCTGACCCCGGTATGCGGATCCTGCGGCTCTGACCCCCGAGTGCAACTAATATCCCTTCTTTTGGAGAAATAATGATTGATGCCCAGCCGGAAACGGGGTATTTTTTTCCGAAAATAAAGAACCCGGACGCTTCCGCTGTCCCGGGAGCGGCGGTTTTCGGCCGGGCCTGTCCGCTTTGGGCGCGGCCCCGGGATCGCCCCCCGCATTTTGCGCGGTATGGGGCCGCTGTCCCGTTTTTGCCTTGCAATATTCGCGCGTCGCTGGTATCTGAGTATCCCGATCACCCTGTACGGAGGTCCCATGCCGGTACGATATATCGAATCCAGCAAAGTTTTTGTCCTCGAAGGAACGTCGAGCAGTTATCTCTTCGGCTTCGACGAGCGCGGGCTCCTGAAGCACATCAGCTGGGGTGACAGGTCGGCGACGCCGGGGGATTTCTCCGCCGGCTTCACCGGCGAGGGGACTTCAAACGATCCGGGCGTGGAGATCGCCCGGGAGGAGTACGCGCCCTGGGGGGGGATGCGGTTCAAGGAGCCGTGCCTGAAGGCGGCGTTTGCCGACGGCACCAGGGACCTGTCGTTTCTGTATAAGAGCCATACAATCGAAGGAAGCCGGCTGGCGATTGTTCTTGCAGACGCGCACTACCCGCTTGAGCTCACGCTGCGGTACCGGGTGATCGAAGAGCACGATCTCATCGAACGGTCCGCCGAAATTCAAAACACCGGGAGCGACGCGATTGCAATCGACGCGGCCGCGTCCGCGGAATTTTCCCTCCCCGGCACCGGGTGGCACCAGACAAACGTGTTCGGCAGGTGGGCGGCCGAGCTCAGGCGCTTCCGCGAGCCGCTGGCCTACGGGAAAAAGGTGCTGGAGAGCAGGCGCGGGAGCACCGGGCACAACCACAATCCCTTCTTTATACTCGACAGGAACGCCGGCGAGGAACAGGGCGAGGTCTACTTCGGCGCGCTTGCCTGGTCGGGCAACTTCAAGATCACCTTCGAGGTGCCGCCGTACGGCCACACCAGGGTGGTCATCGGGATAAACGATTTCGACTTTTCCTACAGGCTTATGCCGGGAGAGACCTTCCGCACGCCGGAAATCTACTGCGGGTACACCTCCGGCGGTTTCGGCGACATGACCAGGCGCATGCACCGCTTCGCCCTGCGCTCGCTCCTGCCGGAACCGCACCGCGCCGCGATACGCCCGGTGCTCTACAATTCATGGGAGGCCACCTATTTCGACGTCACCTGCGAAGGCCAGATCGCCCTCGCGGAAAAGGCGGCGGAGATGGGGGTGGAGCTTTTCGTGGTGGACGACGGCTGGTTCGGCGAGCGCCATTCGGACAGGGCGGGCCTGGGGGACTGGACCGTGAACCGGCGGAAATTTCCCGAGGGGCTCGCGCCGCTCATCCGCCGCGTGAAAGAGCTGGGCATGGAGTTCGGCATCTGGGTGGAGCCGGAGATGGTGAACCCGGACAGCGACCTGTACCGCGCGCATCCGGAGTGGGCGTACCGCTTCGATCACCGCGAGCCGACAACCGGGAGAAACCAGCTGGCGCTCAATCTCTGCGACCCCGAGGTGACGGACTACATCGTTTCGTCGATGTCGTCGCTGCTTTCGGAAAACGACATCAGTTTCGTGAAATGGGACATGAACAGGCCGGTGTCGGAGCCGGGGGCGCTGAACCTTCCGGCCGAAGACCGGCGGTCGATCTGGTACCGGCACACCGCCGCCCTCTACGCCGTGATGGAAGAGCTGCGGCGCAGGTTTCCGAAGGTGGTCTTTGAGGCCTGCGCGTCCGGCGGCGGCAGGGTTGACTACGGGTGCCTGAAGCGCTTCGACCAGTTCTGGACCAGCGACAACACCGACGCCCTTGACAGGCTGGAAATCCAGGAAGGGTATTCGCTGCTCTACCCGATCAAGGCGATGCGCGCCTGGGTCACCGACTGCCCGAACTTTCTGAACAAACGGACGGTCCCCCTGCGGTACCGGTTCCACTCCGCCATGGCAGGGGCGCTGGGCATCGGCGGCGACCTGAAGAAGTGGGCACCCGGCGAGATCGCCGAGGCGCGGGAACTTGTGGCCAGATACAAGGACGTGCGGAGGATCGTGCAGGAGGGGGACCTGTACCGGCTCGGTTCGGTGGGCGGCGGGTTTTCCGCGGTACAGTACGTGCTGGCCGGGGAATCGGTGGTCTTCGCCTTCACCAGGGGGGAGAAGTTCGGAGACGAGCTCATTCCGCTGAAGCTCCGGGGGCTCGATCCGGGGGCGATGTACAGGGTGGACATCGAGGGCTTTACCTTCGAGAAGTCCGGGGATTTTTTGATGAAATCGGGGATAACGCTGCACCTCCCCGGCGACTACGCGTCGAGCATGGTGTGCATAACGACATGAGGAGATGAGGGACGACATGAAAAAGAACGATTTGGCCTTTCCGGAAGGATTTCTCTGGGGCACCGCCACCGCGGCGCACCAGATCGAGGGCGGGAACGTGAACAACTGGAGCCGTTTCGAGGAACAGCCGGGAAGGATAAAAAACGGCGACCGGTCCGGCAGGGCATGCGACCACTGGAATCTGTATAAAAAGGACTTCGCCTGGATCAGCAAGCTCGACCAGAACGCCTACCGGTTTTCAATCGAATGGTCGCGCCTTTTCCCCGAGCCGGGGAGGCTGGACAGGGAGGCGCTGAAAAAATACAGCGACATGATCGACGACCTTTTAAAGAGAAAGATTGTCCCCTTTGTCACGCTCCTGCACTTCACGACCCCGGTGTGGTGGGACGAGGCGGGCGGGTTTCTGAACCGGTCAAAAGAGCACCTGGCCCATTTCGAGGAGTTCTGCGCCGTGGTGGCGGAGGAATTCAGGGGGAGGGTGAAGTTCTGGAACACGGTGAACGAGATCACCATCGTCATGCTGGGTTTTCTTTCCGAGACGTTCCCTCCGGGGCGGAAAAGTTTTCTCAACGCCTTCAGGGCGGTCAACACGCTCCTGTCGATCCATGAGATCGCCTACCGCACGGTAAAGCGGATCGTTCCCGGCTCCAAGGTCGGGCTGGTGCACAATATCCAGATGGTGCGGCCGCTCGACCGGGGCTCATTCGAGGACAGGATGCTGGCCCGTTTCGTCGATTTTCTCTTCAACGGATCGGTGTTCCGGGGCTTGAAAACCGGGAGGCTCATTCACGGGGCGCGGCTCAAAGGCCTTAAAGGCTCCACCGATTTTTTCGGCCTGAATTTCTACAACTTCATGCTGGTGTCCAGGAAACTGCCGGACATGGCGCGCACCGCCACGGCCGAACCGAAATGCGGCGCCGACAAACTCTGCGCAGGCCTCGGGTGGGAGCCCTATCCGGAAGGGCTTTATCTGGCGCTGAAACGGGTCGCGGCCGAGTTTCCGGGAATGCCGGTGTACATCACGGAAAACGGCATCGGTACCGACAACGACCAGTGGCGGTCGCAGGTGATGGTTGAGCACCTGCGTATGACCCACCGGGCCATCGAGGAGGGGATCGATGTGAGGGGCTATTTCCACTGGTCCCTCATGGACAACTTCGAATGGGCCCAGGGGTACTCCTCCCGTTTCGGACTCATTCATGTCGATTACAAAACGCAGAAGAGGAAACTCAAGGAGAGCGGGTCCCTGTACGGGAAGATTTCAAAAAAGAACGCGATCCCCGGGGATGTGTTGAAAAAATTTCCCTCAAACATTTACCGGCCGGCGCTGTAAGGGCTACAGGGGGGTGAAAATCCCGGATTCATTCACACGTCAATCATGAAGACCGCATTCCGGCGGCGTTTGTAATCGTCACATATGACGGCTTAATAATCGCGTCATTGCGGTAATATGCCCGGTAAATGTGCTTGAAATATTGCAGAGCGTCATGTAATAATCCTCATAGGACGAAAAGGAGCGCCATGAATTTTTCCGATCTTACCAATATTCTGTCCGGCAAGCGGCTGAAAAACAAGCTCATGGACATCGAGAAGCTCTGCGATGTCATCAAGCCGGGGAACAGGGTGTTCCTGAGCAGCGGTCCCGCCACGCCGGTGCGGTCGCTGAAATACCTTTCCGAGGCCCTGCATCCCAACCTGCTCGACCTCGAGATTCTCCAGCTCACCGTGCCCCCCGGGTCGCACATGTCCGGGGTCAACCAGGGGAAGTTCCGTTTTGTTTCATTCAGCATCGGGGAAAACATCGGGCGGGCGATGCGCGAAGGGTCAATCGATGTGATCCCCACCACCATGGCGGAGCTGCCGTATCTTCTGCTCTCAGGCGCGGTGGAGATAGACGTGGCCATCGTGCAGACCTCCATGCCGGACAACCACGGCAACCTGAATCTCGGCGCGGTGAACGACGTGAACAGGATCGCGGTGCAGAAGGCCAAGGTGGCCATCGCCGAGATTAACCCCAACGTGCCGGTGACGCGGGGGGAGACCGGGATTTTTCTCGATCAGTTCGATTACGTGATCACCAGCGACGAGCCGCTTCTGGAATACCGGACCCCCCCCTACGACGAGACGCTGGACAGGATCGGCGCCTACGTGTCCACCCTTATCGAGGACGAGTCCATCGTGTCGCTGAGCATGGGAAAACTCTTCGACGCGGTGGCCTTTCATCTTCGCGGAAAGAAAAACCTGAAGGTATGGTCCCATATCCTTTCGGACTGGATCATCGACCTCATCGAGTCCGGCGCGGTCATCAACCCGGAACATACAAAGCGGGAGCGCCCTGTGGTGGCGACGTCCTGCATCGGCACCAAACGGCTTTATTCCTACATAAACGACAACCAGTACATATCCCTGCTCCCCCTGTTTTACACCACCTACCAGCAGGCGATGCCGGGACTGAAAAAGCTCGTGAGCATAATGAACGTCAACAGGATCGACATAACCGGCGAATCGGTGACCATCTCGAAACGGGACCTGCAGATCACCGGATACAGCAGCAAGCTGAATTTCGCCCTGGCCGCGACGCAGTCCAGGGACGGCAAGGTGATCGTGGGCCTCCGGTCCCGGGACAGGGACGGGGAGAGCAACATCGTCATCCACAACGAACGCGGGAACGAGCAGAACAGGGACACCCTGGGATCGGTCCGGTATGTGGTCACCGAATTCGGCGTTGCCGGCATTTTCGGGAAATCGATCCGGGAGCGCGTGCTGTCTCTCCTGGAAATCGCGCATCCGGACCACCGGCAGTCGCTCTTTGACGGGGCGAAGCGGGCGGGGCTCGTGTTCGATGACCAGATTTACACCGTGGAGAACGTGCGCAATTATCCCTACGAGCTGGAGAAATCCGTCGTATTCAAGGACGGAGTCACGGTGAAGTTCAGGCCCATCAAGCCCTCTGACGAGGCCATGATCCGCAGGCTTTTCTATAATTTTTCCGACGAGGCGAAATACCTCAGGTACTTTTCCGCGGTAAGGACCATGCCCCACCGACAGATGCAGCAGTACGTGAGCGTGGATTACCGGCGTAACCTCTCGATTGTGGGGATCGTCCAGGAACGGGGCATCGAAAGGATCGTCGCCGAAAGCAGATATTCTCTCTATGAAGAGGAAAACACCCACGAGGCGGCCTTTATCGTGGACGAGATGTTCCAGGGCATCGGGATCGCCTCGTTTATGCTGGGATACCTCCTGGACATCGCCCAGGAGCGGAATATCGAACGGCTGAGCGCCTATGTGCTGGCCCAAAATGAAAAGATGATTTCGGTGCTGGAAAAGGCCAGAATATCACCCCGCGTTGTCGACGGAGGGCAGGAGCTCAGGTTCGACTTTTATCTCTAAAACCGCGCCATCACAATAAAAAAACTTGCCATTTTTTCGCGTTATGCAATTTTTCTACTAAATGCCGGTTTTGTCAGGATCGGCAACGCACTACATATAAAACAGAATATTCGGAGGTATCGATGTATCAGCTCGACAAACCAGACAACGTGGTGGAGATGCTGGAAAAAAGCATCTCCCGTTTCCCCAAGAGGACGTTCTTGGGAACGAAAAACAAGAAGGGCGTGTATGACTGGGTCACGTACGCTGAATTCGGCGCCCGGGTTGACAATGCCAGAAGCGGCTTGAGTCAGCTGGGAGTGGTGAAGGATGACGCCGTGGGCATCATCTCCAACAACAGCGAGGACTGGGCGGTCGCCTTTTTCGCCACGCTGGGCCTGGCGGCAAGATTCGTGCCGATGTACGAAGCGGAGCTGGTGCAGGTGTGGAAGTATATCATCACCGACGCCGCCATCAAGGTTCTTTTCATATCGAAGAAACAGATTTATGAAAAAATAAAGGACGTCATCGGAGAGATTCCGTCGCTTAAAAAGGTCATCATCATGGAAGGCGACGGCCCCGACACCCTCGCCGGCCTGGAAAAGCAGGGCGCCGGGAAAAAAGTTGACAGCATCAAGCCGGACCAGTCGGTGATCGGCGTGCTCATCTACACCTCCGGCACCACCGGCGACCCCAAAGGAGTGCTCCTGTCGCACGGGAACCTTACGAGCAACTCCCACGGCCGTATCAAGATGTTCCCGGATTTCGACGAGAACGAGAGGACTCTTTCCATTCTTCCCTGGGCGCATGCGTACGGGCTCGGAGAGATGATCACGTTCTGCCAGATCGGCGCGAGCACCGGCCTGGGCGAAAGCGTCAACACCATCGCCGAGGACCTTGGCAAGGTGAAACCGACGTTCCTCATCGCGGTTCCGAGGGTCTTTAACAGGATCTATGACGGCCTCTGGACCAAAATGAACGAAGAGGGCGGTCTTCCGAGAAAGCTGTTCGTAATGGGGGTCGAAAGCGCCAAGAAAAAGAGGGAACTTGCGGCGCAGGGGAAATCGAGTTTCATGACCAATCTGAAGTTCGGGATCGCGGACAAGATCGTCTTCAGCAAGGTCCGCGCGAAACTCGGAGGGCGACTCAAGGGATCCATGACCGGAAGCGCCGCCATGAACGTGGAGATATCCCATTTCTTCTGGGACCTCGGCGTGCCGCTGTACGACGTGTACGGGCTCACCGAAACGACGCCGGCCGCCACCATGAACGGGCCCTACGGGTATCGTCTCGGAAGCGTGGGCAGGTGCATCGATAAATGCAGGATCGAAATCGACCAGTCGGTGGTTGAGCCTGGGGCGAAAGACGGCGAGATCGTCATTTTCGGCGCCAACGTCATGCAGGGGTATCACAACAAACCGGAAGCGACGGCTGCGGTGATGACGCCGGACGGAGGGTTCAGGACCGGCGACCGCGGAAGGCTCGACGAGGACGGATACCTTTACATAACCGGACGCATCAAGGAACAGTACAAGCTTGAGAACGGGAAATATGTGTTCCCCGCCTCGATAGAAGAGGACATCAAACTTCTTCATCACATCGAAAACGCGATGATCTATGGAGAGGGTCGCGGGTACAATGTATGCATCGTGGTGCCGGATTTCATCGCCATGCAGAAATGGGCGGAGAAGAACAACCTCCCCACTGATCCGGCGGAGCTTATCAGCAGGAAGGAAACGACGGATTTTCTCGAGAAGGAGATAATTGAGGGGCTCAAGGGAAAATACGGCGGATACGAAATACCGAAGAAATTCATCTTCATCAGCGAGCCTTTCAACCTTGAAAACGGCACCCTGACCCAGACGATGAAGCTCAAAAGACGCGTCGTGTTCGACAAATACAAAAACAATATAGAAGCGCTCTATTCAGCGAAATAGGACGATCAGCCCGGGTGTTCCTGCGGTCATACGCGGGAACGCCCGGGACATGTTTTTTAACACACCCCGCCGCAGCCCGATCAGTATCCCAGCTTAAGGACCGCTTCGCCGCACCGGCAGCTGTATTGTGAATTTCGCCCCTTTTCCCGGTTCCGATTCCACGGCCATTGCGCCCCCGTGGTTGTTGGTGATGATGAAGTAGGACACTGAAAGCCCGAGGCCCGTACCGGCGCCGGGTTCTTTGGTGGTGTAAAACGGCTCAAACACCCTTTTCCGCACCGCTTCGTCCATTCCCGGGCCGTTGTCTTCCACTTCGATGGTCACCGTGTCGCCGGTGTTCCTCATCCGCAGCCGGATGACCGGGTCCTGACGGGAGTAGTCCTTTCTGGCCATCTCCTGGGCCGCGTTTCTGAGAAGATTCAGGAGCACCTGTTCAATTTCCGTGGGGTTGCACGGAATTTCCGGCAGGTCGTCGTCGAACTCCTGAACGATCTTGATATGCCTGAAATCGTACTGTTTTTTCAGATCGTAATCGTGGGCCGCCAGGAACATGGTCTTTTCAGCAACCTCGGCAAGGTTCACCAGAATCATCCTGGACGGGCTCATTCTGCTGAAGCTCAGCATGTTTGACACGATGGATGCGGCCCGCATCCCCATTTCGCGAATGCTGTCCAGCATTTTGAACACTTCCCGCTTTTCATGATACTCGATGAGCTTTTCCATGGTGATTCCGCAGGACTCGGCGATTTCGTCGTTTTTTTTAAGTCCCTGGGTTATGCGGCGGTGAATGTTCTCCGCCCCCAGCATGATGCCGCTGAGGGGATTGTTTATTTCGTGGGCCATTCCGGCGGCAAGGCCTCCGACGGACACCATCTTTTCCGTCTGGATGATCATCTCGTCGATGCGGACCCGCTCGGTGACGTCGTCTATGCGGAGCACCGCGCCTTCCACCCCCTCCCGGACCAGCGGGTACACCATTATGTCGATGTACTTCATGATTTCGCCGAAATTCTGCATGAGGCGTTCGCACTTCTGCGGGCGTTTCTCGTTCATCGACTTGCTGAGAAGCTCCTCCTGGTTGGCGAGCCAGGGGAGGGCGTCGGTAAGGTGAACCCCGAGGACGCGCTCCACCGTGAGGCCGGTCTCCTCCCGCGCCGCCCTGTTCCACTGGGTCACGGCACCGGTCCTGTCGACGCCGATGATTATCGACGGCATGGAGTCGATGATGCTCTGGAGGAAAAAACGCATTCCTACTATCTCGCGCTCTGCGGTTTTAAGCTGGGTGATGTCCATGAGCGAAGCGATGCTTTTGCCGGTGTCGGGGATCATGGTGATGGTGAGGAACATTTCCCGTATGCCGCCGTCCCTGTTTTTAAGGCGGAACTCGTAGGCCCTGGGGGCTGACGAAGGATCGATCCTCCGTCCCGCATGGTATTTTTTCATCCGCTCAAGGTCATCCGGGTCGACGAAGGAGGTCCAGCTCATCTTTCCGTCGATCTGGGCGCGGGAATATCCGGTGGCCCTCTGGAACTCCGAATTGGTGAGGGACACGGTCGTGTCCTGTTCGATCATGAGCATCGCCGTGCCGGTGCTTTCAAAAATCGCCCTGTAGGTGTTTTCCGACCTTCCGAGCGCCTCCTCCGCCTCCTTCTGCTTGGTGATGTCCTGGAGCGTTTCTATCGCGGCGACAAGCATCCCCGTGTCGTCGTAGATCGGAACGGCGTCGAAGATCATGTAGCGTCTTCTCCCCCCGATATTTTCAAACCAGTTTTCGCCATGCCAGCTGTCCTCCACGAAAAGGGACTTTGAGGACACCGTGTAGTTCTTCGGGATTTCATCGTAACGGCGGTCTATCACCAGGTCGGCCAGGGTGAAGCGTTTCCCGCTGTAAAAGGCCTTCCAGTGCTGGTCCGTGCCAAGAATTTCATCAGCCGAAAGCCCGGTCATGTGCTCGCAGGCGGTGTTCCAGATGATCACGTTGTGGTTTGTGTCAATGGCGAAAAGCGGCACCTCGAGGTTTTGAAGCAGATTTTCGGTGAATTTTTTCTGCGTTTTCAGCTCTCGGGAGTATCTGATCGACGACGTAATGTCTTCGAACATCGCCACAATCCTGTGCTCAGTGAGCCTGTCCCCTATCCTGGCGGCGCTGATCCTGCAGGTAAATACCGTGCCGTCGCGCCTGACGCAGGGGAATTCGTCGGTATGTGAAGGTTTTGTTTCCAGGGCCGTATAGAAGATGGTGCCGACCGCGGCGTAATCGTCGTCATTCCGGTACAGAATTCTCGCGGAACGGCCGATTATCTCCTCCGGAGACCAGCCGAAAACGGCCCGGACCGACTCGTTGGCGAATATGATTTTCCTGTCATGCAGTCCCAGGACCCCATGGGGGATCGCCCTGAGAAGGCCCAGCTCCTGCTCCTTCATCGCCAGAAGGCCTTTTTCCGCCTGTTTCAGGTGCCAGTGCTCCAGGGACATTGACACAAAATCCGCGAGGGACGCGTTGAACTGCTGTTCTTCCGGGTGCCAGAGCTTGATCTCCTCCTTCCAGAGGTTCATCACAATCCCGACGGTTGTTCCGCCCAGGCGTATCGGCGCGCCGAGCAGCGAACGCAGGTCGGGAAACTCGCTCATTGACGCGGAGAGGCCCTCGGTCCTTTCGTCGTCGTCAACATTCGGTACCGCGATAATTCTCTGTTCTTCCAGTGCTTTAAAAAAACCCGGATGCTCGGCCGATGACAGGGTCGCGTTTGCCGGCGGGTGTTCGTTTTTTCCGGAATGCCAGCCCGCGCAGGAAAGTTCGGTGCCGTCGTCGTTCAGGAACCATATACAGCTCCTGTCGGAACGGAGGGCGGTATAGGCGACCTCGGCTACTTCCGAAAGCGCTTTTTCCCGCCCTTCGGTTTCCATAGTCCTGTTCCTGGCGAGCCTGAGCAGCATCTCGTTCTGGAGCCTGAGCCTTTCGCCGATGTTCATGAGCTTCCAGTTCGACCGGAGCATCTCGTCCGAAATAAGCTCAAGAGAACGGTCGAGCGTCACTCTGTCTTCGTCGAAAGACCGGTAGGCATCGTTGACGGCTTTGATGAAACCGCGGAATTCCCCGGGGACTGAATTTTCTCCTCCGAAAAATTCCTTCAATTGCTTTTTCAGTATATCGTGTGTGTGGTCCATAAGCTGTCGTGCTCAGGGCGCGATTATCGCCATTCCGCCGGATCGTATTTTATGCTTATTCTGCTCTCAAAGAAACAACAATTTCTTTTTCTTCGATTTGTTGCAAATAGTATTCATTTCGTCCTCCCATAATATTCGGCCGCTATCTTTGGCCGGAATATACTATTTTTCCCATGTGTTGATTGAGTGCCCGGCCGGGTCGACGGCCGTGCAACCGGAAGACTGTTGACAAAATAGTCCAATTTTGATACTTTGAATATATTATTTTTATTATTATGCACCGCGCCCTTTATCACTATCTTCCGTGAGAGGGAAATGCCGTATTGAGAGGGGAAAAATTGAACAGATTGATCATTGTTGCAAACAGGCTTCCGGTAACCGTTGAAAGATCCGAGGGGGATTTTAAAATCATCCCCAGCGTCGGCGGGCTTGCCACCGGCATGTCGTCCCTGTCGGAGAGTTATGACAGCATCTGGGTCGGATTCGGGGGCGTCGCCGTCGATGAGGTGCCTGAAAGGGACTACGCGCGGATACGCAAGCGTCTTTCCGACGAATTCAAGTGCCATGATGTGGCGCTCACGTCGAGGGAAGTGCGCCTTTACTACGAAGGATTCAGCAACAGGACGATATGGCCTCTCTTTCACTATTTTCCGATCTACACCGATTACGACAACGAAACATGGGACTCATACCGCACGGTAAACCAGAAATTTCTGGACACGATGGCATCGGTGCTGAAGCCGGGAGACATTTTGTGGATACATGACTACCAGCTCCTTCTGCTCTCTCGTATCATCCGTGATAGGTTCAGCGGGATAAAGATCGGATTTTTCCTGCACATCCCGTTCCCGTCATACGAAATGTTCCGGCTCCTCCCCTGGCGCAGGGAAATACTGGAGGGAATGCTCGGGGCGGACCTCATCGGGTTCCACACCTACAGCTATGAAAGGAACTTTATCGATTGCGTGCACCGCATTACCGGGTATGAGAGCGTTTTCGGGCAGATACGCATGAAGGACCGCGTTATCAAGGTTGATTCGTTCCCCATGGGGATCGATTTCGAGAGATACTCCGACACCTCGGGCCCGGACGTCGCCAGGGAGCTGAAAAAGCTGAAAAAAAGCCTGAATGGGAAAAAGGCGGTGCTTTCCATCGACAGGCTGGATTATACCAAGGGCATTATCCAGCGCCTCGAGGCGTATGACCACTTTTTGCAGAAAAAACCGGAATTCCGTGGGAAGGTTCAGCTTTTCATGGTGGCGGTGCCGTCCCGTACCGGCGTGTACCGTTATGCGAAGCTGAGGCGCGAGGTGAACGAGCTTGTCGGAAGGATCAACGGCAAGTACAACACGCTCGAATGGTCGCCCATCAACTACATGTTCCGTTCCGTGGGGACGGCCACCCTCCTGGCCCTCTATGCCGTCGCCGATGTCGCGCTTGTGACGCCGCTTCGTGACGGCATGAACCTCGTCGCCAAGGAATACATAGCCGCCAGGAACAGGATGGACGGGGCCCTCGTCCTGAGCGAAATGGCGGGTGTCGCCGAGGAGCTCGGAGAGGCGCTCATAGTGAATCCGCACAACAGGCAGGAGGTTGCCGACGCGATCGAGAGGGCGCTGACGATGCCGAAAAGCGAACAGAAGGTGCGGATGACCAGGATGCGCGAACGGATAAGACGGTATGACGTGTTCCGCTGGGCCCGGACATACATGGAGAGCCTTCAGATGATCACCGATTACCAGAAGAATCTCCGGACGCGGGACCTGGAAGGGGATCTGAAAGAGGGAATCCTTGTGCGGTACAGAAATGCCGTAAAGCGTCTGCTGCTTCTGGATTACGACGGGACCCTCACCCATTTCGTGAAGGACCCGGAGGAGGCCCGGCCGGACAGCGAGCTTTTTGAAATACTGGAAAAACTCGCCGCGGACGAAAAGAACAAGGTGGCGATAATAAGCGGGCGGGACAGGAAGTTTCTTCAGAAGAATTTTTCCAGCCTCCCCATCACCCTTGTGGCGGAGCACGGCATATGGATCAAGGAAACGAAATCGACCTGGAAGACCGTCGCGAACATCAACACCGAGTGGAAGGCGGAGGTCCTGCCGCTCCTTAATTTTTACGTTGACAGGACGCCCGGGTCTTTCGTGGAGGAGAAGGAATTCTCCCTGGCGTGGCACTACCGGAAGGCGGACCCGGAGATGTCGTCGATACGGTCCAAGGAGCTGAAGAGCAACATTCTGTCGATAGTGTCCAATATGAATCTGGGCATCATGGAGGGGAACAAGGTGCTGGAGATAAAAAGCCTTGAGGTGAACAAGGGGAAGATAGCGCTGTTTTTGCTGAGCATGGACGATTACGATTTCGTTCTCGGCATCGGCGACGACACCACCGACGAAAACCTCTTCGACGCGCTCCCAAAAGGGGCGGTGTCGATCAAGGTGGGGCCCGACATCTCAAGCGCCAATTACTGCGTCGCATCCCATCGCGACGTACGAAGCCTGCTCAAGGAGTTTACCGCGTAATGACCGACAAATACTGGTATAAGAATGCCGTCATATATGAGCTGTATGTCAAGGGGTACCAGGACTCCAACAGCGACGGGAAGGGGGATTTTTCGGGGCTGATCACAAGACTCGATTATCTGAAAGAACTGGGGATCGACTGCATCTGGCTTCTGCCTCAGTATCCGACACCGGCAAGGGACGACGGGTACGACATCATGGATTATTTCGGAATCAACCCGGAATACGGGAGCATCGAGAACTTCAGGGAATTCATCCACGAGTCCCATCAGAGGGGGATACGGGTGATCGCCGATCTGGTGCTCAATCACACGTCTGACCAGCACCCCTGGTTTCAAAGCGCCCTTGCCGGACCTTCATCCCCCTATTTCGACTATTACGTGTGGTCCGAAACGCCCGACCGCTACAGTGACGTGCGCGTGATCTTCGTCGATTCGGAACCGTCAAACTGGACCTATGTCAGGGACATCGGAATGTATTACTGGCACCGTTTTTTTCATCACCAGCCGGACCTGAATTACGACAATCCAGAAGTCCGCGCCAGGATGATCGAGGTGGTGGGGTACTGGCTCGACCTGGGGCTTGATGGTTTCCGGGTGGACGCAGCGGCCTATCTTTTCGAACGGGAAGGCACCGCCTGCGAGAACCTTCCAGAGACGCATCTCTTTTTCAAGGAGCTCCGGTCCATGATGGATTCGCGGTATCCGGGGAGCATCCTTCTTGCCGAAGTGAACCAGTGGCCCGAGGACCTGGCCGAGTATTTCGGTAACGGAGACGAGTTCCACATGGCCTTTAATTTTCCGCTCATGCCGCGGCTGTTCATGGCCGTTAAACGCGAAGATTGCAGGCCGGTGAAGGAAATAATGAAGATGCTGCCGACGATCCCCGAATCGTGCCAGTGGGCCATGTTTCTCCGGAATCACGACGAGCTTACCCTGGAAATGTGCACCGACGAGGAGCGTGATTACATGTACTGGGCCTACTCGCAGGACCGGCAGATGATACTGAACAAGGGAATACGGAGAAGGCTCGCGCCCCTGATGGAGAACGACACGCGCAAGATCGAGCTTCTCCACGCGATTCTTTTCACCCTCCCCGGGAGCCCGGTGATCTATTACGGGGATGAAATCGGCATGGGCGACAATGTGTACCTCGGCGACCGCAACGGAGTCCGGACGCCCATGCAGTGGAACGACAACAAGAACGCGGGGTTTTCCGGCTCAAAGCCTTCCCAGCTTTACGCGCCGGTCATCGTGGACCCGGAGTACAATTACAGCGCCGTCAACGTGGAGAGCCAGAAAAATAATCCCAACTCTCTCCTGAACCGCATCAAACGATTTATCCGCATACGAAGGAGCTGCGGTGTTTTCGGGCTGGGGACCCAGGAGTTTCTGGAATGCGGCAATCCCTCGCTGCTTGCCTATACGATCTCATACGGCGGTGACACGTACCTGTGCGCCTTCAATCTCTCGGCGAGAAGCCAGTGCTTCCATCTGGACCTTTCCATGTATGAGGGGCGCGTGCCGCTGGAGGTGATCGGGGACACGCCCTTTCCGGTCGTCACAAGATCGCCCTACACGCTGACGCCGAACCCCTACGGGTATTTCATATTTTTTCTGCGGAAATCGCAACGGCGCGGGGATAAACCCGGAGGATTGTAAGGTGGAAGAGGGTTTTTTTCTCGGCAACAGTTTTATCTTCGAGGAGCTCCACGAGGAGATCGCGCGGCAGCGCTTTCAGGAGGAGTACGCCGGGTATGCGGTCACCGACGGATTCTATATCCTGCCCGCGGCCGTCGGAAGGATGGCCCCCGCGGAATTCAGGCATGTCATCTGCCTTGACGGATACCGGGCCTTCGGAGACGGCAGGCACCCCACCACCAGGATGTGCCTTCACATGATGGAGTCGTTTCTCGGGTCCATGGACGCCGGCACGCGGCGCGGCCTGCGTCTTCTGGACGCGGGGACCGGCACCGGCATTCTGGCCATAGCCGCCTCGATGCTGGGAGCCGGGACCGTGGACGCATTCGACATGGATCCCGGATCGGTGGAGAGCGCCAGGTCCAACGGTGAGATGAACGGCCTCCGGGGCATCGGTTTCCGCGTAAGCGACATAGCGGGGTACGCCGGCGGCGTGAGCTACGATATCGTAATGGCGAACCTGCTTTCCGACGTGCTCGTGGGGAACGCCGGATCTCTGGCCGGCTTTGTAAGGCCCGGGGGGACGATGATCGCCAGCGGAGTGAGCGACATGAGAAGGGACGGCGTTCTGGATGTCTTCACCGGTCTCGGCTTTGACGTTCTCCACCGCATGGGCGAGGAGGGGTGGAACTGCTTTTTCATGAAAAAAGAGGACGCGTCATTTTGAGAGCCGCCCCCGGACTTTCTTTGCGGCGCTGACCATGTTTTTCAGGCTTGCCACTGTCTCCTCTAAACCCCGCGTCTTGAGTCCGCAGTCAGGGTTCACCCAAAGGGACGCGGGATCGAACTTGCCTTTCATGATTTCAATCATCCCCTCGATCTCCCCCTCCCCCGGGACCCTGGGCGAGTGAATGTCGTACACCCCCGGCCCCACGTCCTTGTCGTAATTGTGCTCCCTCAGGGAATCGAGCACCGAAAAATCCGACCGCGCCGCCTCTATGAGAAGCACGTCCGCGTCCATGAGCTTGATTTCGTCCATGATGTCGGAAAACTCGCTGTAGCACATGTGGGTCTGTATCTGGGTCTCCCCGCGGACCGGCGACACAGCCAGCCTGAAAGCCTTGATGGCCCAGTCAAGGTATTCCGCGTTCCAGTCCGCTTTCCTGAGGGGCAGTTTTTCCCTGAGCGCCGCCTCGTCCACCTGGATGATGCCGATTCCCGCCTTTTCCAGGTCCGCCACCTCGTCGCGGACCGCCAGGGCGATCTGGAACGCGATCTCCCCGAGAGGTAGGTCCTGCCGGGGAAAAGACCAGTTAAGGATTGTCACCGGCCCGGTGAGCATCCCCTTTACCGGTTTTTTCGTGAGACTCTGGGCGTAAGCGATCCAGGGTACCGTGATCGGCGCGGGCCTGGACACGTCGCCGAATATGATGGGGGGCTTCACGCCCCGGGTCCCGTAGGACTGTACCCACCCGTTTTCGGTGAAAAGAAAACCGGACAGGTTCTCGCCGAAATATTCCACCATGTCGTTTCTTTCGTATTCGCCGTGCACCAGTACGTCGATCCCTATCTCCTCCTGCAGGGCGATTGTTTCCCGGATCATTTTCCTGATCCCCTCCCCGTACTCTTCGGGCGTGATGGACCCCTTTTTCAGTCCGCTCCTGAGGGACCTCACTTCGGCAGTCTGGGGGAAGGACCCTATTGTGGTTGTGGGAAGCGGCGGGAGATCGAACCGGCCGCGCTGGAGCGCGATGCGCTCCGCGAACTCCGCGCCCCTGCTGAAGTCCTCCTCCTTCAGCGCCGCGACCCTGGCGCGGACTTCCGGCGAATTGAATTCCGCGAGATTTTTTTTCTTTTCCCGCAGGGCCCTGTTTTCGACCAACGCCGGGTCCGACGAGGGGTCGCTGAGCCCGAAAAGCCTCGCCAGGGTCGTGAGCTCGCCGAGCTTCTCCTCCGCGAAGGCCAGGTGGGACCGGTACTTTTCGGGCATCGAGGCCTCGTGGCGCGTGGTATAGGGGACGTGCAGGAGCGAACAGGATGTACCGATAACTATCCCCTCGGCGGGCATTGTGTCCGCCAGGCCTTTCAGAATCGAAAGGGACGCGTCGAAATCGTTTCTCCAGACGCTCCTTCCGCTCACCACGCCGGCCACCAGCGTTTTGCCCGCCGGGACGCCGTGTGTCCGTACAAGCTCGAGATTGCGGCGCCCCTCGACGAAATCGAGGCCCAGTGAGTCAAAATCCATGCGCCAGACCACGTCGTAGGAGTCCCGAAGATCGCCGAAATAGGTTTGAAGGAGGACCCTTATCCCGCCCTTTTCCGGCAGGATCGATTCATAGAGAGACGCGAACAGAGACAGGTCCATGCCGTCGAGGTCGGTGGCCAGAAAAGGCTCGTCGAAGCGGACCGATTCGCAGCGGAGGGTGTTGAGCCGGCGCAGAACCTCGCCATACACGGCCGCGACGGCGTCGCGGGTCCGCGGCGTCACGCCCGATCCCCTGTGCCTGGCGAGCCTCAGGAAGGTGAACGGGCCGATAAGTCCGGGCCGGGTCGTAATTCCCTCAGAAAGCGCTTCGGCGTATTCGGCGAACACCTTGTCTCCGCGCAGCGAAAAATCGGTATCGTCCTCCAGCTCGGGAACGATGTAGTGGTAATTCGTGTTAAACCATTTTTTCATCTCCAGCGCCCTGAGGTCCACCTTCCCCTTCTGGTACCCCTTGGCCATGGCGAAATATGTTTCGATATCGTCAAGACCGGCGCCGGCGAACCTTTTTGGTATCGCGTTCAGCATAAAGGCGGTGTCGAGCATTCCGTCATAGAGGGAAAAATCGTTTGAGGGGATAAAGGAGATACCCCGGTCTTTCTGAAGAAGCCAGTGCCGCTTTCTCAGGGCTGCTGCCTCCAGGGTGAGGCGGTCGAAGTCGGTCTTTCCTTCGAAGAATCCCTCAACCGCGCGCTTTAGTTCCCTTTTCTCCCCGATCCTCGGGTACCCTATGGATGATGTAAGATTCATGCTATTCCCTCCGTGCGGCGCTGTTCTTTCAATATAGCGCGGCTCAGCCTCAACGCCGTCCCTTTTTTTTCTTTTTTACTGAAAAACCGAAGCGGCCGATCTCGCTCCCCAGGCGGTAATATCTGCCGTGGGAATAGCAGATCGGCTCCGCCGCCTGAAGGTTGAATGCGCCCCTGCCGTCCATGTACTGCCTGTCGGCGCTCACTCCCAGGACCGTTGCCATAAAAAGAGTGTGCGACCCCAGAACGCGCGTCTCTGAAACCCGGCACTCTATGTTCACCGGGCTGTCCCGAAGCGAAGGGGCTGACACATGGTCCGATGCGAAGGTATTCAGGCCGAGGTGGCTGATTTTATCGATATCCCTTCCCGATTTCACGCCGCAGAAGTCCGCGGCAAAGGCGAGCGTTATCGTGGTGAGGTTTATAACGAACTCGCCGGTCTTCTTTATTATTTCCGATGTATACCGTTCCGGCCGTAACGATATGTAGGTCATGGCCGGGTCGGTGCAGATGGTGCCGGTCCAGGACACGGTGCAGATGTTGGGCTTATCCAAGGTGCCGCTGGTGACAAGCACCGCCGGTACCGGGTAGACCATGGTCCCGGGTTTCCAGCGGACCCTGTCGTCGCCGCCTGACCGTTCTTTTGCCGATGTGGCCGGTGTCCGTTTCATTGAATATTCCCCTGTACATTGCCGAATATATCAACCAGTTCAGGGAAAATGCAATATTTCAACAAATATTCCCGGTCCGATGTCACCGAAATCAGTTAATTTTACCCGGTTAGTACCCTCAGCGGTACCGCCGCTATGTTTACCGCCGGCCTTCCGGAACTCCGGCGGCGATGTAGGCGGGGACCGGTATCTTCCGCTTCATGCCGAAGAAAAACCTGAGCGCCGGAACGCGGCGTACCGCGGACTCATACACCGCGGCGGTGAGAACAAATGACGCCGCAACTGTGCCGATGAACTTCGCCGCCATGGGAATCGGAAGGGCGACGATATAGAAACCAGTGATGATGACCGCGGTCTGGTGAAGGATGTAGTAGGGGAGCGCCGCTTCTTTTGCGTATTCGATAAAGGCTCCGCCGCGGTTCAGGAGATGTTTTCCCAGGCCGAGCAGTCCTGAGCAGCAGCAGCAGATAGTGGCGGCCCGCATGGTCATCAACGCCGCATAGAGAGGCACCGGCATCCCATTGACCCCGATTCCGGATACAAATACCGACGCGAGCGCCAGATTCAGGACGACGCCGGCCGCCAGTGATCCCTTCCAATGCCGTTCGATGGCATGTAAAAACCGGCGGTCCGCCATCACAAGGTAGCCGTACACAAAGACGGTAAAGTAGGTGAAAAAATTCGCCCAGTCGGCAATCAGATTCTGGAGTCCGGGAAATCTCCAGCGCAGCGAAATTTCAATGACCGCGATGGGAAGTATGAACGCAATGAGTCCGAATTTTTTTTCGGCCATGGCCGCGAGTCTTTCGATAACCGTCGCCCCTTTGCCGGACTTTAAATACATGAACACCGGAATCGCCATCAATGAAAATGTCAGCAGATACGCCAGAAACCAGAGATGGCCCCATTCAAAATTTCCATCAGGGTAAATGCCGTTGAAGAATGACGGGTAGAATTCAAAGAAATTCGCATTGTAACCCGCACCGGGCGCGTTATGGGTAAAACCGGCGGGCCATACCCTCGCCGGATCGCCGAACATGCGCAGGTACGCCTGGGGGGGGATTATCACAAGAATGCCGAACATGAGCGGCACGAAGAGCCGGGTAACGCGTTCCAGTGCGTACTCCCCGCTGCTGCGGAACCTCAGCGCGAAATGGGACCCGATCCCGGCCAGAAACATGAAAAGCGGCATGTGCCACTGATAAATAAATGAATTGACGAAGGTGATGATGCCGCTTACGTCCGCGTTTTTTACGTAAAAATTCCTCGGAGTGAAGATTTCTCCGGTATGAAACGGGAACAGCAGGAGTACCGCAATGACACGGAGCCAGTCGATATAGGCTATCCTTCCTGGATTTTCGGGGGTTTTCATCTGATCCTCTTTAAGTTGATGTTTCGGTCCCTTCAGGGGCTTGAATGGGAGTATACTGCATACCCTGCGGTCATTCGACCTGATTTATAGATCAGGACGGAAAAATTACGGAATTTCAAGTCAGGACGTTTTACCGCCATCCCACGAAGCATCGCATCTTTTCCGATACTCCTTCGGGGACATCCCGGCAGTCTTTGTAAAAGATGAGTAGAACACGGATTTCGAGTTGAATCCGACCGAATAGGCGATTGAAAGAATCGACCGGTCCGGCTCCCGGATCAGCATTTCCATCGCCTCCCTGACGCGGTATGAATTGACAAATCCGTTGAAATTGGTGTCAAGATTGCTGTTCAGGAATTCCGACAGCTGGTGGTCTGTTATTGAAAGATGCATGGCGGTACGGTGTAGGGTCAGATCCTCGTCGCAGAAGAGTTTTTCATCTTCCATCAGTTCCTTGAGGCGCCTTTGAATATCCGCGGTATTGAGCCCGGCTATAAGGGACCGTTCATATCTGTTTTTTTTGACTTCACTGCTGAACCACTGCATGAATTCCGGATATCTCTGGCCCGTAAGGAATGTGACGATTATAAGAAAGCTCACCAGCATCACGCCGAAGGATTCAAGGTGCTGAAGGCCGGTGAGGGTGAAAGCGAATACCGCAGCCAGCACGACGACGAATAGCAATGCTATCCAGGATGTCGCCCTCATCGCCGGCCCTGTCCGTATCAGGATTATCCCTCCAAGATGTATCTCCTGCAGTATCTTGATCATATAGGCGATCATGTGAATGAAACTCAACAGCAGGATCGGACCGGTTTTGGTATACATGTCCCATTCGGGGGATCGTGATGCGTGAGATGACACGAATACGGCGCCGGCTGCGGCCATGGAAAGGGCGAAGGGAACGAAATGCACCAGGTGAATCAACTTTATGGAAAAATTCTTTTCCAGCAGAGAGTGTATGTAAAGGTAAAACAGCGGTCCCGGCAGGAATTTCATGAATCTGATTCCGAACAGCAGGGCCCACTGGACAGGATTTTCGGCTATTGTGAAAAAAATTCCAGCGTACATGCTCGTGTAATGTTCAAAAAGAAGGCAGGCCGTTGCCAGATACAGAAGCGACAGTATCATGTTTCCGGTGCGGCGTTCAGTGGTCATGATCTGGGAAAGAGACAGGAGAAGCGAGAGGCCGCTCCCGAAAAAAATCAGCAGTCCAGCGGCCCGGCTAATAATGTCAGATGTCTCCGCCATTCCGCCCCGCAGTATCCGCCAATACGCGGCGTCCGTCAAGAATTTATCCTGTAAAAATAAAGCTCACGTCCGTGCAAACCGGGCCGCCGCAAGACCCGCGGAAAACCATCCGATGGCCGGATCGGGGACGGTATGTTCGATTTCAGGTTACGGAGGCTGTCACGGCTTCATGATATTTTATCCAGAAGCTTTTCGGCGTAGCCGGAGATGCTTTTGGATTCGGCTGCGAGGTCCATGGACGCAGATGCGATGGACTGTGTCGTCGCGTTGATGTTCGATATCGATTTTGTCACTTCCGATACGGCGACGGTCTGTTCTTTTGCCGAGGCGATTATCTCTTCGGCCTTGAGTTTCACTTTTCCGGAATTCTCCTGCACCGCGTCATTCAGGTCCACCTGCCTGCGCATGATCTCGTTTATTTTCGCCATTTCTTCCGTGATGGCGTTCACGTTTCTGATGGTCTTTCCCATGACTTCGACGGTTTCCGACACGTTTTCGGTTCCCCTGTTCACTTCCGCCTCGGTGGCGGTGATATGCTGGGATATTTCCTTCAGGCTTTCGCCGGTCTGGTCGGCCAGTTTCGAAACCTCGCCGGCAACCACCGCAAAGCCCCTTCCGGCCTCTCCGGCCCTTGCGGCCTCGATTGCCGCGTTGAGGGAGAGGAGCGATATCTGGTCTGATATGTTTCGTATGACGTCGACAACCGAGTTCATCTGCGCCGAGCTCGCTTTGATCGCGCTCATGGTTTCATTCATTACCTGAAGGGTTTTTTCCCCTGAGATCGACTGATGCGACGTTTCCTCGGATATTTTCATCGCAGCGGCGACCAGATCGCGCATCCCCTGAATTGAGTCCGACAGGCTTTTTATTTTTTCGTTCAGGACATCGAGGCTGTTGAACTGCTCCTCCACGCTTCCCATTGAGAGGTTCATGCTCGCCTCGAGTTCCTCGATGCTCGAGGATATTTCCTCAAGCGACGCCGCCTGGTTTTGCGCGTTGTCTGAAAAGGTAATCGTGGTGGCGGTCATCTTCTCGGACATGTCCGCGAGATGGCTCGATATTTCCCTTGCCGAATCCATCATCTCCCGTATGAACTCGTACTGTTCGTTGTTTTTTTCCGATTCCGCTTTCACTTCCTTTACAGAATCGGTGCTGAATTTCAGCACCAGCATGGCAAGCGAGTAGGTGAAGATCATTGAAAGCGCGCTGTCGATCATGCCTGTTTTCAGTACCTGCCCGCTCACCAAACCGGTGCTGTTCAGGAACAGGTAGTAGCCTATGTCGCCTACGAGAAAAAGGGCCGAAAGAATCGATGTCCACATTCTCGAGCAGAAGAGCGAGGTGAAGATAATTACCGCGGGAACCATGTGGATCATTGATGAGTATCCCATGTCCGGGGTCCCGAAGTACTGGAAAGTCATGCCGATGACTATCGTCAGCGAGGCGGCAAGGGAAGTGAGGTTCGCCGACAGGGAATACCGGCCAAGTTTAAGGAGCAGGAGGCTTGCCGAACAGCCGATCAATATCGGCAATGCGATTATGGCGGGCCGCATGATGTCGCCCCTGAGAATTTTCACCAGCGGAGGTACCGGCAGAATGACTGCGAGCACGGCGATGTTCATGTATGCCAGGAGAAGGACTTTTCTTCGAGCGATCGATGAGTCGTCCCGGTAATTTGGCAGAAATATTTTACCCACTATCTTTCCCATGATGCGACCTCTGGTGCACGTCAATCTCTGTTTTTATTTGGATTTAGAAAATCTAGAAAGTCTATCATGGATGGCAGTTGAATGTCAAGTCTTTTTATCGATATCGGTTAATAAGCGTATTATGATCTGTTATGCGGCTCTTTTGCAGGGGAAAACGGCGCGCACAAACGCTTATAAAGTTTTTTCCCTGCTTTTTATGCCCGTCAGATGCGGCAGTCCCGTCATCGCATCCCTATGGCTGAAAAAAATTCACCGATTTTCCTGTCGTATTCCTTCCGGTCCAGAATGACGGACTGTGAATGTCCGGCTGACGGACAGAGCCAGATCATTTTTTTTGTCCGCAATCCCCGGTAGAGTTTTTGCGAATGGTCGGGAGGAATGAATACATCGGCGGCGCCGTGGACGAGCAGCACCGGTGATGCGATCTTCCGGACGTCGCGGAGCGGATTGACCTCGCCGAAAAACATGCCTCCCCTCATCCTGCTCACGATGCTGGCGGCGTGTATGAGCGGAAAGGCCGGGAGGCCGAAATCTCTTTTCAGCTTGTAGCTCAGAAGCGCCGTCAGGTCGGCGATGGGGCCGTCAAGCACGTAAAAGGAGGCCCGATTGTCGGTGACCGCGTGCATGAGGCAGATTCCCGACCCGAGGGACTCCCCGTGAAATCCGACTATGCTTCCTTCCCCGGTCCTTTCAATTGCCCAGTCCAGCCAGGCCGTCAGGTCGTCGCGCTCGTAAAACCCGAAGGTGCAGTTCGGTCCTCCGCTCCTGCCGTGATACCTGTTGTCGACGAGCAGGCAGTTGAAACCCCTTTTTCTGAAAAGCTCAACGTACTTGATCGATCCCATAAGGGTGAAGGAATGGCCGTGAACGATGATTACGGTTTTTCTCGAATCCTTCACGCCGATGAAAATTCCGTGAAGGCGGTATCCGTGTGGCGATGTGATGAACACCTCCTCCCGTGGGAGCGACCGGAAGTATTCCGGGGTGAATCTTTTATTGGCGATTTCGATGTCATAAGTTTCATCGTATCCCCGGACTTTCGGAGTGATGACCATTCCTGAGAAATAGAAACCCGCTCCTCCCAGAAGCGTCGCGAGGACCAGCACCGCGCCAATCGCCGCTTTCCATATTTTTGATTTCATGATGCCGGTCCTCCTGTTGGGGATGTTCCGCCGAATCCGGCCGGTAGCGCCCGCTACAGCAGGTCCGACGCCAGTTCCGCGAGATGCGACCGTTCACCCTTTTCAAGGGTGACGTGTCCGTATATGCTCTGCCCCTTCATCTTGTCGATGAGGTAGGTGAGGCCGTTTGACCGCGAATCCAGATAAGGAGTGTCGATCTGGTGCGGATCGCCGGTAAAGACGATCTTGGTCCCTTCTCCGGCGCGGGTGATGATCGTCTTTACCTCATGAGGAGTGAGGTTCTGCGCCTCGTCAACGATAAAATATACTTTCGAAAGGCTCCGGCCGCGGATATAGGCCAGGGCCATGATATGCAGTTTTCCGTTGGTCACCATTTCGGCGATGCGGCGAAATTCCTGGGAGTCCTCCTCGAACTGGTTTTTAATCACCGCAAGGTTGTCGTACAGCGGCTGCATATACGGGTCGATTTTTTCCTGGACATCGCCGGGGAGGAAACCGATATCGCGGTTCGACAGCGGCACCACCGGGCGCGCGAGGAGAATCTGCTTGTATTCCTTTCTTTTTTCAAGAGCGGCGGCGAGCGCCATCAGCGTTTTACCGGTGCCCGCCTTGCCGGACAGAGTCACCAGGCTGATCGAGGGATTCATCAGCGCGTCGAGCGAGAAGGTCTGCTCCGCGTTTTTCGGCTGGATGCCGTAGGCGCGGCGCTTCTCCACGAGGCGGAGCGATTCAGTATCCTTCATGAAGGCGGTGAGGGCGCTTTTGGTCCCGTTTCTTATTATATAGTACTGATTGGGATACGGGGACAGCTCGCGTTCCAGCTCAATCAGCGGCACCGACCCTTCCTTGTAAAGTCGGTCGATGAATCGTTCGTCCACGTTTTCCACGAGGTTTTTCCCGGTATACAGCTCATCAATGTCCTTGATCTTGCCGGTCTCGTAATCCTCGGCCATGACTCCGATGCTTTTCGCCTTCATGCGGAGATTTATGTCTTTTGAAACCAGAAATACCCTGTTCTTCCCCTGTTCTTTTGCCAGATTGTAGGCGAGGGAAAGAATCCGGTGGTCCGGGCTGTCTTCCCAGAAAATTTCGCCGAGATACTCGTCTTTTATTATACTTGCGTTCACCATCAGGAAGCCGCCGGATTTCAGGTGGACGCCCTCGCTGAGGAGCTCTTCACCGATAAGACTGTCGAGTTCCCTTGAAAACTCGCGGGCGTTGTAATTGATCATCTCGTGGCCGCGTTTGAATCTGTCGATTTCTTCGAGGAGGGTTATGGGAATTACGACATTGTGCTCTTCAAACGAATAGATGCTGAGATAGTCGTAAAGAACAACATTGGTGTCGAGGACGAAAATTTTATTTCCGTTCGGGAACATAATTTTATAAGCACGGTATCATATCGCTGAAAAAAATCAAGAAAATATAAATGCGACATAACTTTTTATTGCATTTCTCTGATGCGGAAACTTTCCTGATTGCATGTGGCATTGCGCCGTCTCAAATGACGCTGGTATTGTTAATATCCTCTTGAGGGGGTATTTTATTGTTGATTGACCCCCGCGTTCTTCCAGATTGAGCGCATGGTCAAAAAAACCGTAATTATTATGCTGTCCCTGATGTTGTCCTGTTCGGATTCCGGAACGGGTGACGCGACTCTGGATCAGAAGGCGCTGGTAAAGATCGCGGAAGGGACCGCGTCACGGCTTGCGGTCTTTTTAGCTGAGCGCAGGATCCGGGGCCCGATCATTATCAGGAGCGTGCGCAACAGGACGAGCGAACATATCGATGCGCCGGTCATTGCCGGCGAGATTGCGGAACGGCTCGCCCATGTCGGTTTTGTCGCATGTGAGGAAAGCCGGATTCAGGCCCCCCGATTGCCGCGCTGTCAGTATGCTCTCGAAGGGGCGATCAATGAAACCAAGTACGAACACGTCCGCTCGATGGGGGGATTGTTTGATACCGAAGTGAGGCATGTTGTGTTTGTGTTTACGCTTCGCCACATCCGTTCAGGCCGGAAACTGTGGGTCGAAAGAAACAATTTCGTACAGCGCCTGAAAAAGCCGAATATCGGATTGTAACACCCGGGCGGCGATGCTGCCGCGAGTCAGTGACAGCCGCCCGATCCGCCGCACGGCTCTCCCCGGCCGCAGCACGGCTCTGATTGACCGCAGGCGGTCCCGCGACCGCCATGCTTTCCCTTTATGATAAATCCACCGCCTCCCGAGATGAGGCGCGTGACCGCTCCGCCGCAGGCGGGGCACTGCGTGACCGCATCGTCGTGCATCTTCTGGAACCGGTCGAATTTTTCTCCGCAGTCCCCGCATTTGTATTCATACGTGGGCATGGTGTCCCTCCGGGTGGTCGCAGGCGTTTGTTCCTGTGGCCAGTTCGCCATTGAGGTAGTCCATCACCAGCTTCTCCGGCGCGCCGGGAGCGGCTCCGGTTACGACGGATATCCCCCGCTCCCTGAAAAGGTCCTGGGCCTTTCCCCCCATTCCTCCCGCGATCACGCAGGTGACTCCGCGTTCGGCAAGCCACGGGGGAAGAAGTCCGGGCTGGTGAGGCGGCGCGTCAAGGATTTGAGTGCCGAGTATTGTTTTCTTTTCCGGATCGGCGTCTATCAGGACGAATTTTTCGCAGTGTCCGAAGTGCAGGCAGAGCGCTCCGTCGGCCACCGGTATCGCGATTTTCATGAGGGTACCTCCGTTTTTTGTATCAGTCTGTCGGTTATTTCCAAAAATGAATTTTTGACGGCCGGGTCCGTTTCGGCCACGGAAAATGGCTTCCCCTCGTCGCCGAGCCGGGTTATCTCCTGGTGCAGGGGTATCCTGCCGAGAAAGGGGATGTCCATGTCGGCTGACATCGACTCGCCGCCGCCGGATTTAAACACGTCTATCCCTTTGCCGCAGTGAGGGCACATGAGTCCGCTCATGTTTTCCACCACGCCGTATATCGGCATCTCAAGTTTTTTGCAGAAATTGACGGACCTGCGCACGTCAGAGAGGGCCACGTCCTGCGGGGTCGTGACGATCACCGCGCCGCGCCGGTCCGGTATAAGCTGGCATACGGAAAGCGGCTCGTCCCCGGTGCCGGGAGGGGAATCGATGACGAGAAAATCGAGCTCACCCCAGAGTGTGTCCTCAAGGAGCTGGCGGATCGCGCTGTACTTGAGCGGCCCGCGCCAGACCACCGGCTCGTCGCCTTCCGGAAGCATGAATCCCAGGGATATGGCCGCGAGGTTGTCGCCGCAGGGGACCGGAAAAATGTTGCCCGACTGGTCGGCGGCGGGCCGTTCGCCGGCGCACCCGAGCAGAAGGGGCACGCTGGGGCCGTGAAGGTCCGTGTCCAGAATCGCCGTTCTGTATCCTTTCAGCGCCAGCGCCGCTGCCAGGTTTACGGCCACGGTGCTTTTCCCTACGCCCCCCTTTCCGGAAAGCACGAGAATTTTGTTCCTGATATGGGACATCCGCTCCTTCAGCTTGAGGTCTTTGTCCTCCGGCGTTTCACCTGCGGCACTTTCTTTCAACTGCGCATCCGCGCCGGTTTTATTGCGGGTATTTTTAAACACGTATCGCTCCTTTTACTTTTAATTATTTTTACGGCATTCAAAGATCAATCTCCAACAGGATTATAACCGCCGAAAGACTCCGATTAATGCAGCTATTACCCGTTATTATCTGTTTCAGTCTGGTTGACCTTTGCAGATGCCTTTCTTGTTCTTTATGTATCCTGAAGATCCTTATAAATGCTCACCCACATGTGCGACACCTCGTACGCGGCGGCGCCGAAAGAGTACTCCACAAGCGTGGTCCCTTCCATCTGGGCCCTGGTAAAATCCTCGTCATAGGGTATTTTTCCGATAAAAGATATCCCTTTATCAACGCAATAGGCGCGGATTTCGTCCGTCTTAACCTTGTTTATATCGTAGCGGTTAACGCACGCATAGGTTTTAATCCGGAAATTCGCGGCAACAGCGACGATGCGCGTGAGGTCGTGAATGCCGGAAGGGGTCGGTTCCGCGACGATAAGGGCGGCGCTCGCACCCGAAAGCGACGATATAACCGGGCATCCGATCCCCGGAGACCCGTCGGCTATGATTATTCCGTACCCGTTTTCATCCGCGATTTTCCTCGCTTCATTTTTCAGCAGGGTGACGAGTTTTCCGGAATTTCCCTCGCCGATTCCGAGTCTGGCGTGAACGAGGGGCCCGTATCGGGTGTCCGACACCGACCATGAGCCGGAAATCCTGCGGCGCATTTCGATGGCGTCGAAGCGGCAGAACTCCGCGCAGACTCCGCATCCTTCGCACCTCAGTGGGTCGATATCGTAAAAATCCATGATCGCCCCGTACCTGCAGTAGATGGCGCATTCGCCGCATCCGACGCAGGTGTCTCTCTTGTTGAACGCGACCCACCCTCCTTCGAAGTCCTCGGTGCGCTGCGGGCGCGGTGCGAGTACAAGATGAAGATCGGCGGCGTCGACGTCGCAATCGACGATGACTTTGTTTTCCGCCAGAGCGGCGAAGGACGCGGCGATGCTCGTTTTTCCGGTCCCTCCTTTGCCGCTGACAATCACCACTTCCTTTATCATCATATCCGCCTCAATGCTCCGTGCAGGGCCGCTTCGGTGATCTTCTCAATCGTCTCGCGATGGCTCGCCATGAGATATTCGGCGATTTCGCCTTTTGAGTACGCCGACGCTATGTCCCAGCTGTAGGGGATCCGTGCGATGATTTCGATCCCCCTGCCGACGCAGTATTCATCGAGTTCGGGACCGCCGGTACCGTCCCGGTTGATTACCGCGCCGAAAGGGACGTCCAGGGCCCTGAGCATTTCCGAGGCGATGATAAAATCATTGAGCCCGAAAGGCGTCGGTTCCGCAGCCAGAACGGCGAAATGCGCGCGGTCCGCGGCTGTGACGGCAGGGCAGGACGCTCCAGGCGGACCGTCTATGATCCTCGTGCCGCTCCGGTAATACTGGCGCTTCACTTCCCGTATCAGGGGAGGCGACATTGCCTCGCCGACATTGAGCCTTCCGCCGACGTAATGAATCGTCCCCTTGTCCCCCTCCTCGATTGTCCCGATCTCCCGCATCGTTTCCGTAATAGCCCCCTCGGGGCAGATCAGGGAGCAGCCGCCGCATCCGTGGCACAGTTCCGGCAGGACCAGGGGCGATCCCTTTATCACCGGAATGGCATTGAAGCGGCAGATCCTTTCGCAGGCGCCGCAACCGGTACAAAGCTCCTGATTGACGGATGGAAGGGGGACCCTCGCGATTTCCTGCGACAGGACAGGGGCTTTCAGGAATATGTTTGCGTTGGGTTCCTCGACATCGCAATCCATCAGGCATACCGGCGTCCCCTGTTCCCCCAGGAATGTCGCGATGGCCACCGCAAGCATGGTCTTTCCGGTGCCCCCCTTTCCGCTGATAATTGCTATATCCACTGTTGTCCTCAGAATTCGAACATCGCGCCCACCGCGGCGGTCCGGAAACGGTCTCCAAGTGCCGAGGCAAGCGCCGCGGCCGCGTGAAATCCGGTGCAGTGCGACGCCGCCACGACCCGGACCCCGTATTTTTCCAGCGCATTCAGGGCGCGGTCCAGATACTGTGCCGGCGCGCTTCCCAGATGGGTCCCGCCGATGACCGCATGAAAATCGCGGCAGCCGGTGACTGATGATATATGGTCGAGTATTTCAACTATACCGGCATGGGCGCACCCGAGAAGGACAACCGGGCCGGATTCAGTTTCAATCAATAGCGAGAGGTCGTCGTCGAACCGGTCGTCGCTCACCGTGTCCCCGTCTTTTCGTTTCAGGCGCTCGTCAAAGCCTTTCCATCCAGGTTTGCGGGGTATTGCGGAAAACGCCGTTATCCCCTCTGTTATGTTCATTTTCCCGTCGAACAGGATGAATCGGGCGCCCATTTTTTCGTATTCATCCCTTTTAAGCGGCATGGAGATGGGAATGTCCACCGGACCCTGCGGCCCCTCGTACCGGGCGATCCTAGTCGAAAACACGTCCTGATGGGCATACACCGTGAGCTCTCGGTTTCGAGACTCGAGCAGGGGTTTCAGCCCGCCGGTATGGTCGTAGTGTCCGTGACTGAGCGCCACTCTTTCGACAGCCAGCGGGTCCTTGAAAAGCGCCTTAAAATTGTGCATCAGCGTGAAGCCCTGTCCTGTATCGAAAAGCGTCGCGTCATCACGTTCGATTAACATGGCAAGACCGTGTTCGCCCATGGCGTTTTTCGGCATCTCAACCGAATTATCGGAAAGTATGGTGAGTTTGGTTTTCATGTGTTGCAACATCCGTTTTTTGTCAGGGCCCGCGGCGTACGCATTGCAGCCGTTAACCGCGGATCTCCTGCGTGAAATTTTTATCCCTGGGGCTCTTCCCGCTCCAGTTCCTTCAGGCGGGCGTCGATTTCCTCGATCGATCGTTTCATCTGTTCGGCCCTTTCCCGGAGGAATTCCGCCTCATTCCCCATCCGGTTGTCAGCCGGAAAACCGCCGCGGCCGGCTCCGAACCATCCGCGGTTTTCCTGATTGAAAAAACGGTTCCTGAAACCGCGTCTTCCGCCAGCGATGAAAAAACCGCCGAAACCGCGCCGTCCTCCGTATCCGGCCTCGCATCCGGGCCTGTCATTTCCGGCACAGTACCCCATGCCTCGTCCGCTCATTGGTCCCGCTCCCGCGGGGCCGGTTCCATTCCCTCGTGGCATATAAAACCTCCCTTAAAAAAATACGGCATTTTTTTCAGTATACCGAAGTAACATGAAGATGCTTGAGCCTTTCCTGTACAAGGGACTCGATCTTTCTGAGCATTTCATGCATGTCGGAACATCTCTTGGTGATATTCATGTTTGTTTCCGCGCCAGTAAATTCGGCGCAAATATCCTTGCACTGTTTCAGGGCCTCTTCGATGCCTTGATGGACGGCCTCAAGCGCATCATCCGCCTTTATCGTCACTGCTATCCCGTCCTGCCTGGCTCCATCAACCGGTCCGGCATTTTTCATCTCCGACAGCATTCTTTTCATTCTGACCGATATCGTCGATATTTCAGAAAACAGTTTGTCGAATCCCTTGGCCCTGCATTCATTTGCGCAATGTTCCGATTTCTCTATAAGTTCTTCAAGCGTGCGGCAGATGCGGTCCCACCTGTCCCTGCTGTTGTGTTGATCTGTCTGTTCAGTCATATCGTCACACCTCCCAATCGAGATTCACCAGTGCCCATCCTGATTTGCCGCGGTTAGTTTTTCGATCGACCCGCTGTTGAAACGGGAAATCGCTTCACCCACGTGTTCGCATTCCTTGGGACACCGGTATATTGAAACACCTGAAGCATCGAGCAGTTTAAAAGCCTTTGGTCCCACGTTTGAGGCGATCAGCGCGCCGGCTCCGCTTTCAATGACATGCTTGGCCGCCTGTATTCCGGCTCCCTGTTCCGCCTGCAGGTTCTGGCCGTTGTCACGCCACGCGAAGGTGTCGTTCTCGGTGTCGAAAATGGCGAATCCTTTGGCGCGCCCGAATCTCTCCTCAATCCTGGAGTCGTTTGATCCTCCTTCCGCCGTAATCGCAATCAGCATGCGCTCCCTCCATTAAATGAGCTTTCCCCCGGGGTGCAATGGCCGCCGGAAGATCTCCCGGCCCTGTAAATCTCGTCGTTTCCGCATCGCGGGCATCGTTCAGGGCGTCCGGTCCCGCAGGGCTCCGGCCATTGGCTCCGGCATTTTTCACAAAAAAAAGTCCTGCCGTTCATCTCGATCTTTCCACCCTCGATCCTGAGGGATTTCCCGTTGACAAGGCAATCGGCGATTTTTCTGTGCGCCTCTGCAAGGATGTTCCCGAAGGTCTGCCGCGAAATTCCCATCGCAGTGGCCGCTTCTTCCTGATAACTGCCGAGAAGATCGGCCAGGCGGACCGCTTCGAATTCGTCCAGAGTAAGAATTTCCTCTTTTAACTCATATTTCGGAATGCCAGCCGGTTTGAATACCGCCACTACAGGCATTCTTTCAACATATCTGCATTTATGGGGTCTCGGCATCAAACAATCCTTATTATTAGCATATGCCAATAATAAGGAATGTTTGTATTCATGTCAAGGGAATCATCAGCTTTTTTTATGTTTTTTGATATACGCTTTCAGCTGATTCTGTTTATATTTAGGTGGATGAATGTGATCAAAATGACCGAAAAGTCCATACACTCGATATTGGATCCCGCGGGTTTTACTCCCGTTGCTCATCGGGGCGCTTCAGGGGCGTTCCCTGAAAACACTCTTGAATCCTTTGCAGGGGCCGAGGCGATACTGCCCGGGTGTCTTCTGGAAACGGATGTCCTGTGCACTTCGGACGGCGTGGCGGTATTGCGTCATGATACCCTGCTCGAGACAACGACCGATGGGCGCGGACCTGTATCACATCATCCGTACACTGACATTGAGAAACTTGACGCCGGTTTCGGCATCACATACGATAAAGGCGTTACATATCCTTTTCGCGGGAAGGGATACAGGATCGCCACCCTTGAAGAAGCGCTCAGGATGTTTCCCCATTCATTTTTTTCAATTGATATCAAGGACAAGAAAATCGAATCAGCGGAACGAGTAACAGGAGTGATAACGGGATGTTCCGCTGAACACCGGGTCATAGCGGGCTCATTTCATGAATCGGTGACCCGTTATCTTAGGGAGATTCATCCGGATATGGCGAGGCATGCGGGCGCCTTGGAAGTGATTCGTTTTTTAATACGCGTAAAAACCGGCCGTCTGTCGGGATTCAATCCGAGGGATCATGGATTTTTCGTCCCTGAATTCTATTTTGGCCGGTCTTCGGAATATTCAGGAGTATGTTCGGGTGTCAGGATAATCACCGAGCAATTCATCAGGTCGGCCCACGAAAAAGGAATGCCGGTGTATGCCTGGACAATCAACAGGGAAGACAATATGCGGCGGCTTATTAGATGGGGGATAAACGGTATCATTACCGATCATCCCGATCTTCTGAAAAGAGTGATGAGCGAGGAAAGCATATCATTTCAGCGAGGTATACTATCATGGTAAAAGCAAAAATAGGCATTCCGGTACTCGTTCTACTTGTGTTGTCCTGCGGATCATCGCAGAGAGCGGAAATGTTCAACCGCCAGGCAGCCGAACCGGCGAGCATGCCGGAAAAGGTGATGGAGTCGCTATCGTTAAAAAAAGGTGACACGGTGATTGATCTTGGTGCAGGAGGAGGGTATTACACTCTCAGGATCGCGGGCGAAGTAGGCGGCAAAGGCACGGTATATGCCGCTGACATTGATCCGGATTTTCTTGAGTACATTAGGATAACATCCAAGAACGCTGGTTTTTCTAACGTTCGTTTTGTTCTCGCCGATGAAAAAGGGGTAAATGTTCCAGAAAAGAGTGTGGACCTTGTATTTATCAGAAACGTATACCATCATCTGAAGGACCGGATAGCTTATTTTAACAGGCTGAAATCCGTACTGAAACAAGGAGGAAGGATCGCCGTGATAGATCACCTCGACAGCGGGCTGATCATGAAAATTCATGGGCACACCAGCGACCCTCATGTAGTTGAGTCCGAGCTAAATGGGGCGGGGCTGAGGTTAGTCCAGCAACATGATTTTTTAAAAAATCAATTTTTTCTGGTATTTCAGGAATGATTGCGAAGAGCCTTATTTATACAGGAAAGCTTATTTTTTTCGGCTTCGTATCCAGCTCCACGCATCCGGTATATATGCTCCCACAAAAATCAGCCCAAGACCGAGAAAGGTCCATCTGGTGAACAGTATATTGGTCTGAAAACGTGCCAGTCCGACATTGAGGATACTTATATACCATCCGAGAACAATAAAAATTGTGCCAGTCAAGTGAGGTATGATAAGATACTTTATTTTTTGCATGGGACAACCTCCATAAATATAAGAAGTGAAATATATACGCATAACTTGAAAATGTCAAGAAGACAATTCATTCGGGAAAAACATTATATCCTGACTTCAAGTTTTCAATGCAATAGAGGCAACGACATCACAGGCGGATTTCCATCCAAGAGACTTTCGAGGCCTAGAATTAATAATGTGGAGTATTTCAGAAAAACGGTCATCCGTCAAGCCGCGAAAGCTTTTATTT
>JBGSQT010000002.1:0-21121 GCA_041737965.1 Spirochaetota bacterium | reverse complement strand
TCGGCACAGGAATTCGTCGACGCGGTCAAATCAATGGGAATTCCATTTCATGAAGAGATTCCTCTTTTATATGATGATGAGCGCAAGCGGAACCATTTTATTATCGATCCATGACCGTAAAGGCGCATTACCGCGTACCGGAATGGGTGAATGAGACGAGCGGAGTACGGCCCTCATCGCGGGCGAAAGCCTGAACCGAGGGCGCATATTTACGGCAGAAATCGACGCCGCGCGTGACGGACCCACTACCGATCGAGGCCGTCATAGACCGCCCTCAGAAGATCGTACAAATAAAGAAGACGGTGAAACCGGAATATTCAGCGGAGATTGAATTGCCGCCGTCCCGGTCCTTCATGCCCTGTAAAAAAGCAATCTCCTGTTTTATGGTTGATTTCTGTGGATTATCCCGTACTATTCCTCCCTGTCAATTAATTCATCAAAACCGTAATTGCAGTGAGGTTCCCATGTTTGGTTGCTTCGTCAACATATCACCTGCAATATCCTTGAATTAAGATGACACTTCCGCGATTGTGGAAGGCATCCCAACTCCGGAGCATACCCATGACCAGAGGGTCCCTTGAAATTCTCGACTGGCTGTTGCGGTCCCAGGGTTCAGTAACCGGGGAAGACATCCCCACCCTTAAGGAGTGGAAGGCCCGTTTCGACGCGGCGTCCCCTTTCTGGAAAGACACGATCGACAGGGCCGCGGCGGGCGGATTTCTGTCTGACCGGCTCGCGTACGCCTTCGCGGCAGGCTACCAGTCCGCGCTTCGCAGGCTCCTCCCCTCCATTCCGGAAGGAGTGTTCGCCTCGTTCTGCATCACCGAGGAGCGGGGGGGCCACCCGGCGGCGATCGCGGCGCGCATCGAAAAAAGGGACGGCGGATACGCGGTAAACGGAGACAAGCGGTTCATCACCATGGCCGACGAAGCGGAGCTGCTTTTCGCCGCTGTCACTTCGGGAAGGGAACCGGACGGAAGAAACCGGATACAGGTGGTGCGGATCGGAAAAAAGGCCCCGGGCGTGACGATTCTTCCCATGCCGGAGCTCAAATTCGTCCCTGAGATAGGCCACTGCGGGATAAGCCTCAGGGACGTGATGATAGAGGAAACGGACATTCTCAGGGGCGACGGGTTCACCGGCTACATCCGTCCCTTCAGGACCGTTGAGGACCTGCATATTTTCGCGTCGGTGACCGGCCACCTTTTCAGGAACGCCTGCCTTTTCGGCTGGGACAGGGAACTCAAGGAAACGATGCTGGCGATGCTCGCCTCCGTCAGGGCGATCGCGGCGGACGAGCCTTCGGCCCCCCGCGTGCACGTGGCGCTGGGGGGCATCCATGCCCAGTTCGAAAAATTCCTGAACGCGGTCGAGCCGTTATGGGACGCTGCCGACGGCGATGTCCGCGCGCGCTGGGTGCGGGACAGGGGGCTTTTCGCGGTTGCGGGAAACGCCAGGGAAAAAAGGCTCGAGAAGGCCTGGGAATATTACGGAGCGCGGTAAAATGACGGCCTCGTCACCGAAATCCCTGGAAATGTACGCCGGCGCCGACGCGCTGGCCATGATACGCGACGCGGGGCTCACGCGCGGCATGATCTCCGTAATTGCCGGGGCCGCGGGCGGTCCGAAATGGTTGGCGCTCCACGGCCTGGACAGGGCGGTCTTTTTCCAGTGGCTGAAGAAGGTGTCAGGGCCGGTACACCTCATCGGCTCTTCCATCGCCGCGTGGCGTTTTTCCGCCCTGTGCCGTAAAGGCGCGGACAGCGCGTACGAAACTTTCCGGGAAGAGTACATACATCAGCACTACGATGGAAAACCGACGGCCCGGGAGGTCACCGCCGAATCCTTCAGGATACTGGACCGTTTTCTTCCGGACGCCGCGTCGTCGGGAATACTTGAAAACCGGAGATTCAGGCTCAACCTCTTTGCGGTGAGGAGCAGGGGGCTCTGCGCCTTCGAAGGGGCGCCCCTTGCCGCGGGGCTGGTGGCGGCAGCGGCCATGAATATCGCCTCCCGCAGGGGCATGCGCCTCCATTTTCAACGGACCCTGTTCCGCGACAGCAGGTCCCTCCCCTTCCTGGCCGGGACTGACGTGTTTCCCAGAATTGAAGTGGCCCTGGGCGCGGAAAACCTGAAACAATCGATCCTCGCCTCCGGTTCGATCCCCCTGGTGATGTCCGGCGTTACCGGCATCCCGGGAGCGCCCCCGGGCGTATACCGCGACGGCGGACTGCTGGACTATCACCTGGACATCCCCTACCGCGTCGCGCCGGACAGGGTGGTACTCTTTCCCCATTACGCCGACAGGATAATTCCGGGATGGTTCGACAAGAGGATATGGTGGCACCGCCCCGGAAGCGACAACATGAAACGCGTGCTCATGCTCTCCCCGTCACGGAGCTTCATCGAAAGGCTGCCGCTGAAAAAAATCCCGGACAGGGACGATTTCGTGAAATTCTTCCGGAGGGACGGCGAACGCATAGATTACTGGAACGCCGTTGTGTCCGAGTCCCGGAAGCTGGGCGAGGAGTTCCTGGAAGCGGTCGAGTCGGGGTCGATCCGCCGGCTCGTGAAACCGCTGTGATCGCCCCCTCAATCAGAATGAATAGACCGCGCTAAGATGTATGCCGTAGAATAAATCCCCGCTGTCTCCGTATCCCTCGATCGGTTTTCGGGCGTAATAAATATACTGCATCCTGAAGCCGAGCGATACGGTGGTGTTAAGCTGTTCGATATAATACGCAAGCGAGGCGATAGCGTTCGCGCCCAGAGCGAAGGACGTCTGGGACCCCACCTGGCTGCTCCCGACCCCTCCTCCCACGAGCGTAAAAACCGACAGCACCGGAAGAAAATAGAGATTTTCATACACCCTTAGGGTGAGGCCGACGCCTCCCCCCGCTCCCGCGGAAATGAGCGTGTAGTCGATTTTCGGCGCCAGCGCCGCGAACAGGGACTCGGAGGATATCTTGTACGAATAACCCTGCAATTTCGGACCGAAAAAAATCTTCACCTGCTCATTGATCGCAAACCCGACAAGCACGTCCGCGTCGTATTTATACGCATCGAGGTCCATATTCAGCGGAACCAAATAGGGAGCGACCAGCACGGGATAATCCGCGGACGTGGTGTATTTGCCGAAAAGGAAATTAAAAGCGACGCTCCATCGTCCGTCGATGCGCAGAGATACGCTGGGGCCGAAAAGCACCGCGCCTTCGTCCATGGGATATGTCATTTCCGGCGAAACTCTCACGCCCAGGGGCAGGAACTGGACGGCCGCAGCGGTGTTGTCGATTGTCTTCCACACCGGGTCCCACCATGCGTAATAGACCGTAAGGCCCGCGCTGATCCGCATTTTTTCATCGGTGCCGCGATCCTCCGCGAAAGCCGGCGCGATGAAAAGCACGGATATGCCGGCGGCAAGAATCGCCGGAAAAAGAGACAGTATTACTGGCTTCAGTGTCATGAATTTCATGCCTTCCCCCTGCATTCATTATATCCTTTGTTATAATTAAAAATAATTTTTTGTCAATATATAATTACCATAAAATAATTTCAATTTGACCACTTAAGTCCGTTCGACTGCCGTTCACCTTTCGCGGTGGAGAAGAAAACAAAAGTGACACTCATTAAAAAACGCTTGCCCGCATGATGGAATCGCGGTTTTTATTCATAAATTTCGCACACGCCCAACTCTCACGTTCATGGAGGAATTTTCAATGCAGTTGAAAATCAAAAAAATATTACTGGTTGCATGCGCATTTTTCGTGGGCCTCTGTTCCATCCAGGGTTACGCGACAATCCTGAATGTCCCGCTCATGAGCTATATCGCCAAGATCCCGTCCGTTCCGAAAACCGCCGGTGACGCGTTTAAAAAATGCGTTGTCGTCTCCGGCGTCGTGTCACCCGGTCCTTCCATTGCCGCGCTGCAGCAGGAATTGGAACGCCTCGCGAAGGAATCAGCGGTGCCGTACGGCATGGAAGACATGGCCGCAATGAAAAACAAGCATTCCGCTGAAGGCATGGAATCCAAACTCGCGGGAATGAGCATGGAGCAGAAGATGGCCTTTGCGATGAAGTTCCAGCAGCAGATGGGGTACGGCCAGGCGGCGGACCAGAACCAGGCGGAATTCATCTCCCAGTGCGTCAAACTGACCAATGAGATAATCGAGAATGACAAGGAGCTAAAAATCGATGAACGCCTGTCGTCGGTCAGGATGAAGTACGACTCACTGCACGGGAAAATCGACAACGAAACCGAAGAATCCGAAAAATCGTGCCCCATCCTCTCCTCAGGCGAGATGAGCGCCCCGGACCAGGCGTGCATAAAACGAAAACGCCTGGCGGGAATGGACACGCATATCAGGGCCGCTGACGCCGAACTGGCCGAATCCGGCGCCATAATCGCGGAGTATGCCGGAACCGTGAAAAAAAACACGGCAAAAGCAGATTCGCTTTTTGCCAGGGTGAAATACGGGGAATCCATAAATGGAACTCCGTACAAGGAACAATTCAGGAACCTTCAAACCATGATGCTGGCAAAGATAACCGTTCTCAACAGTTACACATCCCAAGCTATAAAGAACGCGGCCGAGTGGATCGAGCGGAAGAACGCCATGCTGTCGGAGAGATGACGGCCTGTTTCATCACGATTCGACAGCGGATGCCGGTTGTTCCAGTTGCCTGCTGTCTGTTGCACACATGCGCTGAGCCGCTCCCGAAACCGGAGCGGCTCATTTAAAACCGGTACGTCGGCCCCATGAGAACCAGGCTCTCCCTCTTCCTGGAAAAATAGAGCGCTTTTGAGAACCCGTAGTAATAGGTGACCGAAAGCTCATGGGGCTCTGACCCCCGGTATTCCTCCCCCATAAGGGTGGTGTTGAAAAAGTATCGGAGATATAGCCCCAGGCGAGCCGCGGCGTTTGCGTATCGGTACCATCCCACGGATTCAACGGCGCCCTCAAAAAAAAGCGGCACCCCGAACGAAAGCAGGTCGATCCTCCCTTCGAACATGAGAAGTCCATCGTAAAACACAGTGGAGCGCGGTCTCCTGCCGAACAGGTATTCCGCGCCGGCCGAAAGGGACAGCCATTTCGCTGCGGCCCAGGTCGCGCAGAGGCGGGCGGCCTCGTACCCGGTGTTGGCGATCGCGGCCCCGTCATAGACAAGGTATTCGTCGCCGATATGGGAGCTGACGTGGTACACCGACGCGTCGAGAGCGATCTCCCCGGCCGCGATGGAACCGTAGCCGCCCCCCATGAAATCGGCGGTGACGAAATTGAAGGACTCCGAAAACATCTCGAACCTGCTGAAAATCCCGCCCCGCCCGCCGGTTTCAAACGCGAGGGAATCCGTGCGGTACGCCAGCATCGGCACGGAGGCGCCGAAATTGAAAGCGGCGTAATGATCCATGCCGGCCGTCTCATACATGTACTGGACCTCAATGGCCGCGGATCTGAGAAGCGGCGCAAACGCCGATGTCTGCCTGCTGCCGACCGGAAAAAATTCCAGTGACCCGGCCGAGGCCCCGGGAGGCGCCATGACCGCAAGCAGAAGAATCGCGACGATCGCCGGAACTGATTTATATATCAGCGATTTCATCGTACCTAAATTAAAAAACCAAAACCATCCGCATGTCAATCAATGTTTCTACCCTGAGTGTCCGCCGATTCCGGCAGCGGAAGACCGGAAATCCGGCGGCCTCCCCGGCCGGTCATATCTGCACGAGCCGTCCTGACGAAAACATGGCGTCCTTGATTTCGTACATGTTTGATATTCTTCCTGCGGAGAGCGAATCCGAGAGGCCGAAAAAGTCGAGGCATGTTCCGCAGACAAGTATGGTGACGCCGCGCGCCTCCAGCGACTTCAGGTCGTCCAGGACCTCGGAGCCCGTCACCGCCAGCTTCACCGCGCTGTTGAAGAAAATCATCACGTCCGGAAACGGCCCGGTTTCGGCCATTGTATGGAGAAGGCTTTTCATAAGCACAGTCCCGAGCGCGTCATCGCCCCGCCCCATGGTGCCGCCGTGGAACACCGTCACCGTCGGGCCCGGGGAAGCCGCGTCGGCGCATGAAATCGGGTATTCCATCAACGCCTTACCAGGCGCCTTCCGCCTGCGGATCGCGAGATACGTCCCGTCGCTGCGGTCATCGCGGATGACGTCGCAATCCGCCGCCATGGCCATTCTTGTCACGTTCTCGATGGAAGATCTGCTGTTTACGATCACCATGACCGTATCCGAGTCTTCCAGCGCCTTTTTGGCGATTATGACCGGCTGGGGGCACGCAAGGTTCCGGGCGTCGATTGTTTTTTCCATGCGCGAAATCTCCTTTCATGGGAAGCATCATTTCCCCATTCACTTTTTTTTCTATCACGAATAAAATGAAATGTGCGATGTGGAATATGCTCCAAGTAAAAAATTCCGTTCTCCCGACTGCCGGAATCGAAACCGGAAGCGGCGTCACTTGATAAGGTGGTATTCCCGGCACACGTAGTTTTCAATAGTCTTGAGGTCGATGAAGGTCTTTACATGGCGCCACACCTTCAGCATGTTGACCAGAAATTTTGCCGGGCCTCCGAACATGTTCACCGGATTGAAAAGAGCCGCCCTGTCCTGAAAGTACTCCTCGACAATTCCCTGAAAGGGGTCCGCCTCGCCATCGACCGGGCCCCTGACCACGTTCCGCACATATCCCTTAAGGGGGTGGACGGTGACGGAGAAGGGGGAGTGTTCTTCAAACCATATCTTCATGAACTCCCGCTCGCCGAGGCCCTTCCTTTTTCTGAACAGGGTGAGAAGGACGATGCCGGGCGTCGCCTCTCCGGGACTCGCGCTTCTGTCAGGCTCGATGTAGGGAGACTCGTCGACGAGATATCCCCTGACGGGGACGCCGAATTTCCCGAAAATCCGGCGTACCTTTTCAAGCGCGGCGTCGGATTTCAGCCACAGGGAAATGATCGCCGCGTCCTTTCTGACGAGCGGAAGTATCGTCAGGAGCGGATAGCGCTCCAGGGTCTGGTGAATTTTCAGTTTGGCCGGATTTGTCAGTTTCAGTTCTTCGGGAAGGTCTTTGAACACTCTTTCCCTGAAGTCCGGCATTTTCCGCTCGTTCCTGATTATGAACATGTATTTCTTCATGACTGCGCCGCCCCGGTCATTCGTCTTTTGGAAGTCGATGATTGTTCTTGAAACAATGTGCCGAGTCTGTCAATTGTTTTACCAGCTCCATGACAGCGCGGATTATCGAAGCGCGAGCAGGAGCAGAAACATAAACGGCGGCACGCCCTGGATCAGGGCGCCGCGCAGCATTTTCGGGGACGACAGGGCCAGAACCGCGGCTGCGCCGAGCATCACGGCGCAACATGTCGCCGTTATGATGAATCCGGCGTTACGGTACACCGTAAAATAAAGTGCCATGCCGATGATTGTTCCGGCAGCCAGGAAAAGATTGTAAAACCCCTGGTTGAATGCCATTATCCGGAGCGCTTCGGGTTCATCTCCCCTGCGGCCGAAAATTTTCATGACCGCTGGCGATGTCCAGAACAGACTTTCCAATAAAAAAAATCCGATGTGCAGTATCCCCGCCATTCCGGCCGATACCATCATAACCGGCATTATAAAATCCATGATCCCCTCCTGAAATCTGTCGATACCGTAGCCGGTCCACTCGGCCAGGGCAGGTCCGTGTTTAAAGATACGTCTTCTCCGGGGCAGGGTCAAGATTCTTCCCGCTCATTTATCTGATGGAGCAGGCGCTGTCCGGTTTACGGGCATATCACGACACCTTTCGCCCAGAGGCATTCTCCGCATGGCGTCGGATTGCCGTAGCAGTCCTCGGCGAGATCGGTCCGATTGTAGCATCTCCCGGGATCGTAGCAGGATGAACAGTCAGGGAAATCCCAGTACAGAAAGGTCTCGCGAAACCGGGTGAATTCCGCGCTTTCCCAGATCGATGCGAGGCCGACTTTTCCGATAGAACCGAAGTGATGCCGGTGATGGGTCCTCGGATTGCCGAAATACACCGCGCCGTGGGTATACGCCAGTTCCATGCAGGGCGCGATGTCACCGGTCGCGGTAATGAACACGCTCCCTTTTTCCATGAATGGGCAGCGGCGCGGCACGTCCGCCTTCTGGCCGGCAAGGGTGATGTCCATCTCCCCGAGCTCCTTTTTAAGGAGCGCCCGCAGGTCCCGGGAGGGCTTTCCCCTGACGGCATATAGTATCTCCCCCCCCTGTGAGGAGTCATAGGGAAACAGATTGGAAATATACCATTTCTCCACCCCCATTTTCCGCGTGGCCGAAAGTATCCCGCGGATATGACCGGCGTTGGACCGGCGCGCCACAGTCTCAAGACCGATCACCGGAAGCCTCGTTCGGCGCGCCTCTTTCGCCTCCCGGATCGCCCGTATCCCCCGCTCCAGCGACGCCTGGTTTGCGCCTGTACGCAGCTCCGCCGAGGACAGCCCTGCCGCGTCATCCCATGAAAAAACCGTTTCCTCAAGGGGGATGGAGGCCATGATCTCGGCATGATCCGGTGACACAAGGTGACCGTTGGTGACCAGGGTAATGCGCGCGCCGGTATCGCCCAGCCTCTGAAGATATTCCGGAAAGCGGGGATGGCACGCCGCCTCCCCGTAGCCGATCAGGACCACCCGCCGTATCGAAGCGGTTTCGCGGATGGAATGGAGCACGCGGCGGAACACCGCCTCACTCATGTGAGTCCTTCTCATCCCCTGGCTGAAATTTCTGGGACACGACGCGCAGGAGAGATTGCAGCGGGTCGACAGTTCCACATAGAGGCCGGTGATTTCCCCGGAGACGCGCTGCCTTTCCGTTCTGTTGAGCCAGCCGAATTCCATGATGGACAGTTGACAGCCGCTGGCGCCGACGGTCAATTCCATTCTTACCCGGGAAAAGTTATTGACACTGATAATCACCGGGGTGAGTAGTAAAAAACGGAGCCGATGACAGATGAAATTCAAGCTGATATATCCCCGATGGAGAAAACTCGAGGGGCAGACCGAGTTCAATCTCCCTCCCCACGGGCCGGTGGTGTTTGCCGCCTCTCTTCCCGATTTCGTGGATGTTGATTTCGTCGATGAAAACGTCCGTGAGCTCGATTTCAACCAACCCGCCGACTTCGTGGGCATTTCGATGATGCTCACCGTGCAGGCCAAAAGGGGCTGGGAGATCGCCGACGAATACCGGAGGCGCGGAGTAAAGGTCATTTTCGGCGGCATCGCCTCGATGCTGCACGCCGAGGAGACCCTGGAGCATTGTGATTCCCTCTTTCTTGGGGAGTCGGAAGGAAGGATGGAGGGGGTTTTCGCCGATTTCAAGGCGGGGCGTCTGAAAAACGTGTATAACTATCTCGACGAGCGCCCCCCGGTTGAGCTTGTCGGTCCGGCCAGGCGGGACATCCTCGACCGCGACCTCTACTACCACAAGGGAATCCGCATGGTGGACCTGTTTCACGCCTCCCGCGGATGCCGGTTCAACTGTTACCCCTGCGCGGTGTCGTATCTTGGAGGCAGGGAATTCAGGCCTAGGCCGATGGACCGCATTGTTGAGGAGCTTTCCGCCATTGACAACAACAGGCTCTTTATCGTTGACAACTCCCTGGCCCAGGACACGCAGTGGGAAAAGGACCTCTTCAGGGAAATGATACCCTTTAAGAAAAACTGGTGCAGCCACACGATCGAGGACAAGCCCGAGGTTCTGGAGCTGGCCGCGCGCGCCGGCGCCTGGTATGTGTACCAGGCCATTTTCGACACGTCCGATTACATCCGCGAAAGGATAAAGAAATACCACGACCACGGAATCGCGGTGGAGGGGACCATCCTGCTGGGGCTTGACGATCATACCGAGGACTCGATAAAGCGGCTCATTGATTTTCTTCTGGAAATCGACCTGGACCTCGCGGAATTCACCGTGCTCACCCCTTTTCCCCACACGCGCGCGTTCGACGATCTTCACAGTCAGAAAAGGATCCTCACCTACGACTGGGACAGGTACAACGCGGGAGAGGTGGTGTTCAGGCCGCAGAAGATCGAACCGGGCAGGCTCCAGGAACTCTATCACATGGCCTGGGAGTCATTCTACCGCGACGAACCGCAGCAGTTTAAAATGTACAAGCTCATAAAAAAGGTCGTGGAGCGGGAAAAAGCCGGCGATACCTACGTACCGAGAAGGCGCGATCTGATCTCCAGAAGCTTCGGAAGGACCGTGAGGTGAGAAACCTGTGGGCGGCGGGTTCAGGAGATACGGCGGCGTCTGTGAGCGCATGGAACGAGATGAATTTCCCGATGATGAAACACACACTTTGTTGATGGAGGCGGGCGATGGAGCGGGCGATTGATCGTTGGCGTGCGTACACCGCGCGTTTTTACGCATGGCGCGCCGGCTCCCCGGCGCTCGTCAAATTCGCCCTGTCCATGCTCTTTGCCGCGCTGACGGGACTCTTCGCGCAGCTGCGGGTGCCGCTTCCGTGGACGCCGGTGCCGGTCACCGGCCAGACCTTCGCGGTCATGGCGGGGGGTATCGTGATCGGCCGATGGGGGGCGCTTGCCCAGTGCTTCTATATTATCATAGGCGCGGCCGGAGTTCCCTGGTTCGCAGGCGGGAACGGCGGCGCACAGACGCTCCTGGGCCCCACTGCCGGGTACCTTGCCGGTTTTGTGGCCGCGTCGTGGTGCGCGGGCTCGTATTTTCATCGCGCCGGAAGCCGCCCGAGTTTCATACGCGCATTCATTTTTCTGGCTTTCGTGGAAACCGCCGTTATTCTCGGGACGGGCACCCTCTTCCTGGGGGCCTGGCTCGCCGCGGCGGGAGGAAACTCGGTCGGCCTGCCCGAGCTGCTCTCCATGGGCGCGCTCCCTTTTCTGCCGGGCGCGCTTGTCAAATCCCTGGCCGCGGCGTCTCTCGCGGCGCTGGCCGGGCCCTCGTCGCAGGCCGGAGAATCAATCACGCCGAAAAGAGGCGGCAACCATGAATAGAGCGGCCGTCCTCCTGCTGATCGCGTTCTCCGTCGCCATGCCCCTCCGGCTGTGGGCCTTCAGCATCGGGGCCTACGGCGATTACAGCGGAAGCAGGGTGCGGTATACCTATGATGAATTCGCCACGCCCATCAGGGTCACCAGGGACCATGTCGGCAGTTCCTGGAGCGCCGGGATCGTGTTCGATACAGACGCTGCCCGGGACGTGCTGGTGAGTTACCGTCTGCATTTCGGCGTCGGCTCAATGGTACGGAGATTTCCGTGGCAGCGGCTCGGCATGACTTCCTTCGCCATGCATCACGCCTTCGGGTTCGGAATATGGCGCACCGCCACGCACCGGCTCTGGGTGGGGCCGGAACTGGGGTACGGCCTCGGGGTGAGCCCGCGGGACAACAGGGACCTGGAGGCTTTCGGCACCATCGGAATTACCGGCGGCATCAATTTTCATATAGGGGAATCTGTTTCTTGCTTTCTTGAAGGGGGGTTCCGGTACGGACTCTTTGCGGGTGACGCGAAATATATAGACGGCATGTGGGGGCATGGGTTCCGCTGGACCGTCGGTGCGGGCGTGCTCTTCAGGTTCGACGACTCATACCGCTATGTCGAGGAGCTTTAGCCGCGGCCGCCGTTTCATTCCGGACGTTCTGCGAAAGCCCGTCGGCAGCGCTCTATCGCCAGATCCATCCCCCTGACCAGGTTTTCCCTGAGATTGCGTATGTCCGGTATCGTCCAGTCCACAAGCCCGGTCTGCACGGCATCGTTTGCCGACCTGGCTTTTTCAAGATACTCCTCGGTGAATTCCCGTTTCAGCGATGCCGCCTCCTCCCGTTTCCCCTCAAGGATCATTCTCTGATACTTCGACCCGAAGAGGAGCTCGAAGGCGGCCTCAACTCCGATCACGGCGAGAATCGACGTTTCCAGGGCCAGGTACACGATGCCGGGACGGAGGAATTTGTTGAAGGCGTGGATCAGCCGCCCGCCGTAATTCTGCTTCAGCACCACGCTCACCACCGGCATGCGCCCTGTTATATTACAATCAAGCGATTCAGCGCCGATTGCCTGTATCCTCTGGCGCTCCTGCGACGATCCGGGAACGAACCCGGATGAGTTGGAAAGCATCACCAGGGGTATCGAATTACGGTTGAGGAACGCGGTGAACACCCTGAATTTTTCCGTCCCCATCGCGTCGGCGCCCCCTCCCTTCAGCAGGGGCTGGTCCGCGATAATGCCGACCGCCCTCCCCTCCAGCCGGGCCATGCCGGTAATGAGATTGGGGCCGGATACCGGATCGTTCATGTCCCCGAAAAATTCCATGAAACTCCCCGCATCGAAGACAGGGAGGATTACCGACTCTATGATTTCGTACGGGGTACCCGAATCCGCGGGAATGCGGGGTATTCCCCCGGGCCCGTCGCCGCACCTCCACGCCTCGCCGGCGGGATCGATGAGCCCGATAAGGGCCGCGGCCAGGTCGAATGCCTCCGCAGTCGAGCTTACAATGAATGTCGCGTTTTTGCGCGCGAGGGCCTTCCCGTCGGGGGTCTCCTGTTTCGGTCTTATATAAATCAGCGCGTCCGCGGCGCCGAGTATGTCCGCCGACTTGAAACCCTCCGGATCGGTTATGATATTGATCCGTATTCCCGCCTTTTTTCTCAACGCGTCCATGAGGTCGATATGAGGGCGCATGCCGGCGTTTTCATGCAGGTCCGGTTTCTGGACCAGCCTTTTTCCGGAAATTATTATCTGGTGCGACCCGGTCCGAAAGGCGGCCCTCAGGAGCTCCCTTGCCTTGATGATCGAGGAAGGCGACTTGAGCCCCCGGTCAGTCCGCGTCCCGATGATGAGGACGCGCCTGCCGGCGATTTTCGCGAAGCCCCCGATGCAGGCGCTCGAGGCGTAGTAATCCTCCTTGAAGGGGAGGAAAATGCCGCCGTCGACGTGTTCCCGTATCACCTGTTCGCTGAATCCGGTCGTTCCCTTTTCATGACTGCCGCTTTTACGGTGCGGGAAGGGCACCCGGTCGATTCGGGAGGCGGGCGATTCCGTGGTGAAGAGGGAGTGGATTCTGCGGACCATGCTTATGAGATGGAGCTTGTCCCGGGCGATCAGGTCGACGATGCCTGTCCATTTTCCGAGAATTTTGGCGCCGCCTATATCGTAGTTGCTGATGTCCTCCCCTATCACGGCGCGGATCACGCTGGAGCCGGTCAGCACCCGGTATGTCTGCTCGGAATCGAGCATCACCTGGATGGAAGCCTGGCTTGATCCGTATACGTCCAGCCCGGCGGAGGGGCCTATACCGATCGCGGTGAGCTGAAACGAGCGCCTCGGCCCGGCAGCTGTGGCCGGGTCGAGTCCGAAATCCGCGCGGACCGAGTCCAGAATTTTATGCAGGCATATGTCCTCGATCCCGCCGAGAAATCGGGAGAAGTCATCGATTCCGGCCCTCGAGGTGAGAAGGGTGTTCATCATAAAACCTTCCGCGCCCCGGTTGAGGGACACGACCCCCTCCATGATGTTCGCCCCGGCGCTGTCGTTCCACAGGTACAGCGGCCAGTCCTTCATGTACGCCAGATAGCAGGCCGCCGCGTATTTCAGCCCTTCCCAGTTTCCGGTGGAGCCTCCGCTGATCCTCGAATCCTTCATGTAGAACAGCGCTTTTGTCCCCCCGATCTCCCCGAGATATATCTTTGCCCCCACCGGCCTGACCGCCGGCTTCGTTTCCAGGCCGAGCCCCTCCCTTTCAAAATCGACTCGCCGTATCTGAAGCTCCCGCATGACGCCGGAATCGAAACATTGCGAGGCCCAAATCTCGATGGGCCATTTTCGAAGCTTGAACAAACGCTGGTTTACTATGTTCGGTTTCGTTTCGGAACAATAGGGTGTTCCCCTGTCGGTTTCCTGCAAAAACTCAAGCGACACCGATCCGTCGCCGCCATGGATGACTATCGGCTTCTTCTCCTCCCGGCCCCCCGGGTGAATCACCGGAATATGCATGATCGCCCCGGGCTCCATGCCGTCACCCTGATCTCGCAACGCCGGGCCGCAGGCGCTCCTCAAGTCGCGAAGCGTCACCACCCCTCCTGTCCGGGGGGGGCATTCATCGCAATCGAGTTTCATCCCATGGGTGAACACCTCGATCCAGCACCGTTCGTCCGGTCTGCGGTGAAGCTCCAGGGGCCACCGCGCGTCGGAAAGCAGCGATTTCAAATCATCACATCTGTCCTTTTCCGATTTAAAATACGCCCGGGTAAACGCGACAAGGTGGGTGGTCCCGTTTTCGTTTTTTGGGACGATCCTTGCGACCTCAACATTCATGAGAGGTGAAAAAAGCCTGTATACTGCATGGCGCCGCGTCAGGATAGACAGCCTTTCCTCCATCTCCGGCATGTCACCGGGTGTGTGCGCATCAGTGAGCGTATTTTCGGGACCGGTCACGGCATGTCTTTCCCTCAGAATTTCCCTGTTGGCTTCCCGAAAATCGAGACAAAGAAGCCGCAATCCCCCGACTGGGCCCTCCAGCCTGCCCGCTTTTCCGGCCGCGCCGCGGGGAAGAATGCCGGCAAAGGTGCGGGTGATGTATTTGAAAAGAGTATCGTCCCGTTCAGCCTGTTCCTGCTCCAGAAGAAGCATCAGCGTGCCTTTTATCCTTTCATCCGGCTCCGCGGCGAGGGACAGGAGCTGGACCGACTTTTGTATGAGATCGCCGTTATCCATGCAGAAGCGGTATGAATGCCTTAAAAGATAAAAAAAGAACCGGGGCAGCATTTTTTTTACATCCGCCCTTCCGTTCCACCGGTCCAGGCCGTAGGCCCGTCTGAGATGACGCATTACCTCATCGAATGATTGAGAGAGAGGGAATTCGCCGGACCCGCGACGCTCCAGATGCAGGTTCAGCTCCTCCTGATAGGATATTCCCCCTTCGGACAGTACCGGGGAAAAGGCCTTTTTTACGCACGCAAACAGGAGTATAAGCCTTTCAAACACCTCCATGGTCGGAGGATCGAGGACTTTTCGGGCCGCCTTGGGAGTTATTTTTTTCAAAACCCTTTTAAGCGAATCGACAATCATCTGGTCCTGAATCAGGCCCTGGGCGGACGCGTTTAAAAGCGCCGCTATCTCCTTCAGATGGCGTTCCGGATTCCTTATCTCCGCAAATTCGCCTTTGCGATCAAGCAGCCTCTCGGAAAACAGGCCCCCAGGCGCGGCGCCGGCCGCCGCGCCTGGCGGGCATTGCACCGACACGCCCCCGCCGGCCGGGGTGCTTTTCCGAATCCTGAGAAGCACCTCGCCGTCCTGAATGCTCTTCCCGGTGATCCTGCCGTCAGGCGTGACGCCGAGTACGAGGCGCGACACGTCCCCGTCTTCAATCAGCGAGACTATCTCCCCGTCCTCAGGCGCCGTGATCACCGTCTCCATCTTCATTGAAGAGAGAACGAACAGGGGATCGCCCTTTTTGACCGTATCGCCCGGTTTGAGATCGTTCCGGCAAAGGGAAACAAAGGAGCCCTGGAAAGGCGAGAGCACCGCGGCCGTCTCCTGGTCGTCGCGGGCGCCTTCGGGGCCGACTTTAAGCCTGAAATAATCCAGTTTGTTGTTCCCGTCCTTCATCTTCAGGTCGATAAGATGGCCGTGACGGTTGACTCTCAGCCTGTAGGAACTGTTGCCCAGATGCAGAAGCAGATCGTCGCTCCGGTCGTTGATGGAGACGATCACGATGTTGCCGGCATACCGGCCGTCGGCATACGCGTAGAATCCGTCCAGTGACACCTGAAGGAATTCCATCCTGTATTCCGCGCCCCGGTATTCCACGCAATAGGAGGTGGGCACCCGTGGAAGCATGGGCGCCTCGATGTACCCCTCGATGTCGGCGACTATCATGAAATCGCGCACTGATTTCTGCATCAGACGCACGTATTCCGTAAAGGCGCCGAAGATGACGTGCTTCATCCGCCCGGTATCCGGTACGCCGGAACCCGCGGCCCCGTCGGCGGATGTGAGATCAGGATGCTCATTGAGGATGTTATTATCGTAATCCCCCCTGAGGAAGGCCGGGTGCCGCACAATCCTCAGAAGCTGTCCGATGTTGGTTTTGATCCCCTTTATGTACAGCTCCTGAAGGGCTCTTTCGAGCCGGATGAGCGCCTCGTTTCTTGTACTTCCATGGGCAATGATTTTACCCAGCAGGGGATCGTACATGGAAAGGACGGTGTCGCCTTCGCCGAAACCGAAATCGCACCGGATGCCGTTGAAGGTGGGGAGGTCAAGCTCCAGTATGGTCCCTGGGGAGGGGAGATAATCGTTTTCAGGCTCCTCCGCGTATATCCTGCATTCGATGGAGTGGTCGCGCTCGGCGATCCTTTTCTTGAGCGCTTCGAGTCCAAGAATCTCCCCTTCCCTGCCGTCAAAATAAAGAATCTGCCATTTCACGATATCGATGCCCAGAGACTGGTCGGTCACCGCGTACTCCACCTGCAGCCTTGTGTTCATTTCAAGAAAACCGAACCTGCCGGTACTTGCGTTAAAAAGGAACTCAACGGTGCCGGCGCCGGACCCCCTGCTGTAACCGGACATGTGCGCCATTTTCTCCGCCGCCGCCAGGAGCGAAAGCGACATGTAGTCATCCATGAACGCGTGGCCGCTCTCCTCGATTATTTTCTGGTTTCTCCGCTGAACCGCGCATTTCCGTATGCCGATGGCCCAGCCGTTGAATAGCTGGACTTCGATATGGATCGGACGGTCTATGTATTTTTCGATGTAAAACTGGTCGCTCCCGTAAAGCTCGCGCCCTATCCTGGCGCAGGAATGGACCGCCCACTGAAGCCCCTCCTCCGAGGCCACCGTGTACATCCCTTTACCGCCGCCGCCTGAGACCGGCTTCAGGATAACCGGGTAGCCGATCCTGGCGGCCTCGCCCCGTGCCCTCTCCATGTCCGATGGATCGAGCGCTTCAGAGCTCTCGAAAAGGGGTATCTCGTGTTCCCTTGCGAGCTTTTTTGCCTCTACCTTGTTGCCCACAAGTCGTATGGTGCCGTGGTCCGGGCCCATGAAGATGATGCCTCCGGGAGTGACACTTGAAATCCTTTCCACCTCCTCCACAAACCCGGCGTTTTCCGAAAGGAAGCCGTACCCGCAATAGACCGCGTTGGCTCCGATTAACCGGGCCGCGGCAATGATCGTTTCAATGCTGGAATAGTTGTAGTGCTCGCCGATGAAGACCACTTCATCGGCGAATTCGTACCATGACTGGCCCCTGTCCGGGTCAGTCACCACCGCGGCGGAAGGTATCCCCTCTTCGTGCAGTGCGAGAAAAAACCTCTTGGCTATCTCTCCTCTGTTCGCCACGAGCACTTTCTGAAGGCGGTGGGCGCGCGCTTTTCGCCGGGGCCTCTTTCCCGGTTCCTCACCCGCCTGGATTGACGGATTGAGTCGGCCAAGCCTTTCAAGGGCGTCGCGGTGCTGATGATCCGGTATCATTCTTTCCATTGCATTATGCCTGGGGATTGCATCACCATGCAGACGCAACACCCGGCGGACGGTATCCATATAAATTGAGAGGAAATGCCTAAAAAACCCATTTTTAAATTCCTGCTCATACTCTCCCTGAAGTAAAAAAGCAATCCTATTAATTAATGAAACTCACGGCCGTTGTAAATGCCCTTAACAGAATACCGCGTCGTCAACGGACACCGTACGGCCTGATTCGGTCATGACATCAAGCCGCCCGCTCTCTGAGATTCCGGTCACGACCCCGATCCTTTTTTCGCCGCCGTGCGCGAAAAACACCCTGTGCCCGACAGCGTCCATAATCTCAGCGAGAGCCTTTAATTCCGTCTCCGTCAGGAAATCCGGGCCATCCAGTGAGGGGACGAGAAAAGTCGCGATTTCCTTCATGATTGTTTCAACGGCGAAATCGCCTCCGCTGACAAGTTTCAACGACACCGAGGAATCCCTGATGTCCCGGGGGAAATCCACGGCATTGACGTTGATCCCTATCCCTATGACGATGACCCGGCCATCTCCGTCGGGGACCGCCTCACACAATATCCCGCCGAGCTTTTTTCCGTCGAAATACAGGTCGTTCGGCCACTTCAGACGCAATCCGATTCCGGTGTGCCCGAAAAGGGCGTTCCAGGCTGCCAGGCCCGCCCGGAGCGTCACCGGCCCGCCCGTCCGTTTTCCGGGAGGGCGGTAGAGCATTGAAAAGGCCAGGTCTTTTCCGGGGTCCTGGTGCCATCCGCGGCCAAGGCGCCCCCGGCCCCCGGTCTGCGTGTCGGCCCTTACCATCAGAAATTGTCTGTCCCAGAGGTCCCTTCTTGAAATCAGGAACGTGTTGGTGGAATCGACTCTGTCAAGCGTGATTATGTCGTATTCATTCTCCATGGCGCCGCAGATACTACTATCATCCCGCAATGCCGTTAATGTCAATTTTTAATCTCCAAAAAATAGCGTGGACATGCCGGGACACGTCGAAAAGTATGTGCGTGCCGGCATCACCGCGAACCGCTGCCGGCGGAGTGAAATGCATGGAGGTCCTCCAATGGCAACGGTCCAGTATATCGGCGGCATATTCCTTGCCCTGGCCGCCACGGTGCTGTTCAATCTTTCGCCGGTGATCCAGAAAACGGCCCTGCGCGGAATGCAAACCGTTTCCTTCACCAGGCCATTGGCGGCGATGAAAATGTTTTTCGGCAACCGATTGTGGGTGCTGGGCCTTGCCGTCGGTATCGTCGGCGCCGCCCCCTATATCGTCGCGATACTCTGGACCGGCCCGGCGGTGGTGCAGCCGCTTATATCCTTCGGTTTTATCGTGCTGATCGTCGCGGCGGGAAGGATGCTCGATGAAAAGCTTTCCTGTTCCGCAATCGGGGCGATCGCGCTCATGTCGCTCATGCCCCTGTTCATCTACTTTTCATCGGTGTCCAATATCGACCCGTCAACGGCGGGGGGTGAGGGGCGCCAGGCGCTGACGGTGTTTACCATCGCCGTTCTCGTCATTGCCGGGTCGCTCTGGGCGTTTACCGCGCGGTTTCCCCTTTTTATCGCGCCGGTCACCGGGCTCATTTTTTCGCTCGGGGCGATCCATCTCACCGCGGCCCTGGCTTTTTTGGGCAGTCCTGAAATCGCGGGCCTGATTCCCGCATCGGTCGCCGGCTCGCTGTTTGTCCTGTTCAATCTCGCCGCGATCTTCACACTTCAGATGGGGCTCCAGAAAGTCGCGGCCTCGAGATTCATCCCCATCAGCCAGACCATCAACAACCTGGCAACCGTCACCGGCGGCCTTGCGGTCTTCGGCCAGAGGGCCGGCAACTGGTGGTTTTATTTCGCGGGAATTGCGTTCGCCGTCGCCGGGGCGGTTATCATGGGAAGATTGAAGATCTACGGGGAGGACGCGGAACGAGGGTCCGCGCAAACCGGGGCAGTCTGATTCGCGGGGACGGGTTCAATCGCCGAGAAATTGTTCGAAGTGGAACCATTCGGTGGGGTGCTCCCGTACCGCCTCTTCAAGGAGTCCGGCGTATGTTCGGGCAGATGACGCGATCGCCCCGCCCCTCCCCCTTCTGTCCGGAGCGAGCACCCATTGCGGTTCGGAACAGGTGATGTGATAGCTTCTCCTTCCGGTCCGAAAAATAAAAAAAACGAAGAGCGGCGATTTCGAGAGAAGCGCCATGATGTGGGGCGTCTCCGGTATTCTGGCGCTGCGGTTGAAAAGAGTGACCTCAAGGCTCCTCTGGTCCGCCCTCCAGAGCCTGTCTCCCGTCAGCGATACGAACCCCCCTCCCTCGATGAAGCGGATCCCCTCCAGCAATTCCAGCGGCGATTCCCTCTCCTTCTCCACCGCGATGACGGTGACGCCGTTCCGCGACAGGTCGTCCTTCTGGAGCTTTTCGATGCGCTCCTTGTCCTTTATCCCCATGTACAGAAGAAGCCTGATTCCCTTGTCCCGGAGAAGGCGGGCGGCGATCTCCCAGTTGCCCACGTGCGACATCAGGATTATCCCGCCGCGCCCCTGTTCCGCGGCGGAAACCAGATGCTCGAGCCCCCGGGAGGTCCATGACACGCGTTTCGGATGCCGGAGAAGCACGCGGTCGAGAAACACGTGCGTGAAATTGTGGTACTGCCGCCAGGTGCACCGAATCCGGTAAAGGAGGGACCGGCCGGGAAACACCGCGCCGTAAAAGCGGAGTCCCACGGACACCCGTTTCGGAAACAGAAAGAAATAACCGGTGGCGATCCACCAGGACACGAGCCTGAAAACCCAGGGCCCCATCAATTCGGTGAGCGCGGTGAGCGCTCTGTAAAATACATGGGTCACGGCAGTCCGGCCTCCGCGGTAAACCAGAATTCCTCTCTCCCCGTTCCGGAAATGACCGAGCTGACATTGCCGAAACCGGAATTCTTCATCAGGGCGGTCAGGACTCCGACTTCCCTGTAGACCGGCCGCGCGCGCGAAAGCTTCAGCCTGATCTCCTCGACCGTCCTCAGGAACGTCCTCCGGCCCGCCGGGATCGTGGTCCTGATTACGAGACGGCCGCCCGGAACGAGTTTCCGCCGGATCCTTTCAAGGGTGAGACGCAGCGCTCCGTCGTCCAGATGATGGATCATGTCGAGCATGAGCGCCGTGTCGGCCTTTCCGGGAACAACCGGAAGGTCCGGCGCCGCGCCTGTCGCGACGGAACCGCGCCCGGCCAGCATCATGTCAGCGAAGAGGGCGCGCCGCCGGTCGGGTTCGATCCCGTACACCGACGCGTTCGGGAAGAGCTCCGCAAGCCACATCGCAGGTATGCCGAAGCCGGTGCCGATGTCGATGACAACGGAGGGGCTGCCGGTCATCCGTTCCAGCTCACCGAACATCGGGTCTGTCCTCATTTTAAAATAGGCGAAAAGCCTTGGATGCGCCTCCCGGTGCCTGAGCCTCCGCATGATTCCGGCGAACGGATCCACCCCGGCCGGGATAGCCGCCGGGACGAATACGCGGCCGAGAACCGGGGGGAGCACCGCGTATGCGCCGGTTGCGGAAAAAACAACCGCCGCGAACAGGGAGGTGCCGATGTCGCGAAGCCCGGCGTCGGGAGCAAGGGCCAGCGCGGCCGATCCGGCCGCCGCGCAGGCCGAGGCGATCAGCACC
>JBGSQT010000001.1:0-108475 GCA_041737965.1 Spirochaetota bacterium | reverse complement strand
GCCGCCGGCCACGGCGGCGCGGTGACCTCGATGGTGCTTATCCCCAGCATTGCCGAGGCGATGGACATTCCGGTCATCGGAGCCGGCGGGTTCGCCGACGGCCGGGGGCTGGCCGCGGCGCTTCTGCTCGGAGCGGAAGGGATCGCAATGGGGACGAGATTTATGAACTCCATCGAGAGCCCGGTGCATCCGTCACAGAAGGATATCAGCAACAAAAGCGACGTCTACGACACGGTTTATTCCGACAAAATCGACGGGCTTCCGGCGAGGATGCTGAAAACCAAAGGCGCCGTCAAAATCATGAGAAAAAAACTGAATCCGTTCAGCGCCCTGATCCGCTCGCGGGAAATCGCCAGAATGCTCGGCTTTCCCTGGCTGAAGCTCGCGGTCGGGATCATGTTTATGGGCGTTAAAAAATCCATCCAGATGGCCAGAATGGCGGTGGGCTTCAAAGCCTTTCAGCTCGGCACCATGGAGGGGGACAACAAAAGGGGCGTTCTCCCCATCGGGCAGGTGACGGGGCTGATACACGACACCCCTTCAGTCAAGGCGATATTGAAAAGGATCGACGCCGAGGCGTCCGAGGCGGCAAAGCGCCTTAACGCGAAAATAAAATAAAGCCAGCGCGCAAAATCACAATCGGAGGCAGATATATGGACCTGGTTAAATGGGAAAAAAAGGAGTCCGTGGCGATACTTTCCATGAGCTGCGGCGAAAACCGGCACAACCTTGCGTTCGCTGAAGCGATGCTCCAGTGTTTCGACGAGATACTGAAAGACGAAACGGTTCACGCGCTGATACTCACCTCCGCTGACGCGAAAAATTTTTCCCAGGGGGTGGATGTCGGGTGGCTTCTGGGGCGCAAACAGGAGAACGACAATGATTCCATCAGAAAGTTCATGTACCGGATGAACGACGTATTCAGGACGATTTTGACCTACCCGATGCCTGTGATCGCCGCGATCAACGGCCACGCCTTCGGTAACGGGGCGATTCTTTCCTGTGCCTGCGACTTCAGGTTCATGAGGTCCGACAAGGGGTTTTTCTGCTTCCCCGAGGTGGACATCAACATACCCTTTCTTCCGGGAATGATCTCCTGGGTGAAAAAGGCGATGCCCTACGACAAGTTCCTCGAGCTGAAACTGACGGGGAAGAGGGCAACGGCGCCGGAATTGGAAAAGGACCATGTGATTATGAAGGCCTGTGCAGACCAGGAAGACCTTATGGCAAAGGCGCTGGAATTCGCGAAAACATTTCACAAAAAACGCGGTATCTTCGGAGAAATGAAAAAAAGACTCAACAGTGACGTGGTTAGAATCATGGAAAACGAGGATCCCGTGTTTATAGAACCTCTCTTCATTATGGTGGAAGGCTGACCTTTTTTCACCGTATACGGCTTGACATTTCCATCCGGCACCGGTACTTTTTATCGGTGCCGGTTTTTCATTTAAAAATCGAAAATAAAGGAGCACACCATGGGCGTATTTAAAGATATGGGAGATTCGTTATTGAAATACGGTGAGATAATTGTAAATAAAACAGAAGAGTATTCGAAAATCCTGAAACTGAAACTGGACATTAAAAAAATAGAAAGTGAGATCGAAAAACTCGAGCAGAAAGTGGGAGGCCATGTCATTTCCATTGTCGAAAACGGCGGGTCGGTCAATCCGGGTGACGAAGTGATCACGGAACACGCGGCCAGATGCCGTTCCTGCAGAGACACCATTGAAGCGAAAAAAAACGAGATAGAGATGATCAGGAAAACCGCTCCTGAAGCCAGGGCCTGATCCTTCAGCGCCATGCCGATATCAACGAAACGCATAATTCAGACAGTCGCGGGCCTTCCCGCCGTATTCACCAGAAAAGACATCCAGGCAGCGCTGGAACGGAGGGAGAGCGGAGACGGGAAGAGAAACGCCGGGAAACGACGGAGCGTTTCGCAGAAAGACCAGCCCCTGATCGACAGAACCCTGAAGGCACTTGTGGAAGGGGGATTTTTGACCCCCACGGGCAAAACATACCGTCGGGAAAATTTCACCAGGACCTGCCCTGTACGCGTGAACGCCGGCGGCAACGGCGTCTGCGTCTCCGACGACGGAAACGAATTCATTATTTACAGCGAAAACATAGGGGACGCCATCAACGGCGATACCGTGGAAGTCCGACTCGTCGATGTCAGGCGGGGGTCGCTTATAGGCGAAGTGACGGAAGTGATGAAGAGGAAAAGGGACTTTTTCCTCGCCCTCGTGACCGGCAGGAGCGGAGGAAGGGTTTTCTTCAGGCTCCTGGACATTCCGGGTGACGCCGAAATGAACGCGCCGGCAAAAGGCCGCGATTATCCTTCGGGCGCCTATATCCTCATCCGCCGCGAGGCGGCGGGAGCCAGGGAGTCCTTTACGGTGGAGGAGGTGTTTTCCGCCGATGATGAGCAGTTTGACTTCAGACGGATACAGCTCAAGCACGCGCTTCCGGAGCCGCACGGCGAATACCGGGAGCTCAAGGGGGTGACCCGAAAAATACCGCGGGAGGAAATTAAAAGGAGAAAGGACTTCCGCAAGCTCCTCACCGTGACCATCGACGGGGAGGACGCCAAGGATTTCGACGATGCCGTGTCCCTTGAAAGGGACGGCCAGGGATACGTCCTTTACGTCCATATCGCCGACGTGTCCCACTATGTGAAAAAGGACGGCGAACTGGACAGGGAAGCGGCGGCGCGGGGGACCAGTTATTATCTCGGCGACCGCGTGATTCCGATGCTCCCCGAAATCCTCTCCAACGACCTCTGCTCGCTCCGCCACGGTGAGGACAGACTGAGCGTTACCGCCGTGATGCGCTACGACAACTCGGGACTCCTGACGGAGCACCGTTTTTACGAAAGCGTGATCCATGTCGACCGCCGCCTCACCTACGTTGAGGCGGAAGGACTGCTTTCGTCGACAAAACGCGACAAGACCGCGGCGCTCCTGAAGGAGCTCGAAGGCCTGGCGGTGATTCTGAAAAAAGCGAGAATGACGGAAGGACGGCTGGACCTGAACCTGGCCGAGGAAAAAATGGTCTACGAAAACGGGAGGATAAGGGAAATACGTTATGCGGAACGGCTTATGAGCCACAGGATCGTAGAGGAATGCATGCTGAGCGCCAACGTATCGGTGTCCCGGGAGCTGAAGGAGCGGAAGGTGCCGACAATATACAGGATACACGAGGACATAGAGTTTGATTCGCTGAAAAAGCTCCAGCGTTTCCTTGCAAGCCTCGACATCGCCCTACCCCTCAAGGGAAATTCCGGCCTGCACCTCCAGAAGGCCGTGGATTCCGTCGCCGGCCGCGAGTACGAACCGGTGGTGAATATGGCGATTCTGAAATCGCTGATGCAGGCAAATTACGGCACCGACCCTATAGGCCACTACGGCCTTGCCTTTCCCGACTACACCCATTTCACCTCGCCCATAAGGCGGTACCCGGACCTGGTGGTGCACCGGTGCCTGAAGGGCCTCATGAGGGGCGCGGAGCTTCCTTACGGAAAAGACAGGCTCACGACGATCGCGGAGACCTCCTCCGTGCTGGAGCGGATTGCACAGAAAGCGGAGAGGGACCTTGTGAAGCTCAAGTCCTGCAGGCTCATGAAAAACGAAGTGGGGAAGCGGTTCCAGGGGATCGTCAGCGGGATAGGCAGATACGGTTTTTTCGTGACGCTCCTGGACGTCCCGATCGAGGGGATGGTGCCGCTCCGAAACCTGACTGACGATTATTACCTCGTGATGGAGGACGATTACACAGTGGTGGGGAAGCGTTTCGGAAAGCGTTACCGCCTCGGCGACCGCGTGGAGCTTGTGCTCGAAAGGGCCAGCGTCGAGGAGATGAAAATCGACTTTTCCCCGGCGGCTCGCTGACGCGGAGGACTGGTGCGATTCGTCATCCATCTGCACATCACCGATCCGCTGCATTATGATCTCATGCTGGAACGGAGCGGTTCGCTCGCGACCTACCGGATCGACGCGGGTGATATCAATGGGTTTCTGGCTGGATTACCCGTCAGGGCCGAGAGGATTGCCGACCACCGGATGGAATATCTCGGCTATGAAGGCCCCGTGGGCCGCGGAAGGGGCGAGGTCAGGATTTTCGACAGCGGCGAATACAGGGACAGTGATTTTTCCGAAATGGGGGTATCGGTACTGCTTGACGGGAAACGATTTTCCGGAGAGCTTGTCATCTGCCCCGAAAGAGAAACCCTGTATTCGATTCGATACATCCGTGGCGGACGGGGCGATGAACGCACCGGCATCGGATAAGGGCGTATTCCCTTCATCCGCGACACGCGAATCACAGACGACCGGGCATACCACTCTATTCAGGTGAAGGATTATGAAACTTACCGTCAAACCAACCCCCGGGGCATTGAAGTCGACTGACACCCTGGCGGTCATTGCAACCGAGGAATCGCTCAAAAAAGGACTTCCCATCCCCCGCTCGATCGCCCCGCCGGAACGGCTCCCGGATCTCGATTTTGTAAAGGGGAAGGCGGGAGAGACCCATTTCTTTCCCCTTCCCGGCGGGCCGAACATCATCCTTGCCTGCCTCGGAGCGGAAAAAGATGCAGACCTTGAAACTGTGAGAAACGCCGCCGGCGCGGTCACCGACATGTGCCGCGGCAGGTCCGTGAGCACGCTCCATGCGATTCTGCCGGTCTTGTCAGAAGTCGGCGCCGAAGAGACCCTTCGGGCCGCCGCCGAGGGAATTCTGCTCGCAAATTATTCATTCACCAGATACAAATCCGGGACAGCAGCGGACTCCGAACCGCTTCTGGAAAAGTGCTCGTTTTACGGTGACGTGGCGGGCGGAAACGCACTGCTTGATGAAACGATGGTAATCGCCGAAAACACGCTCCTCTGCCGTGACCTGATAAACGAGACATCCTACAACAGCAATTCAGTGAAAATAGCGGCAGAAGCGAAACGGATCGCAAAGTCATTAAAGATCCGCTGTAAAGTGCTGGGGAAAAAAGAGATCGAGTCGCTGAAGATGGGCCTCCTGCTGGCGGTGAACAGCGGGAGCGATTCACCCCCGCAGCTTGTCATAATGTCCTACCGGGGCGATCCCGGAAGCGGCAGGTCCATCGCGCTGGTCGGCAAGGGGATCACCTTCGATTCAGGCGGGATGAACCTGAAGCCTTCGGGCCATATCGAGTCCATGAGGTCCGACATGTCAGGGGCCGCGGCGGTGATTTACGCCTTAAGAGCCGCGGCGCAGATGAAGCTGAAAAAAAACATCCATGCCGTCATTCCGCTCACGGACAACATGCTGAGCAACCGGTCCTACCGGCCCGGTGACATCTTCACGGCGTACAACAGAAAGACCGTCGAGATCGGCAATACCGACGCGGAAGGGAGGCTCGTTCTGGCCGACGCGATCTCCTACATTGAGAAAACCATCAAACCCGACGGCATCATAGACATGGCCACCCTCACCGGCGCGTGCATCATCGCCCTGGGCGAATGCGTCGCCGCCTATCTCACCGAGAACGAGGAACTGGCAGGCATCCTGGAGGAGTCGTCATCCGTTACCGGCGAAAAAATATGGCGCCTCCCCCTTGTGAAGGAATACGGGGAGAATCTTAAATCCGACTTCGCCGATCTGTGCAATATATCTTCGGAAAAAAACGCGGGAACCATCATGGGGGCCCTATTTATCAAAAACTTCGTGGCCTCCGTTCCCTGGGCACACATAGACATTGCCGGCACCTCATGGTATTCCAGAAAGAGGGGCTACATGCCCAAAAACGCCACCGGATACGGCGTGCGGCTCCTTGTAGAGGCGGTGAAGCGCTGGCGTTAGTCGAGCTCAGTTATCCCCCTTCTGCATGCATCCGCACGATGAAAGTTTCTCTCCGCACCTGGGACACAGCTCGTGCTCGCATCCCGGATGGTGATACCCGCCGATCCTCACATTACAGTCCGGGCACCTGAGCCCCTCGAGAATATTCAGCGGAAAGAAGGGTATCGACGTGCGCACCTCACCGTCGGGGAAATTTATATAGCGGTTGTTCTCGCAGGATATTACCTGTTCCTTCGCTATGTCGCCGAAACAAAACACACATACATTCAATGGCAGATACATTTCCGGCACCTCCCTGTGCGTGTACTATATTAAATAAAACTACAGAGCGGAGACGGCGTAAGCAAGGAAATATTTCAGTATTTTAGTGATTTCTTTTTTTTTATGGGACAAAAGCATGAAAATTATCAAATGCGGCGTATTCTGTGTTTGACAAAAACCATAAATACGCAGAAAGATTTATCCAAAAACAAATTGTGACCGGGAAGGTTTACTATGTTTCGCATTATTCTTGCGTCATTCATGGCGCTCCATGGCCTTATTCATCTGATGGGGTTCCTGAAGGCCTTCAACCTGGCCGAAATACGCGAACTGACCCTTCGCATATCGAAAACAGGGGGATTGTTGTGGCTTCTCTGCGCGGTGCTTTTTTCTGCCGCGGCGATGCTCCTGGCGTTCGGCAGAGGTCAATGGCCGGTGATTGCCGTACCCGCCCTGGCGTTGTCGCAAATAATGGTGGTCCTTTCCTGGAAGGACGCGAAATTCGGCACAATCGCCAATGTCCTGATTCTTGTCGGAATTATTTTGATTATTCATCTCTGAATCTTCATCAAAGCAATGCCAATCCTTGAGCGGATGCATAAAAATTCATCGTGCCCGTATCCTTCCTCGCCTTAAACGGCATGCACTCGGTGCCGTATTCCAGAAATTGTTGCCGGTGCCCAGATTGGCCTGCGAACGTTGCCGTCCAGCGGTCATTATTCCCATCACGGCGATCCGTAGGCTTCTTCATACAGCTCTATCTCATACATGCTGCCCACCGCGAAGGGCACTCGCTGGTGAAGGCTTTTCGGCGTGATATCCAGGATACGAGCCCTTCCTGTGGTTGCGCTCCCTCCCGCCTGCTGCGCAATCATAGCCAGGGGCGCGCATTCGTAGAGAAGCCGCAGTTTCCCCTCCGGCTTTTTTTCCTCATCGGGATAAAAGTAGATACCCCCGCGGTGCAGAATCTGGTGCATGTCCGCCACCAGTGCTCCGGAATACCGGAGAGTGCGGGAAGTGTCACCGGAATTAATCATGTCGGAAAAGCGCCTTGCCGGGGCAGACCACTTCCGAAAATTGCCGTAATTGGCGCTCACGATATCTCCCCGCGCCGGCATGCGCATCTCCTCGTGGTCGAGAACGAATTCGCCGATCAGCTCGTCCAGCACAAACCCGTGCACGCCGTCGCCGGCGCTGTAGACCAGGTGGGTGGAGGTGCCGTACATGATGTATCCTGCCGCCACCTGCTCGGTCCCCTTCTGAAGCACGGTTTCCTCAATGGAACCCCTTATGGTCCTGATTGAAAATATCGACCCGATGACGCAGTCCACTTCAAGGTTTGAAGACCCGTCGACCGGGTCGATGAGCACAAGGTATTTCCCCGACTGGCCGCCCGCGGAGGATATCAGCGGCTCATCCATCTCCTCCGACACCACAGCCCCGATGATATCGACATACTCGAAGGCCTCGACGAAAATCAAGTTGCCCAGCGCATCAAGGGTCTTCACCTCCTCACCCTGGACATTGACCGCACCGGTGCGTCCTCGAAGACCCTCCAGGGCCGCGCGCCTCATGTAATTGGCAATGATTTTACCCACCGTCCCCAGACTGTCCATCACGCGCGTAAGCTCGCCGGTTGCCTCTGCATGTCCGTGCTGACGCTGCACAAGGAAACGGTTGAGGGTCATGTGTCCGCCTTTTTTTTCAGTCATGCGCCGACCTCCCGACTGCCATAAAGTATCTGCTCTTAATCTAACGTAATGCGGGTCAGATATGTATTTTTTTTTGAAAAAATACCCCTCCATCCTCCATCGCACTTGTTACTCTAACGAGGGGTTAGTTCAATCACGCCTTACCTTTCGCCTTTCCCGCGCCAACACCTGACCAAATCTTTACATTTCATCAATACTCTATACATTTTTATTCATCCCATAATTATAACGGCTTATTGAATTGCCATGTATCGATGTTTTTTTCCCATAAAATCATGAAAACAAAACATTATATTCAGAGAATACAGAGAATTATGACAGTCAGGGCGCGAATATCACTTCCGTCCGACGAAAAAAGCGCCAGCTTGTCGAACTTTTATCCATGGAAGGCTTATATGTCACACAAAATGCTTGACGTTTTTCCCACATGCACTTTGTTGATCACTAAGCATCATCGTCGTACCGTTTCGCAATCGTTTGGATTATCTTATAAGTAATGCGCAAAGGTTGTATTGCAGATTCAGGATCATAACTCCATGTGAGTAACAATTCCTCTGCTTAATATTGCTGGTTACATGCACCTCTTATTTCAGTGAAACCCACCGATTGCCGATTCAAATAGAATTTATTTTACAGGAGACAATATGGCCAAAGAAGCGATCACAACCGTGAAAAAATCCCCTTCATCAAGTGGATTAAAAGCGAAAATCAAGTATCCGGAAAAATTCACCGCGCAGACAATGCTGAACTACCTTTCCGAAAAACACGAGCTTCCGAAAGCGAAAGCGAAGCAGATAATCGAGGACATGTTCGAAGTCATTCAAGCGGGAGTAATCAAGGGGGAAAGAGTCCCTGTCGGAAAATTCGGAAAAATACACATCAAACTCCGCCCCGCCACAAAACCGAGAATGGGCAGGAACCCGATAACCGGCGAAGAGATAAAAATTGCCGCCAAGAAAGCGACGAAAGTCCCCAAGTTCACTTTCAGCAAGAGCTACAAAGAGCTCGCACTCAAGGCAACGATAAAAAAATAGTTTCAAGACGGCGTGCAACACAGCGGACTCCCTCCTGTGTTGTACGCCCGGCTTCATCCTTCAGCGGAACTGCGGAATCGGTTCATATGCGACGGGCAAGCACAGTTGCCAATTTTCATTTAAAAATCTCCCCAGTGGTTTTGTACCATAGCAATAAATCCATGTGCAGGGGCGGGATCTTCATCTTACGCGAAAAATTCAGATAGGCGGTTTCTATGGCCTCATACCGTGAATTCGTCAGGCTCTTCGGCGGGGCAGCGATGACGCCGTATTCCGCCAGACGCCGCAGAATGTGGCGGTCAAGAATCGCCAGATCGCACCCGAGCCCAATATTTCTCAGATAGTGGCTTGCCTCCTTAAAGCCGATACCCCTCACCTGCGCCACCAGCCATCGCCGGCGTTCCCGGTCGCCCGTGCGCGATTCGAGTTCCTTCCTGAGGGAGACAGCGCCTGTAAAAAACATCTCCCTTGCCAGAAGGATGTTGTGCGCCTTTGTGTTCATGAACCGAACCGAGCGGATGCGGTCCCGCAGGGCGTCAAAATCCCCGGTAAAGAGATCCCCGCAGTCGATGAGGCCGCACAGCGAGTTCCAGCTGCGGCGCGCGCCGGACTGCGGCGTCAGCAGGCAGAATACCAGCTCGATGAAAAGCTCGCGGTCTGAACCGGCAGACCAGATCGCTGCAAATTCAGCGAGCCTGCTCTCTATTTCCGGCCTGATGCGCCGGTACAGCCCTTTCAGCTCGGCACTGCGCTTAATCGCCATGATGACTTCCCCTGAAAAAAAATGTTCCCCTGCCAATAGTTTATCAGTATATTAAATGTGGAAATTCAAAATTGCGTTCCTGAATGTTCCCTTTTGGCACACTACCTGGCGCCAGCGGTTTCTTTCAATCTGTTTATTGATAAATCCCTGGTTTTAGGAAACGCCAATACTCAACACTGAATTCACGGGGGTATGACCATGACTATGCCTGAAACCGGAGCCGCGGCTCCTGATTTCGAACTGAAGGATTCGATGGAGCGTCCGGTATCGCTCGGTTCCCAGAGAGGAAAGTGGGTGGTTCTCTATTTTTATCCGAAAGACGACACCACAGGCTGCACCGCCGAGGCGATCGATTTCACCGCCATGAAGGGCGACTTCGACGCCCAGGGCGCCGTGATTCTGGGAATCAGTCCGGACAGCTGCGGAAGCCACCAGAAGTTTATGATCAAGTACGATCTCGGCATAACGCTGCTCAGCGACGACGAACACCGGGTGTGTGAACTCTACGGAGTGTGGGGCGAGAAGAATATGTACGGAAAAAAATTTTTCGGCGTGTCGAGGTCAACCTTTCTCATCGATCCGGCGGGGCGCGTGGCCAGGGTCTGGAAAAACGTAAAGGTAAATGGGCACGCGGAGGATGTGCTGGGGGTGATACGGACAGCCGCCGCTTCCGGTTAGAAAGTCCGTGACAAGACGTGACGGAAATTTTTTCCGATGCTTGACCCTGTATTTTTGTTGATTAAAATTTCCGCATAATCACTCTTGTGCAATGAAAGACACATCGGATACTGCGAGGATTACATGAAACCTGTGGCCATAAGGGAAAATATCTATTGGGTCGGCGCCATCGATTGGGACCTCAGGAACTTTCACGGTTATCTTACCCAGAAGGGCTCAACCTATAACGCCTATCTCGTTATAGACGAAAAAGTGACCCTCGTCGACACGGTGAAGGCCCGTTTCTGCGATGAAATGCTGGAACGGATTTCCGGAGTGATCGACCCGTCGAAAATCGATTATATCGTCTCAAACCACGTCGAGATGGACCATTCCGGCTCTCTCTCCCGTATCAGGGAGATCGCCCCCGCAGCCGTGGTAGTGACGTCGCCAAACGGCAGCAAGGGCCTGCAGGAACACTTCGGCCTGACCAAAAACCTCAGGGTCGTCCAGTCCGGCGAAACCCTCAATACAGGGAACTACACGTTCCATTTCGTCCACACCCCGATGGTGCACTGGCCGGACAACATGATGGCCTACCTGGCCGAGGAAAAGGTCCTCTTCTCAAACGACGCGTTCGGCCAGCACATCGCCACCTCGGAACGTTTTGACGACGAATATTTCTTCGACATCATCCTTCATGAAGCGAAAAAATATTACGCAAACATCGTGCTTCCTTACGGTCAGCAGGTGAGAAAAGCCCTCGACGCCGCGGCCGGACTCGACATCGGGACGATCGCGCCGAGCCACGGCATAATCTGGAGGCGCCATATTCCGGAGATACTGAAAAACTACGGGGAATGGTGCGGCAACATCACCGGCCGGAAGGCGGTCATTGTGTACGACACTATGTGGAATTCCACCAGGACCATGGCCTACTCCATTCAGCGGGCCTTCGAGAACATGGGAGCCGCCACCAGGATGATGGGGCTTCAGGAAAACCACATCTCTGACATCATGACCGAAATCATCGACGCCCGGTTTATCTGCGTCGGGTCGCCGACTCTGAACAACAATATGCTTCCAACTGTCTCGGCCTTTCTGACCTACATGAAGGGGCTGGCGCCTAAAAAACGGACAGGGCTCGCGTTCGGGTCATACGGCTGGGGCGGGCAGAGCATCGGCCAGATCGAGGAAATACTCAAATCATGCGGTTTCGACATGCTGGAATCGATCAAGTGTAAATATATACCGAACGCGACGTTTCTCGATGAGATGGAAAAAAAGCTGAAAACTCTGAAGGTTTAAAGATATTATGTAGTCACACGCGATGTGATGCCATGCTTGATGATTTAAAACAAATACTCGAGAGGAACGGAATAGTCCCGTCATACCACAGGATTAAAATATACGAGTACCTCATGAACAATAAATCCCATCCAACCGCGGACACCATTTACACGGACATTATCAAACTCATACCAACCCTGTCGAAGACGACCATATACAACACTCTGAAAACTTTTACCGGAAAGGGGCTGATCCGGTCGATCACCATCGAAGACAACGAAGTCCGTTTCGATCAGGACACGCGTGTCCACGGTCATTTCAAGTGCCTGAAATGCGGCTCTCTCAGGGACATCATGTTCAATGACGCGATGAATTCCTGCATGACGGAATTTGCGGCCTCCCGGAAGGACGAATATTCCATCGTTGAAAGCCATGTGTACTTCAAGGGGCTGTGCAAAAAATGCGATGGATGAATTTTTTACTTGAAAAAAATATATTTGCGATTAAAATGTAACCATTACAATTGTTTCAGTTTGATAAGTTATTGTTACACAATTCTCAGCGCAGTTAAAAAACCCAACGAATAAAACATGGAGGCCACAATGAAGAAATACCAGTGCAGTGTATGCGGGTATATTTACGATCCCGCCGAAGGAGATCCAGATTCCGGAACGAAACCGGGCACCGCATTTGAAGATCTTCCCGATGACTGGGTCTGCCCGACCTGCGGAGTGGGCAAAGACCAGTTTGAGCCATACGAAGGATAACATCCTGCGGACACTGTTATAAAGGACTACACACATGGATGCGGTACTGCTTTCAAGGATCCAATTCGGCATAAACGCAGGATTCCATTTTATTTTTCCTCCCATAACCCTGGGATTGACGCTCTTGATAGTCATAATCGAGACAAAATTTTATCTCACCAGGGAGGAGGCCTATAAGAAAATCTCCTCGTTTTTAATCAAAATACTGGCGCTGGTTTTCTCTCTCGGGGTGGCAACCGGCATCGTTCTCGAATTCGCCTTCGGCACCAACTGGGCCAACTACTCGAGAATGGTGGGGGATATTTTCGGGGCCCCCCTGGCGGCTGAGGGGATTTTCGCGTTTTTTCTGGAATCCGTCTTTATCGGCGTGCTGATTTGGGGGAGGAATAAAGTATCGCCGCGGGTGTATCTCCTTTCCGCGTTTCTCGTATGCTTCGCCTCTCACCTGTCGGGGCTCTGGATCATCATAGCCAATTCATGGATGCATACGCCGGCAGGCTACGTCATCCAGCACGGAAGGGCGGTACTTACCGATTTCAGCGCAGCTGTATTCAACCCGTCCACGCTTCAGAGGTTTTTCCATGTGATAGTGGGCGGCTGGATCACCGGGTCGCTTTTTGTCGCCGGCATCGCCGCCTGGCTGCTGTTGAAGGAGAAAAGCCCCGTGTACGCAAAAAAACTGCTTGGGACCGCCCTGACGCTGTTCATCTTCGCCTCACTCCTGCAGTTCGGCACTGGGCACGCCCACTCGGTTCAGGTTGCCAGGACCAATCCCGAGAGAATGGCCTCCTTCGAAGCGCTCTGGAAAACCCAGAAGGGAGCGCCCATGTCCATCATCGGGATTCCCGACGCGACAGAGAAACGGACCCATTTTGAAATCGCGGTGCCGAAACTATTGAGCCTCTTGATTCATTTCGATCCGGACGCGGAAGTGCGGGGCCTTGACGGTTTTTCAGACGATGTTCTGCCCCCGCTTTTACCGGTATACATGAGCTACCATCTGATGATAGGTCTCGGCTCGTTTTTCGCCTTTCTGAGCATGCTGGTCGTTATTTTCATGGTGCTAAAAAAATTGCACCGGCAGAAATGGCTTTTGTGGACCCTGGTGCTCGCATCGCCGCTCCCCCTGGTTGCCAACGAAGTGGGCTGGATATCGGCGGAAATCGGAAGACAGCCCTGGGCGGTATATGGGATTTTAAAAACATCGGAGGCGGTATCGATCAACGTCCCCGCGGCCCATATTCTGTTCTCCCTTATAATGTTTTCCGTCATTTATCTCATCCTCGGGTTCCTTTTCCTTAAGCTCTTGTTTAAAATTATCGGCAAGGGAATGGATGACGTAGCGGCTGGTTACTGATCACACAAGGCGAGGTACTCATGGATACACATCAGGTTTTACAGATCACATGGTTTCTCATTATCGGTTTTCTCCTTACCGGATATACCATACTTGACGGGTTCGATCTCGGAATAGGCGTATCGCTCCCCCTTCTCTGCGAAAGTGAAGGCGACACGAAAAAACTTTTCACCGCGATCGGTCCGCTCTGGGACGGCAACGAAGTCTGGCTCATCACCGGCGGTGCCGCGCTGTTCGCCGCGTTTCCCCAGGCCTACGCCACGGTGTTCAGCGGGTTCTATCTTGCCCTGATGCTCCTCCTTTTCGCCCTTATTTTCAGGGCAGTGTCCATAGAGTTCTGGTTTCTCGACGAGAAGAGGAGGAAGCTGTGGATGTGGACGTACTCAGTCTGCAGCGCGCTTGTGGCTTTTCTCCTCAGTGTGACCCTGGGGAACATCGTGTTTGGGGTGCCGCTTGATTATCAGATGAACTATATCGGGTCATTCTTCACCCTGCTCAGGCCTTTTCCGCTTCTGATAGGACTGCTCGGGCTTACGCTCATTATTCTCCACGGCTGCTCTTTTGCGATCCTGAAAACGTCGGGGCAGACGAACTCCCGCGCGAAAAGCGTCGCCGCAACGGTGTGGATGTTCCACGTCATCATCGCCGTCGCCTCTGTCGCCGCTGCGGCGCTGGTCCTCCCGGAGAGCATGACAAGCCCCTGGTCATGGGCCCTGTTCGCCGTGGCCGCGGCTTCCATAACCAGCTTCAGGCTTCTGCTTCACGGTGAGCGGGACGGTGTGCTGTATATGACCACCGCCGGAGCAATCGTCTCTTTCTGGGGAATCGCAGGGCTTCAGCTCTACCCCAACCTCGTCAGGGCGAGCGAGGGCTTCGATATAACCATATTCTCCGCGTCTTCGAGCGAACTGACCCTCAAGGTGATGCTCATCATCACCTGTATCGGAATCCCGATTGTTCTGGGATACACGGTATATGTGTACAGGGTATTCAAAGGAAAAATAGTGGATTAATCTGATGCGAGTCGTCATACACGTCTGCGCGATTGCAGGATGATGTACCGAAATGCAGGCTTAAAAAATTACTTCAAAGAGGACAAAAATGAGTATTAAAGGAACAAAAACGGAAAAGAATCTGCTCGCTTCTTTTGCCGGAGAATCACAGGCAAGGAATCGTTACACCTATTTCGCTTCTCAGGCGAAAAAAGAGGGGTATGAGCAGATAGCCGCCATATTTCTTGAAACAGCGGAAAACGAAAAAGAACACGCGAAAAAGTTTTTCAAGTTTCTTGAAGGCGGTGCGGTGGAGATTACGGCGATGTATCCCGCCGGATGCATCGGCACCACGCTGGAGAACCTTGAAGCCGCAGCCAATGGAGAGAAAGAGGAGCATACCGAGCTGTATCCGGCCTTTGCCGCAACGGCCGAGCAGGAGGGCTTCAAGGACGCGGCCTTTATCTGGAGAAAAATCGCGGAAGTGGAAAAGCACCACGAAGAGAGGTACAGGGCGCTTCGCAGCACCATAGTTGACGGGACCACCTTTAAGAAGGAATCGAGCGTACAGTGGAAGTGCCGTAACTGCGGATATATAGTGTCAGGCAAAAACGCTCCCGAAAAATGCCCCTGCTGCGATCATCCAAAGGCATATTTCGAGATAAACTGCGAGGCGTATTGATATAATGCCGGAAAGGGCGGCCGAAACGGGAGGCCATCACTGAATATGCGGTATTATAAAATGCGCGCGGAAGCCTCATGAACAACTACGATCTTCTTGTCATAGGCGGCGACGCAGGCGGCATGACCGCGGCGTCGCAGGCCCGCAGGATCGACAACTCAATGTCAATAGCGGTATTTGAGAAGAGCGTCGATGTCTCATACGCGGCATGCGGCATGCCGTACTTCATATCCGGCGACGTGGGCTCATCGAAGGACCTCCTTGCCATCGATCGTGAGGAGTTTTCGAAAAGAAAAAACATATCCATATTTCTCGAGTCTGAAGCAGTAGGAGTCGATTTCGAGAAAAAGGTCGTTTCGTTCAGGCAGGGTAAAGGCACGTCTGAGCGTTCTTACGGCACACTTGTAATCGCCACCGGCGCATCGCCTTTCATCCCTCCCATCAAGGGGGTAACCTCCCCCCGTGTGTTTCCGCTGAGAAGCCTCGCCCAGGGAATCGCAATACGGAAGTTCATCGACAGTGAAAAGCCCAACTCCGGCGTCATTATCGGAGGGGGGTTTATCGGCCTCGAAATGGCCGAGTCGCTGAGGAAACGCGGGATAGAAATCACCCTGCTGGAAAGGCTTGAGTCCGTAGCCATGGCCATGTCGCCCGGGATCAGGAAGATGGTTGCGGAAACTCTCCGGGAAAACGGCGTGTCCTTCCATACCGGCATATCCATCGCCGAAATTGAGGACCGCGGGTCATCGGTCACGGTGCACGGGGACGGCGGGCCATATTCCGCGGATTTCGCCATACTCTCAGTGGGGATCAAACCCAACACCGGATTTCTCACGCCCGGCGCCCTTGCGCTTCACGAGAAAGGGGCGATCATCGTGGACGATCGCTCCATGACAACCGCGCCGGACGTGTATGCCGCGGGCGACTGCGCCACGGTGAGGCACATGGTGACGGGAAAGGACGTGTACATGCCCCTGGGGACCACGGCAAACAAGCAGGGCCGCGTGGCGGGACTGCAGGCGGCGGGAATCAGAGGTGAGCGGTTCCCCGGCATCGTGGGGTCCCAGCAGGTAAAGGTTTTCGACCTCGAGGTGGGGAAAACCGGCCTTAACGAGTCCGATGCACTGGCTGCGGGGATACCCGCGCGGGCCGCGGCCGTTGAGGGGAGATCAAGGGCCGGTTATTACCCGGGCGCTCGCCCCATACTGGTAAACCTGGTGATTAACGATACGACCGGCACCGTTATCGGCTGTGAGTGCGCCGGCACCGACGGCGCCGCCCTCCGTTCCAACATCGCCGCCGCGGCCATAACCACCGGGATGACGGTGGAGCAACTGGCATATCTGGATCTCGGATACGCGCCCCCTTTTTCCCCGGTATGGGACCCGATCAACACCGCGGCGCATCTTTTGATGAAACGCTGATCATATCCCCCCGCCGTCGCCGAACCGGAACTCCTCCGCCCTCCCCTGCACGATTTTTCCGCCGGGGGGCACATCGCCGGTAAGCCAGACATTTCCGCCTATTTCGGCGCCTTTACCGATGGTGACCCTCCCGAGGATTGTCGCACCGGAGTAGATCACTACATCGTCCTCGACAATGGGGTGCCTTGGTATTCCCTTGATTGGCCTACCTTTGTCATCCAGGGGGAAATGCTTTGCCCCCAGCGTCACCCCCTGGTATATCCTCACGTTTTTTCCGATTACGCATGTTTCCCCTATGACCGTCCCGGTACCGTGATCGATGAAAAAGCTCTTGCCGATCCTCGCGCCGGGGTGAATGTCGATTCCAGTGGAGGAATGGGCCATTTCCGTGATTATCCTCGGGATGAGCTGAACATCAAGGCCGTAGAGCTCGTGGGCTATCCGATAGTTGGTCATTGCCGTCATGCTGGGATAGCAGAATATCGCCTCACCCACCCCTTTCGCCGCCGGGTCCCCTTCGTACGCGGCCTTGGCGTCAAGAGCCAGCATTTCACGTATTTTCGGCAGTTCCCGGATGAACTGGCCGGCTTTCTGCCGGGCCCTGAGATCACAGTCCACACAGCTCGCCTCAAGCCCTTCAGGGCATGAGAAGCACTCACCGCGCTTTATCTGCTCGGCAAGATCCTTGAGCACGGAATCGAGCGTGAATCCGATGTAGTATTTCATCGTTTCCGGCCTCAGTTCGGAATGCGCGAAATAGCCGGGGAAGAGGACCGTTTTCAGCCTGTACACGATCATGTTGAGGTCGTCGATTGAGGGCATCGGAATCTCGTGATTGGCCCGATGAAACACCGTGTTATAGGAACCGGATTCGCACAGTGTATCGACGACACTGGAGAGCCCGCTTTTCCACTGGGAATCCAGCATCGGAATATCATTCTTGGATGACGTATCGGACATGGTCGGCTCCTTGTAGAAATGTTGATTGTTATTCATTGTATATCCGCGCAGGTGACTGTCAAGATGAATACGACGGGACAGACCCTCAAATCTCTTGACAAGACTGCCTGATGGATACATCTATGATCAGCCGCACGTCTTCTGCGGAAATACCGGGAGGTCCTTGCAAGGGAGCCATGAAAACATCAGATTTCGTAGTGTTTATTTCGGTCGTACTGCTCATTTATATATCGGTCCACTCCTATCTTTTTATACGGGGATGGCAGGCGCTGCCCGACAGCGCGGCCCTCAGAATACCATACGCGTTCCTGTTTTTCTTTTTTGCGACGTCATACATCGCGGGCCGTGTCACCGAACATATATCTGTCTGCACGTTCAGCAAGGTCCTTATCTGGACCGGTTCGTTCTGGCTCGCGATGATACTGTATCTCCTGCTCTTCGTCCTTTTCTTCGATCTTCTCCGCGCCGGCGATTACTTTTTTAAATTCTTCCCCGTCTGGGCCGGGGAACGATACGGCACTGTTAAAATCGCCGCCTTTCTCTTTGCCGTCACCGCCTCTCTTGCCCTGGTCTTCGCGGGTCACATCAATTCAATCCATCCGAGAATTCAGAAACTTAATCTGGAAATCGGCAAAAACGCGGGTACGCTCAGGAATTTGAAAATAGTCATGGCCACGGACATACACCTGGGCACCATAATCAGCAATTCCAGGGTGCGCACCCTCGTTGATGCGATCAATTCGTGCAATCCCGATGTCGTTTTATTGGGAGGCGATATCGTTGATGAGGACCTGAAACCGGTGATTGAAATGAACCTCGGCGAACAGCTCAGGCAGATACGTTCCAAATACGGAACATTCGCCATTACCGGAAATCACGAGTACATCGGCGGAGCCGAGGCGGCGTGCCGGTACATGGAGGAGCACGGGATAACCGTGCTTCGTGACGCCCATACCGTCATCGGAGGCTCGGTGGTCCTCGCAGGGAGGGAGGATCTTACAAAAAACAGGTTTACCGGCGTCAGGAGAAAATCGCTTGCCGCGATATTGAACGGCGTGGACAGGAAACGCCCGATAATCTGCATGGACCACCAGCCTTTCCATCTTGAAGAAGCGGCTGAAAACGGTGTTGATATCCAGCTCTCAGGCCACACTCACAACGGCCAGCTGTGGCCGCTTAACTTTATAGTCGCGTTGATTTATCAGGTTGGATACGGATACGCCAGGATCGAAAACACCCATTATTATGTGTCCACGGGCTTCGGTACCTGGGGTCCGCCGGTACGAACCGGCAACAGGCCGGAAATCGTCGAAATCATGCTGACGTTCAGGGAATGACCTTTCTCACACCCTCTATTAATTCCCTTACGTATTCATCGAGGTTTCCTATCCGGTCTCTTTTCATCCTGAACCCGATGGCCCCCTCGTGCCCCCCGCCGTTTTCTATAGAAAACTGCGTCAGCATGTCCCTCACATCATAGCCTTTGTAGCCGTGACTCCGGCGCATGCGGAACTGCACGAGATCGGACGAGGGATCGTCGGATACCACGAGGCTCAGTTTGCCGCTCTCCTCGGCAAGGTCGTCCGCGACGACCCTCATGGAATTTACGATGATTTCACTGTCGAAAAGGCCGTTGAGCGTTTTCATGTCTTCCTGCGTCAGAATGACATAGCCCACTGACGGAGCCATGGCTTTTCTTTCGATAATATAGTTATGGCATCGCTCCTCATGGTTTGAAAGCCGCTGGATCTCCTTAAATACCTGCTCCATGTTCATGAAATTCGTTTTTTTCACCGTTTCGGTGACCAGCAAGCTGTTGTAAAGCGTGCTGAACATGCGGTAATACCTTTTTTCCCTCTTCGACTTCAGGAACTGCCCCATTTTGGAATCCCCGATAATGCCGGTGAGTATTGAAAGAACGATGTTCCTGGTCATGAAATTCGTTATGTTGTATTGCTGGAGTATTTCGGTCCTTTTCATGAGCTTCAGCGCCACCAGGCCCACAAGCTCACTGGCAGAGGAGGCTTCGGTTACCAGGCAGTACCCCTTGTCGCCGATGTATTCGCTGTCCGCGCCGATGTGGTGGTCGATCTCTATCTTTATGACACCGGGATCCTTCATCAGGGAGAGGAGAACGCCGTCCTGCCTTATCATGGACGGCTTCGGCGTGTCGCACACGAATACGGTGTCGATTTTTTTTTCTATCTGTTCGGGTGTATAGGCGACCTTGATGGAGTTGTATTCACATATGCTTATCAGATACTGAAAATGCTCGTGAAGGCCGGAGTCTATGAATATCTGCACGTCCTTGGAAAACTTGCTGATCATGAGCGCCGATGCAACGATCGCACCGATACAGTCCTCATCCGGCATTATGTGTCCCATCACCAGAAAATTGTTCCTCGTCAGAATCGCGTCGATGATGTTTCCGATTATGCTGTTCTTCTCGTGTATCGTATCGATTGTCTTCTTTTTCATTTTATTACCCGTACCCGATTATCCAATACCTTCGCAAAAAACCCTGTTTCTCCCGCTCTCCTTCGCCTTGTAGAGCGCCCGATCCGCTGATTCCTTCAGAGACTCACCTGAATCCGCGGTGTCCGGATAACAGGCGAGTCCCTGGCTTGCAGTGACCCTGTGCATGGAGTGCGAGACCCCGGCGGGATCGTTCAGAAGATCGAGCCTTTCAACATCGGACCTTATACGTTCCGATATTTCCATCGCCGCATCGAGATCAGTGTCCGGCATAAGGACGGTGAATTCGTCGCCGCCGTAACGCGCAAGAATGTCAGTGTCACGAAGATGGCGCCTGAAAATTCCCACAACTTCAAGGATTACCCTGTCCCCTTTTTCATGTCCGTAAATCTCGTTGATCTGCCTGAAATCATCAAGGTCCGCCATGACCATGGACAGGGGCTTGGAGTTTCTTCTTGCCGATTCGAAAATCTGCGTGAAGGATTCCTCGAGAAACCGCCTGTTGTACACGCCAGTGAGTTCATCGGTAATCGTCCTTTTTCTTGCCTCCTCTCCCCATTGTACCATGTCAGAAAGGAATTCACCAGTGTCCCTGAGCCTTCTGGTGGTGATGTTCAGCATCCGGTACATGATCTTGATCGAAATCTCTGGGTTAGTCTCAATCATTTCGAAAAGACTCTCCCCTTTCAGGATCACGAGTTCCGTCTTTTCAACGGTGCGGCAGGTGGCCGATCTCGGCTCATCGTCGAAAATCGACATTTCCCCGAAAAAATCACCAGATGTAAAGGAGGCTATATCCTTCTCTTCCCCGCCGGAAAGGCTGATGGATGTCCTGACCTTGCCGCTTTTTATTATGAACAGCTCGTTTCCCTTGTCCCCCTCCCTGAACAGCGTTCTGTTCCCGCCAATTTCCACGAAATCAAAATGATGCAGTATCATCGCCGTCTCTTCAGGCGAGAGAAGCGAAAACACTGCCACATTTTTCAGGAAATTTACATTCTCTTCCGAATGTTTCAGCAGGGATGCCCCAGTTATCATTTTCGGTCCTGTCCTGAATTACCACATCCGTGCCGGCATGGGAACGCGGCCCTAATCCGGTGAGATCTTTGCCGGAGATTCAATTATACCCGTTATTGGAATAATTCAAGATTAATTTGGTCACCGGAATAAAATTATATTGGCCACCCGCCCGTTTTTCGGCGGCGATGGAGGCGTTTCGGTGATCATTTGAGTTTGATGATGGGGATATCTCCCGCGGCAACCGCGGCGACAATCGCGGCGTCGCGTATTCCCGCATCGCGAAGGCGGGCGACCAATTGCACGCCATCCTTCTCCGGCAGGGAGATAAGGAGCCCGCCTGAAGTCTGGGGATCAAAGACGAGATCCGTCATTTCGCGGGGTATCCCGTCCGCTGACGAGAACAATCCCCTGGTGAAATCCTCGTTTTTGTACCTGCCACCGGGAATCAGGCCGTTCCTTGCGCATTCCGCGGCCCCGGGCAGCAGCGGAATCGCCGCAGAATCGATTTCTACAATTATATTCTCATTCCCCAGCATTTCACTTATATGCCCCGCCAGTCCGAATCCGGTGACGTCAGTGCATGCGTGAACGGGGAAATCTGCCGTTATCCGAGCCGCCGTATCGTTGAGCGACGTCATTGAACGGATGAACGGCTCCACCGTTTCCCTCCCGGAAAGCCCGGCCTTTACCGCAGTCGCGATGACGCCGGTACCGAGCGGTTTGGTCAGAACCAGCACATCACCCGCCCTGATTCCCCTGTTCAGTAAAACTTTATCGGGATGAACCAGCCCGGTGACGGAGAGGCCGAACTTCATCTCCTTGTCCGTCACGCTGTGACCTCCAAGGAGCCGGCATCCCGCCCTTGTGCATATCTCGAGCCCTCCAGCGAGCACCTCGCGAAGAACATCCAGTGAAAAAATTTCAGTGGGGAAGCATACGATATTCAGCGCGGTATAGGGGACGCCTCCCATGGCGTAAACGTCCGAAAGGCTGTTGCATGCGGCGATCATACCGAAGGCATAAGGATCATCCACCAGCGGAGTGATGAAGTCCACGGTCTGTATAAGGGCGATATCGTCGCCCAACCTGATGACCCCCGCGTCGTCGTTTGATCCGAGGCCCACGATTACCGCAGGATCATCGGGCGGTGTTATGCCTTTTATGGCGTCTGCCAGGTCACACGGACCCATCTTGGCCGCTCAGCCGGATCCGGTAACGGTTTCCGTGAGCCGGGGGACATTTCGGTCCCCTTTTACTCGGTCACTCATGTCGTTCTTCCTTCATCTTGATGTGATGCCTTTCGCCGGCATGTTTATAACTGCCGTCATCGGACATTTGGGGGGGGTCCCAGCCGGTTCCAAAGGTCCGATTGATACACAATTATTTTTTTCTCGATCTGCGGCGCACCGGCCTTCGAACCGGCCTTCGCACCGGTCTCTTCTTTTTTTCTGCCGCGATATTCTCGCCTTTCACAGTAATAGTTGAAACTTCTACCCGCGCGTTCTTCCCTTTTTCGGCCGGTTCGCTCTTCAGGACGTAACGCCATTCGCCGGCCGCGAATATCTCTTTATAATCCGGAGTCCCTAAATCGCCCGCAAACATCATACAGCGCCCGTTGCCGATGTAGCAAAAATCCCCTTTTTGAGACGGGGAATCCTTCGGCCCGACAACTCCCGAATTCACGTCGATCCATCCGTAACCGGGCATGTACCACTGGTTCCAATACATCGCTTCAGCCGTATCATCCCCGGTTTCCGGTGCGATCAAATACCCTCCGGTTGATCTCACGGGGATGCCGTACAACCTGGACAACGCCGACATGACAAGAGAAAAGCCCTGGCCGCCGCATTTGCCTTTTTTGAGAACGCACTCCGCGGTTAGGCATCCGGAGTCATCGGCGCCCGCCCGCAGTTTCTCCTGGAGGTAATTTCTCAGCCCAAGAAGCCTTGAAATGTGAAGATATTCCCTGGGCATTACCGTAAGGGCCGCAAGCAGTTCAGGCGAGTCCTTTTCATTGAGATCTGTAGATCCGGCATATTCTTCGAGGATAGTCTCGGGGATCATCTTATTGGAATATGGGGCAAATTTGTCAACAGTATAGGCCGCTTCTGCGGTTTGAAGATCGAATTTCATTTCAACCGTGCTTTTTCCCCGATACTGATCATCCTGATATCCCGCCCATTTATTGCCGAACCTGTCCGTCGCGTACTCCTTCGGCGCCGGAGCCAATACGAGGTTGCTTACCCTCTGGAATTTCGTTTCCCAGGGACATGGTATCCACAGTTGCATCTTCGAGGGGTTTGCGGTCCCTGACAGATGGAACGTGACGGTCACCTTCTTTTTCCGGGGATTTGCTGCCACGGTCCGGTCATCGTCCAGCAGGACAAACGGCGTTATCCTGAACTGCCTGCTGCCTCCTGAAAGATAATATGCCGTTCCCGAAGGTCCCGCGGACAAACCGATGGCGCTGTCGTTTAAAAAGCGGACCACTCGGTACCTGAGGGGATTAAAATCCACCACCCCCATCCAGTGGGATGAATAGGCGTCGAAATAATTCTGGTACATCACCACACGGCCGGACACCATGGCGAGGGATTCGATCTTATTGTTGAATGTGTAAATCGATTTCGAGGTTTCCGATTTTTTATCATACACGCAGAGTTCGGATTTCACACCGTCAAAAAGCGTGTAATACAGCTTATCTTCCGAAATTCCGAGTCCGAACAGGGATCCTGACGGCCCATCCTTCAGTTTCAGGGTACGTACCCAGTCGCCGTTCATCGAAAATACCCTGATAAAATGCCCGCACTTCTCGCCGAGAACGTACAGATGCTTTCCATCCGACTCGATGGCTGACGAACTGAAGTTTCCGATCCCCCATATTCTGACGATCCGCCCGTCATTCCTGCCGATCTTGAATATCGAGTCGGTGATCATGTTGAACTGCCGCACCAGAACATATGCAAAATCGCCGTGGATCGCGAAATCTCTGACGTCTCCCATTTCCACCGCTTCAAATCTGGTCGTGCCGATATCCGGCGAGAAAATATTTCCTGATGGCAGTTCATCCCCTCTGAGCGCGTCATTACGAAACAACAGGGAGATAAAGACCAGCACCGTAAAAATGACGCATTCCCGGAAATGGGGGCTGTTTATTTTTTTTCTCTGCAACACGTTGTCAATCTTCTACCGGCCGTTTATTTCGCCCGAAAGTTCGTCAATCCTGCGCTTCAGCACATCCCGCGTGCCGATATCCTCTTCAATGCTCGCGTTAAAACATTCTCGGGCCGCCTGAAAACAGAACGCTGCCAGTGTCAGAAAAATCCCTTCGGTAACGGAGTCTTCCAGTATCCTCCTTCCCCGAAAATATCTGGAGAAGGGGCTCGCGCCCGGCATGTCCAGAAGAAGACAGTCGAAAAACGGGACAGGGGCGCCGGAAGCAGGCGGCTCAGGTTCATCGGTTGTCCTGACAAGCGGCGATCGAATGGCCGCCTGATTCAGAATCGCTCCGCCGTTGAATTTCCAGAGCCTGTGCCGGTCATAAATTCTGCGGAGTTCGGCCGCGATCCGGTAAAAGGCCTCCCCGAAACTCCTCACCATATCATACACGGGCGCGTCGATCGGATCGCTGCCATCAAGTATCCGCCTCACCGTCTCCCTTTCCGCCTGGGGAAGCGTTTTGGTCAGGAACATGGATCTGAGTTCCTTCTGGGCAGCGAGAATCGAAGCCAGTTCATCCTCGAAATAGGAGGGAAAAAATATCTCACCCTCAAGCTCCTCTCTTCCCGGATCCCGCATTTTAAGCGGAGTCCCGCTGAGAAGCGGATTGAACAGGTCGGCGCTCAATGCACCCACGCTGTATATATAAAAGAGGTAGTTGATCTCTCTTACATGATTCGGTTCCCATTCCTTTCTGTATGTCTGACGCCAGTATTCCCGCACCAGTCCTGACAGCGCCTCATCCCCCTCCTCAGTCACGTTCATGAGAAACATCATTGTCTCATACCGGGAATACTCATCGGTGAGGCGTTTCAGCTCCTCTCTCAACTTTGCCTTCTTATCCTTTCCGGCCCTTTCGAGCAGTTCATCGCTGCAGTCCCATTTCGTCTCATCCACCGAAATCGACGTTATTCCGTAATAAGAAATGAGTTCTTCAATTACAAAGGGACGCTGATACACAAGGGCTTCGATCGTGGCGAATAGAAAATCCGCGAGATTCCTCATTCCCGTTAACTTGAATATCTCTTCCCCCATTGGGTTCTTTTCATCAAGAGCATTCGGCAGGAAAAATCTGGCCGCAGTTATGATTCGGTATGTGTCCTTCACCGGCACACCGGGCGCGGCGCCCGGCCGTCCGGCAAGCCTTTCCTCCATCTCTGCAATCATTCCTTCCCTGACGGCAGCGCCTATCTTGTAAAATGAGAAGAAAAAGGAGGTGTATTTCCTAAAGGCCCTGTCGAACTCCTTTCTCTCGAGCCAGATGATTTTCTCGTATTCCTGGCGCAAGAGCGGAACATCGGCCATCCACCTGTCCATTACCCTGAGATAGTTATACATCGTCGGGTCCTGGGCACCGGTGTCGAACATTATATCATGAAGCACATTGACGAGCCCATTGATGACCAGCTCCTGTATATCCGCGATCCTGTCCAGTATCTGTTTGAATTTTTTTGAGGGGACGAGGCGTTTTCGGAACCCGATTCCGAACCTGTTATCGCGATGGACAAGATAGCGTTTTTTGAAGAGCTTGGAATTTTTGAATTTACCGTATATTTCGTCGATATTTACAGAGGATTCAGTGGGTCCGGTGAATGTTCTGGCCTCATGCTTTTTCCTGACTCCGCGTTTCACCGGTTCGGAAACTTTTTTTTCCTCGGCTACTTCTATTCCTTCGCCCAGGAGCACCTTCTTATCCGGCAGGTTCTGAACAATACCGATGATTTCCCTGTATTTCTGCTCTGGTTCGAGATTGACATTCCGCATCAATCCTCTGACCCGGTCCATCTCGGCCGGAGGAATCTCCTTGTCCAGCAGCAGGGACTTGGCCAGCCTTTCCAGCCTTTTTAATCCTTTCCCCGCATCCATATCCGCTCCCCGCATACTATTACTGGTCTTTAACCCTCGGCAGCACCACGATATCAACGCGCCTGTTGAGAGACCGGTTTTCAGAAGTGTCGTTCTGCACTATCGGATTGAATTCGCCGTACCCTGCAGCGGAAAATCTGCGGGAATCGAGCTGTTTATTTTTTAGAATATACCCCAGAACGGAGAGCGCCCGTTCCGTTGAAAGTTCCCAGTTGTCCCTGAACCGCTTGCTTATAATGGGGACATTGTCGGTGTTCCCTTCGATGACGATCCTGTTTTCAGAATATTTATTGAGAATCTGAACTATCTTGTTGAGGGCGGGCAGAATCTCCTTTTTAAGCTCCGATGAGCCGGAATCGAAGCAGATCTTGTCATCGAGATTGATTATAAGCTTGTTATGAAATTTTCTGAGGCGGATATCCCCCTTGTCGATTTCCTCCTTTAACTGGGTGGCCAGTTCATCCGCCTGCGATTCCATTCTGGCCAGCTCTTCCTTCTGCCTTTTGGTAAGGTCCTTCAGGCCGGCGAGGTCATTGGTGAGATTGCCGATGGTCCTCTGCATATCGTCGATCCTGGACTGGCACTCGTCCCGTTGTTTTTTGGCCGACTGAATGTGCGCATCCCTCTCGTCGTCCAATTTTTTTCTCAGCTCATCCCTCTCCTTTTCAAACCTGGACTGAAGATCCCTGTTTTCCTGGATCAATTCCTTTTCCCTGTCAGAGCCCTTTTGTTTTAAAATATCGGTCCGTTTTTCGAGGTCTTCGATCCTCCTGTTCGCGGAGTCCTCCTGCTCTTTTGCACGGGTCTTGAATATGCCCAACTGCTCTTCCAGGTTTTCGATTATCCCCTGAAGGTCCCGTATTTTTGACTCAAAGTTCCCCTTTTCATTGCTATGAAGCTTTTTTAACCATTCGATTTCAAGCTCCGCAGCCACTTTCCTGTTGTACACTTTATTGTATTCAGCGGTAGAATAAAAAAGGTCCGACCGCGCCGGCAGCATCGATCCGAAAAGTACCGCCGCGACGACCGCAATTCCTGTGACTGGTTTCATCACAATCTCCTTACTGCGAGGTAAATGAGTTAAATGCCTTCTCCGCCGCTTCCGCTTTGGTCTCTGTCTCCTTCTGGCTTTCCCTGTCGGCTTTCAGTCGGTCCCGGAGTTTCTCAAGATAGGCCAGATATCTCGAGGTATCGATGGTGTCGTTGCCGCCACCCCCGAAAAGCCTGCTGAAAAAAGAAGGTTCCTCCTTGTCCTTTCCCAGCTCTTTGTTCCGTTTGTCGAAATATTTTTTGGCCACCTTGGCTTTCTCATAACTCATCTCAGCCACAAGCACCGCGAGTTCCGATTCCTTTATCTTTCCGGTTGCTTCTGCATTCGCTTTCATCAACTCGCTGAATCGGACATGGAGCTTCTGTTTCTGAATCAACAGCTCATTGCCGTTTATCTGTTCCTGTATTTCATTTGCGGCAGCCTGGTCCTCTTTCACAAGGGCAAGCTTCTGCTCCTCCATGAACAACGATTTCTTCTTGTTCAGCACCGAAAACTCGCTGCGGCTCCTCAGGAGGGTCTGATCGGCTTTTTTTACCGTATCCCTGTAATTGTCCATTTCCAGCTTTTTGGAGACAATCTTTTCCTGCAGTTCACTGATCAATTTCTGCTCATCCTTGGTCTTATCGATCATATAACTGTCGCTGACCGGTTCAGGCATCGTCACGCACCCGATACACAGTCCCAATAACAACGAATATAACCAATGGTAATGTTTCATACGAATATCCCTCTCGCTCGGCTGACCATAATGATGTGTTGATTCAGAAAGTAATATACCAAGGGATCGCGTAATTAATCAAGGAAAATCCGTTCCCCCCGGGCCTGGCCAACGATTTTTTCATGCTATTTGCTCTTAATCACCCGGGAAAATATATTTACGATAAAATCATGAAAAATATGCCCCTCGGAATTAAGAAAATGACCGGATTCTATCGAAAATACTACTATGAAGAACCGCGATTCATCCCGGATGGGTATTATGGAAGATAAAAACGGCAGGCCGGGACCGGCCATATGGGCAAAGGCGCTGTGCATTAGATTATGGAAGAACATCCTCTTTAAACTGATCCTCATTGCCGGCTCGATTCTGATTCTTTTTTCTTTCATCATCTACAGCATTGAGAAGGATTATGTGCACTACGCCATGGTAAACGGCGTGAAGGTGACAGACCATAAAAACTCAAGCAATATACGCACATTCGAGGAAGCAATCTGGTGGACCATCGTTACATCGACGACGGTGGGATACGGAGACTATTATCCCAAGTCCAGGCTCGGGAGGATAACCGGCACAATCCTTATGTTCTTCGGAATATCCCTGGTCGGCATCATAACGGGTAACATCGCATCACTGCTCGTGGAGAAACAGTTAAAGGAGGGAAGAGGTTTGAAACAGCTCAAGCTCACAAACCATTTCATAATTTGCGGATGGAAGAGGAACATGGCCGAAGTCCTGACCGACATTCTGGAAAAAAACAAGTCCTTTCTGCCGTCGGAAATCGTCCTGATAACCTCCGCTGACCCGGAAGAGATTGAAAACCTCCGCACAGACAAGACCCTCTCCAGCATAAATTTCATTCACGGCGATTACATCGACGAGCGGGTCCTTCATCGCGCCAACCTGAAGCATGCGCAGAAGGTTTTGGTCATGGCCGACAGGATGATCACCGGATCGCCGCAGGAAATCGACTCACGGACCGTTATGACGATCATCACCATAAAATCCCTGTGCAAATCGGTGTATACCTGCGCTGAACTGCTGGATTCGAAATTCGCGCGGTACCTGAACGCGTCGAACTGCGACGAGATCATCCTCTCCAGCGATTACAACCGGGCCCTCATCGCCAACGCCTCGACCGGAAGCGGAATTTCCCATATCATCAACGAGCTCCTGGACGTAAACGCCGGAATTTCGATCAACACGATCGGCATACCGAAAAATTTCTTAGGGAAGAGTTTCCGGGATCTGTACGATTTTTACCGAAACAGGGACAATTCAATACTGATCGGTGTCCTCGAAAATACCGGCAATTTCTTCACTAGGAAGAAGGAGGCAATCCAGGAAGCCCAGAAAACGCCGGACATCTCGACACTTGTGGACAACCTCAAAGACGTAAAGAAACTGACGGCAAACCTGCCGGTGATCAACCCCCACCCTGATTACATCCTGAAAAAAAACTGCAGGGCGATACTTATCGAAGGGAGAAGCAGGCACCTTACGGCAGCCGGTACGGAGGCGTCCCATGGCAACGCCTGATATGACCGATATGATCAAAATACTCCGGAACGTCTCCTTTTTCCGCCCCTACAGGGACGATACCGCGATTATGGAAAAAATCGCCTCACTCTGCAGGAAGAAGCAGATAAAAAAAGGCAAGACAATTATAAAGGAAGATGAATATGGCGACGAGCTGTTCATCATCGCCGGGGGCGAGATCGAAATCCTGAAAAAGACGCTTCAGAAGGAGGAGTATACCGTGACCACGCAGAGCTCGAGGTCAGGAAGCGTCTATGTAGGTGAACTGGCCCTGATCGACCACGAAAAGAGGTCTGCCACCGTAATCGCCAAAACGGATTGTCAGTGCCTCGTCATCAACAGGGGCGACTTTATCGCCTTCGGCAATGATAATCCCTCCGCGGGACTTGAAATTACGAGAATAATTGCGGGACAGCTCTCAAAAAAACTGAGGAAAGCAAACGAGGACGTTATCACGCTCTTTTCGGCCCTCGTGGAAGAAATATCGACCAATGAGTGAACCGTTGATAACGGTTCATTTCGAAACCTGCTTGACGAAACAGGCCCGCCTGCCTTTAGTTCGCGTATGAATCAGAGCGATGATGCGCAATCCCGTGTCGACTGCCCGGCTCCCGGAAAAAACGGAGCCGGACCGGAAAAGAGAAAAGTCCTGATCGTGTCGGATTCCCACGGGATGCCCAGGGCAGACCTTCCCTACGAAGACACCTGGATTTTCAGGATAAAGGAGTTCTTCCCCTGCTACGATTTCATCGACCGCCCCGCGAGCGGGTCCACAACCGTACGACTCGTGACCGAAGGTGGCGGCGGCGTGACCCTGCTTGAGAGGTACAGGCCGGACACCGTCATTCTCCAGATGGGGCTCGCGGAATGCGCGCCGAGGCTTTTCAGGAAAAAGGGAATCGAGCATTACTTCATTACAAGGGTCCTGAATGCATATTGGAGAAATAAATACATCGGTTTTGTGCGGCGACGCAGGGTCAGAAACCCGGAAATCACCTATGTGCCGCCGGAGCAATTCAGGGCAAATTTAGAGAATTACTTCTCCCGAGCCGAGGCACTGAACGCGTCGGTGATCATAATTCTGATCGGCAAGCCTTCATCGCTGCTGGTTCGGAAAAGCCCCCATGTGAAGAAAAACATCGACCTTTACAATTCCATCTACCGTGAAACGGCACGCCGGTACAGGAATGTCCAATGCATTGACCCCCTGAACGGCGACATTGATATCGACTCCATCGCCCTTGACGACATCCACATCAACCATATCGGGTCGGCAATCATTGCCGAAGCGCTGAAAAAAATCCTTTAAAACGTCGGTGAATGGCAGTTCGGGATCGTCATTCCCATTATATGCGGAGAAGTCCTCTTTATTATATATAATGTATTCACGCTTTTCGCGTCGGTCTTTCACGAATGACGGATTTTTTTAAGTTGGAGACATGGTATAAAGTAATTGACACATTGAATTAATCATGTCATAGTTTGACACATTTCAAAAAAAAATAGCTATAATCAGGGAATGCCATGAAATTCAAGCACAAAGTACTGCTTATCATCGGTCTTTGTATAACACTCTCCATCGGATCGTTTTTTATCATCCGCTTTATGTTCGACAGTCTGGAAAACCAGCTCTATGAGAAATGCCAGATAGAAGCGACACTCGGTTCCAGGATCATGAGCGATGTCATGGAATTAATGATAACAGAAGGTTCGATCACCGAGCAGGACCTTTTTGATACGAATTATGTCGAAATTCCCGGATCGAATCCGAAGAAATATCACACACGGTATGATGCAAAGATCGAGAAATATGTTCAGAAGATATCGGATGAGTTTCTCAAGGACAGCGACATAGATTTCGCGGTGCTGGCCGACAAAAACGGCTATGTCCCGGTCCACAATTCCAAATACTCTTTGCCGGAAACCGGCAATTACAAGATCGATCTCGTCAAGAGCCGGTCAAAACGCATATTCTCTGACAATCCGTCAATTAAGAAGGCCCTGGGCTACAAGGGTAACGAGACGGTTCGTCTGCTCTACTACCGCGATACCGGCGAGACAATGTGGCTGGTCGGCTCGCCTGTCCAGCTCAAGGGCAGACACTGGGGTTTCTTCCTGATGGGAGTATCTCTCAACAGGATCGATATCATAAAAAACCAGATGACCATAATCACGGTGACCGTGATGTTTATGATACTCAGCATGGCGCTTCTGGCCATTATCGGGATAATCCCGAAAAAACTGCTGGCGGCGGACCTTGACGTGGACAAACCCTGACGGCAGGATCGTCTGAAGTCAAACAGTAGTATCGCTTTTTAAAGCTTGAAAACCAGCAGGTCTATCGTTTCGCGAGGACGTGGTCATTAATGTATTTTTCGATCAGTTCATCGCGTTGGGGATCGTCATCGGCGAACTGACACCCGTACCGCCAGTTGTTGAGGGCCTTGCTTTTAAACTTTATACAACATACGTCATGACGTATCTTCGTCTCGATCTTGTAGAGTATTTTGATTTTTTCATCAAGCCCTATATCCCCCGACTCCGCATCGAAACAGAGACCGCCCATTGAAATATTATTAGACCAGCACTGGTATGTCTTCTCCGCACCGTTTTCTGATCGGAAATAAGTGGTTTGAAAAAAATCAAACCTTTCATTTTTCCTCTCTTCGGATTTGCGCTCAGCTTTTTTACTGCCGGTCCCTGAAAGAAATTTAAACATGACACCGCTCCTTTAGACATTCTATTGTCTTTACTCAATCATATGCCGGAAAGTGCAGAAAAAAAAATAAAATGGGGGAGCGCTCCCCCCATTTTATTTTTTCCACGAATATATGTCGTTTCTCGGAAACTGTCAGTCCCGGCTTTCTTCTTTGATCTTTTTCATAAACTCATCGCGAAAGTATTCGAATGGATCAACGCCGTAGACCTTGACGAAATCTTCTTTCGTGGGGCAAAAACTGCACCCTGCCCTCATAACGCTCTCAAAAGCTATTTTCGTCCCCTTGTACCAGAGCCCGTCCTTGTCAAAATAGAAGTCGTCCGTGGTTTTGTTTATTTTCCCCTGTATTTTTGACTGAATCTGCTGAAATACGCAATCAAAGCATTTCTTTGCGTTCTTATTCACTCTGCTCGAAATAAAAGCCATTTAATCCCTCCTTGAATAATATGGGTGCCGAAAAAGGCGATTAGGCCATTTATAGCACACATCGCTGTAAACAGTCAATTACATTTATCGCCATTGCGCGATATTGAAATTCTTACATCCTACAAGTGCCGGTACAGTATCAAATTTATGAGTCGTGCAACGAAATAGGAACCGGCCACAAGAAAAAACGGCATAGATCCGAAAAAACCGAACAGATAGATCGGTTTCACCACCGTGGCGTGCAGGACCTTCTTACCGAAAAAATTAAAATGATAATTCTCCGGTTCCTGGGCCCTGCGGTATATGTTTCTGAAAATCGATATTTTCACATTCAGGGTAACGGCGAGAACAATTCCCGATATTAACCAGAAAAGTGTTTTTAGATCCACCTCCCTTATCTGTAACGGGTTTTTAAGGGAAACGTAGATCAGCCCACCGGCGATCAACATGTTGCTGACGGTCGTATTCAGATAGAGAGTCAGGAATTTTTTCTTTTTTGTGCCAATATACTGTATTAAAAAGTATATGTGCACAATGAAAGAAATGATCAGCAGAATTATCAGTAAACTTATTATCATATTAATTAATACGGTATGTCTGTATTACACAATCTTCCAATTATAACGCGGCTTAAAAAAAATGTCAAGACAGAGAATTTGAATTTATTGGTGCAGAATCATAAAAATGACAAAGGTGCGGATTATTTCTTTGCGGTCTCAAACAGGCGGTCAAAAAAACCGGTCATTTCGGCGTCGATCATCCCTTTTTCCCTCAAACGCCCGGGCGAGAAGAGACTGAAGGTGCCGCTGGACCGTGCGCAGAGCCGATCTTTCCCGTCATGGATGAAGCCCTCGATTTCGACCTCCCTGTCACCGTTTCGGTTCCGGACGAGCCCGCTCACCCTTACTTCTTCAAGGGCCCGAACAGGTTTAAGAAAATCGATGGCGATTGATTTCGTAAGAATCGCGAAACCGGTCAGATACATCGCCGACCAGCTCATGATCTCATCAAGCATGGTGGCGAGTACGCCTCCGTGGACTATGCTCCCCCAGCCGCACAGATGCCGGGGTACGTGAATCCATGAGTACACGCGTTCTCCATCTGTATGAAATTCCATGTGAAGCCCGTCCCTGTTCGCGGGGCCGCATCCAAAACAGGTATTGCCGCCGAAATTTGGCAGCGCCATGAGGTGTTCTTTTATCGGAATGTCCGGCATGAATGCACCGGCCGGTTACTCGTCCTTTTTGTTCCGGCTCTCTACCTTCTCGATCCTGTCAAGGAGATGGTAATACGCCTGTTTCGCTTCCTCGCGAACATTGTGGTTGTAGTCCTTGATCGCTTTTTCAATGAGCATGAGCGATTCCCTCAACACGAGCCTTTCCAGGGTTCTTACCGTTTCCAGCCGAACGTCGAAATAGGGGTCTTCGATGCTCCGGGCAAGCACTTTCATCGCGTATTTGTCCTTGAAAATGCCAATGGTCTTGATTGCCTCTATCCGCACATTTTTAAACTCGTCACTGCAGGCCTTGCGGATGAGCGGAAGCCCTTCCTGAATTTTCATTTTTGCGATGTATTGTATGGTGTCAAGCTTCGTCGCCACATTGCTGTTCATGCGCTTCACCAGGAGCATGAAGGGAGCGTCATTGGTGGCCTTCATCGCCCTGTCGGTGCCGATTTTTTCCAGCGATTCCCGTGCGGCACGGCGAACATCCGGGTTCTTGTCCATAAGGGAGCCGATGAGCAGGTCTATCGCCTCGGCCGTGGCGATATTGCCCAGGGCCAGGACTGATTCAATCCGCAAGGCGTGGCGGCGGTCATGAAGCATTTCCGACAGATGGTACACCGCGGTGGTGTCCTTCATCAGCCCCATGGTCTTCATTGCCTCGATCTGGACCATGGCTGTCTTGTCATTCAGCGCGAGCACCAGGAGGTTAGACACCGATTCGTCCCGCGCCTTATAATGGTCTGCCAGAGACCTCAGCAGTTCGAACTTTTCGCTTTTGGAGCCGTTCACGATCGCGTATTTCATTTCCTCCATGATGTCTTTGCGTCCCAGCGTCGCGAACCTCAACGTCGTCTCTATCCGGACTTTCGGTTCCTTGTCCCTGGTGAGCTCGCACATTCTGTTCATCAGATCAGTGTCATTTTGCGAGATATGGAAAAGCGCATTAAAGGCCTTCAGGCGAATCTCCGCCTTTTTATGCCTGAGGCATTTTTGCAGCCCCTCCGTGTCCCCTTCCTTGACAAGCTTGTTGATATTTGGCGTTATAAGTCCCATAGTGCCCACTGTCCTTATATGATAGATGTTCCAGAATAAAAAGATGCCTATGAAAAGTCAATACATTCATGTTCACTAAATTTTCTATAAACGCGGGAATATTATTATCCACCTTTATTTATATAATGAAACTTCTAAGGACTGCGTTATCATTTGTTTTCCCGGGGTACACCAATTACCGAAAACCATATTAAAAAAAACCGAAACCGTGACCACCGGTCTTTTTAATTTATTGTGCCAGACGGCCGCGGCTCCGGGCAGGTGTCCGCACACCGCCCAATCACCCTTTATTGACCTTGTTCAATGAAAAATCGAGTATAACAATCTGCTCACCCGGACGAGAAACCCGTACGCTACGCCGTCTTTCACCTCATGCGCCCCTGTTTCAACATCATTGATATAGACTTGCATTTTTTCAAGTTCGTCTTTATCAAGCCAGAAGGAGCCGCAGCTGGGACAGTGATCAAGGATTATGTCTGAATAATCCAGGAAATTGATCTTGTCCATGACCACACCGGCGCATTCCCTGCACTCAATCGGGGGAAACCTGTCGGTATGGGGCTTGTGGTCAATAGAGCACATTTCAACATCGCCGCTGCTTTCGCCGACAAGCCTGTTAAGCTGGTGTTTATGAAGCCAGAGGCCGTTGCAGGATTCACAGAAGTCTATTTTCTGGTCTTCAATCGTTTTTGTTGACAGGTTCTTTTTACATCGAGGACATTTCATGTTGCACTTCCCGTATTCACCTGTTTTTCATATTAATTAATTGTATCGATACGAATGGTACTATTGCAAGTATTTTTTCACCTTATAGCTGCTTAAGAGGGCGGACAGAATTAGAACCACGCCATATACATGCATATTTTCAACAATATGCTTATTTTTCTCACTTTTCCGCGCACCGCCATGGACAGCAGGAGAATCAAACCGCGTAAAAAAGATGACATGTTTTTCCATTATATCCCGTAATGTTATTGCGCAAAGAATAGCGCCCGTAGTATGAAAAAACATAGATCTTTTACGGTATATCGCTGTCTAATGAATAGAAACGACGGAAACGAGACCATTCGTGACGACACACTGATCCGGGACTTTTTACACGGTGAAGAAGGCGCGTTCCGAAAGCTTATTGAAGCGCATATGAATATGGTGTTCAATCTCTGTTACAGAATAATGGGCGATTACGACGACGCAAACGACTGCGCCCAGGAAACCTTTGTAAAAATCTACCGAAACATTCATTCCTTCAAGTTCAAATCCAGCTTTGCCACATGGGCGTACCGTATAGCGGTGAACACCTGCCGGAACAGCCTCACCTCCTCCCACGCCAGGTTTCGGAAGCGGGCGATGTCTCTCGACCAGAGCGGAATATCCGACAGGAACCCCCTGGACGCGCCGGACCGCCGCTGGGACCCGCAGGAATCACTGGACAGGGACGAAGGCGGACGCGAAGTCAGAAGGGCTGTCAATTCACTCCCCGCCGATCTCAGAATACTCGTCGTGCTTCGGGATTTTGAGGACAAGCCGTATGATGAGATCGCCATTCTTTGCGGCATGAAGCTGGGCACTGTAAAATCGAAGCTCGCCAGGGCCCGCCGCATTCTTCGGGGCCTTCTCCAGGGGGTTCTATGAACCGCAACGGCCACGTGCTGGACCTTCTGCACGATTACGTGAGGGAAAAAGTTGATCCCGCGGTCAGACGGGAAATCGCGAAGCACCTTGAGGAGTGCGCACCCTGCCGGGAAGAGCTCGGAAAGACCAGGGCCTACTTCAGGCGGATCAGCAAAGCCGACACCGTCGCCCCGCCCGCGGACTTCGTTGAATGCACTATGACGAGAATTGAAAAGGAATCTCCTTTTCGGAGACTCACATATCTGTATTCCCATCGCCGCGTAAAGGTCCCCGCGGCCTTGGCCGGGCTCGCGGCGGCATCCCTGATTGCGGCTTTTTTTCTGAGGCCGCTGTTTACGCCTGTCCGGCAGGCCGCAGGGCCGGCTGAACAGTCGATGCGGGAACAACCGTCAGTTGCGGTCCTCCGGACTCAACACCCCGCGCGCGTGAACGCCGGAAAAACGGCTATCCCCGGCTCCCGCGCCGTCACCATTATTGACACTGAAATCCTCCCAGCCGCAGAAAGCGGCAGGCCCATGGAAAAAAGTGCGGACGAATACAGGGGCGGCGAAATCATTGTCATCGCTCTTTCGGTCAACCGCTCTGCAGTTACGGATGATCGCGAGGAGACTGATCAGACGGCAGTCGCCTTAAGGTCAAGGGAAAGGCGGGATGATTCTGCCGCGGGTTCGGGAGGACTATCGTTTTCAGAAAAATCGTCTGCGGTGGAAATGGACAGAATCGCAGGCGTGGAAGACATCGTCGCCGGCCTGTCAGGCACAATCACTCGCTCGACACGCCGGCAGGGGGGAACCTTCTATACAATCGAGCTTCCCCGCGGAAAATACGCCGACCTTCTGAGGGAGCTTGGAAAACTCGGGTCAATGAAGACGTCTCCCGGATCGCCTGAAAAAGAAGGTGGCCGTGAGCGCGTCAGGATGGAACTCGACATGAACAGATAGGACCGGGGAGATACTCAGGGAATCACAAAAAAACCCCCCTCCCTTCGGAGAAACCCCTCTTTTTCAAGACCGCTCACCGCGGCGGCGGCTTCATCGAGGGACCTGCCGCATCGATCAGCCAGCTCTTCCAACGTGGCGCGCCTCAGGAGGAGCATGGCGCGGATCACCTTCCCTCTCATCTCCCTTCTGGAACCTCTGAACTTCGGCTGTGTTCGGTAATGGGCGCTTTTCCTCCCGGGATTGGGATGGAGCCTTTTCAGCATGGTGCCGTAATCCATGAGCGCGGAAAACCATTTCCTGGGATCACGCCTGTCCATGGCAGCTTCAACAAACGGCAGTATTTCACCGTCCCGCACCTGCAGGCGATCGCAGAAAAAGAAGTGGATGAACACTGCCCTGATGTTGGTTTCGATGAAAGGGATACCGCGGTTAAAGGCGAACACCGCGATGGAAGACGCGGTAGCCTGTCCGATCCCCGGCAGGGACGCGAGTTCCATGGGCTCATCGGGAATCGCGCCGGAATAACGCTCCAGCACCTGGCCGGCGAAGCGGTGGAGATAGAGCGCCCTCCGGTTGTACCCGAGACCCTGCCAGGCCGAGAGAACCTCCTCCCCCGATGCCGCCGCAAGGTCCCGAAGAGTCGGAAAGCGCCCGATGAATTCAATGTATTTCGGCACGACCCTGTGCACCTGAGTCTGCTGAAGCATGATCTCGGATACCGCGATATGATAGGGATCACCGGTATGCCTCCAGGGAAGATCGTGACGCCCGTGGTCCCGGTAATAGCCGTACAGAATCTGATTAAACCGGGTGACCGCGTTGCCGCCCGCGGCAGGCGCCTGCGGCAACGGGGAGTATTCCCTTCTGAACTCGGCCACCATGGCCGCGTCATCATACTCTTCGCCTTCATATCGTGTCATGAGAACCATCCATGGCGGGGTCGTCCGCAGGTGTCAAACCATTATTCCTCGGTATTATCTCCCCCATGTGCAATTAATTGTTGCATTGAGCCGGACCCGGGATAACACTGGGTTTCACATTTGGCCATGACACTTAATGAAACTGCATGACACTGTACGGAGGTTTTTCCGATGCGCCCGGTACTGGCGGCGGTAACAATTACACTTTTTCTGATCTCTGTATCCGGCTGTGCCGGAAAACCGGAGCCGGTGACCGTGTCACTCGGCCCCGACCAGAGCGGCGACAGCGGCGAGCTTATCAGGACAAATGATCTCCCCGCGGACATGAGCGGATTCATCCTCTACGACCCGGAAACCGGGACCGTGATCCAGAGTCACAACAGGGACGTGCCCTTCATCCCTGCGTCGGTCACAAAAATTCTCACCATCCTGGCCGCCCTGGACATACTGGGACCGGATTTCAGGTTTGATACTTTTATACACGCCGCGGGCGACATCGTACAGGGCCGCCTGGCGGGAGATTTGTATCTTCGCGGTACCGGCGACCCTCTGCTGGCAATGGCCGACCTCATGCTCCTGGCGGCAAGACTGAAGGCGGCCGGCCTCCGGGAGGTGGCCGGAAATTTCTATTACGACGAAACCGCCCTGTACCGCGCCGACATGATCGACCCGTCCATGGACGAGGACGTATCGTACAATCCGGGAATCAGCGCCCTCTCCCTGGAATACAACACCTTCATCGCCCGCTGGGAAAGGGACGACAGAGACCGGGACTCCATGAAAATCACGCTGATTCCGGACATGCCGTTCTACGGCGCCGGAATCGCGGGTGAATCCCCGGGAAAAGGCATCCCCTTCAAGCTTGTGAGGAGCGGAATCAGGGAGCGATGGCTTCTTTCACCCGAGGAAAAACGGGGCGGAAGCGAGCGCCTTCCGGTGCACAACCCCGGTCTCTACACCGCCTTCATGTTCAGAAAGGCCTGCGCCATGCACGGAGTCATCCTTCCGGAGCCGAAAGCGGGCGCCGTTCCATCGGGAACTCGGGAGGTGGCGGCGCACAGGGGACGGCCTCTCTCGCAGATCGCGGAAATCACCCTTACCTACAGCAACAACATCATGGCGGAGCTGATGCTCCTGGCCTCGGCACGCAAGCTCGCCGGAAGGAGCCTCCCGCTCGCGGAATCAGGCGAAGCGGTTGCCGCGTATGTCAGATCCCGGGTCCGCGGAATCGACTGGTCCGGTTTCCGCCTTGAAAACGGGTCGGGACTGACGAGCGGAAACTCCGTGACCCCCTCACAGATGCTGGGGGCGCTGGTCTACGCGGATTCAAGGACCTACGGCGAACGCACCTTCATCTCCATGCTCCCCGCGTCCGGATGGGAATGGTCGATGCTCTCGCGCCTCTACGGGCCGAATACCGCCTTTCATGTGTGGGGGAAAACCGGCACCATTAATTACGCCATCGGCCTATCGGGCTACATTTTCACCAGTTCCCACCGAAGGCTACTCTTCTCCTTTTTTATCACCGACCGGGAAAAAAGGCGCGCTTTCGAGCGGGACCCGGACAGGCGCGAAAGGGACGTCCGCAACCGCGCCTACTGGTGGAACGAACGCATGAAGGATGCCATGGACCGCGTCCTCGAGCACTGGATCGCCGTCTACTGACACTGGAAAACGCGGGTTATGGCAGAAATCAAAGACGACGCATTTTATAGACACTGCGGAATCGACCATAGCGCCGGCTCGGTCACCTGCGATGAGCTTTTCCGGTGCGCTGACAGAATGGGCGCCGACCCGGTGATGCTCGGCGAAAAAGCGGATTCACTTTCGATAAAAGTGCGCCAGTGCAGGCTGGGGCTGCTCCGGCGCCGAAAGGATCCGCCGCACGGCGCGGTACGTGGCCCGGTAAGGGCGGCAATAGACGCGCTTTCCGGAAACGGGAGCATCACCTGCCGCCAGGCTTGGGACATAGCCGAGCTTGCAGGCGCCGCGCGTGAGGAAATCGGCGCCGCCTGCGATGTGATGGGCGTAAAAATCAACTCGTGCCAGCTGGGGCTGTTCTGATCCGGGGAGCGCGTCACCCGATCACGCGGGCGTCCTCACGGTCACAGAATGGGTTGGTCCTCACCGCGAGGGAGAAAAGGTACGGATAATTTTCCTTTAAAAACACCATGTAGTCGACCCACTGCGGGATCAGGAAATCGTACAGCCGCTTCAGGTCCCCTTTCAGGTGCTCCAAATCGCTTGGAGGGAGTTCACGGAAATCGTTCCTGCTTCTCAGCTCCTCGTTAAAATGAAAGGCGGCGCGAAGTATGTCGGTGAAATGTTCGTGCTCCACCAGCACCGGATTTTCCAGGAGCTGAATCATAAGGTACTGGTTTTCCTTCAGGATTCCCCGGAGCAGTTCGAAATCGGCGGGAAGCGGCGCGAGGTCGGACTCGTGTCCCGAGAAGTATGTCCTGATTGCGGACACGTCGGCGTCGGTCCATTTTCCCGCGGACGCAAGGGTCTTCCGGATGGAACCGATGGCGCTGTCCTTGATCGACGCTGTTTTCAGGACACTCAAGCCGATCTCGCTGAAAAAAAGCCCCGCCAGAATATTGAGCTTGTCATGCCTGGACCGCTCCTCGCGCCTTGAGAGCATCATCTCGGTGGCGGTGGCGACGACCCCCAGAAAAGTGCCGGTGCCGAATAAAATAATCATAATGGCGATCGCCTTCCCCGCCGGTGTTTCCGGATGGATGTCGCCGTACCCGACCGTGGCCACGGTCACGACCGTATAGTAGGCCGAATCGAAAAGCGTCCTCCCCTCGGTCGCCATGAATCCGACCGTCCCGATCGCCATCACCGCGGCAAAGATGGCGATGTATACTTTCAGCCTGAATCCGTGATCGCTCACGTTCGACCCACGGCGGGAGGATCCTCTGTTCCGCCGCGACATCATTCCAACCCCAGAGCCGTCTTCTGCGAGTAACTGTGCCATCGGGGCCGCTTCCAGCTCTTCCTGAAACCGTCGACGTTTGAAACATACGCCTTCCCGTCCTTTTCGACGCCGTCATAGAACTCGATAAAATCGAACTGCTGAAGACCGGTGCCGGCCACGAGGTCGTACTGACGGGCTATCTCGTTTGCAGGCAGGACCATGCGGCCCATCATCTCGGTCAGCATGAACTGGATGCCGCGGAAACCGGGACGCGGCTGGTAGGATTTGTAGACCAGTTCGGTGCACACGATGGTCCTGTCGGTCATGAAATCAAAATCGAAATCATAGGGCCTGCCCTGATATGAAAAAGCGGTAAGTATCGCCTCCGCCCTTTCCCGCTTTGTGAGCCTCGGACGGAGCACCGCCAGGGCGTCGCAATCGCCGGAGTGCTCCAGAGACGTAAACAGTACGCCCTCGCTCATCGCCTCTATGACGCGGCAGTGATGACCGGCCTTGTCGGGGGCCTCGAAGTCCCGGTACGCGCCGGGAAAGCTTTTCTTGAGCAGATCTTCAAGCTTGCCGCTTGCGGTCCCCCTCTTCCTGACCCATTGCGCCACGTCCGGATCGTCGAAAAAACGTTCCCTCTCCTCGGCAGTGCCGATGAAGAGCGCCGCGTGGGGCCAGAATCCCGGAAGCCCTATGTTGGAGAGATACCACTCCCTCCTCTCCAGAAGCACGTCCCCCGGCTCCAGCTTAGGCAGAAGACTGTCCAGCTGCTGGGGGGTGATGAGAGACTTCGAAAGGCGCCACACCTTGGTGTCACCCATCCACTCCGCAACGCCGCTCTGAACCGGAAAAAACACGATGGAGGCGGATTTTTTCACAAGGTCCAGTGCGTTGGCCGCGGTCATGGCGATACCCTTCCCTTTGCCGAAACCCCAGATCCGCGATATGTCCCCGTTTACCGGTCCCGCAACTTTCGGATACCCTTCGCCGCGGTACCCGGTGTACAGAAAGTGGAGCGACGCGAACTCGGTGGCGGCGGCGACGTTGAGGTACCGGAATTTAAACTCGGCGTAGCTGTTCCCCTCAAGGCCGATTTCCGGAAGAGGTTCGTTCAGGATCTTCGCGAAAGCGTCGTCCCTCTCTGTTATGGCGAGAAAATCCAGGGCATATCGGTATTCGGCCATAAAGGACGAGAGGTAGCAGACAAAGGAGCCGTACTGATGGTCCCTGTCGCCGATAAGCCAGTAGCCGGAATGGAAGCGGCGCAGAGAATCCAGGGCAAGGTAGTAGTCGATCATGGAACGCCAGACTCCGAGTATCGTGTCCCTTTCGGCGCTGTTGAAGGTGCTCCGGTTGAACTTTTCGGGCCGTTTGAAAATGTCCGGTCGCGTTTTCATGAAAAGGTTGATTCCGGCAAGCCCCTCCCGGAATCTCTGTATGGTGCGGTAATCCTCGACGGTTTTTTCCCGGACCTCATCGAGGGAAAGCCCCCTTATCGAAACCGTACCAGCGGTGCGCTCGCCAACCGCGCTCATGCAGCAGAGCGCGGACAGGGAGATCAACCCGCAGAAAAGCGCCGCGTTGCGTTTCATCTGATCACCTCTCGTCGCGTATATTCAGAGGTCAAAATGGATGCTTCATTCTGGAATAAAAGTAAAGTCATAAATGACAGGCCGACGGAATTTTTTGCATGCCCATTTCCAGGATGCCGGCGAGATTCATGCTGTTCGGATTGCCGGAGACATAAAATATTTTTAGTATTGACATATAAATATTTAGCGATACTTAATCCCATAATACTCAGACACAGGAGCAGGCAATGCCAAAAAGAGACGACATCAACACAGTACTGATTATAGGTTCCGGTCCCATCATCATAGGCCAGGCCTGCGAATTCGATTATTCCGGAACCCAGGCGTGCAAAGCATTGAAAAAACTGGGATACACCATTATTCTTGTGAATTCCAACCCCGCAACCATCATGACCGACCCGGGAATGGCGGATAAAACCTATATCGAACCGCTGAATGTCGAGTCTCTGGCAAAAATAATCGAAAAGGAACGGCCCGACGCGCTTCTTCCGAACCTGGGGGGCCAGACCGGCCTGAACCTGTCGTCGGAACTGCACAAAAAGGGGATTCTGGCGAAATACGGGGTGAAGATCATCGGCGTTGAGGCAGAGGCGATAGAAAAAGGGGAGGACCGCATCGCCTTCAAGGAGACCATGAACGGCCTCGGTATCGAAATGCCAAAAAGCAGTCCCGCATACAGTCTCGAGGAGGCGGAAGCGATCGCGCAGGATATGGGGTACCCGGTGGTGATTCGTCCCGCGTATACCATGGGAGGCACCGGCGGCGGCCACGTGTACAACAAGGAGGAGCTCCAGACGGTGGCGTCCAGAGGTCTTTCGGAAAGCCTTGTGGGACAGATTCTCGTTGAGGAATCGGTGATGGGGTGGGAGGAACTCGAGCTCGAAGTGGTCCGGGACTCAAAAAACTGCATGATCACCGTCTGTTTCATCGAAAACGTCGACGCGATGGGGATACATACCGGCGACTCATTCTGCGTCGCGCCGATGCTCACCATTGAAAAGGCCCTGCAGGAAAAACTCCAGCGCTACTCCTACGACATCGTCGAGGCGATACGCGTAATCGGCGGCACCAACATTCAGTTCGCCCACGACCCGAATACGGGCCGCGTCGTGGTGATCGAAATAAACCCGAGGACGTCCCGCTCCTCGGCCCTGGCGTCAAAGGCGACCGGTTTCCCCATCGCCTATGTCTCGGCGCTCCTGGCCTGCGGGCTCACCCTGGATGAAATACCCTACTGGCGGGACGGCACTCTGGACAAGTACACCCCTTCGGGCGATTATGTTGTGGTGAAATTCCCCCGGTGGGGTTTCGAAAAATTCCCCGGGGTCAATGACGAGCTGGGAACCCAGATGAAGGCCGTGGGCGAGGCGATGAGCATCGGCAAGACCTATAAAGAGGCGTTTCAGAAGGCGATCCGCTCCATGGAAACCGGAAGCTACGGCCTTGGCGGTGTGGAAAAGATCAGGTCCATGGACCTCGACGAAATCATGCGCATCATGACGGTCCCCTCGAGCATGCGCCAGTACCAGATGTACGAGGCGCTCCGCAAGGGGGCGACGGTGGACCAGCTTCATGAAAAAACCTTTATCAAAAAGTGGTTCATCACCCAGATGAAGGAGCTTGTGGACCTTGAAGAGGAGCTGTTGGCGCACCGGAACGGCACCGTCCCGCGTGAGCTGCTCCTCAGGCTGAAAAAAGACGGTTTCGCGGACAGGTATATCGCCCGCCTGATCGGCTCCGATGAAATGAAGATACGCGGACAGCGCCTGAAGGCGGGCCTTTCCGGCCGATGGGACTCGGTACCGGTAAGCGGCGTGGAAAACGCAGCCTACTACTATTCCACCTATAACGCCGATGACACGGTCCCGGTGTCCGATAAGAAAAAGATCATGGTCCTCGGCGGCGGCCCCAACAGGATCGGCCAGGGGATCGAGTTCGATTACTGCTGCGTCCACGCCGCCTTCGCGCTCCGCGACGGGGGATACGAATCGATAATGGTGAACTGCAACCCGGAGACGGTCTCGACAGATTACGACACATCGGACAAGCTCTATTTCGAGCCGCTGACCGTGGAGGACGTGCTGAACATCTATGAAAAGGAAAAACCGGAGGGGATGATCGTGCAGTTCGGCGGCCAGACGCCGCTCAACATCGCCGGCGAGCTCCTCAGGGCGGGCGTGAAAATTCTCGGCACTTCGCCGGATTCGATCGACCTGGCCGAGGACAGGGACAGGTTCAGGAATGTAATGGAGGCGATGGGAATACCGATGCCGGTATCCGGAATGGCCAGCACCCTTGACGAGGCCAAGAGTATCGCCGGGAGGATCGGATACCCCCTCATCGTGAGGCCCTCCTATGTGCTGGGGGGCCGCGCGATGGAGATCATACACGACGAGCAGATGCTGGAGCAGTACGTCAACGCCGCGGTGGACGTGAGCCCGGAGAGGCCGATACTGATCGACAAATTCCTGGACAACGCCATCGAGGCGGAGGCCGACGCCATCAGCGACGGAACCGACGCGTTCGTCCCCGCGGTGATGGAGCATATCGAGCTCGCCGGCGTGCATTCCGGCGATTCGGCCTGCGTGCTCCCGCCGGTGAGCATCCCTCAGAAGCACATCACCACAATCGAGGATTACACGAAGCGGATCGCCATCGAGCTCAAGGTGGTGGGCCTCATCAACATCCAGTACGCCATCGCCGGCGACATGGTCTACGTCCTGGAGGCCAACCCGAGGGCGTCCAGGACCGTACCGCTTGTATCCAAGGTGAGCAACATTTCCATGGCGAACCTGGCAACCCGTGTAATGCTGGGGAGCAGGCTGAAGGACCTCGGCCTGTCACGGAAAGCGCTCAGCCATTTCGGGGTCAAGGAATCGGTGTTCCCCTTTAATATGTTCCCGGAAGTGGACCCCCTGCTCGGACCCGAGATGCGGTCCACCGGGGAGGTGCTCGGAATGGCGCCGACCTTCGGGATCGCCTATCTGAAGGCGCAGGAGGCGGCCAAACAGTATCTGCCCCTCAGCGGGACCGTGCTCCTCACGGTGAACAAGAACGACCGGCAGGGCGCGCTGGAGGTCGCCAGGGGACTCGGCAGGCTCGGGTTCAAAATCCTTGCGACAGAGGGGATTCACCGCTTTCTCAACGAGCACTCGGTACAATCGGAACCGGTTCTGAAAGTGTACCAGGGCCGGCCCCACATCGTGGACAGGATAAAGAACAACGAGATTCAGCTGATCATCAACACGCCCAGCGGAAAGCTGAGCGAGTACGACGACTCCTACATTCGCAAGGCGGCGATAAAGTACAAAATCCCCTACATCACCACCGTCGCCGGCGCCATGGCGGCGCTCAAGGGGCTGGAGGCGAAAAAATCGGAGGATCTCGGCGTCACGCCGCTTCAGGAATACCACGGGGCCTGATCGCCCCCCGTCTTTATTCTTGACATTACGCCGCCCGCTGATTAAGTGTGTGAAAAAAAATCAGGAGCGGCACGTCCATGGAAGACAATATAAAATTAATCGGCGAGAGTCTCTACAGGTTCCAATCCGCCCTGAACGAAAGCGGATCGACCCTGGAGGACTATATCAGGGAGAATTACGCGGGAAAATGGCGGTCGGAAGAAATGTATCACATTTCGGCGATACGGACCACCTTTGTCCAGACCGCCACGCAGTTTCTGGTAGAGGAGGGTCTGCTGAACCTCGAAAAGGTCATGCTCAGCATAATCACCGATCCCCTGGCCCACGACATCGAGCACACGCCTTCGATCCCCTACAAGGGGCACACGTACCTGACCACGCACAGCATGATCTACAGCAAATTCCTGGCCTGCACGAATCCCGGCCTGAAGGGGATATTCGTCGACTCCCCCAACATACGCCTGGAGATGGAAAGCCCCATGCGGATCCAGCGGGGCCGCTACCTGGCCGATTTTTCCCAGATCGACGTCGAGGTGAAACGCCGTCGCGGCCTCACCATTGAGGATTATTACCGCAACGTCCCCAGGGTCACCGACCTGCTCAGGGAGGATATGGGAACGATCATGAACCTGTTCGAACGGCTGCTGGTCCGGGTCTGCGAGGAGATAAACAGGATTAATGGAGAGAACTTAAAGGGCCTGGGAGTGGCGCTCGAGGTGCCAAAAATACCCTTTCCGGTGTTCAAAAAGGACGAGGCCGCTTTAAAATACGGTGCACGGGATTTTGAGGAAAAAATCGGAGAGGAAACGAAATCGCAGTTTTTCTGGATTACCGGACTGCTCCGGGAAAACTACGACCTGGTCTATCCCTACCTAAAAGAGGACGGCTCCCGGGCCTTCCCTTCCGGCATCCCCTCGGACAGCATTTTCAACTACGACATCATCGCAAAGAGCATTGACAGGAAGTCGGGCGCCCACTCCCCTGCCAAAGAGATACTTTCCGGCGCCATACGTGAATGGCTCTTCGAACCGATTGTGGAGCGCATCATCGACAACAAGGTGCTGCCGGTCCGCCCTGTGTTCAGAAACGGGAACATCGAGAACATCGACGAGCTGGGGGGATACGGCCCCTTCCTCTACTTCGCGCGGATGACGGATAAAAAGGGGGAACCGTTATTTCCGGACACCATGGGGGGCGGTATCGGTGTAGAGCGGACGCTCTACGCGGTCCTGAGGGGGGAAAAGGTGAAAAAGATCGACGACGTAACCTTTTTCGGGAAAAACCCGGATTCGCACCCCATTTACCTTTTCTGACAGACCAGGTCGACACACAAACAATGATGAACCTGCCGCGTGAGCGCGGAAAGACGAGGAGACCATGAACAGAATGAGCATTAAAGAATTGCTGACAGGATCCGCGGGAGCCGCGTGCACGGCCGAGGGCTGGGTCCGCACAAGGAGAGACTCCAAGGAAATATCCTTTCTTGAGATCAACGACGGTTCGTCCATAAAGAATTTGCAGGCGGTCATTGACGGCGGCCTCCCGGATTTTAAAAAACTCGGCCAAAAACTCACCAACGGGTGCAGTGTGAGGATCGCCGGGCGGCTCATCGAATCCCCCGGAACAGGCCAGCAGGTCGAGCTGAAAGCCGAATCCATCGAGCTTCTGGGAGAGTCCCCGGCCGACGAGTACCCGCTCCAGAAAAAGCGGCATTCATTTGAATTCCTCAGGGAAATCGCCCATCTGCGTGCCAGGACCAACACTTTCGGGGCCGTGGCCAGGATCAGAAGCGAAATGAGCTTCGCGATCCATCGATTTTTCCATGAAAGGGGGTTTGTCCTGGTGCACACTCCCATCATCACCGGAAGCGACTGCGAGGGTGCCGGCGACATGTTTACCGTCACCACGCTCTCTCTCGAGGACCCGCCGAAACGTGAGGGGAATGTCGATTACGACGGCGATTTTTTCGGCAAAAAAGCATCCCTTACCGTGAGCGGCCAGCTTGAAGGGGAAACCTACGCCTGCGCCCTCACCAACATCTACACCTTTGGCCCCACCTTCAGGGCGGAAAATTCCAACACCTCCCGGCACCTTGCCGAGTTCTGGATGGTGGAGCCGGAAATGGCCTTCTGCGATATAACGCAAAACATGAACGTCGCCGAGGAGTTCCTCAAATACATATTCACCCACATACTGGACAATTGCCGCGACGACATGGAATTTTTCGACTCCAGGATAAACAAGGGCGTCATCGAAAACCTGCGGAACATCGTCGAAAGCGAATTCCGCCGCATAACCTACACCGAAGCGGTGGACATTCTCATCCAATCCGGCGAGAAATTCGAGTATCCGGTGGCCTGGGGGCAGGACCTGCAGAGCGAACACGAGCGGTACCTGACCGAAAAAGTGTACATGAAGCCGGTGATCATTATCGATTATCCGAAGGAGATAAAGGCCTTTTACATGAAGCTGAATGAAGACGGCAGGACTGTCCGGGCCATGGATATACTGGTCCCGAGGCTCGGGGAGATTATCGGCGGCAGTGAAAGGGAGTCCGATTACGGTACGCTTAAAAACAGGATACTCGAAATGGGGCTCAATCCCGACGATTACTGGTGGTACATGGACCTGCGGCGTTTCGGGACTGTTCCCCATGCCGGATTCGGGCTCGGATTCGAACGGCTCATCCAGTTCGTCACTGGAATGCAGAACATCCGCGACGTGATCCCCTACCCGCGCTGCGTGAAGACGCTGGAATTCTAAACAGGCTAATATTCCGACTGTTTCCGGCCGATACTGTAAGTATGCAACGGAGACTGTCATCATGTACCGTTTCTCGTCCATAAAGGAATATGACCGCCGCCTTGACGAGCTGACCGGGGAGATATGGAGGCTCAGGAGGCAGAGGCGGGATCACCAGAAGCTGGTGGAATACGAGATGCTCAAACTCTCCTATATAATAGAAAAAAATGACTTTATTGACGATTTTTTCGACATCCACCGCATCTGACATTCTCCCATCGCACGCGCGTTCATCATAGCACAAACCCCTTTGTTATAGTCCGCATGTGTTGACCTCAGCGGATTATTACTATATTTTCATTAGTGCGGGCATTTTCAGGGTGACGTTAATACAATATAACCAGACTCAATGGGAGATTTGATGAAGATAAAAACAGTATCAATCACTTTGATCCTTATATCCACGATTCTTTTTCGTTGCGGCAGCACGCCATATAGCGACAAGGCCCTTCGCGAGGCAGGGAAAAACGCCTACCTTGCCGGGGCGAACCTCCAGCAGGCGGACCTGAAAAAACGCGACCTAAGAGGAGCAAACCTTTCCGGGGCCCTTCTGACAGGCGCGAAAATGACGGGCACCGACCTCACCGGGGCGATACTGAAAAAAGCTGATCTTCGGGACTGCGACCTTTCAAAGGCGATCCTCAGGGGATCAGACCTGAGCTTCACGAACCTGTCCGGGGCGAAGATGAGCGGAGCGGATCTCAGCTTCGCCGATATCAGGGCCAGCAACGGGCGGAAGATCGACCTGACAAAGGCCGATGTCAAAGGCGCGAATCTTTTCGGCGCCGACCTGAGCGAAGCTGATCTCAGATTCGCCGACCTGAGCGCCGTCGACTTTACCGCGGTAAAGATGCAGGGGGCGAACATGGAAGGTGCCATAGTGAGCAGGAAATGGATGGGATTCATCCAGCGCCAGGGAGTGACAAACTTCAGCGCAATAGTGTGGGTGGAATGAGCACCCGGTTTACAGGTCCCTGGTTATTTTAATCCTGTTCAGCTCGCTAATTTTACCGATAAGGATCTCATCAGTTTTTGCCAGTCTCTTTGCCAGAATCGACACCATTTTGGCGGCGAATGAGGGGTTCTTTATCAAAAAAGCCTTTAATTCGTCAACACTGTCGATGTATACGAGCTTTACTTCACTCATGGCAATGACAGTGGCACTTCGCGGAGTGTTGGTAAAGAGCGATATTTCACCGAAAAAATCACCTTTTTTTAATTCCGCCACGACAATCCTGTTTTTCCCGTCGCTCAGGGCGATTTCCACATCGCCTTCGAGAATAATGTACATCTTTTTCTCGGTTTTTCCCACTTCGATAATTTTTTCATTTTGTCGGTAATACGCAATATTTTTCGGCATCGGCGGCTCCTGATCAGTTATCAATTTTGCACTACCACGGGGCGATGTAGGACGCGCTGACCGTGGCGGTACAATTATATTTTCGGCCACTTGCGCCTCAGCTATGAAAGATTTCTTGACACCGCCGATTGTTGTAGTATGGTGAATACATCGGCAGCAACTCGCTTTTGTGTATTTGAAAAGGCGACTACCCCATACGAACAGTGACCGGAGAATTAAAATGAGAAACTGCGTGCTGATTACAACCGCGGTCTTGGTCCTGGCGACGCTTCAATCGCTTCACTCGGAATGCATCAGAGGGGACTGCAATGACGGCAAGGGCGTGTACAGATTCAACAACGGCGACAGGTACGCAGGCAGGTTTGTCAAAGGGGTAATTCAGGGCCGCGGCACTTGCTATTTCGCCAACGGCGACAAGTATCGGGGGCAATTCATAAGAGGCCAGATCGGCGGACAGGGGACCTATTTTTACGGAAACGGAGAGCGGTATGTCGGGACATACAAGGACGGGGCGATGGACGGCAAGGGTATCTTCTATTTCTCCAACGGCGATAAATACGAAGGCGATTTCGAGCGCGGCAAAAAGGAAGGACGCGGTGTCTACTATTACAGCAACGGATATAAATACGACGGCCAGTGGAAAGACGACAAGAAACACGGACAGGGGATCCTTTACTATAATGACAGGGTGTATAAAAATGGTTTTTGGGACAACGGCGCGTTCCGTGAGGGAAACTGAGGCTCTTCCAAGGCCTTCAGCCGTTTGTCGGGCCCGGGGGGATAAAACCGGGGACGGCGGAACGAATTGAACATCAGAAAAATCATAGCCGCAATCGCCGGAGTATCAATCATACTCTGTTCCGCAACGGCGCTGTATATTCACTTCATGCGCAGGGCAGTCACCGAGTTTGAGGAGTACGCGCGACGGTATTTTGAATTAGAACAGAGCGCCGTCAGGCGTCTTCCTATTTACGATGACTTCATTGACGCTGAAAAAGAACGGGAATTGCGGCGGCACCTTCAACAGGACCACATCAAGGCAGCGCAGGAAAACGGCACGGGTCCGGTTGCATCCGACTCTGAAATAGAAAAATTCATTCAATCAGGTGAACTCGTATCGATTGACACCGGTGAACATACATTCCACTACTTCTATAACGTGAAAAAGAAAAACCGTTGCCTGACACCCGCGGCGGCGGAGGGATTGAAGGAACTCACCGCACGGTTCCAGCGTAACCTGCGGAAACGGGCTGACCTCACGCCGGTAAAGATCGCCATTTCGTCGGCCCTTCGTACGGCGGAATACCAGAAGGGCCTCCGGGGAAAAAATTTCAACGCCACCGAAGGGTCAACCCACAGTTTCGGCACAAGTTTCGATATCTTCTACGACGAGTATTACGTGTCTCCCCCGCCATTCGACGGCTCGAGTTCCCTGACGCGGTCCTTTATCTCGGTACTTAATCCGCGCATGGGCTTCATGTGCGGCGCCTCTATCCGCAGGCAGCTGAGATCCATTCTGACCGAAACGCTGCTGGAAATGCAGGATGAAGGGCGCATATTTGCCATCCTGGAGCGCCGGCAGAGGTGTTATCATGTCACGGTGCTGAAAACCCGTTGAAAGAGTTCATCTTTTATTAGAAAAAAACCAGGCGACAGCGATGCCGGAAATAAATCCGCACAGATGACTTTCCCAGGACATAGCCGGGTTTCCGGGAAGAACGCCCCACAAGGCTCCGCCGTAAAGGAAAAAAGCGGCGGCAGACAAAAGGATCGCGGAAAGCCTCTTTTCGAAAAACCCCAGAGACATCATATACCCCATGATTCCGTAGATTACCCCGCTCATTCCGATATGATTGCTCCCCTGACGGCCCAGCAGCCACGTCCCGAACCCGCCCAGAACGGCGAAAAGAGTGATCTTCAGAAATGCACGGTCCCTGATTATCGCGAAAAACACGGTCCCCAGTATCAGGAAGCTGAGGGAATTGGCAGTGAGATGATTGATGTCACCATGAAGAAACGGCGAGAAAAGAATACCCGCCAGTCCCGGGAGGGTTCTGGGGCGGATCCCGTATCGCTGCAGGGAGAACAGCGGGGTGAGAAAATAGAAAAACGACGAAACCGCGACCAGTGCCACGGTTATTTTCAGAGCCCTTTTCCAGCTTCTGATCTCACGCATCATCATACTCCGCACAGTTGAAATGTTCAAAAAAATTCTATTCACGCAAAGGCGGATTATGTCAACACTTTCAGGAAAATCATCAACGCCGACCGAGGTCTCGGCGCGTCGGATCTAAAAATCCAAATATTCAATCTTACAGCATGCATATTGCAGTTGACATTTCATGGCCGAATGCTTTCAATTAGCATACGCCGCCGGTTTATCGATCAAATGCGTCCGGATCGATGAAAACCAATAATTGTTAAAAATTATTAAACAGGAAGACCGGGGGAAATACGGCATATCCGATGAGTGAAACAACAGATTACAATATACTTGTACCGCTCAAGCACAGAATTCAGCTGAACAAGCAGCGTAATATACTGAAGCTCGATGCGAAATACGATGGTTCGAGGATAATACAGCCCATCCGTTTCGTCATCGGCCTCGGGGAAAAACATTACAAGCAGTTCGACGCCGAGGTTATGCGCATCATTGAACGGTACCCATGGACGAAAAAAAAACATGTTCGTTTTATTATTAATGAGCTGATACTCAACAGCCAGTTCTCGATGCTGCGAGAGGTTGTGCGAAAGGTGCAGATCGGGAAAAAAGTGCCCGGATACTTTTACATGACCATATATGTGAACGACGATTTCATATCCGCCGGAATCGAGGAGTTCGGCGACTTTTTCGATTACTACACCTATATAGAAAAGTACCATTCCTTTATCGATGAAAACCTGACTTTCGAAGACTATTACGACGAAAGAGAAGAGGAGCGGGTTAAAAGCCTCAACGATTTGTCGGCAAACCAGCTCAAACTCGTGCTCACAACCGACAATATGCTCAAAGTCCCGGACGAGTCAAATAAAATTGCGCTTAACGTCATTGAGCACGCGACTGACAATGATTTTTACATTATATCCTTCTATAAAAACGGGGTGTACATGTGGAAAAGGCTCAATTTCCGCATCGAAAACCAGTGATTTTCGGAATGATATCGTCCGGCTAATCGAGCCTGTCAACAAAGTGACGGCATCATTGCAATGCCGATGATTATTGATAAAACGGCGAGGTCCAGTCATGAAAATTGAAACGATGGAAAAACGGAAGCTCGAGCTTAAAAACAAAGGCACCCTGGAACTCTTTTTCATCGGTGTCGGAAGCGCTTTCACCAAACGTCAGTATCAGACCAATCTGCTGATCGTGAAGGGCAACGATCATCTGTTGATCGACTGCGGCACGAAATGCCCCCAGGCCCTTTCAGAGCTCGGTGTGCCGGTGACCGAGATCGACACATTTCTGATCACCCATTCCCACGCGGACCATATCGGCGGCCTCGAAGAGGTGGCTCTTATGGGACGATATGTGACGAAAAAGAAACCCACCATGATAATAAACGAGACATATCAGTATATTCTGTGGGACATGTCCCTGCGGGGGGGGTGCGCCTATAATGAAGATGAGGCCCGTGACATGCTGTCCTTCAGCGACTTCTGGAGCATAATGAGGCCTCAGTGGCTCCCCGACTATCCGCGCGAGACCTTCGAAGTCAACGTTGGAAGCATAAATGTAAAGATGATGCGGACCAAGCACATCCCCGATTCTTCATCAGACTGGCAGAGCTCGTTTTGGAGCTGCGGAATTATTATTGACGACAGGGTCATGTTTACAAGCGACACAAGATACGATTATGATCTTGTGGAACTCTATGAATCGAAATTCAATTTCGAGGCGATTTTCCACGACTGCCAGTTCTTTACCGGGGGCGTCCATGCGGGAATCGATGAATTAAACCAGTTATCGCCAGAAGTGAAGAAAAAGCTGTTTCTTACACATTACGGAGACAACTGGGAAAACTTTCAGGACAAGATAAAGGAATACGGTTTCGCCGGACTCGGAAAACAGCACGTATTTTATGTATTTGAATAACACGCAGGCGGAACAGCGGCACTCCCTGTCACAGGGACACACCACTCGCCTGCAGACCCGTCGATTCCTCCGCCTTCTGTGCATAACGGCACCGTGCATTCTCGTTGCGCTTATACTCCGATGCGCATCGCCAGAATGCGCCGTCGAAAACCTCGGCATCTTCGTCCACCCGGACAGCGACGACATCGTGGGACTCGACGGATGCGCATCGATCCCGCTGGATGAACACCGCGTACTCTGGACTTTCGGCGACACCATCATCGGCAGATTCACCGAAAAGCAGACAGCGGCATCGACTTTCGAGAATTCAGCGGTCATGAACGGCATGATCAGCAACTCGATCGCAGAAACTCCCCTCCCCGACGACGGCACAATCGAAAACCTCAGGTTTGCCTTTTACCGACTTCACGGCGCCCCGAGGGAATTTCTGCCGCCGAAGGGAAACGGCAAAGGACACCGCAGGATATGGCCCGTTGACGGGATTCGTATCGGAGACAGGGTGTATGTGTATTATATCGGAGTGCGCACCAATCCCGGATCACCTGAGCCCTTCAGGGTGACAGGAACCGGCATAGCATCATGGCATAGCAGGGACGGCGGTTTCGGCATGAAAAATCCGGATTTCAGGTTTCTGGCAACGCTATTCGGACCTGATGAGCCGGTTTTCGGCGATTCAGTCATTCTTCATGAAGGGAACATCTATCTGATCGGGCATAAAAAATCCGGCCGGCATGTACACGGATATTTTTCCCGCGTGAGTCCGGACATGATCGAATCCCGGAGTCATTATCAGTTTCTCGGAGGCGACGGCAGGTGGACCCGCTCTTCCGGGAAAGCGGGAAAATTTTTCGGGGACATCTCCGGAGAGCCGTCGCTTTCCTACAATAAAAATCTCCGCTGTTATGTGGTTATCTTCTGCAGTCTTACCGGCTGCATCAAGGCGGCCGTTTTCAGGTCATTCGGGGATCTCCCCTCGGCGGTTCCCTTCGTTGTGTATACTCCTCCGAAACTTAAAAAAATCGAATCGCGCCAATTCATGTTCTATTATTCCGGAAAGGAAGTATTCAGTACCGATGAAAACATATACGCGATTTATATCAACCCATCTATTTATCAACCAGTGCTTTTAAGGATCCCCCTGTGCGTTCTGAGGTCTGCGATTAAAGGCTGATATTACGGAATAAGCAAACCAATTCCCCATTATTATTCTTTTAACGAATAATCATGAGAAAAAATATTGACAATTACGCTTATTCCTTGCATATTAACAATTGCTTCATCATGAAATTAATCTCACAGCAAAATTTTGGAGGTCTTTTATGCGTAAGAAACTATCTATTATAGTTTTCTGCATAATTGCCGGATTCGCCTATTCAACATTTTCATATTCACAGGATGATCCTGCGACCACGAAAATGAAAGACGGAAACGTTACCGGCACTGCAGAAAAGGCTGGACAGAAAAATGCGATGGATGAGACGGCCGTTGTGTCCCAGGACGCAAAGGTCTTCTATCAGAGCGGAAACATTTTCGCGAACGCAACTGTTCAGTTCAAGCTTCAGGCAAAGGACAATCTGCTTCTGGACCGGATCATGTATCGCATCGACTCGGGCGACTATCAGGTTTACCAGAATCCCTTTGTAATCGATGTCGAAGGGAACCACCAGATAAGCTATTTCGCCATTGATAAAATCGGGAACCAGGAAGACGCGAAAATCTTCAGGGTCATAACCGATTCGACCGCGCCGGATATCATCGTCAACACCAATATTCCGGTAATCAACGCGAACGGAAAATACTACATTTCAAGCAGCTACACATTTGGCATAGACGCATACGACGCGCTTTCGGGCGTTGAAAAAATTGAATACTCACTGAATGGTGCAGCCAGAGAATACACCGCACCCTTCAGCATCGCATCGGAAGGCGATGTCGAGTTAAAGGTAAACGCGAATGACAACGTCAACAACAGGAACAACCGGTTTGCCTTTTCAATTCTGGATGAAAGGGGAAAATCCTCCGTCCTTAATGAAGCGGCCGTAAGATTCTCGGTGGACAATACTCCTCCGGCAGTGCTGATCAATCCGAGCGAAGCGTTGAATAAAACCGCAGACAACAAGAATATCGCGTCAACAAGCGTGAAATACACGGTATCGGCAACGGATATCGACTCGGGTGTTTCTTCGATTCACGTAAGAATAGACAACATCGGGGACTTCATGCCCTACTTCAGCGACATCAAGTTTAAATCGAACGGCGAGCATACAATTGAAGCAAAGGCCATTGACAGGGTCGGAAATGTTTCCGCGGTCACTGCGTTTTCGGTATTTGTCGATACAATCGCTCCCGACACAAAGATTGATACGATTCCCGAATAACTTTTTTTGACAGACAGTGCGTTATAGAAAGAGGCCGCATCCTCACGGGAAGCGGCCTCTTTTTATTGTTACTTCCGAATAATGATCCTTTAGGTTTACTGCACCTGCCAGGCTGTTTCCCTTTTCTCCCGGACTATCCAACTCCCCCTTTTCAATTTATGCCTGAAATTGGTGGTTTCGTCTTCTATGATTCTATGAAGATAACCTATGTTTTTATCAATGGCTTCCATATAGAGATTTGAATCGATACCGAATCGGGTCCTGAAGTGCTCCCTGCCGTATTCATGAATCGAATGGTATGTCATTTTAAACTTGTCTTTCACCATTTCATAAAAATCCAGGGTCTTTCTTAAAATGTCAAATTCAGTATCGAATCCGGAGATCCCGGCCTCTCTGAATTCGTAATATAAAAACAGAAGTTTTTCCAGATATTCCCGCTGGGACATCTGGCCCAGAAGATCGGACGCACCCAGTATCGTTCCAGCGATCGATTCCTCCTTCGAGGTAAAAGGGATTGAATCGAGTTCCGCGTTGAGGCCGGTGCAGCAGATAATATTCGAAATCCCCGGGATCAGGGCCTCTTTCACGTGAAATTTATTTCCGTTCTGTTTCAGAAATTGTATGCTTCTTTCGACATGGTTTGCGGTAAACTTCGCCCCGGTTCCCTCCTCATCGCCAATTTCCTGAAGGTACCCGGTATCATGAAAAAGTGTTCCCAGCAGTAGCGTGCATGCGGTCCCTTCCGAAATCGGTTCAAGAACAAGATTTATGCCGTCCAGAAGGCGCACCGCGGCGAGAAGCGCATCAAGCGTGTGTCCGAAGTCATGATAGTTAGTATTGCACGATTTATACCCTTCATATTTCCCCTTGAAGAGCTTTTCGATCATATGATAGCATTGCCTGACCACGGTGAAGGTGCTGTCCGAATAATGAAAGCGGTACACTCTTTCCACTTCACCGAAGACCGTTTTTGGCGATTTGTCCGGCAGAAGCTGGGAAAGATGGAGCTGACCTGTCTTTTTCATGACAAAACCTCCGGTAAAAAAAGAGAATCTGTACAGTATACGGGATATCACTAATATAACGCAAATGTTTTTTTATTTTTTTGCCATATTTTAACCACTATTATATATCACCGACCAGCATGCGGAAGGGAAAAATTTCATTGACTCTTCAGGGGTGCATGCATACAGTTCGCATGACGAAGTTACCGCAGCGGGACCATGAAAATTCAGAACGCGATAAATAACAACAAGAAGATATGCATCCTCGCCTATTCGGTGTCCGACACGATCGAATCACGCCTTCACAGCGTCACCGAGCAGATACTGAAAAAATACAATCACCCCAAGCTCATCGCGCCGATTTATACATGCATCAAAGAGCTTCTGATGAACGCGGTCAAAGCGAACTTCAAGAATATCTACTTTGAAAACTACACTCCAAAAAACGCCGAAGAAACCGCCCTGGAATATCTGGTCGCTTTAAAACTTTTTAAACTTGAAATGAGCAGGGAAAATGCCGGACATCTCGAAAAGCTCGCAAGGCAGGAAGACATTCACGTAAAGATATACCTGTGGGTGGAAAACGACGTGTTTCACATAAAAGTAAGCAATCCCTCCAGAATGACACAGCAGGAAATCAACAAGGTCAGGCAGAAATTAAAAGACGCCTCGGAATGCGAGGACATATCGGACTACTTCATAAAAGTGGACGACGACCCGGAACGCGAGGGCGCGGGGCTCGGCCTTGTAATGATAGCCATGATGCTGAAAAGCCTCAATCTTTCGCACAGAAACCTTATAATCGAAATGAAAGAGCATGAAACAGTGGCATCGATGATAATACCCATGAATAAAAAGTACGATATTATTGAATGACCGCGCCTACACTTTAAACGAACTCCTTGTGCTGTACCACTTTATTCAGCGGGTATTCTATAATCCCGTCCGCCCCCTCTTCGATCAGTTTGGGGATAATTTCCCTGACAACGGCTTCGTCAATCACGCTTTCAAGAGAAATCCACTCTGAATTATAGAGCTGCGCAAGGGTCGGCGACGTAAGACTCGGAATTATCGATATTATGGTCTCTATTTTTTCCTTCGGCACATTCATCTTCAGACCCACAAGTTTTTCGGCATGCAATGCTCCCTGCAGCAGCATGGATATCTGGTTAATTTTCCCTTTTTTCCAGGGATCGGAAAGGCTTTTTATATTTGCCGCAAGTTTTGTGTTCGTCTCAAGGAGCGTGTGGATAATTTTAAGTCCGTGCGCCTTAATGGTCGATCCAGTCTCCGTTACTTCGACTATGGCGTCGACAAGACCTTCCACCACTTTCGCCTCGGTTGCGCCCCATGAGAACTCCACATTTACAGAGATGTTTTTTTCCTGAAAATACCTTTTAGTGAAATTCACAAGCTCCGTGGATATTGTTTTCCCCTCACAGTCCTCCAGGCTGTTGATCGGCGAATCCTCCGGCACAGCCAGCACCCAACGCGCTTTCTGCGTGCTCGTTTTAGAGTATACCAGGTCCGTGAGTATCTGGACGTCGGAATTGTTTTCCAGAATCCAGTCATAACCGGTAAGCCCAAGATCCAGAACGCCGCTTTCTATATACCTCGCCATCTCCTGGGCCCTGATCAGCGAGCATACGATGTCGGCGTCATTTATTGAAGGGAAATAGTTCCTGCTTGAAACTGAGATTTTCCATCCCGCCTTGAGAAAAAGGTCTATCGTCGCTTTTTCGAGGCTCCCTTTCGGTATGCCCAGTTTTAACTGCTTTTTCATATCAACTCCGGTCCTCTATTTTTCTCCTGAAATCGGCGTTCCGTCGACCCTCAATCCGCCTTCATCAACCACCCTGTAGAAACAGCTCCTATGGCCGGTATGGCATGCGGCCCCGCCGATCTGGCGTATGCGCAGCAGAATCGTATCGTCATCACAATCGATCCGAATTTCCCTGACTTCCTGAATGTTGCCCGAGGTTTCTCCTTTTTTCCACAGAGCACTGCGCGACCGGCTCCAGTAATGGGCGATTCGCGTTGAAAGAGTCAGCTCAAATGACTCGCGGTTCATATATGCCATCATGAGCACCTCACCGGTGTCATAATCCTGGGCAATGGCCGGCACCAGCCCCCCCTGTTTCTCGAAATCTACTTTTATCATCGTGCTTTCCGTCCCATAAAACTCATTCTTTGACATGGCAATGATTTTCCTGATACTGATTCTATCAATAATTTTTTTCACTCTGCTTGATTTTTACTTGAAATTGCCCGAACAGATAGCCCTAATTCCAGTGAAACGCCGAAAGGGTGTTGTCCCGATAAAAAAAGGATATTGATGCGCTCATTACACAGAATTTGCAAAACTCAAGGGGAATTTCATTGGCGTTTCAATCAAGAGGAGCAATCCGGTCTTAAAGGCGTTAAATGTAAATGCATTGACCCAAATATTGACGCGGTCTCTGGATTTCACATCTTGTGGATAAGAGAACAGAATCCGCAGCGATAATTCAGGATCATCACACACGATGACAGCACACCGGGCATTTTCCTGAATGAAATGCTGAAGTGATGTAAACATAACATTTCATGACTGCCGGAGGCTAATATTTCTTGACTAATACCGATATGTTCAGTATGAATCTATTATGCATAATACAATAAAAGAACAGGAAAAACTCAATATTTCGATAATGCTTGTCGAAGACGAGGCAATAACCGCGATGGATATCCAGCGCATGCTGGAAAAATTGGGTTATACCGTACCGATAACAATATCATCAGGTGAGGAGTCGATCAGTAAAGCCGTTTCCGTCAAACCGGACCTGATTTTAATGGACTTCATGCTGTCTGAAGATATGGACGGCATTGAGGCGGCCGAAAAAATCCAGCGCGAAATCGATATACCCATTGTGTACCTTACCGCCAACACCGACCCCACCACGATAAAGAGGGCAGAAAAAACCAAGCATTACGGATATTTAATGAAACCGATAGACCGTATAAATCTGCAGACTACCATCTCAACCGCAATAAGGCGTCACAACCTTGAGAATGAAAAATTGAAACGTGGGATTTAATAAAGCGCCGGTCCCGATTCCCCGCCGATGCTCCATTTACTTTTGACATGATGCGATACAATTATTTATTATATATATGATAACTGCAAATTTTAAAAAAGTGGATTATAGCGCATAATTAATATTTTTGTTCGATTCGCATAAGCGGAAAATGAAATGAAAAGCCGAAAAATATCAATGTATACGACTGAAGAGATTCGTTCAATCCGAACCGACATGGTGAGGGAGATGTCGGACGCATCAAGAGGCGAGGAGACATCACTCGTATTCGCCCGTCATGAGATGGCGGACCACAGCAGGGAACTCCCCGTTGAGGCCCAGGTTCTCGTTATCGGCGGATCCAATTTCTCCTGCTCAAAGGTGAAAATAACTTCTCAACAGGTGGAAATCATCGAGACATGGGATTCCAGCCTCCCCGTGATAAGCGACAGGGATGTGTTCATTTCACTGATCGATGAATACATCGCCGAAAAACCCGAACTTATCTGCATTAATTTCGCCTATCCCCTCAGTCCGGCGACCCGCGGAAACAGGATTGACGGGATTTTGATCAAGGGGACAAAAGACCACGTCTTCAACGGGCTCGTGGGAGAAAAAATCGGGGAGACAGTCGAAAATATCTACAGGAAAAAATTCAATATGGATTCAGCCGTCCTCTGCGCCAACGATACGGTATGCCTGGTACTCGCAGGTCTCGGACGCTGGAAGGCCGGATCACTTGCGGGCGGCGTTATCGGGACCGGTTTTAATTTCGGGTTCATTGCGGACGGCTCCACGGTGATAAACCTTGAATCCGGCAACTTTAACCGGTTTCGGCACAGCGATACAGGAATGATAATCGACGAGGACTCCACAAACAGGGGACTTCAGGCGCTTGAAAAGGAAGTATCAGGAGCCTATCTCTACCGCCATTACAACATCTACGCGGAAAAATTCGGATTCCCCCGCCGCGATATCGGTTCCACAAGGGAGCTCGCCGCGATCGCGGCAGGCTCCGGAGACGGCGCCGAATGCGCGAGAAATCTGTTTGAAAGATCTGCAAGTCTTGTCAGCGCATTGATAGCGGCAATACATGATTTTAAGGACGGAAACGAGCTGAATGTCATAATCGAGGGAAGCCTATTCTGGAAGGGTTGGAAATACAGGGAATCCGTCGATGAGCACCTCCGCAGACTGGGAATTCCCGATGGTCGCATCAGCATTCATGGGATGGAAAACAGTTCCATAATCGGCGGTGCCAGGCTCTGGTCGTGATAAACAGGCCGGCTCACGCATGCATACGCCGAGCAAGTGAGGTACGCGTCTGTCCATACTTCAACAATTTCATCTTGACAATTCTGTCCCGTAAGATCATTGTCTTGCATGTAAAATCCATGTCATGGCAAGGAAAATAATGTCCAGGATAGTGCCAAAAGGTATTGTCGCGTCTCCGGGTATTAAAATCGGCAAGGCCTTCGTTTATCAGGGTGATAAAATTATAATACCCAAATATCTTCTCGATGACGATGATATCGAATCGGAGCTGCAGCGTTTCGAGGAAGCGCTCCAAAAGACCAAGGAAGAGATCATAGGCATACAGAAACAGATCGCGTCGAGCCTGTCCAAGGAAATGTCGGACATTTTTACGAGCCATTTGATGGTCCTGGAGGACCCGCAGATAGAGGAAAAATCGAGGGCCACTATCAGGCGTGAAAAAAGAAACGTGGAATGGGTTTTAAACGATATTACCCTGGAGCTCATAAACAGCCTCAGCGTGATAGAGGACGAATACCTGAGGGAAAGAATCATCGATATCTCCGACGTGAATAAGCGGCTCATGCTCAATCTTCAAAAGAAAGAGGCCGCGTCTCTGGCTGCAATAAACGAAGAAGTGATACTTTTCGCAACCGACCTGACCCCCTCAGAAACGGCATTGATGAACCGGAATTTCATCCACGCTTTCGTGACAGACAAGGGCGGCAAGACATCCCACACCGCAATCATGGCAAGAGCGCTCGAGATACCCGCGATCGTGGGCACCTTAAACGGAACATCCCTGGTCAAAACCGGCGAACTCGTGATTGTGGACGCGATTCACGGTCAGGTTATTATCGATCCCTCGGAAAAAGAGATAGATGAGTTTGAGAAGTACCAGCGCGATTTCCTGGAACTGGAACAGGAGCTCGTAAAGCTCACCCATCTTCCGGCCCAGACCATGGACGGGATTGAAATTTTCATTTACGGCAACATTGAGATACCGGAAGAAAAGGAGATAATCAAGGAACACGGTGCCCAGGGTATCGGACTGTACAGATCCGAGTTCCTGTTCCTCGACCGCTCTCTTCCTGACGAGGACCTTCAATTCAACGAGTATAAACGCGTGGTCGAATTCTTCAATCCCCTTCCGGTAACGATCAGAACGCTTGACGTTGGCGGAGACAAAGTATACGCCTATACAAAGCCCTATAAGGAACGCAATCCCTTTCTGGGATGCAGGGCCATCCGCTTCTCCCTGGAAAACGAACACCTTTTCAGAATACAGATACGGGCAATTCTGAAAGCAAGTCATTACGGCAACGTTAAAATAATGTTTCCCATGATAACGACGGTGGAAGAGTTCATAAAAGCTCGTTCGATCACAGACGAGGAGATGAATTCCCTCAGGGAAGCCGGCATTCCCTTTGATGAAAGCATACCCGTCGGAATCATGGTGGAAGTCCCCTCGGCGGTTATCAGCGCCGACATTCTGGCCCGGCATGCCGATTTTTTCTCGGTCGGCACCAATGACCTTGTCCAATACATCCTGGCGGTTGACAGAATCAGCGAAAAAGTCGCATATCTGTACAATCCGCTGAATATAGCGGTGCTGCGCTTCCTGAAGCAGATAGTGGACATATCGAACGAGAATTCCGTGCCGGTATCCATTTGCGGAGAGATCGCGGGCGAGCCGAAATACACAATGATCCTGCTGGGCCTTGGATTCAGACACTTTTCCATGAGCCCTGTATACATGTACCAGGTCAAACGAATTGTGAGGTCTGTCACCGCGGAAGAATGCGAGAACCTTGTGGCGCAAATCATGCGGATGGAGACGACGAGCGATATCGAAAACGCCCTTAACGAGGCCCTTCGGAAAAAATTTCCCGATCTTTACCTGTAAACACCCGATGAAACTATACGACGAGCTTGCAGAATATTATTTCTCCATTGAATCCAACCACCGGGATATACATAATGACATCGCCCTTATACGGTCCCTGTTAAAAGGAAAAATCTCGCCGAAAATTCTTGACCTCGGGTGCGGCACTGGCGAGCACCTGGAAAAGCTGACACGATTGGGATTTGAGTGTATCGGGCTTGACTCCAGCCAGGCCATGCTTCGCATAGCCAGACAGAGAAACCCGGAAACGACTGATTTCGTGTTCGGCGGCATGACGGATTTCGACTACTACAACGAATTCGACATGATAATGTCGCTTTTCGGATCCTTTAACTACCTTATCGACGACACCGACGTCGACAGGACGCTGTGGAATACATGGCGGGGGCTGAAACCCGGCGGAATCGGCCTGTTCGAGGTATGGAACACGGTTCCCGTCGAAATAATCAAGGAAAAAGATCTGGGCACCGTTTCAAGAACAAGGTATGAAGGAATATCAATCGAAAGGGAGCGCGGATTCAAACTCATGGAAGACGAGGAAAAAAGTATCGTTGAGGTAAACTACCTCTACAGAATTCATGGGTCAGAGGGCTCGCGAACGGTAAAAGACCGTCATGTCATGAGGACATTCACCATCGATGAACTTAAAGGTCATCTAAAAGAAAACGGTCTCGTTCTTCGAAACGTTTATTCCAGTTTCATTAAAGAGACATTCCAGGCCTTCTCGAACAGGATTATCATCCATTTCGAAAAGGCCTGAGCTTACATCGTCAGTTTCGCGTCGTCGCCATCCAGCGGACCGGTATCGAGCACCCAGTCCCCCAAGGTTCCTTTAAGGCGGTTATAAAGGCTCATCGTTTTGTCATGGTCCTTGAAAAACCTCTCCGGATGGGTAAGTGAAAGGAACAGCACTTCCTCCATGGTCGTGACCGGATGAAAAGTCATCCTCTCCCTGACATACTCGGGAATTTTTTCCAGGTCCTTTCTGTTTTCCTCCGGAATTATTACGTGGGTTATCTGGGCCCTGTGTGCCGCAAGCACTTTCTCTTTCAGGCCGCCGATGGGGAGCACCTTCCCCCTCAGGGTGATTTCGCCTGTCATGGCTACATCACATCGGACCGGGATATTGCTGAACAAGGATGCGATAACCACTCCCATGGTGATACCGGCTGACGGGCCGTCTTTCGGTATCGCGCCTTCCGGTACATGCAGGTGCACGTCGTTCACCTTCACCAGCTCTTCCTCTATGTTGAAAAACTGCTGATTTGCCTTCACATAGGTAAAGGCGGCCTGCGCCGATTCCTGCATTACCTCACCCAGCTTTCCGGTAAGAGTTAGGACGCCTTTCCCTTTTGTTAACAGGGCTTCGATATTGAGTATATCTCCCCCGACCTCGGTCCATGCGAGGCCGTTTGCGAGACCAACTTCCTCTTTCTTCTCTTTAACGCCGTACTTGAACTTGGTCGGCCCGAGAAATTCGTGCAGCGTCACCTCGTCGATGGTTCTTGAATAGCCCTTCCCTTTCAATACCACCTCGCGGCCTACTTTTCTGCACACCTTCGCGATGACCCTTTCCAGGCTCCTCACGCCGGCCTCGCGCGTATAGTGGCGTATCGTGTAAAGCATCGCCTCTTCCGAATAGACGATGTTCTCCTGTTCGAGCCCGTTTTCCGTGATCTGTTTGCTCAGCAGAAACTGCAGGGCAATATTGAGCTTTTCCGGCTCGGTATAGCTGGATATCTCAATTATCTCCATCCTGTCGTACAGCGGCAGTGGAATTTTGTGCTGAACATTTGCGGTGGTGATAAACATGACATTGCTGAGATTATAGGTTACTTCCATGTAATGGTCCTGGAAGGAATTGTTCTGTTCCGGGTCCAGCACCTCCAGAAGCGCCGAGGAGGGATCGCCCCTGAAATCCATTGACATTTTATCGATCTCGTCGAGCAGTATCAGGGGATTGACCGTTCCGGATTTTTTCATCATCTGAATGATCCTGCCCGGAAGCGCGCCGACGTACGTTCTTCTATGTCCGCGAATCTCCGCCTCGTCGCGTACGCCTCCGAGTGACATCCTGACGAATTTTCTTCCCAGCGCCCTGGCCACGGACCTGCCGAGGGAGGTTTTGCCCACTCCTGGAGGCCCCACAAAGCAGAGTATCGGCCCCTTCAGGCTCTTGGAAAGCTGTCGCACGGCGATATACTCGATTATGCGCTCCTTCACTTCCTCGAGGCCGTAATGGTCCTCGTTCAGTATATTCATGGCGTGCTCGATGTCCCTGTTGTCGCGTGTCCTTTTGTACCAGGGCACGTCCCTGAGCCACTCGATATAATTTCTCACGACCGCGGACTCGGCCGACATGGGCGGCATCTTTTCAAGCCTCTTTATCTCCTGAAGCGCCTTGGTCTTCGCTTCTTTGCTCATGTTTGCCGCGTCCACCGATTTTTTCAATTCATCGATCTCGTCAACCTCGCCTTCGTCCTGGCCCAGCTCTTTTTTAATGACCTTCATCTGCTCGTTGAGATAGTACTCCTTCTGGGTCTTCTCCATGTGCTTGCGCACCTGCCCCTGAATCTTCTTCTCGATGAACATTATCTCTATTTCGCCGTTGATGAGCTCTATCAGTTTTTCTATGCGTTCAGAGGGGTTGCCGAGGTCAAGAATCGACTGCTTGAACTCGATCTTCATGTCCACATGGGACGCCACCACGTCGGCCAGCTGGGAAAGGTCTTCGATGCTGGAAACCGAAGAGAGCGCCTCCTTGGGCACTTTTTTGTTTATCTTGATGTACTTGTCAAAGGTATCGAGCAGCGACCTCCTCAGGGCGATCACGTTCTGGCCCTGTTCCACATAACGCTCGATCTCCCTCACTTCGGCGAGATGGTAATCGCCTTCCGTGTCAACACCGGACAGATACGCCCTGGTGATCCCCTCGACGAGCACCTTGATGGTACCGTCGGGAAGCTTCAGCAGCTGCAGTATCTCCGCGACTGTCCCCACATCGTAGAGGTCCTTCATCTCCGGATTCGAAATCTGCGCGTCCATCTGGGTGGCCAGCACGATAAAACGATCGCTCTTCATGGCCTCATCGAGCGCGTTGACCGACTTTTCCCTCCCCACAAACAGGGGAATGACCATATGAGGGAACACCACAACGTCCCTGAGCGGGAGCAGAGGGTATTCCTTTTTAAAATCTATTTTTTTCTGCATGTTGCCTACACTTTTCGCCTAAAATTTACCCCGGAGTGTCACGCGGACTTCTCCTCCTTTCGATACATAAGCTCCGGCGGGGCGATCCCTTTCACAACGTCCTCGGTGATGATCACCTTGGCGATATTGTCCTGGGACGGTATGTCGTACATCAGGTCCATCATCAGTTTCTCCATAACGGCCCTCAGCCCTCGCGCGCCGGACTCCCTTTCAAAGGATTTGGCGGCTATTTCGTTGATCGCCTCTACGGTAAACTCCAGTTCCACTTCCTCGAAGGAGAACATTTTGGAATACTGCTTTAAAAGGGCGTTTTTCGGTTCGGTAAGGATCTTCACCAGCGCCCCCCTGTCCAGTTCATCCAATACTGCGACAACCGGCAGACGACCGACGAACTCCGGAATGAGCCCATACTTTATGAGGTCCTCCGGTATCAATTGTTTCAGAATATTTTCCGTTTCACCGGCTCCCGTCGACCTGATCTCCGCGCCAAAACCAAGCAGTTTTTTCCCGACCCGGGTCCCCACAACTTTATCCAGGGCAACAAAGGCGCCGCCTACGATAAACAGAATGTTTTTCGTATCTATGGCGATGAATTCCTGATGGGGGTGTTTTCTCCCCCCCTGGGGAGGAACATTGGCGGTGGTTCCCTCAATAATCTTGAGCAGGGCCTGCTGGACCCCTTCACCGGAAACGTCCCGGGTTATTGACGGGTTCTCTGATTTTCTTGATATTTTATCAATTTCGTCTATATAGACGATACCCATCTCCGCTTTTTTTACATCACCTTCAGCGTTCTGAATAAGGCGGAGAAGTATGTTTTCTACGTCCTCACCGACATATCCGGCCTCGGTGAGCGAGGTGGCGTCCGCGATCGCGAAAGGCACATGAAGCATCTTGGCAAGCGTTTGCGCAAGCAGGGTTTTCCCTGATCCCGTGGGCCCCACCAGCAGGATGTTGCTTTTATCAAGCTCCACCTCGCTTTTTTTAAGGTTGCTGTTTGAGAAGATGCGCTTGTAATGATTGTACACGGCCACGGAGAGCACTTTCTTTGCGTCCTCCTGCCCGATGACGTACTGATCGAGAAATGACTTGATATCCTTCGGCTTCGGAAGATTTTTTAACTGGTCTTCCGAACTGATCTCCTTTTCTTCGGCGACTATTTCGTTGCAGAGTTCTATGCATTCGTCGCAAATATATACTTCAGGACCTGCAACCAGTTTCCTGACAATATCCTGGCTTTTTCCGCAAAAAGAGCAGAAAAGCTTCGTTTTTTCATCCTTTTTTTTCGTTGCCATAACTACCTCTGAATTTACTCTCTCACAATGACTTTATCGATAATACCGTAGTCTTTGGCCTCATCAGAAGACATGAAATAATCCCTGTCCATGTCATTCTCTATCACATCCACGTTCTTTTTAGTGTGTTTCGCATAAATTTCATTCAGTTTTTGCTTAACCTTTAGAATTTCCTTCGCGTGGATGGCGATATCGGAGGCCTGGCCTTCAAAGCCTCCTGCGGGCTGATGGATCATGATCCTGGAATTGGGAAGCGCCGATCGTTTCCCGCTGGCCCCCGCCGCGAGAAGAAGTGAACCCATGGACGCGGCCTGTCCGATGCATATTGTCGCCACATCCGGTTTTATATACTGCATGGTGTCGTATATCGCCAGTCCCGATGTAACAATGCCTCCAGGGGAATTAATATACAGGAATATGTCTTTATCAGGTTCTTCCGCCTCTAAAAAAAGCATCTGAGCGATAATAAGGCTTGAAATATGGTCATTAATCGGTTCACCGAGAAAAATGATCCGGTCTTTTAACAATCGGGAGTAAATATCATAGGATCTCTCACCCCGGCTTGTCTGCTCGACTACTATGGGAATCAGACTCATTGGTAACTCCTTCCATTGAAGTGATAGATTGCAATCCGATCGAACGTCTTTGAGGTTGCATCTTCCGTTGTTTCAGCGTTCATATTTTATTTCGGCATTACTTGACATTCAAAGAACATTTTTAATATTACCGCCTTAATTACCTTTACAGGCAGCATAATACAACAAGATACACATAAACGCACCGCATTTCAACCGCGCCGACGACGGCGGCAGCTTTTTTACGATATGCTTTTCATAAATTCTTCATATGAAATGCTTTTCAGCTTCTTCACCTTCGCGTGATCGTAGATAAAATCCATTGTCTGATCCATGATCAGTTCGTTTTCGACCCTGCTTCTTCCTTCGTTCTGATCAAGGAGCTGAAGGACTTCCTCGTCGGTTTTGTTGTTTCTTTCCGCTATTGCGCGTACTACCTCGGCAATCCGCTCTTCAGAAACCGTTATCGATTCGGCCTTGGCTATTTCATGAAGGGCCAGTGAGGTTTGTATCGACTGGGAGGACTCACTCCGCAATTTATTCACAAACTCGTCCTTGTCTATCCCGAAGATCGACGCGAATTTCTCGATTGAGTCGATCTGATACCCGAACCGCTCCTGCATCTTTCTAAATAAGTTAACCATTTCAGTCTGAATCATAGATTCAGGAATATCATAGGTTGAAGACTCGACGATCTTCCGCAGAATGTCGGCTTTCACTTCTCCTCTTGTTTTTTCGGCGACATATTTGTTGATATTTTCAGTAATCTTTTCCTTCATTTCCTGAACAGAGGAAAAATTGTGTTTTTTTACGTAGTCATCATCAAGAGGAGGCAGTTCAAAATCGCTTAATTCCTCGATTCTTACCTGATACGTCACCTTCTGTCCCGCCAGATCCTTGATTGAATAGTCTTTTGGATACTTCACATCAACTTCCCTCTCTTCACCGATTGACATTCCGACAATGTATTTATCCAATGAAGAACTATCTTTGCTCTTGCCGACTATTATCGAGTAATCTTTATATGACGGCGGCGTCTCCTTATCCTGTTTCGGATCATCCAGGCGTTTTACTTTTATCTTAACATAATCGCCGTTTTGTACTGAACCGGATTCTTTTTTTGATATTTTCGCGTCCCTCTCCCGGATAGCGGTGATTTCATCCGCAACATCGCTCTCCTTTATAGTGACACTTCTCTCTTCCGCCGCTATATCACGGTATTTCCCGAGAACCACGGTCGGCGGGACCTCAAAATGAACGCTGAAAGAAAAGGGCTCTCCGCGTTTGACCTGGCGCTCGACACTGTAGTGGGGCTGGGCAATAGGCGTATACTGCTTTTCAGTTACGGCTTCAAGAAACATTTTCCGCACGAGGCCTTCAACGACTTCTTTGTCCGCCTCATCTATAAACCTTGATTCAACAAGATTCAGCGGCGCTTTCCCCTTTCTGAACCCGTCGATTTTCACCTTTTTTTGCAGATTTTCGAATACCGTCACGTATTCGGCGTCGACCTTATCCGCGGGCACCTCTATCTGAAGCTCCATAGTCGCGTTTTCCAGTTTTTTTTCAGATATATTCAATTGTATAACACCTCTTATTAAATATCATAGCGTGATTATTACTACGCTGAGACGCGATGCGGAGCGTCAAATAATTTTTTTCTTTGATGTGCTATTATTACCCGGATAAAAAAAAGAGGGACACTGCGCATTTCGGTTAATACACAAACCGGCTCGTCAGAGCCGGGATACATGAGCGGGAAACGGGATTCGAACCCGCGACGTCAACCTTGGCAAGGTTGCACTCTACCACTGAGTTATTCCCGCCGACTTGCGAGCGAAGGGAATCGAACCCCCACGCCTTGCGGCACTAGATCCTAAGTCTAGCGTGTCTGCCAGTTCCACCACGCTCGCTTATCTGACCAATATTTTGAATTATTGTTTTTTTTCAAGCTTTTTTTATGTGTGACAGCCGCTCCCCCCGCATTTGGGAATTGAGCGGAGTTTCCCATAATTCGCCTGGCCTTTTCGATAATTTTGTGCCGGTGTCTGCTTGATCGGGGTACCGCTATGGCAGTACATGCAGTTATTTACCTGCTGCCCGTTTCTGGTGACGAAATGGACTTTTTTCCCGTTTCTCTGAAGATTCATGATCAGTGGATTCGCATCGATGGTTACCGTCTGAAGGAAAAACGGAGCCGATAAAAAAAGCGCTACAATTATTTTTTTCATTTTGGAGTCCGCCTTTTTATTAAATATGATTTGAAAAATACCATACTATGCGCTCCAGTCAATTACATTATCCGAAGTATCATCGATTTTTACTCTATACAAAGTCCCGGGAACCATGAAAATACTTTATGAAGACAATCACCTGATTGCGGTGGAAAAGGAGGCCGGCACTCTCACGCAGAGCGACAGTACCGGCGACACCGCCCTTACAGACATGATTAAACGCTATCTGCGGGAAAAATACCACAAACCGGGAAACGTGTTTCTCGGCATGGTACAGCGGCTTGACAAACCGGTGTCCGGTGCGATCCTTTTTGCGAAAACATCCAAAGCAGCCGCTCGAATCAGTCGGGAGATCCGCTCGAGAAGCATGATAAAAATTTACACCGCTGTGACCGAAGCAGGAGGGATGACACCCCGTGACCGCTGGGTGGAACTGGACCAGAAAATCGCGAGAAAAAGGGGAATATCTGAAATCGTTGATGAGGGAGATGCCGGCGCGAGGGAGGCGAAACTGAACCTGCACTGGATTGCGTCCAGTGACCGGCAGACGCTCATTCTGGTACGCCTCCTCACCGGAAAAAAACACCAGATCCGGGCGCAATTATCGTCAATGGGGACGCCCATTGTCGGGGACGTCAGATACGGCAGTCAAAGCCGTTGCGTTTCCGGACGCGCAATATGCCTTCATTCGACGATTATCAGTTTTCTGCATCCGATATCGGGGTCAAGGATTACCGTGTTCTCCAGACCTCCCGAATACTTTGGCGGCATAGTCCACCCCGGAGCTGCCTTTGCGATAAAGATCAAAGAAATACTGGCCCCGGTGCTTCCCGATACCGCCGCGCAAATCAATACAGAATAGTTATCGCTGCCGCCGGATATAAATCAACTACCCGGGGTGCCGTTCCCTGAATTGCGGCAATGAACTGTTTTATCGCGGATCCCGGCTTTCTTCCGTCCTGTTCTGAAATTGCAGAGTGTCTTATTTATTATAACCCCGGAAAAAATTCACACCCATCGGCGGAATACGCCCTCAAAAAGGCACTTGACAAATTATTACAGTGGGAAACAGCTATATATATAATGATGGGCCCTATAACAGAAATCAAAATGTACGACGCAGATTCTTTCGATTATTGCGGTTCGATACTTGTGTTTGAAAAATCCAAATGGGATTTTTCCGGAGTCACCGATGCCCAGATCCTTGAGATCGGCAGGCTACTCCCGTTAAAGGGGGTTCTCCAGATGCTGATATCGCTTAATATAGTGTATGACATACTCCCACTCGGCGACAGGACCGAACAAGGAATCACGGATGCCTGACAACAGCGACAATTTCGATTCCCTTTTTGATGACGGTCCGTCTGAGAACGAGGAGTCCGGAACCGAAGAAGAGCTTTTTACTTTCGACGAAGATCTGCCCGCAACTCAGGACATCGAGGAAACCCCGTCTCGGGATGAGGACGAATCCGCTGCGACAAAAAAGCGGAAACGCACCTCTGAGGATTTTGAGCCTGACATGGACGCGCTTCTTGTCACCGCCCAATCGCCCATGATAATCGAGGGGATGAAATATCTCACGATGCAGGATTATTCATCAAAGCGGCTGACGGTTTATGCCGAGGCGATCAAGGGGGTCGATCTGTACATCACCATAATTCAGAGAAACCCGAAAAAATTCTTCAAGCTTGTCGAAACATTGAGGAACGACATAGACTACCGCGAAGTTGAGAAGACGGCATTTAATCTTTACAATATAAAATTCAAGGCCTCACCGGTGACAGAGGACCATATCGTCCGCGCCTACCTGCTCCTCAAAGATAAGATGAAACTCGGGTATGAAAAGGCCCTGATCAGCATGTCCGCCGTACATATAAAAAAATACCAGCTGCTGTCGGGAGGGCTTAACACCGATGTGATCAAGGAACTGATCACCTCAGGAAACCGCGCCTTCATGACAGAGATGGCCGAGCTGAACAAAAGGGTCAATTCGGCAATAGGGATACTTAAAAGCAACAGCCCGGAAATCGCCAGGGGGCTCAAAGGGAAGGACGTCAACATCTTCCTCATCAAGTCAAGCGAACTCCTTTCGTATTACTATAAGATTCTGGGAAACGCGGAAGCGGCGGAGTATTACAACCGGATCAACAACAACTATAAAAAATACCACATAATCAGGGATTGAAGCCCCCGTGATTTAAACAAGATCTTCGACGATAGTGTAGATTACCCAGTCGGACACGAATATACCCTCCCTGGTGAGCCGCAGACACACCTCCCCTCCGCTGGTGCGGAATACTGCAACGAGCCCCGACTCCTCAAGCCCCCGAATCCTGTCCAGAACAGGGCCCGGCGTCTTTCCGACGATTTTTTCCATGCGGTCGAGCGAAATCCCGTCCGCCATCCGGAGACCGGTCATGATGAATTCGGCCATCATGGCGCCTCTCCCCCTGCGGTCCCACCCGATTTTGATGTGTTCCGATTCGAGATACTCCCATACCGTCATGTCAACCCAGGAGCGCGCCCCCCGGAAAAAAGAGTGGGACCTTGGCCCCAGCCCGATATAGGGCTGAAAGGTCCAGTATTTGATATTGTGCCTCGATTCACGTCCGGGGAGCGCGAAATTCGATATTTCGTACTGCCGGTATCCCCTGGAGGCGAGAAAATCCATCGCCGCCTCCATGCACTTCCGTTGGGCCGCTGAGAACTCCTCAGTCTCGGCGAATCGTGATGCCAGGGGGGATTTTTCCTCCACCGCAAGGGAATAGGCCGATATATGGTCAGGAGCGAAGCGGCAAATCAAATCCAGCTCACTCTCCACATCGCGCTCCCCCTGACCTGGAAGCCCGGTCATGACATCCAGGCAATGCGCGAACCCTGAGGCTGCAAAAAACACGTCCAGAACCCGCTCATCGCAGAGGACGGAGCTCCTCCCCACTGCCCGATGAAAATCCTCGCGTGAAGTCTGGTATCCCAGAACGATCCTGTTGACGCCGGCCGACCGGTATTCATCCAGCTTTGTCTTCGATACATCCTCCGGGTTCATTTCCATGGTCACTTCGGCGCCGGGTCCGACGCGTATCACCGCCGCGAGTCTCTCGAGAAGATTTTCTATCTGACAAGGCGAAAGAAGCGACGGCGTGCCGCCGCCGAAAAAGACGGTGTCCGCCGTTTCACCGGCGATTTCCGAAGACCGCCGGCCGATCTCCCCCAAAAGCCTGCGGATATAGGCATCCAGCAGGGGTCCGCTCTCCTTGGGGACGACCGGCACCGAATAAAACCCGCAGTAATCGCATTTGCGCCTGCAAAAGGGAATGTGCATGTACACGCCGATCGCCATGGCGTCCTCCCCCCGGGGATTATCTCCCCCCGGCATCGCCGTGAGCGGGGATGCCCAGCGAAAGCGGCGCGTCCATTTTTGGCGTGAATTCCCCTTTTATGCAGCAGCCGAGCTGATACAGCGATTCATCGGTGTTGGAAAAGGATAACAGGTAATTGGACGCCGCTCCGGATCTGGTCAGCGGAAACGGGTTTTCCCCGGAGACCGCCACCAGGGGGATGCCGATACGGGCGCAGGCGTCGGCGATCCCCCTCAACGGCCCGGGGTTGTCGTGCTGGACATGGTAAAAAAGCACCGCCCCCTCCCCCTTTGCCTGCCTGAAGGATTTGACCGCGGCGGCATCGAATCCCTGGAGGACCGTGACATCGCTGCCTTTAAGCGCCGCCATCACATGCGAATTCGATGTCACCGCAATCCTCAAGGAAGGCGCCGATGCCGAAAACACCCGCGCGTTTCCGGCATAGAGTATCCCTTTCCGGGATATTTCGCGGTTCAGGCTCCCGGCGTTTTTGAGAAGAGACATGTCCCGGTCGCTGTAGGGCGAACCTCCCGCGGCAAGGCCGTGTTCGTCGTACCGGGCGATCCGATATTTCATCTTCAGCGCCATTATCCTCCTCACCGATTCGTCGAGACGCGAGGCGGGAATCCTGCCGGAACGGACCGCGTCCTTAAGCGCATGAAATATTTCCGGAACATGGCTTCCATGGGTGCTGATGAGCACCATGTCGGCGCCGGCCATCACGGCCCGTACCGCCCCCTCTCCGACCCGCATGCGTTCCGACACGGCGCGCATTTCAAGGTCATCCGTGATGACCAGGCCCTGAAAGCCCAGTTCCTCCCTGAGGACTTTTTCGAGAAAGAACCGGGAGATTGTGGCCGGGTCGTCGTTTTCGAGTATCGCCGGAAAGGAGATGTGGGCCGTCATTATGCAGGACACCCCCACGCCGACGGCCCTGATAAAGGGAACGAGCTCCAGGGCCCTGAGCCTGGCCAGGTCATAGCCTATTGAAGGGAGCGTCCTGTGCGAATCCAGATTGGTATCGCCATGGCCGGGAAAATGCTTTCCCACCGCGATGCAGAAGGCGTCCTGGAGCCCTCTTATGAAACTTGAGCCCAGAAGCGCCACAAGCGCCGGGTCGGAGCCGAAGGACCTTGTGTTTATCACCGGATTCGCTGGATTGTTGTTCACGTCCAGTACCGGCGCGAGGTCCATATTCACGCCAAGAAGCCTCAGCTGCATGCCGATGATACGGGCCCACTGGTACGCCAGTTCCGGATCGCCGGCGATACCGGCTGCCATGTTCCCCGGGAATTGTGTGACCCCGTCGATTATCCTCTTTACCCGCCCTCCTTCCTGGTCGAGGGACACGAAAAGAGGAAATCCCCCGCTTTCCACGGAAAGCCGCTGCATGCCGGCGATGAAAACCCGAAGATCATCGGCATTGCCGATATTGAATCCGAACAGTATGATCCCGCCGGGATGATAGTTCGTTATGATGTCAATGACCTCCTTTCCCATCTCACGTCCGGGAACGGACACCATCATAAGCGCCCCAATTTTCTGCTCCTCGGTCATGGCGGCCAGGACCTTCGCTGTTTCACTTTCATAACGGGGCTGCCCGCAATTAATAGAAGCCATGATGCAGGTAATGACGATAATAAAAATGAGGAATTTAAATTGAATACTTTGCATTGCGGTACCATGTCGTGTATATTGTACTGGGAATCGAAACGCACGTACGCGTGTCTCGCATCTCCAGAAAGATGGTGAAACGCCGATGCCCGGGTATGTAAAGCAAAAATACCATTTTTGGTAAAAATAGTCTTTTTCAAAGGTCCTGAGAATTTATTATTGATTTTTTACGGCATTGAATCATTAATTTGATAACCCTTTGGCTCACTTAATGAAAATGACAAAAAACCAGCAGGAAATAGGATACCTTGACAGCTTCTCCGCCGACACATCGGTGGTGCCCGAGGTTATCAACAGTCTTATCAGGGATCTCAATAAAATCGAATATCATAAGGACGAGATCGACGAAATAGTCCTATCCATGGACGAGGCGATCACCAATGCGGTTCAGGAAACGATAAAGAAACGCTATCAGTCGGGCCAGCCGGTCGATGAAAGCATTGACAGGCGCGATATTACCGTCCGTTATACGGTAACCGCGGCCGAATTCGACGCCACGATTATCGATCACGGCAAAGGGCTCGATCTGTTCAACATTTTCCACACGGTCCCCGACTGCAGGGACGACGATTATCAGAGCCAGATCATAAGTTACGCCACTGAATCGGAAAAAAGCAAAATCAAGGTCCGCGTGAACGGAAGGGAAATCCCTTTGCGCGGCATCGGCGCTGGCCTTAAGATCATCATCAATTTCATGGACGCCATCACCATCGATCTCATAGACAGGGAAAAAGTCCTGTCCACATCTGTAACAGAACACACCGACGGCACCATATTCAACATGAAACGGTCCCGCAGGCACCAATAGACCGATGCGTCAGAAGAAATCATACGACAATCCAGATTTCATGCACTCACGCGAAGCAAGGACGCTCAGAATACTGAGCGAATACTTGGAGCCTGAAAAACGTTTCCATGAGCAGAATATCTCGCATACCATCGTATTCTTCGGCTCGGCTCGCATCAGACCCGACGGGAAGGACAGGCACAATACGTCCCGATATTTCGCGATCGCCGAGGAGCTCGCGTACAAACTCGCGGCGATGAGTCTCGATCTTGAAAAGAAGATGGAGAGCGGGTTTTACATTTGCACCGGCGGCGGTTCAGGCATCATGGAAGCGGCAAACCTTGGCGCAAGCAGGGCCGGCGCCAAGACAATAGGGCTCAACATCTCCCTCCCCATGGAACAGAGCGCCAACAGATACATCACCCCCGAACTGAATTTCGAATTCCACTATTTTTTTATGAGAAAGCTCTGGTTTCTCTATCACGCAAAGGCGATCATAGTGTTTCCGGGCGGTTTCGGCACTTTGGACGAGCTGTTCGAGACGCTTACTCTCATTCAAACAAGGAAACTCGCGAAGGTCAGGATTCCGGTTTTCCTGCATGACAGGGAATTCTGGGAGGACACGATCAATTTCGACAAGCTTATCGATTACGGTCTGATCTCACCGGAGGACATGCACCTGTTTCAGTTCTTCGAAAGCGCCGACGACGGAATGGCGAAGATGTCCCCCCAGCTGATCGCGGCCATGAGTGACATGGACCACTACCTGGACATGAAATTCCCGATATAACGGAGTGGAATGAAAAGGCACGTAAAAACAGCGACCTTTTGCCTCGGACTTCTTCTGATTGCCGGGTCAGGACCCGCCTCCGACCCGTACAGGGCGTTCACTGACAGGGAATACGGATTTACCATAAAGGTGCCGGCATCATGGAAAACCGAACAAGTCGATCTCGGATACCGGCGTCTGATTATATGCTCTAAAAGCAGGTCGACTGACATCGTCATTTCCGCTTCTCGCCAGAATTTGGAAGACATTGAAAAGTGGGATAACTGGGAAAAATGGTATACATCGGGTCGGAATTTTTCTATCCGCCGCATCATCGAGTCGAAAAACGTACTTCTGGAAAAAAACATGGTGGGAAAAATCCTGCTTTTCGAATACGGCCCCGGCGGCAGCCGCATACTCCAGCGTGTGCTGATATCAAAATTTTCCGATACGCTGATAATCGTGGAATGCAGGGCGCCGGTATCGACTTATTACCGGTATTCCGACACATTCACGACGGTCATGGGGAGCTTGAGTCAGTTATAGTGGGCATGCTCTGTTTTGCCCAGGGAGGGACTTGAACCCTCACGGACACGGGGTCCAAGGGATTTTAAGTCCCTTGTGTCTACCAATTCCACCACCTGGGCCGATAAAGAGAAATATGAGGCGCCGAGCGGATTCGAACCGCTGCATAAAGGTTTTGCAGACCTCTCCCTTAGCCACTTGGGTACGGCGCCGATAATTGTTACCTTTTAGTTATGGTCGGTCCCATTGTCAATATAAAAAAATTATAATACTCATGGCCCCTCACGCCTTTCCGCGCATGTATTCAGACCCGTCTTTGTCTGAGGAAAACACCAAAAAGCGGCTTTATAAGGGAATAACATGCTAAAAACTATACAAATACGTGCAGTGCCGAAAATTACCTAAACATTCGGGTGCCTAATGATTAATCTATTGACAAGGATTTCCCGCGACAAATAATGACCTATATGTTGGGAACTGAAAAATAGTCGTCCAGGACGGCTAGATTTTGAGTTTCTTGCAGTTAAGGACATATAAAATGGTCCCTAATTGTATCTCAATATAACATTTCACACAATTTTTTATCAGAAGACTTATTCAGGAGGTTTTTATGGTAAGAAGGATCGAAAAAGCAGCCGTAATCGGTTCTGGCATCATGGGCGGTGGAATCGCTGCTCTTTGTGCCAGCGCCGGAATCCCGGTTGTGTTAATGGACATTGTTCCTTTTGATCTGAAGGACGACGAAAAGAACAAAAAAGAGGCGAGAAACAAAATCGTAAAAGCTGGTTACGATGCAATCGCCAAAGCAAAACCGGCCGCCTATATGAACAAGAAGGTGGACCCCCAGCTGATCGAGATCGGGAACTTAGAAGACGATTTCGACAAACTAAAGGATTGCGACATCATTTTTGAGGTTATCGTTGAAAACCTGAAGATCAAGCAGGACCTTTTCACCAGGCTTGAAAAAGTGAGAAAACCCAACGCAATCATCGCATCGAACACTTCCGGCCTTCCCTTGAAAGCAATGGCAGAAGGCAGAAGCAAGGAATTCAAAGACCACTTCGTAATACTCCACTTCTTCAACCCGGTCCGTTACATGAAGCTTCTCGAAGTTGTCGCCGGCGACGCCAAAAAGGAAGTCGTCGACTTCGTGAACAGCTGGGGCGAAAAAATACTCGGCAAAGGGATGGTAATGGCCAAGGATACGCCGAATTTCATCGGCAACCGTATCGGCGTGGAGATGATCGGCGAAGCATTCAAGCTCATTAACGACGGAATCAGCTCTATTCCGGAAGTTGACGCGATGTTTGGCCCCACTTTCGGTATTCCTAAAACCGCCATCTTCGGTCTCGCGGACATGGTGGGTCTCGACACCATCAACCACCTGGCGAAGAACTCATACGAGCTCCTCAAGAACGACGAGTATCGCGATATCTACAAATTCCCGGGATTCGTTGATAAAATGGTGGAAAAGAAGATGCTCGGTACCAAGACCAAGGACACCGGCGGATTCTACAAATCAGAAGTCGACATGAAAACCTGGAAAAAGATCAAGAAAGTCATTGATCCCAAAACCCTGGAATTCGCTGAGTTCGACAAAAAAGCGGTAGTTCCCGCATGCGCAACCGAGGCAAAATCCAAAAAGACCCTGGCAGAAAAGCAGAAAACCATCTACAATGGGTCGGATTTCGCGAAAAAACTCGTCGCAAGCATGTGCATCTACTCTGCAAACAGGGTCCCTGAAATCGCGGACACAATCGTTGAAATAGACAACGCGATGAAATGGGGATACGCATGGGAAGCAGGCCCATTTGAAACATGGGACAACATCGGCGTGAAGGAATCGGCAGCCCAGTGGGAAAAAGACGGGCTTAAAATTCCGGAAAGCGTTAAAAAGATGCTGGCCAGCGGCGCAACTTCCTTCTATAAAATTGAAGGCGGGAAAAAGATGTACTTTGACCTGGTCGCCGGCAGCTACAAGCCGATGGTGTTCAGCGCGAACATGCTTTTCCTCGAGCCTCTCAAGGCAAGCAAAAAAGAAGTGAAGGGAAACGAATCGGTCTCCCTTATCGATATCGGCGACGGCGTCTTCTGCATGGAAGTTCATACCAAGATGAACGCTATGAACGGCCAGATTGTCGATTTTATGTCTGAAGCTGACGAATATGTGCGCAACAACGGTGTCGGTCTCGTGATCGGTAATCAGGCTCCCGGTATTCCCGGAGCGTTCTCTGCCGGCGGCGACCTGTCCTATATGGGCCAGCTTGCCAAAGACAAGAAATTTTCCGAAATCGACGACTTCATCAAGAAAGTCCACAAAACCATGATGGGCGCCAAATACTCGCCCTATCCGGTGGTTGCAGCTCCATACGGCATGACCCTCGGCGGCGGCGCAGAAATATGCCTCGCGGCAAACAGGATTGTGGCTCATTGCGAACTCTTCATGGGTCTGGTTGAAATCGGCGCGGGACTGGTTCCCGGCGGCTGCGGTATGATCAACCTCTGGAGGAACTTCGTGGAATCCAAACCGGGCGCGGCGAGCATCACCGACCTGGCAGGTTTCTTCATCCCCGCTTTCATGAGCGTGGCGCAGGCGAAAGTCTCCATGTCGGCCCATGAAGCGAAAAGCAACGGCTTCCTCACAGCCGAGGACAGGATCGTCTTCAACAAGGATTACCTCCTGGGAGAAGCGAAGAAAGAGGTCCTCAGGATGATCGATGACGGATTCGTTCCGCCCGCGAAGACAAAAATTCCGGTACTGGGACGTGAAGCGCACGGTATGGTATGGGCGAACCTGTCCGACATGAAGATCGGAGGATACATCACCCCGCACATGGAATTCATCGCGAAAAAGATCGCGATATGCATGTCCGGCGGAGACGTTCCCACTGGCACGCTCGTTTCGGAAGAGCATCTGATGACTCTCGAGCGAGAAGCCTTTGTCGATCTCTGGAAGACCGAAAACACCCAGAAGATGGCGGCGCATATCCTGTCAACGGGCAAACCGTTAATGATTTAATCTGAGAGAACAGGAGGAATTTATATGAGAGAAGTCTATATAGTCGAATCAGTACGAACCCCGGGTTGCAGAAGAAACAAGGGCGCCTTCTCGCAGACCAGGCCCGAGGATCTTCTGACCCACGTGCTGAACGCTCTTATGGAGCGAGCCGGGGTAAAGAAAGACGCGGTCGAGGACATCATGATGGGCTGCGCGTTCCCCGAGGCTGAGCAGGGACTGAACATCGGACGCGTGTGCGCCCAGATGGCAAAGTTCCCCGATGACACCTGCGGCGCGACCGTCAACAGGTTCTGCGCATCAGGTCTCGAGGCGATCGCGCTTTCATCGCTCAGGATCGCGTCAGGATGGTGCGATGTCGCCATCGGAGGCGGCGTTGAAGCGATGAGCATCGTCCCCATGGGCGGCAACATGCCCAGGCCTCACCCCGAATGGGCGAAGGAAGCTCCGGACGTGTACATGTCCATGGGCATCACCGCCGAGAACGTGGCAACCCGATACAAAATCACCCGCGAACAGCAGGATGAATTCGGGTACCATTCACAGATGAAGGCTTTCAAAGCACACCAGGCGAAACTTTTCACGGAAATAGTCCCCACTCCGGCGTACCGCTTCAAAGAAAAGGACGGTATCTGGACAAAGGAAAACTTCATCCAGGATTTCGACGACGGAGTCAGGGGTGATACGAGCGTGGATGGCCTGAAAAAGCTGAGACCCGCCTTTTCTTCAATGGGATCGGTCACCGCGGGCAACTCTTCTCAGACCACTGACGGAGCGGCAGCGACCCTTCTTATGAGCGCTGATGCGGTCAAGAAATACGGTGTAAAACCGATAGCCAAATTCGTATGCTATGCAGTCGCAGGCTGCCGCGCCGACGAAATGGGCGTCGGTCCCAAGTACGCGATACCGAAGGCGCTGAAGATAGCGGGCATTGACATTAAAGACGTCGTAAAAGACGGGCTCTTTGAAGTCAACGAAGCGTTCGCGTCTCAGGCGATCTACTGCGCAAACGAGCTGGGCATCGGAGACAGGAAACTGTGGGCGTCCGACAGCGACGAGCGCGTGATCAACATCAACGGCGGAGCGATAGCACTGGGACATCCTCTCGGATGCACCGGCGCGAAACTTGCCGCAACTCTCACGAACAACATGAAAAGGCTCGGAAAGAAATACGGCGTCGAGTCGATGTGTATCGGCGGCGGCATGGGTGCCGCGGCTGTATTCGAACTGGCCAAGTAAATTTCGCTAATGCATGACAAAAGGGCCGGGCCTTCGGGTCCGGCCCTTTTTTTCATCATAATTGTACACGGGCCCGGACATACAGAATATGCTGAAATCCGATAATGGATCATTCGAGGAATACATACAAAAACGGTTCCTGAGCCGGCGGACCAACCCTTCTATCCATCGAAAAAAAAGAATAACAACCACCGTCATTTTTTTTATCAACATCGCGCTAATCGCGGGCATGATATTTTATCTGCGTTCACACAGCGGCGCGCCAGAGTATTATACGGAGACACTGCGCTCCGACGGCGTGACATACCGGTTTTCAATCAGCGCCGGCGCCGATAAAAAATATATCGCGGCGCTGTCAGTCAAATCCGATGCGGAACGAGGTAAGGCGCCCGTATTCCGGGGCGAGCTGGCCAGGGTCCGCATTTACCATGAGAATCTTCTTCTACTCGAGGACTCTCTGGCATTCGACAAGGCGGCCGTACCGCTCACACACGGCAAATCGTATATAGCCGCAAAGGAGCTCAACATTGCCGCCATCACGGCATATTTCGATGATAATCCCGGACAGCTGCCGCCTTCGACGGAGCTCCCTATCCCTGGCTTGTCCACACGCCGCGTTCCGTTGACCGCAAAAATCGCCGTCAACGGACAGAGCCGCATCATACATATACGAATGAATTTTCAGTTAGAGGTGCTTAAATGAACGGCAGACCCTCATGGGATTCCTACTTCATGAAGATCGCGGAAGACGTGGCCACCAGATCGACCTGCCTGAGACGGATCGTCGGCGCGGTGATCGTCAAGGACAGGAGGATTCTGACCACCGGCTATAACGGCGTGCCCAGCGGCATCACTCATTGCACCGAGGACACATGCCTGCGCATAAAGTACAACATTCCCTCCGGCGAACGCCACGAGCTCTGCAGAGGGCTCCACGCGGAGCAGAACGCCATCATACAGGCGGCATATTACGGCGTCACCATCAAGGAGGCGGCAATATATGTGACCCATCAGCCCTGTTCTATCTGCACGAAAATGCTTATCAACAGCGGCATAAAAAAATTCGTGTTCCAGCATCCCTATAATGACCCGCTGGCGGAAGAAATGCTTCAGGAGACGGATATCGAGCTGCAGGTATTCAAATAATATGTCCGATTCCGGTAATGCCGTCCGGGAGAAACACGGCCCGCTCACCCTGGATCATTTCCGTATGATACTGCCATTGTAAAATTGTAATTGCACTTTCCCGGTTGTATATTGTACAGTGGGACTCTGATATTTCATGACATCAAAGCCGCCCCGGAAAGACGAAAAATCCGATTATGGGCGTACATGTACTATCGCGGAGATCGGAAAAACAACCATGAAAAAAACCCTTTTATTGTTCTCCCTCGGCGCCTGTGCCATTCTATCCATAGGGTTTGCGCAGTCGCCTGGCGATGCCGATCAGTCGTTTAAAAAAGCGAGCAAGTATTTCTTCGAGCGAAAGTTCGAGATGGCCCAGATACTCCTTCAGGAATCGATAAAAAAGAACCCCGAGAACAGCAAGGCCTATTCCTATCTCGGCGATATATTTCTGTATAAAAACAGATATGACGCTGCCGGCAGCATGTACAAAAAAGCACTTGACCTCGACCCGGCATCGGCTGAAAATTATTTCAGGATCGGACAGGTCCACTACTATAAAAAAGAAGGCGTTGACGCCATAGACAACTTCAGGAAAGCCTATGAGCTTGACAGCGGCCTGAAAATCACCCAGTTCCACATCGGTCTCACCTATCTCATGCTGCAGAGAGACAAGGCGAAAACCATAGAATACTGGGAAAATTACATCTCCCTGGCGCCCGAAGACCCGCAATACGAAAACATCAGGCGGGTAATAGAGCTCCTTAGGGACCCGAATTTCATTATCCCGCCGGTGGGGAGCGAGATCTCAATCGAAGAGGCGCTGCATCTCGGCGGCATGACGTTGAAACAGATCGACCGGAAAACGACCGACAAATTGGCGGACCACGAAAACATGAAGGTCAACAAGAAAATAAAGGACGTGTATATCGACAGTGACATGTAATAAGGGAGGAACCGATGTACTACAACAGAAATGACAGGCCCTATTACATCGCCGGGGCGCTGCTGCTCCTGCTTCTTCTCGGTACCGGCGGATATTTCCTTTTCAGGCCGGGCGATCCTCTTCGGGACATCGAGGATCTGAGGCTGAAAAGGATCGATTCATATGAAAGGATTCTTGAAACAGATCCGGATGACACCTATGTCCTGTCCAAGCTCGGCGACCTTCATAAGTCGCTCGGGGAGTATGACCGCGCGGCGGATTACTACCGTAGGATACTGGACCTGCAAAAAGACAATTACAACGCACTGAACGACCTCGGGCATACCTATGCCCTTATGGGCAACTATGACAAGGCCATCGAAACCTTCAGAAAGGCAAAAATGATGAGGCCCCGCCAGCCAAAGGCCTATAACAGGCTCGGGAACGTGTACGATGAACAGACAAAGCACGACAAGGCGGTAAAAGAATACAGAAAGGCGCAAAAAGTGGCACCCAAAGACCAGGAAAGCTACAGTAACATCGCGTCCTACTATTTGAAAAAAGGCGACAGGAAAGGTGCGGTCGATATCATCCAAACGGGGATCAAAAACAACCCGAAGGAGGCCGAGGGCTTCTATAACCTGGGGAAGGTCTTCTACAACACCAGGGAGTACGATAAGTCGAAACGCAATTTTATCAAGGCGATTGATATTGACCCGGGCAAATCGAAATATCACCGGGGACTCGCGGAGACACTTCTCAGGCTCAATGACAGAGACGGCGCGATCGACTCTTTCAGAAAGGCCGTACAGACCGACCCCGCCGACGCGGTGTCACATGAACGGCTCGGCGATATTTTCGCGAAAGAAAAAAGCTATGATAACGCGGTTACGAACTACCGTAATGCGCTCTCGTACAACAGCAGGGACAAAAATCTTCAGAGAAAATACACCGACGCCCTTAACAAGCTCAATGACTCCAAGAGGATCGCATCAAACGGCGCTAAAGACATGTCGGGAGTCCGGGACAACGGAATAATCGGTGACAAAGCGGGCACAAAATCCGAGATTATTTCAGATTCCGGCGAATCCATGACCGATAGCGGCGACACGGCAGGGAAGAAAATCGGGAAATCCGGCTCGGATGCGGCGAAATGGCGCGAAATCGGGGACAGACACCGGGCAAGAAAAGAATACGATGACGCGATAAAGGCGTATAGAAAGGCCGTCGAGCAGGACAGGGACGACGACCATTCAAATTACTGGATGGGCAGAATTTATTATCACAATAATCTCTACGATAAGGCCCAGAAATCATTTGAGGACACGGTGGTTGCAAACCCGAAAAATGAAGACGCCCATTACCGGCTGGGGATTCTCAATTACCTCAAGGGACGATACCCGGTGGCGATCCGGCATTTCAACAAATCCATCGAGCTCAAGCAGGATTCGGCAAAATCATTCTATTCCCGAGGCCTCTCGTACATCAAGCTGAAAGACACTACGAACGCGATAAAGGACCTCACAAAATCCATCAAGATTGATCCCACTCTTGAAAGGGCTTATTATAATCTGGGCTCCATATACCTGGAAAATAAAAATTACCCGGAGGCCCTTAAATATTTCTCCAAAGACAGGGAACTGGCGCCGAACAGTGCCGACACGAATCTGAAACTGGCGGTGACGTATCACGCGATGAAGTCGTATGGAAACGCCGTCCAGTATTACAACAAATCGATAGAGATGGAACCTTCAAATTACGACGCATTCTACAATCTCGGGCTGTTGAAAAACGAGCGGAAAGAGTTTTCCGATGCGGTCACTTTGTTTAAAAAGGCGCTCTCGGTGAAATCCAATGACTATACCTCCTACTATGAACTGGGCAAGGCCTATCAGGGTTTGGGAAACGAGGACAAGGCCATAGAGAGCTACAAAGAAGCGATATCACTCAACCCGAACTACACGAAGGCCTATATCAACCTCGGGCAGATATATTCCGCAAACGGGCTCAACGAAAAAGCGATATCAATGTATAAAAGCGCGACAAGCCACGACCCGCAGTCGTACGAGGCCCATCTCAACCTCGCAAATGCGTACAGGAACACAAAGATGTACGATGACGCGATCGAGGAATATAAACTCGCGCTCAGTATCAAACCGGTGGACTCGCAGACATATTTTTCCCTGGGGCTGTCGTACAGGGACAAAGGGAGCTACACGGATGCCGTCGATTCATTCGAACGTTCGCTGAGAATCGACAAAAAACTCTATGACGCCTATGAAGAAATTGGCCTGATCTACTACCGAAAACTAAAGAACAACCAGAAGGCGGTCGAGAGTTTCGAAGAGCTCCTTTCGAAAAATCCGACCCATCCAAGGGCCGATGAGATTCAGAGTATTATCAATCTGATAAAGGGTTCGCGATGAGGGGGATACGTCAGAACAGGCCGCTGTCTATTGCGGCGATTCTTATTGCGTTATTCAGCATACATGCATGCATGCTGAACAACTCACGTGAACGGTTTGATGATTTTTCCACAAACGGTTTCATGAGCGATGATTGCTATCAGAGCATACTTGAGTTTCCGACGGACCGGGACCTGCAAGGACTGGTGAAACAGCGGGAAGCTGCGATGGACAAGGCGAAATCCCGCGGCGCGGCCGAGTCGATGGTGCTGGACAGACTGCTTGAATACACCTTTGACAACGCGGTAAAATCAGCGAGCCCGGAAGCGATAAAGGCGGCGAATATGCCGGACCTGAAACAGGAATTACGACAGCGTCTGCGGTCATTTCTTTCAAGGGGCCGCGTGGTTTACTCATACTATAACGAGGATAATTCCGCGGTGATAATATACCGGATTGAGAGAAGCGGCTTAAAAGGGAGGCTTGACTCAATGGAAGTGTTCAGAGAACCGGAAGTTACCGTCGAAAAAAACAATGGAGGCAAAATGTGAAAAAGCACGCCCCTCTTCTCCTGATACTGACTCTGGCAGCCGCGATAGTGTATAGCTCCTGCTCCACGAACATCCAGCGAGACGGCTCCGGAGTGGATGCAATCGATCCTATTTATCAAAAGGAAGGCTTTATCTCAAGAGATCTTTTCCGGGTTGTTATAGTTGCGGATAAAAATACGGGCCACAATGACTTCGATTCAATAAAGGACACCGCGAGAAAAAGGTCTCTGGCGACCCTTCAAAAATACATCCAGACCAATCAAAGGACATTAACACAAAACACAAGGGCAGAACTGCTCAATCTGATAGATACCAGCGGGAAACTGATCCAACGCGACGATATTTCCAAAAGAAACAAGGTATTTTTCTTTGATATAGAAAAGTCGGACATACGGAGATATATTGATTCGATATCCGCACGGTGATATTTCACACATTGGGCAGATACAGCCGGGGAATCATTTCGTATAGATGTAATATGATAGGTTTTTAAGGATAAATACGTCAAGACTGTCCTTGCTTCCTTCATAAATGCTGCTGAAAACGACACCGATACCGTATTCGTCGACACCAAGAGGATCAACTCTGACCACCATGGCAAGCGCTTCCACTTTCTCCAGTGATTTGTCAATCGCGGAGAAATCGAGCATCACTTTAACTATCGATGAGATTTCGATGCCCCTGTTGTAGATAAAATAGAGCCCTCCCCTGCTTATATTCACCACACGCCCCACCAGGTCCATGGCCTCAACATCATCGGCTGATGACTCGATGAGAGTGTCGATCACTTTCAGAGGCAGTTCAACTTCGAGCCTGAAATGCTTTCTTTTATTGCTTCCATTCCCCTGGGCATAGTGATTGATAAGCCATCTGTCAAACTCATGATCAAACCAGTCGTTCATTGCCGATTCACGGGCAGTATCGGGTGCTTTCAGAAGCTGGTTCTGGTGATGCTGTTCAATCTGGTCTTTGATTTCCTTTGAAAGCTTTTCATACTTGATGTATTGCTTCTTCATGATTTTGTCCTGCAAATATGGCATCGGCCCGTGCATGGACCGGGAGCTTGCCAATCATGATCGCGCATCACGACTCGCATTCTCCATTCTATGGTGAATTCTATTATGATCCATTATTTTACTAAAAATTGCAATTATTTTCTTGAAATAAATACGATATTATTAATAAATAAAAAACTGTTTTATTCACTATACCCTGATACTACAAGAACGGAAATTAATGTGATACGGAATTTTCGAAGCGGAACCGCACTACTACTGCTCATTTTATTGCTTCAAACCTATGCATATTCGAATTCAGAAGACAAAAAGACAATCGTACAACCCGATTCGATAGCAAAAATCATCTCTTCAGAAACAGACGATTCGCGCAGGAAGAACCTTGAAGGTATCGTCGAGCAAATTGACGGGACCTACACAAATCTGAGGGATAATCTCTCGCGCAGGGAAAAACTTCTGATTTTCTTTGATCCCGCCCATGGAAAACTGCCTGACGGCAGATGGCAGGGCGGTGAGGCGACTCTCCGATCAAGCTGCACCAACCGGCCTGAAGAGTACTATTCGATTTTATTGTCCCGCGCACTCTATGATCAATTATCAAAAAACACCCATTTTGAGGTAAAATCCACCGATGATTTCATGGAAGTGCTCAAAGGCAACTCAAACACATACGAAAACATCCCCTTCAGCGTTACCGTTGACTTGGCCAACAAATACAGGGCCTTCATCCTTCTTTCGGAGCATCTAAACAACGTTTCGATCATCTACAAAGCAAGCGGAAAGATGAACATACCCGGCATTCATATTATTCACGGAGGAAACGGAAACAAGGTTCTCAGGTATATCAGCGATACCTATTCCGGGTTTCTTACCCTTTACAACAAACTCGATGCAAGCGGTTTCTCCAGGGACTACGCCCTGAAACTGAAGGAAAAACTCATTGCTGAGGGACTCCGGCCCAACAGCTGGGAATTCGGCGCGGTAGGCGACAGCAGGTTCTCATATTTCGTTGATTTTCCGGTGTCGGTGATATTTGAATCCGGCTTCATTTCAAATCCGCATGAAGAGAAGGATTTCAGGAATCCCCTGCATGTCGAAAAAATCGCTCGATCGCAGTATGAGTCCCTCCTTGATACGATAAAAAGCGTGTACGGAGTGGATTTGAGCGGCTCTTCCCCCGTATATCTTAAAAACCAGGACGCGCGGGATACAGAGCTTTTAAAGCTTTCCAGGATCGTGGTATACTATTGCAAAGAAGGGGAAACCGCGAAAGTGTCATCGGTTATAGATGCGATGAGGCGGGTCAATGGAAAAGCGGGAAAAAACGCCCAGATCGAGTACTTTACTCAAATAAAGAACACTATACTGCGAAGTGAAGGTTACTATAATCTCGGGGACAGAAACAGCAGGCGAAACCGCCATTCAAAAGCGAGAAGATATTACCGGCTTGCCTGGAGAAACATGAATTACAATCCGATTTTTTCAACCTATAAACGGAAATACGCCCAACGGATGAGATACAGAAGCAGCGTTACTGAAAACCCCGTATGCTGCGCAAAGCGCAAAAATCGGCCGGTACAACCGATACTTGCGGCAAAATCTCCGATAAATCGCCCCATTATACTGACCATAGAAAAGGGTCAGAGCCTGGAAAGCGCATTACAAAAATCTCTTTCTCCTCCCGATGAGATACTGTCCAGGCTCATGAGCAATTTCAGCAGAGGCGAGGTGAATGTAAGTGTACGGATAAAACGGTACTCGCCAAGACTGAAAAGAAGCGTCGGCGTATGGGTCACGCGAAAAAGAAGGGTTGGATTCGAACCCGGCATCTATGTGGTCAGCATCGATAAAAACCTGAACTTACTGTCGTCAAAAAGGGTAAAAAGCGTCGAATTGAATCCCCTCAAGTATCAAAACCAGCTTTATCTGAAGAATTCTCATTTCGCGCTGAATGAAAAAAACAAAACTCTTTAGTGCGTCCCGATTCCAGGGGCGCCCTTACAATTTTTTCGGCGATTATCTTACACGCAAATACGGGTGCAGGGTTCTTAAAATACCAATCGACGCCGGTTTTTCCTGCCCTAACAGGGATGGAACCCTCGATACGGAAGGCTGCGTCTTCTGTTCCGGTGATGGCTCGGCGTCCCCCGGCACCGACAGGGCCGACAGTATCCATGTTCAAATCGAGACCATGAAAGGGGCCTTCCGGCGGTCGGATGTCAAAACAAAATACATCGCGTACTTTCAGGCATTCACCAACACCTACGGGTCCGTCGGGGACCTTAAAAAAGCCTACGATACGGCCCTTGAATCCAGCGACATAATCGGACTAATGATCGGAACCAGGCCGGACTGCCTGAATGATGATGTTCTTGATCTCATCGCTTCATATAAAGAAAAGGTACGCGAACTCTGGCTCGAGATCGGGATGCAGACGTCCCACGACAGAAGCCTCGTTTTCCTGAAAAGAGGCCATGACCACCGTGCGACACGGGACGCGGCCGGACGCGCCTTAAAGAGGAAGATTCCCCTGTGCGCCCATATAATACTTGGTATTCCAGGCGAGAACTGGGAGCAGATGATGGAAACTGCGATGGAACTGAATGAACTGGCGGTATCGGGAGTGAAAATTCATCATCTCCATGTGATAAAGGGGACACAGCTGGAGCAAATGCTGAAAAGAGGCGAAGTCAACACGCTTGATCTGAAGGAATACGTGTCAGTACTCTGCGATTTTCTCGAGCGTCTCAATCCTGAAACGATCATCCACAGGATAATGGGAGATCGCGAGCCCTCCACACTTGCAGCGCCGCTCTGGTCCCGTCACAAGGGCACGGTAACCCGGGCTGTGGAGGATGAGTTCCTCCGCCGCGGCACCACGCAGGGTTTTCTGTTTCCGATGAAATAAAATAATTGTAGAAAATACCCGTTTCCGGGGAAAATAGCGGATGGTCAATAGCGCAAAAAGGAACCTGCGATGAAAATCGCAATCGCGATGAGCGGAGGGATAGATTCTTCGATGGCGGCGGTCCTGCTGAAAGAGCAGGGTCACGAGGTCATCGGCATAACCGCGGTATTGACCGGCGATCAGCCTTCGCACGGCGGTCCGCTCAGTTCCGATGCGGCAACGGACGCGAAAGAAACGGCTGACGCTCTCGGATTTCGGCACCATACAATCGATCTGAGGGAGGATTTCTCCGGATTCGTGATACAACCGTTCTGTGAGGCATACCGTTCGGGATCCACTCCGAATCCCTGCGTGGAATGCAATGTGATGATAAAATTCGGAAAACTCATGGAGGCGTCGAAAGCCCTGGGATGCGATAAAATCGCGACCGGCCATTATGTGCGATTAAAACCGGGCACCGGCGGTCGTCTTTATCTTTCGATGAACAGGGACAGGTCCAAGGACCAGTCCTATTTCCTCTATCGGCTTTCCCAGGAGCAGCTAAAAAACGCCGTATTCCCTCTGGGCGAATACACAAAAGATGAGGTGCGGAATCTCGCGGCGCGGCACAATCTGGCGAAGAGGGAAAGACCGGAAAGCCAGGAAATCTGCTTTATCCCGGACAACGACTACCCGGCCTTTATAGCGGCCAGGGCCTGCGCGCCGGTAATGGAGGGTGAAATCGTGGACGGCGCGGGAAGGGTTCGGGGAACACACCGCGGCATACACAGGTACACAATCGGGCAGAGACGCGGGCTCGGCATATCATCAGACAGGCCGCTCTATGTGACCGGAATTGACGCTCCGCGGAACAGGATTATCGTTGGCGGAAGGGAGGAGCTCGCGGTATCAGCGATTATCCTTTCGGGACTCGCCCTGATGAAAGCTGGAGACCTGAGGGGGGTCAGAGCCCTTGTAAAAACGAGATCGACACAGCCCCCGGTATGGTCGCTTATCAGAGAATCAGGAGGCGAGATCATCGCGGTATTTGACGATCCTCAGTACGGCGTTTCGCCGGGTCAATCGGCCGTTTTTTACGATGAGGATCGTGACCTGCTGGGCGGAGGTTACATCGAAGGGAGCATCGCCCTCCCCTCTTTAATCGATTTTTGAATGAGGGTGATACTTCCGGTAGACCCGTTTAAGCTGTTCCCTGGTGGTGTGAGTATACACCTGCGTGGTGGACAGATGCTTGTGCCCCAGCATTTCCTGCAACGCCCTGAGGTCGGCACCGTTTTTCAGCATCTCCGTGGCGAAGCTATGCCTGAAGGTGTGGGGGGATATCTTCCCTATAAACCCCGCCAGTTTCGCCCTCTTGAGCACTATGTTGAAGATCCCGCGCTCGGTGATCCTCCCCCCCCTGTTGTTCACGAAAAGCGGCCCTTCGGCGTGTCCGAATTTCGCCTTCCGTGCGCGGAAATATTCCGTAAGGCACCCGGCCGCCGTGCCGTTAATAAAAACGATCCGCTCCTCGCTCCCCTTTCCCATCACCCGGAGTCTTCCCTCGGTGAGGTCGCAGCCTGACACATCGGCAGAGGCGAGCTCTCCCACGCGGGTGCCGGTGGAGTAAAGGCACTCCAGGACAGCCCTGTCGCGGTAATCGATAAAAACCCCGCAGGGGAATTCGAGGATCTCATTAATGCGGCGGTGGTTGACATTTTTTGGAAGGCGCTTCTCTCTTTTTGGATAGAATATTTTTTCCGCCGGATTCTGTGACAGGATATTGCGACGGTGGAGGAATCCGAAAAAGCTTTTCAGTGTGGCGATACGCCGCTCGATGGAAGACCGTTTCAGGCCGGAATCGTAGGAAAACTCGATGAAGGCGGTGATATCGGCGGGAGTGACCGTCGCCGTGAGTATCCCGCCGTCCTCAATATATGCGCGTGTTTCATAAACCCCTCCCGCCCTGATCGTTTCATCTGAAAGAAAACCGGTGAACTGGGCGAGGTCGCTGCCGTAGGACTCAACCGTTTTTTCAGATGAATTTTTTTCAAAGCGAAGATAGCGCATGAAAATATCAATATCATCGTTCACTGCTGGCCGTTTTCCTCATCGGCTTTATCAAGGAGATCAACATGATATCCGCAATCCTCGTTGATGCATATCAGCCTCTCTCCGATATTTTTTATACGTTTCCGAAAAAGGAGTCTTGAGCATTGCGGGCAGATCTTGTCCGTCGGCTCGTCCCTTGTAAGGAAGTCGCACTGGGGATAGGTGGTGCAGGCGTAGAATGACCCGCGCCCTTTTTTCGAGGACCTTTTGATGATGCTCCCATTGCCGCATTTCGGGCATTGACCGAGGGTGATGGCCTTGGAATTCCTGCATTCAGGGAAGCCGGTGCAGGCCACGAAAAAACCGTACTTTCCGAGTTTCTTTACCATCTTTCGGCCGCACTTTTCGCACACCTCGTCGGTTTCCTCGTCCAGGATGTTCTTCATCTCGGAAATATTGACTTCCGCCTCGTCAACGGTGGACTTAAAAGGCGCGTAGAAATCGCTCAGCATTTTCAGGTAATCCGATTTTTCATCCTCGATCAGGTCGAGCTGTCCCTCCATGTTCGCGGTAAAATCCACGGACACGAGGGACTCGAAATGACGTGTCATGATATCGTTCACGAGCTTGCCCAGAACCGTCGGCACCAGCTGTTTTCCCGACCTGGTGACGTAATATCTTTTGATAAGCGTACCGATGGTTGGGGCGTAGGTCGAAGGCCTCCCGATAGCGGATTCCTCCAGAAATTTCACCAGCGACGCGTCGGTGAACCTCGGTGGTGGTGAAGTAAAATGTTGTTCCGGCAGTATGCCGGTGATCCGGGCGCTGTCCCCTATGGCCATCTCGGGGAGAATATTTTTTTCGGTTTTATTCTCCTTTTCAACCGCGGTGAATCCCGCGGATATAACCGTGCTCCCCCCGGCCCTGAAAAGGTAATCCCCCTGAATAAGCATTACAGAGGTCAGTTCCGAAACCTCAGGGGTCATCTGCGAGGCGATAAAGCGGCGCCAGATAAGATCATAGAGGCGGTACTGGTCTCTTGTCAGGTCCCCTTTCAGCACGTCCGGTGAGCGGCGCACGTCTGTCGGCCTTATGGCCTCATGCGCGTCCTGGGCCCCTTTTTTATTTTGAAACACATTGGGGCTTTCAGGAAGGTACTCGGTGGAAAAATGCGATGCGATATATTCCCTCACCGATTCAAGCGAGGCGTTCGACACCCTGGTCGAGTCCGTCCTCATATAGGTTATGAGCCCCACGGGGCCTTCGCCGGTTATCTCCACCCCCTCATAAAGCTGCTGCGCAATCATCATGGTTTTCTGAGAGGTGTACCCGAGGCGGTTTGCCGCGTCCTGTTGGAGCTTGCTTGTTATAAAGGGCGCAGGGGGTTTCCTCTTTCTGGACTGTTTCTTTACATCAGAAACTACGAGAGTCTTCCCTTCAAGCTGCGCCGCGATGGTTTCGGTCTCTTTTTTCTCGCGAAGATCGGCCTTTACCCCGCGGATTTCCACGAGCGAGGCTTTGAAGCTTTTCGTTCCATGCACCGCTTCAACGTCCAGTGACCAGTATTCCTTCGGTATGAACAGGTCGACTTCCTTTTCACGTTCGCAAATAACCCTGAGCGCGACCGACTGGACCCTGCCGGCTGACAGGCCCTTCTTCACTTTTTTCCAGAGTATCGGGCTTATGTAATACCCTACGATCCTGTCAAGAACCCTGCGGGCCTGCTGTGCGTTCACCAGGTTCATATTGATGTCCCTCGGATGCATGACCGCTTCCTTGATCGCCGCTTCAGTGATTTCGTTGAACTCGATCCTCTTGATGTTGTCGTTTTTCGACGAAAGGGCATTGGCGAGATGCCAGGAGATCGCTTCCCCTTCCCTGTCGGGGTCTGTCGCCAGGAGCACCATTTTCACGGACGATGCCTGTTTCTTCAACTCGCTCAGGACTTTCGCCTTGCCGCGGATGGTGATATATTCCGGCCGGAAGCTGTTGTCGATGTCGATTGCCAGACGCGATTTCGGCAGATCGATTATGTGGCCGACAGACGATAGGATGACATACTTGTCGCCGAGATATTTGTGTATCGTTTTCGCTTTTGACGGAGATTCGACAATGACAAGCGTATCAGGAGTGATCCTGTCTTTTTTCATACATTCTTCCTGTGATCGGATTTATCGATACAATCATTGGCAGTCATTTTTTGTCAAATAGTTCTTTCACATTTCGCCCCGGGTCCCATCTCAGCACAAAAAAAAGAAGACCGCTCAATAATACAGTCAAAACGGAAAAAATGATCACTCTTTCCGATGAATAGTAGATTTCGGCGTCATAATCACGTTCAAAAGCCATGGCGCCGAAATAACTGTTTTCTGCGCATTCATTATGACAGATCCGGCATTTGTTTTCGCATTTAAGCGGGATTATTGCGCGGTAGCGTCCTCCGGAGACGCCCCCTTTAATCTCCGGGTTCACCGATTCTATAATTCCGCGGATCTCGGCGTCCCGATCGCTGCCGTACAGGCCCGGCGCTGTCACCTTCCTCCCGAATCTGTCGTAAAGGGATACCGTTATCCCCTGGTTTTTTTCGATGTCCTGAAGAAATATCCATGCAAACACCGGACGCCCCAGTGTCTTTATCCCCATGAATGATTCGAGGATCACAGAAAACCCCCTGTCCAGCTCCCTGAAATATCCAGATTTATATAACGTATATATATCACCCGCGTAAGGAGGGACGGAAAACGTCTGGAACACCGAAAACAGAATCATAAGCGACAGAATTGCAGAAAAGCCGTATTTTACTTTCATTCTAGCTCCTCTTCATATAATTGCGTCACGGATACCTTCATTCCTCATGAGCTTTCCGATATCAGGCCCGGGAGATGAAATTTCCATTTCTTATAATCGCGCCATCAAGTTCCAGCCTGATAAAGGCCCTGTTTGACTCGGCCGCTCCATAGCCGAGTTTTCTAATCAATTCATCGGCATTCATGGTACCCGACAAAAGCGCCTGGATGATTTTACCCTCAATAGAATCTTCGTCATAACCGGTCCGTTTAACCCCAAAAAAAACCTGTTCCGGCGCCCCCCGTGACGGCAGGTTCCGGTGAAAATCGAGTCCCTCCATCTCCTGCAGTATGTCCCCGGTTCCGGATACCAGCACCGCCCCGCTCCGGATAAGATCATGGCAGCCCCTGTATTCCTCGTTATAGGCGTATCCTGGGCACGCGAACACTTCCCTGTTCTGTTCGGCCGCGTATCGGGCGGTTATCAGCGCGCCGCTTCTTTCTCCCGCTTTTACAACCACCGTGCCCCGGGAAAGCCCGCTTATGATCCTGTTCCTCCTGATGAAAGTCCATTTTCCCGCGATCACACCCGGAGGATATTCCGAAAGTATCGCCGATGCCGATGAGGCGCCGATGGCGTTGAAAATGTCGGCGTTGGCAGCGGGGTAGACCACATCAATACCGTTGGCCAGGACCGCCACGGTCCCTCCGGGACCGCGCAGCGCCCCTCGGTGCGCCTCCCGATCTATTCCCAGGGCAATTCCGCTGACCACGGTGATCCCGGCGCCGGAGAGTTCCGAGGACAACCGATAACACACCTGAAGCGAAATCGGATCGGCCTTTCTCGTCCCCACCACCGCGACGCGTGTTGTCTCCGGCAGAGGCCCCCGGACATAGAGCGCCACTGGAGGATTCTGTATCTGGCGGAGAATGGACGGATAACACCGCTCCCAGTAATGGACGATCCTGACTCCCTGTGATGCCGTCCTTTCGATGATTCTCCCCGCCGCACCTGCCGCGTCCGGACCGTAATCCGCGGCAATATGGGGGAGGGTTCGCAGGTCCTCTCTTTCCTTTAATTCGGACAGAATAGTGTCGGGATTCCAATCCGTTATCCGCTCCCACACAAACCTCTGCTGAGGGGCGATGAGAATGGAAAGAAGTACCGGAACATAGGGGTTCGTTTCATGAAAGAAAATCACGGTGTCTCCAATCGGCATGATATCATCATATAAACGATCGGCCCGTGTAAAAAAAAAGGGGACGGCTTCAGGCCGTCCCCTTTTTATGTTCGATATTAAATTCAGTCTTATTCTGCAAGCGCTCCGGTGAAAATCTCGTCCGATGCCTTTATTACCGCTGATTCGCCGAGCAGTAACGCCTCGATTTTGCCGAAATATTTCGGAAACTCGGCGCCCAGATAGAACTGAGACGACAGCACTTTACCGGAATAGAACGCGGCTTCGGAATTCTCCTTCAGAAGCTTGTCCCTGTCGGCGCCCTTGGTATCACCCACGAGCTCCTTCATTTTCGGCTGTGCGATCCTCAGTGCCCAGAGGTGCATCCACGCCATTGCCAGCATGTACATTGCCTGCTGGAGAGGTGTGGCGTTCATGAAAAGATGCAGGAACTTGCCGGTCGCCATCTGTCCCTTCATCATTTCAATCACTTCGTCAAGTTTCTGGATTCCGCGGACCACGAGGTCGATGTACTTGTCTTCCACGATTCCCTTGGATTTTTCAACGGTTTCCATCATTCTTTTCTTCATGACAACGTAGTTGTACTGGTCCTTGTTCATGAGGATTTTCCTCATGGTGAGGTCCATGGACTGGATTCCGTTAGTCCCTTCGTAAATCGCGGTGATTTTGGCGTTTCTCATCATCTGCTCGATCGGGTATTCCCCGCAGAATCCGTATCCGCCGTAAATCTGCATCGCTTCGCCTGCGATTTCCGTGGATTTATCGGAGCATCCCGCTTTTTCGATGGGGGTGAGGATCTCCATGAGCGCCTGAGCTTCCGCCGCCTTCTCTCCCTCGGTAAGCTTCTGGAGCTCATAGTTCAGGTAGAGATAGTAGATCAGCATTCTCTGCCCCTCGACATGGGATTTCATCCACAGGAGCATCCTTTTTACGTCTGGATGCTGCGAGATAGTAACGCTTTTCGCTTCCGGATTGAGCATCTGGGTGACGTGTACGCCCTGGAGCCTGTTTTTCGCATATGTGACCGCGTGCATATACGCGGCCGACGCGAGCCCCTGACCCTGCATCCCCACGCCCATACGGGCGAAGTTCATCATCTGGAACATGATCTTCATGCCCTTCCGCTCTTCGCCGAGCAGAAAACCTTTGCATTTCCCGTTGTCGCCGAAGCTCAGCGTACAGGTGGCCGATCCTTTGATACCCATCTTGTGTTCAATACCGGCGCACTCGACATCGTTCCTTTCACCGAGCGATCCGTCCTCTTTCACCATGAATTTAGGAACGATGAAAATCGAGATACCCTTCGTTCCTGGAGGATCTCCCTCGATCCTGGCAAGTACCGGATGGATGTTGTTCTTGTAATAGTCGTTTTCCCCTGAAGAGATGAAAATTTTCTGGCCGGTAATCAGATAGGTGCCGTCAGCCTGCTTTACCGCCTTCGTTTTCAGCGCACCCACATCGGAGCCTGCGTCCGGCTCGGTAAGGCACATGGTGCCGCCCCATTCTCCGTTGTACATCTTCGGGAGATACATTTCCTTCTGCTCATGAGTTCCGAAGACTTCGATAAGCTCGGCCGCTCCGTGGGTGAGACCAGGATACATCATAAGCGGATAATTGGCCGCGCAGAGGAACTCGTTGCACGCCCAGGTAATGGCCTGGGGAACTCCCATGCCGCCCCATTCCTCATGGACATCTATTCCGCCGAAACCCGCTTCATAGAATTTGTTGAGCGCCGTATGATAGCTTTTGGGAATTTTCACTTCCTTGGTTTCGGGTATGTAGGTGCACCCTTCCTTGTCGCCATCGGCGAATGTAGGATAGAGCTGTTCAACCGCGATGGTCTCCGCCAGATCAATAAAGCTATCGAAATCATCCTTGCTGAAGGCGGAATATTTTTCCAGTTTAGTTAAACTCTCTACTTCAAGTGCTTCAAAGAGGGCAAAACGAACATCTCGGGAATCTACCAGTGGATTAAGAGCCATAAAACCTCCTCATAACTGTATTGTTTTTTATATATATTCACAGCCCGTAAAAAAATAACCTCTATCATTCAATATTCATTAATTAGACCCTCTCCCATGTGTCAACGGAAATTAATTTAAAAAGAAAGAATTTATTTACAAATACCGTCCCGTGAGCCTAATGTAGCCAGTACTATAAATTCGGGAAAAACCAATGGATTATACAAAATATTGGCTCGCCTTGAGCAGGGTGCATGGGATGGGTCCCTCCCTTCTCGGTGAAGTACATCGCTCCCTCACGGGGCGAGGGCTGTCGATTGCCGACATAGCAGACTGCAGCCCAACGGAAATCCATAATGAAATTTCTCTGCGTGAAAATGTGAGCAGGTTAATACCGCTGTTAAAAGAACAGATTCCTTCCGTTGAGGAGGATTACGAACGCTGTCTCGAGGGGGGGATCAGCGTGATACCATTTTTTTCTGACACTTATCCCGAGAGGCTCCTGGAGGTCCTCGGGAACGAGCATCCCCCCTTTCTGTACTGCCTGAGCGGGACTGATATTCTGAAAAAACGGGGCGCGGCTGTCCTGGGCGACAGTGACGTCAGCGACAAGGGGGAGCTGATAGCCTACAACGCCGCCAGAGAACTGGTATCCCATGAATGCGCCGTCTTCAGCGGCTATGCCCGGGGTGTTGATCAGATCTCGCACCGATCGGCACTTGAACAGGGGGGCGTGACCGCGGCCCTGGTCCCCTACGGCGTGTTCCACCACAAAATACCGCACATTCTCGAAAAAGTGTTCGATCCGGAGAGAATCGCCATCGCCTCCCCCTTTTACCCCTCCAGGGAGATGGACCAGTTCTCCGCCATGATCCGCAACAGAATAGTGTGCGCCCTTTCCAGGGCCGTGTATATCGTCGAGGCTCCCGAATCGGGCGGCGTGTTTGAAGCGGCAAAATCGGCACGGCACCTGAATATGCCCTTATTTACGACTGAATACGCCGAATACCCGAAAAGCGCGGCAGGAAACAAAAAAATCATTGATGAACTGGACGGTATCCCGGTGAGAGGCAAACTGGTACAGGATATGCTGGTACCGAATATGGACCGGGTGATAGCCCAGTGTAAATTCGGATGATACCCGCGATACCGTAAATTATATCCGAGGATTGATAATGCTACACAAATTATCCGCTGCTGTCGGAACCGCTTTCATTCTTGCCGGAACTTTTTTTTATTTGAATTCTCCTCCCGGCCGGACAGGCAGCTCCGGATTTCTGATACACAACGGGGAGAGCGTTCGGCGTGTCGCCCGCCGTCTCGACGAAAGCGGGCTCGTCAGAAGCAGACATTTCTTCATGGTAATATTTGCATTAAGCGGAAAACCGTATCTTTATGCCGGGTCCTACAGAATAAACGGAGGTATGACCGCTCTCACGGTACTGCGGAGAATATCACGGCCCGGCAGTACAGCGGTAAGAATTACGGTCCCTGAAGGTTTCACAATGCATCAGATCGCCGATCGGCTCGATTCGCTCGGAATAACCGACCGTGAAATGTTTCTCGCACGCTGCGGCGACAGGCCTTTTTTACGAAAACTCGGCATCAATGGGGATACCGCTGAAGGATATCTTTTCCCCGATACATATCAGTTTCCTCCCAAGTCCGATCCCTCTGTAATTATTTCAGTGATGTCTAAACAAATGTTCAGTGTTTTAACCGATTCTTTGCATGCTCTGACCCCAGATAATTCATCTTTGCATGCTCTGACCCCAGATAATTCATCTTTACATGCTCTGACCCCCTATGAAATCCTCAAAATGGCATCACTCATCGAGAAAGAAGCAAAGTTACCAAAAGAAAGGCGCATGATCTCCTCCGTATATCATAACAGATTGATAAAGGGGATGAAATTAGATTGCGATCCTACTGTACGTTACGCATTAAAAAAATTTAGCGGTAAACTCACATATGGCGATTTAAAGGTGGATTCACCGTACAACACATATCGGGTTGTTGGCCTTCCGCCGACACCGATATGTTCACCGGGAAGAGAATCCATATCCGCAGCGGCGTTTCCATTAAACAGTGATTTTCTGTTTTTTGTGGCAAAAAAAGACGGATCTCATTATTTTTCCAGGACGTACCGTGAACACCTTAGGGCAATAAAAAGGCATAGAGATGGGATTACAGACCAATAGAGTTCCGGAAATCGTCGCACCGGCGGGAAACCTTGAAAAGCTTAAAGTTGCGGTTAATTACGGAGCTGACGCGGTTTACTTCGGCGGGGACAATTTCAATCTTCGAGTTCAAGCGGATAATTTTTCCAATGAAGATATAGCCGAAGCAATAGATTATTGTTCCGAAAGGAATGTGAAAACAATCTTTTTGATGAATTCTTATCTTCATGAATCAGAAATAACCCTGGTAAAGGACTATATTAAATCAATCCGGCGGAATCGTTTCGATGCGATAATGGTTTCAGATCCAGGCATGCTCATGCTGCTTCAGGAAGCGGGTATCACGTCAAAAATCCATTTATCGACTCAGATGTCCACGCTCAACCACATGTCGGTAAAATTCTGGAACAAAGCCGGTATTGACAGGATAGTTCTCGCCAGAGAGACAACATTAAAAGAGATTAAATTGATACGGGATAATACCGATTCCGAGATCGAGGTGTTTGTCCACGGAGCACTATGCGTGTCTTATTCCGGCCGTTGTCTTTTAAGCCGGTACCTTTCCGGACGCGACGCGAACCGAGGAGATTGTTCACACCCGTGCCGATGGCGATATACGTTAATTGAAGAAAAACGCCCCGGCAGTTATCTGGATATTATCGAATACCCGCCTGTTGATGATTCCGGCAAAAAGATTTCCGGTGGTACCGAGATATTATCTTCGATGGACCTCTGCCTGATTGAAAAAATCCCGGAGTATATCGATGCGGGAGTGTCAGCATTCAAGATTGAAGGCCGGATGAAATCACTCTATTACGTCGCCAATATCACAAGAATATACAAGGAAGCTGTAAAGCATGCGGGGACGGATATGTTCAACACACTGCTTCCGTTCTGGAAGGATGAACTTGATCTTGTAAGCCACAGACCTTACACTGATGACCTATTCAACGAATTCGGTTCCATGGGATTTCGAGAGCTTCCCATGGTGAAAAAAGCCCTCTTTCTCGGCTATGCGATTGCTCAAGGCGCGGACAATAACAGCGTATATGTAAAAATCTTCAATCCGATAAGAATCGGAGAGAAATTGGAAGCGATCTATCCGATTAATGAAAAAAACATGGATTCAATGATTACGGTGATTGGTATCTTTCAAAAGGACGGCAGTGCGGTTGATATCGCCAGATCCAGCGGCATATATCTGATTAAATTCGATGACAGCATGCACATACATGGCATACTCAGGAGAAGAATATAGAATTTTTTTAATGCCGTTCTGCACAATAAATCAACCGCGATATAAGACACCACACCGGTTTTGATATTATCATGCAGGCAATACTACAATTTCATCTGATCCGGCGTGCCGGGAAGCTTCACCGGCAGCAATTCAGTCTCTTCATTAAAATTTAACACACAGGACTCTTTTATTAACCATGCCTTTATCAGTTATCAGCTGTCTGATCTTCGAGATGAAATCCCTCCTTTCTGCTGTACAGCAGCCGGGAGATTTTTTATCTCAAAGACAACGGAATAATCACGGAACACGCTTAATAATTTTTTGGGCAATCATATCCTTGAATTCCTGCAGCAAAAGACGTTCATGACTATCAAGTATTCCGTCTTCATTTGCTATACTGTATATCTCTTCATATTCAGCGGTTGTTACAACATGATCATCAATTGCCTTTTTAATTACTTCAGCAAGCTTCTGTCCAGATTTGGTTAACATAAATCACCTTCCGTAAAATAATATAATTAATATATTAATCTCAGCATTAATTCCGGCAGGATTTTCCGAATTGCAAGAAATTTTTCAATTAGCGGAATATTTTCTTTTATCCAGATACATTTTTGAAATGATATAAAGCAACACTCCGCCCGCAATTCCTACAAAAGTTGTACCTGCCAGTATTGCTTCAAGAAACGGCAGCCCCAGATTAATTATATCCTTAACAGAAACCAATGAACCGTAATCAACACTTCTCTCAGGATCATTAATTATAAAATGACCGATTTTATAACATAGAGGGTAAATAAATGGAGTGGTAAAAGGATTGCTTACCGCGGTCATAATAACTGCAGTTTTCCTGTTGGCATTTAAGAACTGGGCAAACGCCAGTGCCAGTACAATCTGCAGCCCCCAAAATATGCTCACTCCGAAAAAAAACCCAATAGCTATCCCTCGAGAAAGCCTTGTTGATGAATCATTTATCCTTAAAATGCTTTTAAAAAATTCTTTTACCCGATTAACCATGAATGTTTCCCCGGTTATTTATAAATAGGACTATTAATATCGTTAACCATGATTATTCTAAAATAGACATTAAAAACTATTTATCTTTAAATGTAATAATCAGAATTTATTGTAACAGATAATCAAATTTTTATATTTAAATATTTCGGATTGAATTATCAGCTGAAAAATTACTTTATTAATAAAACTATTGAATTTTATACCATAGACAGTTAAATTCTTGGCAGGATTTATTATCCGATTAAAACACTGACAGTATCTACTTTTAAAAAGTAAATACAATTTTACCCTATATAATCATGAATCTGAAAAAAAATAATCCATAAATAGGCTAATTATGAAATGGCATATTATTGAAATTAGAGATGTCCTTAAACATTTTAACACATCCTCTGATAAAGGCCTCAGTTCTGAGGAGGCAACCAAACGCCTAAAGTCAGAAGGTCCTAATGAACTCGTTGAAAAGGATGGACGTTCCCCATTTCAGATTCTCCGGGAACAGATCGCTGCGACAATGGTACTAATCCTGATTGGAGCCGCTGTTATTTCCGGAATACTTGGAGATTTCAAGAATACAACCGCAATCTTTTCAATCGTCGTTCTCTTTGTAATCATGGGTTTCATACAGGAGTACCGTGCTGAAAAGGCCATAGCTGCGCTGAAAAAAATGGCAGTGCCCGGAGTAAGGTCACTGCGCGACAGTGTTCTTTCTGAAATTTCAGCCCGGGAGCTCGTACCCGGCGACATAGTAAATATTGAAACCGGAAACATAATACCGGCCGACCTGCGGCTTATAGAAGCAGTAAACCTCAGCATACAGGAAGCGGCTCTTACAGGCGAATCAGAACCTGTCGGAAAAATATCAGCCCCTCTTCCCCAGGAAAACATCCCGCTTGGCGACAGGAAAAACATGGCATTCATGGGTACGGTTGTTACACAGGGGCGAGGCGTTGCCGTTGTTGTGTCAACGGGAATGCAGACCGAACTTGGCAAAATCGCGGGTTTAATCCAGAATGTACGCCACGAACAGACTCCTCTCCAGCGCAGGCTCGACTCTCTCGGCAGAACTCTTGCGCTTATAGGTTTCGGCATATCTCTTCTGATTTTTATTCTTGGCATATGGAGAGGGGACGATATTAAGCATATGCTGTTAACAGCTGTTAGCGTGGCGGTAGCTATAGTACCTGAAGGACTCCCCGCAGTAGTAACTATAACTCTTGCACTGGGCGCGCAGAGGATGCTGAAAAGAAAAGCACTGATTCGCAGGCTTCCGGCTGTTGAAACCCTGGGCTCTGTCACGGTAATCTGTTCCGATAAGACAGGAACCCTCACAGAAAACAGAATGACCGTTGTAATTCTTGATGTTGCCGGGCATACACTTGACCTGTTAAGTAACGTAAAAGCAGACGGGCATATAATCGATCTTCCCGTGCAAGATGAACCGGCCCATTCTTCACTTTCACTCGCTGCGGTTGGCGGCTCTCTTTGCAATGATGCTCAGATGATAGACAGGGGCGAGGACCGTTACCATATCCTTGGAGATCCCACTGAGGCAGCGCTGGTTGCTGCTGCAGCCAAGATGGGTTACATGAAACCTTCTCTTGACATTTCATTCCCGCGTGCAAAAGAGGTGCCCTTCGATTCGGAAAGGAAAAGAATGACAACGATACATAAAATCCCTGAAGGAGGTTTTGATTACCTGCCCGATTTTATTAAACCTGGAATGTACATCTCATTCACAAAGGGGAGTGTAGACGGACTTCTGGAAAAAGTTAACTGGATATGGGTAAACGGCAAGGCATTGCCCGCTGATGATGAATGGAAATCAAAAATATCCGCTTCAAATGACCGGATGGCTTCAAAGGGGATGAGGGTGCTGGGCGTCGCTTTCAGGCTGTTTGAGAATATTCCGCCAGATGCAGATTCTGACATTGAAAATGATCTTACAATGGTCGGGCTTTTTGGCATGATTGATCCTCCGAGACCGGAGGTGAAGAACGCAGTAGCCACATGTCTTAGCGCCGGAATACGACCTGTCATGATAACAGGTGACCACCCGCTAACTGCCGTTGAAATTGCACGCCAGCTCGGAATAACCGGTGAAGGGAGCGCCATTATTGGCTCTCAGTTAGAACAGATGTCATTGGATGAACTGAGTGCCGCGGTCACTAACGTAAATGTTTTCGCTAAGGTCGCCCCCGAACATAAAATCAAAATAATTCAGGCTCTCCAGAATAATGGGCATATCGTATCAATGACCGGTGATGGTGTTAACGACGCCCCTGCCCTCCGGAAGGCGGATATAGGAGTCGCCATGGGCATTACTGGCACGGATGTATCAAAAGAGGCCTCCGATCTTGTGCTTCTTGATGACAACTTCGCGACAATCGTTGCCGCGGTAAAGGAAGGGAGGACAATCTATGATAATATACGAAAATTCATACGGTTCAGCGTTGCTGGCAATACCGCGAAAGTTCTTGTAATGCTTCTTGCACCATTCCTGGGAAAACCTATTCCATTGCTTCCTCTGCAGCTGCTATGGCTGAATCTTATGACTGACGGGCTTCTCGGCCTTGGAATGGGAGTAGAAAATCCCGAAGCAGATACAATGAAAAGAAAGCCTTATTCACCCAAAGAGGGAATTTTTACACGGGGCATCGGTTTCCAGACACTGCTCGCAGGCATTATAATTGGTTCAATCGCGCTTGGACTTGGCTCATGGTACTTTTTCACGGGACGCCCTGAATGGCGCACAATGATATTCACATCTCTGACATTTATGCAGGTTTTCCAGGCACTGTCATCCCGTTCTACAAGCCAGTCAATTTTCAGGATCGGTCTCTTTGGCAACCCGGTTATGGTGCTAATGGTTATAATTGTGGTTTTTTTACAGTGCCTGGTTCTGTACATACCAGTACTAAGCTATTTTTTTGATGTCCAGCCACTGAATGCATTCAACATGTCGGTCGCTGTTTTATCAGGGGTTATCGTTTTTCTGTTTATGGAATCAGCAAAAAAATTATTCAGCACCAGAGCATAATAAGTCTTTCATAAATATAATGGAGAAGGATTTCAGTATTAAAAAAAATCCTGATAAAAGTAACAATAGGAAAATACCCCGGCAGGAAATCGGAATTTCACTCACCAGCACCTGCTCGAAGGCGGTGCGGTCCGCCACCTCGGCGATCTTCCCGAAGAGCACGTCAGCGGTGATGATATCCGGACCTCTGAATATTTTGATCTGATGGGCCATCTCATCAATGAAATCGTTTATCAGACATGAAATGGATTAATATTGGATTGACTGACCTTTCATGACAAAGTTTAATATCTTTATTGCCTTGTCGCAGATACTGGTTCGGCTCATTCCGGATGGCCGGCTCTTGCCACAAGCAAATATATGTAAGGGACCATAACAGGTATGCGGAAACTTATCCAGTCACAGTTCATGAATCTCCCTCAGGAAGTAAAGGAGACGATTAACAACAGGAATGCCGGCGGAGTGGTCTTTTTCAGGCAGACGATCACCGACAAGGCCCTGAGTACGTTTATTACTCTTATCCTTGGCGTACCCCTTGCTGTATTTCTTGCCACGATACTCTTCTTCGTCAGCACGGTTGAGTATGACACCGGTTCCTATATTTTTTTCGGTATACTTGCCCTCAGTTGCGTTTTCGGATTATACTGGCTGCTTTCAAACTATATCAGAGAAATTCAGGTCCGCCGCCGCATAGCTGCCGGCAACCACCCCTACGGTATATATATCACGAAAAATTATTGCGCGCTCTATCTTCAGTATTACGGCGCGGAGGAGGCGTATCTGCTTCCTGCTGAAGAAATCAAGCAGGTTCAATATACAAAAAACCATTTTCACAGCGATAACGTCAGCAGAGAAAACGACATGCCTTCGTTGCTTTTTCGCCATACCGACGATGTGGACCGGTACATGATTTTCAACACCTCATCTTTTAAAATGTCGGCACAGGAATTCGTCGACGCGGTCAAATCAATGGGAATTCCATTTCATGAAGAGATTCCTCTTTTATATGATGATGAGCGCAAGCGGAACCATTTTATTATCGATCCATGACCGTAAAGGCGCATTACCGCGTACCGG
>JBGSQT010000027.1:0-9998 GCA_041737965.1 Spirochaetota bacterium | reverse complement strand
CGCGGTCTCCGCCCGCCTCACCGCCTCGTCCCGCAGCGCCGCGGCGTGCTCCATACCGCGGTTTTCGGAGATAAACCGGTACAGGCCGAGTTTTTCACGGGCCTCCCGGACAGTGCCGGCGAGCTCCCGGAGCGCGGCGGGTAGGGCGTCCCCTTTTTCCGCGACGTAGTCGCCCAGCAGTTCCGCCGCGTATGTAAGCTGCGCGGCGTTCATCCCCCGCACCGACTCTTCGGTGATCGTCATGACGCCGCCCGATGCATTCATGAAGTCCAGTATGGACGCGGTGAAGTCGGCGGCGGCGATGCCCGCGCCGGTCCAGAACCCTGAGTGGTTTAATACGAACGAGGCTTCAGCCCGAATGATGTCGTCTGCAGCCGCGGCGTCGTACCCGGCGTCGGCGAGATACGGTCCCATGGAGAACGACGAGCCGGGAGTGCAGTATTCGAGCAGAACGGCGCGCGCCCTCCCGCTTCCGGCGTCCGCCAACATTTTTACCGCCTCCGGATCGAACCCGGCGTAGTCATTGTACAGATCGGCGATATCGTCAGCCGCGTCTTCCTCGTCGCTGACATTTTTCCGGAACGCCGCCCAGTTCTCCGGCGATACGCTCTTCAGGTTAACCTCGGCCCATCTGTACGCCGCGTAGCGCGCCGCGTACTCACGGTTGTCCCCGCCGTAACGGTACCGGTATTTCGCGAGCTCCCCGGAGAGCGCCTCGATCAGGGAACCACGGGTCCTCGAATCGGCCAGTTCCAGCGCGTCCATCATGGCGCCGATCATCCCGAAGGCGTCACCGCTTATTTCCGCCGTGTCGCGCCGCATGGCGCTGTCCAGCGACGCCTCCTTCCGGCTGTACGAATGCACGTCCAGGTTCCGGTCCCGCATGGCCCGGTAAAGCCGGTCGCAGGCGGTGAAGCTTCCGTTGAGCTCTGAATATTCCGACCGGACCAGCGCGCGGAGCGCGTTCCACGCGCCCTCCCTGCCGTCCCCGCCGGCGTCGTCCCACGCCTTTTTCGCGGCTGCCAGGGCTCCGTAGCGCGCCGCCGCCTCGTCCCCCCACACCGTCTCCTTTACCGCCTCCAGCGCGGCGATCCAGGTGAGCACCCGTTCCTCCGTCTCCCCGCCGGCGACAATGGACGAAAAGGCGCGTGCCGCCTCTTTCGCCTCCTCGCGCGACACGATGATCTTTGCATAGGTCCCGGCGAACCCGGCTGCCAGCCCCGCCTCCTCCGCCAGGCGCCACTTCCGGTAATACTCGAAGCTCTTTTCGGAGAACTCCCTGTCGATCCGCACGAGGTTCAGCTCGATGTCCTTCATCTCCTTTTCCACGAAGGAGACGTCCCGGTTGTTCTCAAGCAAAATGACGGCCCGCTGCAGCGCCCGGAACTTCGTCTCCTCCTCCTCAAGCTCCTTCTGCGCCGCCTCAAGCTTCCCGGTGTATGCCGCGATGCTTTTATTCCAGTCAGCCAGGCCTTCGGTATCGCCGGGATCGGCCGGCTTACGCCCCTGTATGGCGGACAGGTTTTCCGCCAGCGCGGATATCTCGCCGAGCTTCGCCTCGTAGGCGCCGCGCGCCGCCGCCATCTCAGCCCCTGCCGCGTCCCTGTTCCGTATCGTGGTCCCGGCGCTCTCGCGCTTCGCCGCTTCCGCGTACTCCTTTACCGCCGCGGCCACCGCAAGCCGGCGCTCCCAGTACTCCTTTTCACGCCGGGCCAGGGCCAGCGCCTCCTCCGCTCCGGTCATCAGATACGGGTCGCCGGCATAGCCCGAGTGCACCAGGTAACCGGGGCCGCCGAGGCCCCGCATGTTCCCGTCGTGCATGGCCGTCTCGGTATCGTTCACGATCGCCTTCATCGTCTCCCGCAACTTTTCCCACTGGTCCAGCTCGCGCGAGTAGATGAAATAGGCGGATTTATATTTCGCGTCGGAATCGTCGTTCACGACGTTTTCGCACTCGAAAGAGTCCACTGTCTCCTGCGCGTCGAAATACCATCTGTCGTCGTGCATTCCGTTTTTGTGCTTCACGATCACCACACGGTACCGCTCGGTGAGCGTGTCCCTGTCCGAGTTGAATGACGCGCCGGCCAGCTCGGTGCGCACCGTGAGCCATTCCGCGTATGTCGTCATGCCGAACCAGCCGCTGAGGGTCTCGAGCGGGGTCGCGCTCTTCACGCTCCGGATGCGGTTCTTCGAAAGGTCGTTCAGGAAATTTTCAAGCTCCGCCGTGTTGTTCTGATACACGCCCCGTCCCTGGTACCGGTCGATCATGGTGTTCAGCCACCGGACGTTGTCCAGCGACTCGCTGTAGATGCGCGCGCCGGTACGGTTCATATCCGACAGTCCCGACGAGTGGCTCTGCCACTGGTCGTTCAGCGTCCGCGCGTAGCTCTCGAAGTCCTTCCGCGACCGCTCCAGGTTCTCCTTGAGGCTCTCCTCACGGTCCCGCCACTTTCCGATCGCCCCGTCGACCTCGCCGGTTATCTTTTTCCGCCACGCCTCCTTGGCGTCGTACAATTTGTCGTAGGCGGCCTTCCACGCCTCGTTTCCGGCGTCGAAGGCGCCGGCCGCGTCGCTTTGCCAGGCCGCCATGTCGTCATACAGCCGGTCCAGCGCCGCCTGCCACCTGTTCATGCCGCTTTCGACGAGGTTCCGGAGCCGCTCCTCCCAGCCGTCGCCGAGCCCCTCCAAATCGAGCTCGTTTGCGCCCGCGTCCGTGCCGCCGGGCCGGCGCAGAATTGTTTCCTCACCGCTCCGGAGCGCCTCCTCCGTGTCCGCGATGATCCGGCCCGCAACCTCGGAGCCCTTCTCCGCGTCGCTCTTTACCCGCAGGGAATCCAGGTCGATCATCAGGTCCGTGATGAAACGGTTGTACGCCCGGTACACAATCGTGTTCCGCTCCAGGTCGAACCGCCCCGAAAGCTCCTGCCGTATCCTCTCGATCTCCGCCAGGTACGATTCCCGCACCCTTTCGTCCAGCACGGCGCCGCCGTACCGGGCCTGATCCAGCTGCGCCTCCAGCTGCGCGTCCCAGGTGTCGGACACCGATTCCACGGTAGCGCGCACCTTCGCATTCCACACGTCCGGGGAGGCGCTCGTCTTCGCCTCCTCCAGCGCGGCATCGATCATGCCCCTGTCGAAATCGCCGTACAGGATGTTGAGTCTTGACGCGTACCATTTCCCCTCTTCCTTCGCGGTCATTTCGTCAGCCATGGTCTCCCACTCGGCCAGCGCTTCATCCTGCTCTTTCTCCAGTTCGGGCCGCAAGCGTTCATCGCCCCCCCTGTCCCGAATCTCGCGGTCGATTTCTCTCCCCGCGTCGCGCTCCCATTCCGCCTCCAGCTCCTCCCTGCCGACGCGCACCATCGCCTGCCATTCCGAACCGCCGGCCGCGTCCTCTGCCCTGTCCACGTAATGTTCGAACCGGTTTCTGTCCTCGGTAAAGCTCCGGAATTTCGGGCTGCCGTAGGCCGCGCTCAGTAATAAGAAGAGCGATGCGACGGCTGTCTGAACATGACACCGCGTAATCCGACACCGGAAAGGCGTGTACACCTCTGTCCTCCGGAGACGCGCAAGGATTCCGGCGGGCTGTCTGCGGCCGGGCGGGGCGCGTCTCTGAAGGGGAAACGACCGGATGGCGGAAAAAGTAAAAGTTTTATAGCGCGGAAAGGGGAGGCTGACTGCTCAAAATATCCGTAAAATAGAATCGTCCGTCCCTGACAACGGTTTCTCCGGTGACGAAAGGCACCGGGTTTGAGAATAGAGGCCCGGAGTGAACAAATGTATGGAACTCGCCGAGTTCCCCGCAGGGATCGACGCCGGGGGGGAGAGAGGCCAGAAACGCGGCATCGTACGGGCGGCCGGAGAATCCGCCGTCGAGGAGTGTTGCGTCTACGCAGGTGATCACTGCGCCGAATCCGAGGCGCAAAAAAGATCGTGAGAGTTCCAAGGGGTTTTCACCCCAGATGGGGTATATCCCTTTCATTCCCGCTTTTGCCAGGTTTTTTTCCCGGTAGTGTCGTATGTCCTCGAGGTGTATGTCTCCAAATACCACCGACTCGACACCTATTTCCCGGTGCCGGCCGAGGACCTGCGTCATGATCTCTCCGTACTTCTGGTCGCTGCATTGCGCCGGGATACGGATTTTTTCCACCGGAAATCCGATGGCGGCTGTCTGCATGTCCAGGAGTCTCTCCCTGACGCCGTGCATGCTGACCCTTCCGTATTCTTCGGTAATGGTGGTGATAAGGGTCACATCATATCGGTCTTCTGATACAATGCGTTGTAGCGCCAGGGCGCTGTCCTTGCCGCTGCTCCATGAAAATAGTATCGGCGTACGCGTGTAATCTCCCCCCACGAATCCTCCATGAGTCCATTTGATGATTTGTAATGATACAATTACGGACAGGACACGGCAGGTCAACGCAATATTGTCTTTCAGAATGTCCGGTCTGGAATACAACACTTTGCTTTTTTATTGGATTTAAATGGAAAAAATATTGAAAATGAATTGATTTAATACTGTTAAACTAACAATGGGCTGTAGCGTATTTTTTTGCCGGAATGTATTATTTGAAGATCTATTCCCAAGCAGACAGATGATACACATGAACGCGAATCCAATCATGCGGTTTATCAGCGGAACCCTCTGCCTTCTCTTTATCGTGACGATTGGTCCCGGACGGCTTGCGGCAGAAGACGCGTCTGAAGAGGATACAAAAACCCGCAGGTATATCAATTTCGATCCGGCGCAATCATCCAGATATCTCTTTTTGCCGGTAACAATGTATATAAATATCGCCTTCGACAGCGCCCAGGTTCCCGCGGCGTTTCCGCAGAACGATTACTTTATCAATCACCGCAGGCTGTTCGATAAAATATCCAATCCAATACGGGCGATAAACAAGGACGGGGGGTGGGCGAAGTTTTTCAGCGATGAAATGCTGAGCGAGCGCGTTCTCCCAAACATCACGCTTCATCTCATGGGAGGCGGTTATGAATTCAGAACGCTTGCCGAGTGGTACGAGTACCACGGATTTCCGGTTCCCTACCTGCTTTCATTCATCACGTTTTACGCGGCCGAATACGGAAATGAGGCGATCGAGTACAACAACAAGGTCCTCACCAGCCATGATTTCATCGCCGATCTCCTGATTTTTGACCTGCTGGGGCCGCTCCTGTTTCTTGATGACGATATTGCCGCTTTTTTCCATGATACGCTCCAGATGCGAAACTGGTCCAGCCAGCCCATTTTCAGCCTGTCTCAGCTTAAATTCATCAACGTCGGCACCAGCTTCGTGCTCCGGCCTTATGCCTTTGGCGAGACTGTGCGTCCCTTCATTTATATAGGCATGAATTATCTCCTTGGCGCGAGTTTCAGGATCAGCGATACCGATTGTCTGTCCTACGGTGTGGGGATATCGGTGACCAAGCCATTTGATCCGGCCAGGGACACGCAGAGAGATTACCTCAGGAAAATCAGGACCGCCGGCGGGATATTCTGGGACAGGAAAGACGCCCCGCTGGTGACCCTTCTGGTCAACGCGACGGAACAGTACCAGTACCGGCTCAACGTGTATCCGGAGCTTTTTGATTTTGAACACCTCAATGTCGGTTTTTTTCTGGCGATCGACGATACCCGGCATTTCGTGTGGGGCATCGCCCTCTATAAAGTCATCCCCATAGGAATGACCATGTAATGGACCTCGTCAGGCAATATGTTCTTGACGCGCGGGTCGTATGCGCCGAATCTGTTTTCAGGTACGCAACATGCGCGATCTCCTGAACCTGCAGAAAACCATCGCCTTCTACTGCCGTGATTTTCTTGAGGATCTTGACGGGTACGATCGTATTGTTTTCGACAGGCAGTCATTTCGCGATGCAGTTTTCAGGGCGATTGAAAGCGAGTACGATGAAAACAGGGTGGCGGACATGTACCATATTCTTGACCACGTCGCTGTCAGGATAATGGCGGTCTACTCGAAATATCCCGGGATCGACGCGCTGGAGAAATTTTACATGCGCGCCAGGAGCCTCATGGACCTGTGTGCCGATCTTCTGAAAAAAGACGAATGATTACTGGAGGCTGCGGTGGCTGACATAGCGGACATTATCAAATCAAAAATCAGGAACATTCCGGATTTCCCCAAAGCAGGAATCATATTCCGCGACATCACGACCCTCATTCATGACAGTGAGGGGCTGATGATCGTGATCAGGGAACTGACGAAACGTTATTCCGGCATGGAGATCGATGTTGTGGCGGGGCTCGAGGCCAGGGGGTTTATCATCGGCGGCGCCCTTGCCCACGCCCTCGGCAAAGGCTTCGTGCCTATCAGAAAAGCGGGGAAACTCCCGTTTCAAACGGTGAACCACGAATATGAGCTGGAATACGGCACCGATAAAATCGAAATACACATCGACGCGGTAAAAAAGGGGGATCGGGTGCTTCTGGTGGACGATCTCCTGGCCACGGGAGGGACCGCCATGGCCGGCGCGAAACTGATAGAAAAGCTCGGCGGGGCGGTGGTGGAGATGGCATTCGTCGTCGATCTTCCCGATGTGGGAGGCAGGAAGGCGATCGCGGACGCGGGGTACCGAATGTTCGCGCTTTGTGAATTTGAGGGCGATTAGATTCTTAACAGGCTCTGACCCCGGAAGAACCCAGACGCCATCGGTAGAGTACTACGGCCACTGCCGCGGGGCCATTGAGTGAATCAACGCCGTTGTCGAGGGGGATGGACACCGCGCCGATTTTCAGATCTTCCGGAAGCCCGGGGCCTTCAAGACCCGGGATGAGGATGAAATTATCAGGAAACTCGAAATCATCCAGCGGACTGCCGTCCCGATCCAGTGTAACCATCATTATATTCTGTTCCGGGAAGGCGGCTCCGAGTTCCACTATCGAAGGGCCCCGAAAGAGTTCCGCCCTGAATACTGCGCCTGAGGAAGCCCTTACTGATTTCGGATGAAAAGGATTTGCCGCCTCCCTTAAAAGAAGGATCTTCTTAACCCCGAAACCGAGTGCGGACCGTATCACCGCTCCGACGTTTACCGGGTCCTGAAACGGTACCGCAAGGATGCAACCCTGTACATTGATATTACTCCAGTCATCGGGGGCAGGCATATCCGTAACAAGAATCGGGCCTTCCGAGCCGGTTATGTCCAGTTGATTATATAGAGCTTTTTTTAATACGAAAAGGTTCCCGGACTTCGCGAAATAATGGATTGAATTACGAAGTGTTTCATCTCTCTCGATGTAACCGTCGAATATCACCATTGAACGCATCGACAGTTTGTTCTCATTCAATTCTTCAATAATGATTTTCTTCCCCGAAACCAGCATCATCCCGGACTTTTTCATTCCTTCTATGGAAGTCAGTTTTTTTAATTCTCGATATCGGCGGTTCTCCTCTGATGAAATTGGATTGCCCACCTGTTCATCGGAATTCCGCATGATACAGTAGGTCCTTGAAACATCAGACCTGGTTTTTCTGTATATCAGCAGTCGTCTCCGGTGTTCGGTCCCGGGAAGCGTATAATGTTTGTCATCCTCTATCTCAAATCCGGCGACGCTTTCCCCTCCTTCTCTTGAAAGCTCCCCATCCACGCCCGGACCCTTCATGAAAAGAACACGGCCATTCGCGGGCAGAAAATGATCCACCCTTTCAAGCGTCTCTTTCACCGGTTCCAGCGCCCTTGTGATAACACCACGGACATCGAAAAATGACAGGTCCGTTACCAAGTGCGGGTATATCTCGGCATTGGTGAGGCCAAGTCTGTCGATTGCCATTTTCATGAATGCGACACGCCGGTGTTTCGGCTCTGCCAGGATGACCCGTAAACCGGAATTCATTATTTTCAACGGTATTCCGGGGAATCCGGCCCCTGTTCCGATGTCCAGAACAGGGGAGGGGATATCGGCAAGCGTTAAAACAAAGGTCGAGTCGATGAAATGCTTGACGATGATGTCCTCGGGTCTTGTGATTCTGGTAAGATCGAGTTCGTCGTTATGCGATACAATAAGATCGTAGAGAAGGCAGAAGCCGGCCAGCTCCTTTTCTGTCAAGGAGATCCCGCTCCGCTTGAAAGTCCCGTCGATCAGGCTGGCGGTTTCCACGTCATTTTATCCGATCATCCCGCAGTGATCGCAGGAATTGTTCAAGGCCGACCGTTTCCTGGCCACCGCCGGACATCTCCTTGATTGTCACGTTATCCAGAGCCGTTTCATCCTCGCCGATGATGATGGTCCGTGCGGCTTTTTCCCTGTTCGCTTTTTTCATCTGAGCCTTGAATCCGCCCGCATCGGGTTCGATCTCGACCGAAAACCCCTTTGCACGGATTTGCGAAACCAGTCTAACCGCTTTACTCAGCGATTCGCCGCCGGCATGAACAATATAGTAATCGAGACCGGCACCGTCATCGGGTGTGCCGGCAAGAAGAAGCATCATCCTCTCAATTCCGGCGGCGAATCCGACCGCCGGCGTCGCCTTTCCGCCGAATTGTTCCACGAGATTATCATATCTGCCTCCGGCCGCGAAGGCGTTCTGGCCGCCAAGACCGGCCGACACGAATTCAAATGTCGTTCGGGTGTAATAATCCAGGCCCCGAACCAGATACTGGTCCTCCTCAAAGGAAATGCCGCCGGATGTGCAATACCTTTTGACCGCATCGTGATGGAGTCTGCAGCCGTCACACAGATAATTGCCTATGAGCGGTGCGCCTCGTTTCAGGTCAGCGCAGGAAGTTTTTTTGCAATCCAGCAGACGCAGAGTATTCTTCTCCAAACGGCGACGGCAATCCTCACATAGTTCATCGATTTTTGAAATGTAGTAGCTTTTCAGGTCTTCGATGTATGCCTTTCTGCAATCGGGGCAGCCGATTGAATTCAATTTAAGAGTGTATTCACCGATGCCTGTTTTTTCGGCGATATCGCTGCACATGGCCATTATTTCATAATCATAATATGGGTCCCCGCTGCCGAAGAGCTCCGCGCCGAATTGATTGAACTGCCGCAATCGTCCTTTCTGCGGCCTCTCGGCACGGAACATGGGGCCGAAATAGAAGAATTTTGCGGATGAAAGCCTGTTGTATTCGCCGTTTTCAATATATGCGCGAACCACTGAAGCCGTGCCTTCCGGACGAAGCGTCAGACTTCTCCCGCCGCGGTCTCCGAAGGTGAACATCTCTTTCGATACTATGTCCGATTCGTCTCCCAGGCCCCTGGCGAATAGTTCGGTAAATTCCATTACCGGCGTTATCAGTTCTTTATAATGGTAGAGATTAAATACGGTTCGTGCCGTATTCACTATCTTGTCCCACAGGGGGATCCTGTCCGGATAAATATCCTCGACTCCTGGCGGTTTGGAAATCATCATTCGCTCCTGAGTGATCCGTTTCTGGCCATAAAGTGTATAAACACCGCTTCTCTGGCAATACTTTTTTTTATTGCCACTATCTTTATGGGCTCTGTCCTTGTGTGCAATCAGAAATATAATTCTCTGTGCCTGTATGACTCTGTGGCAGAAAAAGGATGAAGAATGGCCACGGAGACGCAGAGGCACGGAGGGAATAAAAGGAAGGGTTGTGTAAAATCAGGGAATGTAATTCTCAGTGTTACTGTGGCAGAAAAAGAATGAAGGATAGCCACGGAGACACAGACGCACGGAGGAGACAGAGTCGGCGTTATGTGAAATTATGAAATGTGATTCTCTGTGCCTCTGTGCCTCTGTGCCTCTGTGGCAAAGTCGTACACTATTAAGCACTATCCAGAAAGACCCTGAACGATGCCCCCGGTGCGGTACCATGAAAGAAGTAAGTATTTTTTGCTTGATTCCGAACTGGCGCCATTATAGTATTATTCAGTGAAGAATAAGTGTGCATTTTTGGCCTGATTTTACGGATTTTCAGGATTTTTTGGGCGCGCGCGAAATTAAGAAGACGGTGAAACCGGAATATTCAGAGGAGAGGAGACTGAATTGCTACCGGTAAAACTTATTCTG
>JBGSQT010000037.1:0-1990 GCA_041737965.1 Spirochaetota bacterium | reverse complement strand
CTACGAGATCGGTCATGGGAAAGTCATCCAGTGCAACATCAGGGACATCACGGAGCGGTTGCTGATGCAGAAGAGCCTGGCGGAGATTTCCTCGCACCAGAAGTCCCTCCTGTCCGCCATTCCGGACATCGTCATGGAAGTGGACATGAACAAGGTGTACACCTGGGTCAACGGGCCCGGCATTGAATTTTTCGGCAATGACGTAATCGGCAGGGAGGCGGCCTTCTATTTCGAAGGCGAACAGGACACCTATCAATCGGTGCAGCCGATTTTCAATGGCGATGAAAACGTTATCTATCTCGAAAGCTGGCAGCGGCGCAGGGACGGGGAGAAACGCCTTCTCGCCTGGTGGTGCAGCGTGCTCAAGAATGAGAAAGGGGAATTGATCGGCGCGCTCTCGTCAGCGTGCGACATTACCGAGCGCAAGCGGGCGGAGGAATTGCTGCGCGCTTCGGAAGTCCGGTATCGACGGCTTTTTGAAGCTGCGAAAGACGGTATTATCATCCTCGATGCGGGGACGGGCATGATTGTGGACGTTAATCCGTTTTTAACCGAGATGATGGGTTTTTCACATAAGCAGTTTATGGGAAAAACAATATGGGATATCGGATTTTTCAAGGATATCATCGAAAACAAGGATAAATTCCTGGAATTGCAGGAAGTAGAATATGTCCGCTATGAAGATCTGCCGCTGGAGACCGCCGACGGCCGAAAAATCAACGTGGAATTTGTCAGCAACGTCTACGAGATTGATCATAAAAAAGTTATCCAGTGCAACATCAGGGACATCACCGAGCGCAAGCATACGGAAAAGGAACTGCTGATCAAGAACCAGGTGTTCGAGGACTCGCTTGGGGCTCAAAGCGTTGCCGACATCGGGGGCACAATCACCCATGTCAATCCCGCGTTTCTGCGTGTGTGGGGTTATGCAACGAAGGAACTGGCCATAGGCAACAGTGTCGGTTCGTTTTTCAGCGACCCCGCCGACGCGAAGGCGGTGCTTGCGGCTCTTGCGGATCACGACGCGTGGGATGGCCAGTTCCGCGCAAAGCGGGCCGACGGCGTGATATTTATTTCTCATGGTTATGCAACGACCATGCGGGACTCCGGGGGCGCTGTTATCGGGTATCAGTCGACCAATCTCGACGTAACGGCCCAGATTGATGCGGAGAACCAGGTTAAACGATACGCCCTGGAGCTTGAGCGCTCCAACGTGGACCTCCAGCAGTTCGCCTACGTGGCGTCGCACGATTTGCAGGAACCGCTGCGCATGATATTGAGCTACCTCCAGCTCATCGAGAAAAGGTACAGGGACAGACTGGACCAGGACGCAAATGATTTTATAAACTACGCGGTGGACGGCGCGATTCGGCTCCAGGCGCTCATCAGCGGACTCCTGGAATTTTCCCGGATCAGGACGCGCGGAAAGCCTTTTACGAGCGTTAATGTGAACGATGTCCTGGACGGGACGCGGAAGGACCTTGAGGTGCAGATTAAGGAATCGGGCGCCACGGTGAATTGCGGCACCATGCCGGTTATTCAGGCGGATGAAGTTCAGATCGCCCGCCTTTTCCAGAACCTGGTCCAGAACGCGATTAAATTCAGGCGGGAAGGAACGCCGTCTCTGATCGATATTACGGCAGATACACGCAATGGCGAATATGTATTTTGCGTACGCGATAACGGCATCGGCATCGAGGAAAAATATCTGGAGCGCATTTTTGTTATTTTCCAGAGGCTCCACTCGCGGGAGGAATACCCCGGCACGGGCATCGGGCTTTCAATCTGCAAGAGGATCGTGGAGCGCCACGGCGGGAAGATGTGGGTCGAATCCAGGTTCGGCGAGGGTTCGGCGTTTTATTTCAGCATCCCGGCGGCATAGCCCCCGGCAGGCTCATTCAACGTTCTCCCCCCTGTCCCCCGGAGGGGGCACGAGTGAAGGAGCGGTACGTATAAGCATTGTGAATCTTGGTGGAGAAATGCCAGGAAA
>JBGSQT010000026.1:0-148963 GCA_041737965.1 Spirochaetota bacterium | reverse complement strand
CAGTCTCCTCTCCGCAGAATATTTCGGTTTCACCGTCTTCTTAATTTCGCGCGTGCCCAAAAAATCCTGAAAATCCGTAAAAATCAGGCCAAAAATGCACACTTATTCTTCACTGAATAATACTATAATGGCGCCAGTTCGAAATCAAGCAAAAATTAGAGCATAAAGAGAAATATAGTAATTTTTCGCATTACGTCATTATTTCGTACATCAGGGGCCATGGCGTGGTATAAAATATCCTTTATCGAGATAATGCGAATGTGTGAGTTTTTTCATAATCCTGTCCGCGTAATACGAATAAATTATAGTTTCTCTCATGGTGGTACCGCACCGGGGACATCGCTCAGGGTCTTTCTGGAAACAGTGTTCAATAGTGTACGCCTTTGCCACAGAGTCACGGAGGCACAGAGAATCACATTTCATAATTTCACATGACGCCGATTTTGCTCCCTCCGTGCCTCTGCGTCTCCGTGGCCATACTTCATTCTTTTTCTGTCACAGAATCACGGAGGCACAGAGAATCACATTTCATAATTTCACATGACGCCGATTTTTGTTCACTCTATGCCTCTGTGTCTCCTGCAGCGTATGCCGCTGCCGTCATCGCGAACCGTTGAAGGGTGACGTGATACTTCTCATGATTCTGCTCGTCCTGTTCCTGGCGTATCTTGACTCCTGCGTCCGGAGGTGATGTGTTCCTGCACGCGTGCCGTGCCGGGTTAGTGAAGCGATTATTCCTGTGAAAAATAGTTAAATTTTCCCCGCATCCGTGTCTGATAAAATGAAACGCATCCGGGGGCGATAACCCCGCGTGTTTCTGATAAAAGGAACCCGGGCGGCAGTATGCCTGAAATATTCATCCCACGCATAGACCCTGTACCGGAATCGACCGGATTTCCGGGGTCCGTTTACGCCCCCGGCAATGGCGACCCCTATGAGTCGCTGGAATTCGCCGCAGAACCGGGTACCGGCACGAAGCCGAAAAAACCCCGGTTCGTGCGGAAGCGTTTCGCCGCACTTGTGGAATCTTCGGCGATGTCCCCGGCGCAGACGGAAAGTTTCATGGCCGGCGTCCTTCTGGACCTCCAGCGGAAGCCGGAGGAGCGCTTCGGCCTGGAGGGGCTCTTCGCCGAATACTGCCGGCGCGGCGCCGCCACCTGGCTCTCGCCGTTGCCGCTGCTGCGGACGATAGACGAGGTGCTGCGAAAATTTTCCTGCAAAGCCGCAGGGCGAAGCCGCATTCTGTCGGCACTTGTCGGCCTTCTGTCGGGCCTTGCGGCAAGGGAGATCAATCCCTCCGCATTTCTCCGGTACGTCATACTGCCGCGGCTCGAGCGGGACAACGACTGGCGGAAATGGGAGGCCCGGCATTTCGGCGCCTTCGGGGCGATACGGGACATTCTCCTTTCGCTGAGGGACGGCCCGCCTTTTCAGGGGCGATACGTCGGGGGCCCCGACTCCCGCCTTTCAGCCGATGTGGTGCTGGTGAAGTACGCCGGGAGCCCTCTTGCGCTCCAGCCGGAACGGGCCCTTCGCGACGACGCCCTCGCCGGGGGGTACCGGAGCGCCTGGCGCGAACTGTCGCTTGAAAACCCGTTCGTGGTCACCTTCATGAGGTCAAGCGTCCTCCATTTCATGTACGCCATGTCCGGCAGACTGGAGCTTTTTCAGCTCACGGAAATCATCGCCATGATGCCCGGGATTGAAAGGGCTTTCACCGAAAATTTCCCGCAGGGCGCCGCCAACTACCGCATCGGGCGCATGAGCCTCTACGATTTCGACATTGCCCGGTCGCTCCGGGCGAGAACGAACAGGGGGTTTAAAACCGCGGACTTTCTGACCGAGCTGAAGGCCTATCTGCGGATGGTGACGTCGCTGCTGCAAAAAAGATCAGGCGTGCCGCTCTGCGGTCATTTCGGCGTGATTCTGGCCGCGCGCAGGGACCCCGCCATTGCCGTGCTGCTGGCGGACCTTATCGATACGGTCAGCGACAGGGGGGGGATGCATGTCTACCGCTGGCACGCGAGAAAGCTTCTGGCGATGCCGGAGGATCAGCGCCGCGGCTACATAGAATCCGTTGCGGCACACGGCGGGATCGACCCCTTCTATGAGGATGGGGGCGAACTGTTCGAAGAACCGGTCAATATGGTTGACGAAATGTCGGTGCGGCGCACGGCCGCCCTCCTGGGCATCGACATGGAAATTATTTTAGAAGAGGCCTCCCGGCGCATCGGGATAAGGCACTCGCGGAGGGGGGAGACCGTCACGGCGATGCGGGAATCGGCGCTCTCGTACAAGGACATCATGCGCGCCTATTCCAGGGTGTATCCGGAGCGCGACGCGCTCATCGGACAATACCGCGACGAGTTCATCGCGGGCAGGGACAGGGATTGGAACGAGGAATTCATGGAGTCGCTGGATTGTCTGGGGCTGCCGCTCCATCCCGTCCTCCTTAGGAGCGTGATCCGGGGCATGGGAGCCGGTTTCATGGGCATACAGAAGAGCGTTTCGTTTAAAAACATCTTTCATTCCTACGGTAATGTCAATACGGTCGATTTCCCCCGCATAGAGAGAGTTTTTGATCTGCCCGAAGGGAAGAGCGTGAACCCTGACAGGAAATGCGAGCGGGAGATTCTGGGTACGGTGAACATCGGGTTGATCGGTAACGTCTTCACCGCGATGGTTTCGGAAAGCGACGCCACGGAAAAGATGATCCTGCCGGAGCTGAACGCGCTGTTCGTGAACAGCAGGAACGCGCATGAGAAGCTCCTCGGAGAGGAGCTGAATCAACAGGTGCAGGCCGACCGGGGCGCGGGGGGCGATCCCGACGCGGCGCGGAAAAAAACCGCAAAGATCAGAAAATCCATCGACCGTCTCGAGGCGATGACCGGAGAATACCGCGGGCTCATCGACGCGTTCGAGGGCGCGGACCGTACCGGAAAACTCCTGTGCGGGCTTTTCGCGGCCTCGCACCGGGCCGGGCAGGACGACCCCTTCACCGGGCTGATGATCGGGCTCGTCGCCCGGCGGTACATTGCCGATCCCGCCGTGTCTTCCAGGATCGGTTTCCTCCGGGAAGACACGGCCGTCGAGTTCCTGGGCATCGACCAGCTGTCATATATCATAAATACGATGGAGACGATAATCGCCCTCTTCCTGAACGACGAGGCGGTGAATGAGTTTGTCGCGCGTGACGACGATGATGCCCTGGAGACAAAACGAGTTCTGGCGCCGTTCATCATCACCCGCAACGGTGAATGCACCCTGGAGGCGGTCGATGCCGCGCTGAGGCGTCTCTTTTCGTACAACAGGATCACCCGGGAGCGCGCCCGCTGGCAGGGCCTGCGCGAAGCGGCGGACAGGAGCACGGCGATAAAGACGAGCCCATTCGTGATCCGCTCGTCCAAATCCATGATGGACAGCTACTACGGCGACATGGGAGGCATCTGCCTGTCCCTCCGGCCGGACGTGATACGGTCCCACGGATTTCTGGTGTTCAGGCTGATGTCGGTGACGGAGAGGGAGATACTGGGGATGTGCCTGGCGTCGGAATCGGCGAGCGGCATTCACAGCTACGACCCGTCGGTGAGAAAATTCTGGCACGCCTTTTCCTTCAATCCGCTGAGCTCGCTCCTGATGCACCTGGGGCTCGATTCACAGCTCTACCTGTATCTCCAGTTCAGAAAGGCGCTGGAGGATCTGGCGCTTGCGTCGGGAAACCCGGTGGTTCTCTCCGGCGTCGCGACCCACGGACTGGTGTCCAACGACGAGGGGTTTCGCGGACTCGTGGTGGCGTACGAGGCGAAGAAAAAACCGGTGCGGGTGCGCGACGCCATGGGCCTGGAGCTGTATTACGGCGAGCATATGTTCGCGGACGCACTGGTCATGATCGACCCGCGGAAGAGGGAGACCCTTGCCGCCGACAGGGACATGGAGGCGATCCGGGAGGGGTGGGGGAGGTGAGGAGCGGTCCGTTGGCACTTGATTTTTGCTTTTTGTAAGGACTGCGGTGTTGATTCTTTGGAAAATATTTTAGGAACAGCAATGCCGGCGAGCCTGCGGAGATACACTGACAAAAAGAATGCGGCTCTGCCGCGCCGTGAGAGTATATTTAATTAAGTTGTGCGGTATTGCGGGGTTGCTGTTTTTTTCAGGCCGTAAAAGGGATTCCTTGCTGAACCCCAGGAAAAACCAGTGGTAAATGATGTGGGCGCTGACGGGATCGAACCGCCGACCCTCTGCTTGTAAGGCAGATGCTCTCCCAGCTGAGCTAAGCGCCCCTGTGTGTTCGGTTACTTCAATTCCTCGCTGCTGTTTTTACTCGATTTGAACGACATGGTGACTTTCGCCGGCACTTCGATCGTTTTTCCCGCTATGGGTGAAAACACGCTGCGCGCCTTTTTTTCGTTCTGGTAGAAGGTGCCGAATCCCCGGATTTCCACCTTTTCACCGTTCCTGACGCACTCTTTTATCCTGTCCAGGAAATTATCGATTATATACAGTACTTCTTTTTTCCGGAGACCGCTCTGCACGGTCAATCGCTGGACGATATCAGATTTCGTCACGCGAAAACCTCACTGGTTCGCCAGCGCCGCGTTCACCTTTTTCGCAAGACGGGATTTTTTTCTCGAAGCGGTGTTTTTTCTCACCACGCCCTTCTTGACCGCGGAATCGATCGTCTTCACGAATTTTACGAGTACGGCCTTCATTTCATTCTCGTCTTTCCCTTCAACAGTGCTGTTGACCCGTTTTGAGATGGTCCTGATGGAGGATTTGACCTTCGCGTTCTTTTCGCGCCTTTTTTCGTTCTGACGGTTCCGCTTTACCTGTGATTTGATATGTGCCAATGTTGTATTCTCGCCTGTAAGATATTGTGTTAAATCATGAAAGGCAAATATGCAGTTGTTATGAAAACTGTCAAGAAAAATTGATAAAAAATTGTTCTTTCGCCGGATTTCCGGTATGCCGTGACCGTCCATTATCGCCTGAAAATGGATCCGGATAAAATATCGAAGTATTCTGTTTGCAATATTTTGGGTACTTCAGTATTATTAAAGCATCCAATACGTGCTCAGAGGAGGGAACATGAAACGCGCAATTCTGTACGTTTTCGGAATTATAATTTTGATTGCAGCAGCGGCTGCCGTCCGTGACAGGGCCTATTCCGACACCGGCGGCATGACGTTCCGCGGCATCGTGGTGTTTGTCGGCGATTCGTTGATAGAAGTGAAGCATGGAGACGCGGAGATGACCTTTACTCTCGGCCAGGAGACGGTGGTGGCGCGGCCCGGCGGCCAAGCGGCGGCGGGGGATCTCAGGGTCTGCCAGGCGGTGCTTGTGTCCTATGAGGGCGGCGACGGGAACAGGGCCTTGCGGGTCGATATTGTGCGAGAAAGCTACTGTGTCCGATAAATGAACGGATTGCGCATACATCTCGTCGGAATCTGCGGAATCGCCATGGGGACCCTGGCATGCATGCTCAAGGAAAGGGGGCACCGCGTGACCGGGTCTGACGCAAACATCTACCCCCCGATGAGCGGCATTCTCGCCGGTGCCGGAATACCGGTGCTCGAAGGTTTCAGGGAGGAAAACGTCGACGGCGCGGAACTCGCGGTCATCGGCAACGCGGTAAGCCGCGGCAACCCGGAGGCGGAGCGGGTGCTGAACCGCAGAATTCCCTATCTTTCCATGGCCGGCGCTCTGGCGCGGTTTTTTCTGAGCGACCGGGACGTCATCGCGGTTGCCGGCACCCACGGGAAGACCACAACCACCGCGCTGCTCTCTCACATACTTGTCACCGCCGGCGAGGATCCGTCATTTTTCGTGGGCGGGGTCTCCGCCAACTACGGCGCCAGCCACCGGCTCGGCAAGGGGAGGCATTTCGTTATCGAGGGTGACGAGTACGATTCCGCTTTTTTTGAAAAGACGCCCAAATTCGTCTTCTACCGGCCCCGGCATCTGGTGCTCACGTCGCTGGAGTTCGATCATGCCGACATTTACCGGGACCTCGAAGATATCGAGATCTGGTTCAGGAGGCTGGTGCAGATGGTCCCTTCCGAGGGGCATGTGGTTTATTCACGGGAGTACGCAAATCTCGCGGCGATCGCGGAACGGTCGCGTTCACGCCTCAATTCCTTCGGGGCGGGGGAGTCGCCGTTCGGGTGGGCGCTTGCCGGACACTGCGATGAGTCGGCGGCGCTGGATCTTGTGCATCCCGGCGGAACGGCCCGTGTGGACAGTCCGCTTTTCGGCGACTATAATTACATGAACGTGACCGCCGCCGCCGCGATGGCGTCGCTTCTGGGGGTTCCCTGGGACGCCATCGCGGCGGGGATCGGCTCCTTCCGGGGGGTGCGGCGGCGGATGGAGCTGATACATGACGGCGGGCGGGTGAAGGTCTTCGAGGATTTCGCGCACCATCCCACCGCCATCGCGGGCGCGATCCGGAACCTGAGGGCGCGGTTTCCCGAAAGGGTTCTCTGGGCGGTGTACGAGCCGAGGTCGGCCACGGCCAGGCGGAACGTGTTCGAAAACTCGCTCCCCGGCGCCTTCGCGGCAGCCGACAGGATTCTTCTGAAGGAGCCCTACCGGCCCGAGGCGATCGCCCCGGAGGAGAGGCTCGACATAGAGGAGACGGCACGGCGGATCGACTCGCTTAAAGGAAATTCGGGCAGCGCGGCGGTTTTCGCGAACGCGGATATGATCGTCGGTGAAATCGCCCAAAATCTTGATCCGGGCAAGGAGCACGTGATCGTCATCATGTCCAACGGGGGTTTCGAGGGCATATACGATAAAATGAAGGCCGCGCTTCGGGACATGCCGAATTGACCACGGACCGGGCCTGGGGACTGAATAAAAGGAAACAGGGTTGAAACATGAATAAGACAGCGGTTGCGGCGTTACTGATAGCGGGACTGGCACTGCTTCCGGCCGGAGCGGTGCCGCAGAAGGCCGGCGCGTCCGGCACCTACGCGGTGCTGAAGCTGAACGGAATGGTGAGCCCCATAATGGCGGAATACCTCGGTGAGTCCATTGAAAAGGCAGAAAAAGACGGCGCCTCCTTCATCGTCATCCAGATGGACACTCCCGGCGGCCTTATGAACTCGATGAGGACCATCATACAGTCCATACTGCAGTCAAAGGTGCCGGTGGTGGTGTACACCTATCCCAAGGGGGCCCAGGCCGCCTCGGCCGGCGGCTTTATCATGCTGTCGGCCCATGTTGCGGTGATGTCGCCGGGGACGGAGATAGGGGCGATGCACCCGATAAGCCCGATGCTGGACTTTATGAAACGGGACGAAAAGGGGGGACCTGCCGGCATCATGGAGAAGAAGGTGCTGAACGACACCATCGCCTACGCCAGAAGCCTTTCCCAGAAGAGAGGAAGAAACCAGGCGTGGGCCGAACGGGCGGTACGTGACGCCATTTCAAGCACCTATCAGGAGGCGGTGGGGGAGCGGGTGATCGATTTCGTCGCCAACGACATGGATGACCTCCTGAGAAAGCTTGACGGGAGGACTGTGTCCATGGACAGCGGCGCTGTCGTGCTCAGGACCGCGGCCCTCAGGCCCGTCGAATACGGGATGGAATGGCACCAGAAGCTGGTGAACAGTTTCGCCGATCCGCAGATCATGCTTCTGCTTCTCATTCTCGCGGTGGTGGGGATCGGCATCGAGTTTAAAAATCCGGGGATGATCTTTCCCGGCGTTACAGGTGCGATATGCCTTCTTCTTTTCCTTTTAACAGTGCGTATAATTCCGGTCAACGTCGCCGGGATCGCCTTCATCGTACTTGCGGTGATCCTGTTTATACTGGAGCTGAAGATTACAAGTTACGGGCTGCTCACCGTCGCCGGGATGGCGAGTTTCGTATTCGGCGCGATGATCCTGTTTCAATCACCGCTCAAGGGAGGGTATATTCCGATGGCAACGATTATCGCCACACTTCTTCTGATTCTGGGTTTCGTCTTCATCGTGCTGAGGTCGGTGCTTCAAGCGCACAGGGGCAGGGTGAGCACCGGTATGGAAGGGCTCATCGGCGAGACAGGGGAAGCGATCCGCGCATTCGACGGAAGCGGTAAGATCAGCATCCATGGCGAGATATGGAACGCCATTTCAGACGGCGAGATCGGCGAGAAAGAGGAGGTGACGGTGACAGGCGTTCAGGGAATGACGCTGGAGGTGAGGAAGAAGAGGTGAGATAGCGGCTCCGGGCGGGTTCCGGGCCGGAAAAATACCGAAATCAAGGAGGTCTACAGTGTTTGGACTTGGAGTAGTGTTTTACGTAATCGTGCTGGTGCTGGTGTTTCTGGTATCGTCTGTGAAGATCGTGAAGGAGTATGAACGGGCGGTCATTTTCAGGCTGGGGAGGCTTCTGCAGCAGCCGCGCGGACCCAAGGGGCCGGGACTCATCATCGTCATCCCCTTTATCGACAAGTGGATAAGGGTAAACCTGAGGCTCATCGCCATGGACGTGCCGCCCCAGGATGTGATCACCAAGGACAACGTATCGGTGAAGGTGAACGCGGTGGTCTACTTCAGGGTGGTGGAGCCCAACAAGGCCATCACGGAAGTGGACGATTTTCTCTACGCCACCTCGCAGCTGTCCCAAACCACGCTTCGAAGCATACTGGGGCAGGCGGAGCTGGACCACCTCCTTTCCGACCGGGAGAGGATCAACGAGGAACTGCAGAATGTTCTGGACAAGCATACCGATCCCTGGGGGATCAAGGTGTCTTCCGTTGAAGTGAAGCACGTTGACCTTCCACAGGAGATGCAGAGGGCCATGGCAAAGCAGGCGGAGGCCGAGCGGGAACGTCGCGCCAAGGTCATCAACGCGGAAGGGGAGTTTCAGGCAGCGGCGAGAATGGTGGAAGCGGCCGCCCTTATGGAAGTGCATCCTATTTCGGTGCAGCTCCGCTATCTTCAGACACTGAGCGAGATCGCCACGGAGAACAATTCAACGACCCTGTTCCCCATTCCGATCGACATCATGGACCTGTTGATTCACAAAAAAAAGAACGAATGATCCATTACGGCGGGTGCCGGATTTATCCGGTACCCGCCAGGGAGATTAAGGCTCTGACCCCACATTAATGCTGACCTAGCTCTGACCCCTGAGAAAAAAAATCCGAGGATCAAGACAGATTTATTGATAAAATGTATTAAACTAGATAAAGTATTGTCGTTGAAATGATCGATTTTGAAATTTGACTATTTATGTTGATGACAATATTGATAAAAGAAAAAAGATATGAATCATGTTTTAATGGTATATGGGAATAAGTATTAGCCGGACCTAGAGACGAAATGGTGGGCGGTTAATCAGTTTGAAAATTGACTACTCGTATAATTTAAAATGTTAATAGTTTTGTGAGATTATTATGATTTAGTTTCTTGCATTTGATTATAAGTACACTGACAACCTTCTGAGATAGGCATCTTCATAATACAAAAACTTCTTCACACACTCCTCGAATGTTTCGCCGAGTTTTAAAAAGAACGTATGTGGCGTAATCTTGACCGGGGCATGATAGCCCTTATCGAGATAACAATTAATGAATCCGATGTCGTTTTTCCGTGGATCTGGCGAGAGACCTTTTCGTACTGGATTATATCCGATGTACCATAACAACCACAATAGATACTTCTCCGGGTTTTCTGCTTGTTCAATGACTGTGGATCCGAAACGTTCGTTCCAGAATGGACCAGTTGTACCCATGGCACGGTTGTATTTTTCCGCAATCCGTGCCTTGATATACTGCATTATACGGGAGATTGTCTCCTTTCCCTTGTCTGTTTTTATGATAAGATGGATGTGATTTGCGACAATTTCTGCAGCAATAAGTTTAAAGATGTATTTTCTCTGGCATTCACGTACTGCTTCGACGAAGTATTGTTTACCATATTTCCCATGCAGGAGTTTTTTCAACCCGTGACATCTACTATAGACATGGTGGGTGCAACCCTGTGCAACTTGTCGTAAAGGTCGTGGCATAAATTTTATCCTTATCCGTATATTGTTTTATTGAATAAACGATTATGGATTGGAAAAAATATAAAATATTAAATAATAGAGAATAAATGGGGTCAGAGCCCTGAGAGTTGTCTCAGTGTCATTGTATAATGTGGGGTCAGAGCCCCAAATGAGCCCCAAGTTAAGCCCTACATGCTGAGTTGACCAGCCCACCGGCACCGGAAAAATTAAATAATTATGTCCCATTTTTTCTTATTGTATTCCAGCCGATCGTTTTCCATTATAACCGCAATGAGATATTAATACCGAACACCCTGCGGCACTAGCAGGGGGGTGAGACAGTAGGGAAAGACATGGAGGCAAGTATGACAGGCACAGTTGGAATTCTGGCGATTTCGGTTCTTGCGATGGCGATACTGCTGATGTTTTTCTACATTAAGATGAAACAGTCCCAGGGAGAGTCCGAAGCCAGAAACGGTGACGTCCTTTTGAAAATGACGGAGATGCTCAGAAACGAGATCCAGTCGACCACGTCGCAGAACCGACTGGAGATGCAGCAGCGTTTCGACCGTCTGCTGGAGACAATGAACTCGTCGTCCCAGGACAACCTGAGGGCGATACAGCACCAGTTCACGCAGTCCGCCGGAATCATCAAGGAAGTGACCGAGCGGCTCACAAAACTGGACGACACGAACAGGCAGGTGCTCGATTTTTCGAGCCAGCTCAGGAGCCTCGAAAACATCCTGAAAAACCCGAAACAGCGGGGAATACTTGGGGAGTATTTTCTGGAAACGCTCCTTTCCAATGTGCTGAACCCGAACCAGTACAAGATGCAGTACGCCTTTCCCGGCGGCGATATCGTGGACGCGGCGATTTTCTACCGCGATATGATAATTCCGGTGGATGCGAAGTTCTCGCTGGAAAAATACAACATGATCATGGAGACAACTGACGAGGCTAAGAGGAGTCAGCTTGAAAAAGAGTTCCGCATGGACATAAAGAACAGGATCGATGAAACCTCGAAATATGTCCGCCCCGGCGACGGCACCACGGAATTCGCCTTCATGTTTATTCCGGCGGAAGGGGTTTATTACAACCTGCTCATTTACAATGTGGGGAGCATTTCAATCAGCATGAAGGACATGATAGAATACGCGTTCAAGAAGCATGTCATCATCGTGTCACCCACGTCTTTTTACGCGTACCTGGAAACGGTGCTCCAGGGGCTCAAAGCCCAGGAGGTGGAGAAAAACGTGCAGATAATAGTAAACCGCCTTCAGGAACTCCACCGCCACCTGGCCAATTACGAGGAGCACATGAAGAAGCTGGGGAAAAATCTCGCCACCACGGTGACTTGCTACAATACCGCGTTTAACGAGTTCAGGAAGGTGGACCGGGACATTTACCGGATCACAGACGGACAAAGCGGCGGCGTCGTGGATCCTCTTATCCTGGACAAACCCCAGTCGGACTGAGGCTTGTCCAGGGTCGGCAATTCCCCCTGTCCACGGCTAATACGTCATTTCTTTTGAGCGGGCGCAAAGACCAGCCGGTGCGAAACATTCTCCCCGATCTGCCCGTCGGTTATAAACATCGGGCGGTATAAACCCTTGAGATACATGACCACCTGGTCGTCGTAGTGCACGCTTCCGACGTTGCCCGAGTTGCCGGACGGCATGATCGATAACGATTTCGCCGGGTCCTTCATGTCCACCAGCCTTCTGGTTGACGGTGCCGATACCACCGTAAAGAGCCCGTCGTTCCAGTTCGATTTTATTCTGTTGATATGGTGTGCCTCACCAGGCGCCGGAAGCGGGCCGATGTTGAACACGAGGTTCATCGGCTTCTGCATCCCCACCGGGTGCATGTATTCGATGGTGTGGATTCTCCCCCAGTGCCATGACGCGACACCGTTGCCCATGATTTCCCTGAGACGGCCAACCGCCATCTTGAAGGACCTTCGGATGATGTCCTCCCTTGTCTCCCTTGCGGGGGTGCGCCGGTCGTCCCAGAAGGGCGATGCCGGGTCTTTCATGAAGGCCTTGAAGAAATTCCAGTGCCCGTGGAGCCGCAGCATTCTATTAAAGCGGTCGGGGCCGAGCTCGTCCGCGATTCCTTCCCGCATTATGGTGAACACGAGCTGGTGGTAAATCGACGCGCCGGACGATTCGGCGTCGCTCCAGCGATCCCAGGTTTTAAGCGTATGCAGCGCTTCTTTTTCGACCCTGTCGAGGCTTTCGTCCTCCTTTCCGCCGGGCTCAAGTGCCCCGGTTATTATGCCGATCAGCCCCTCTGCCGCAATGGGTCTCAGGTCGGTCTGCACCTTCTGGAGCTCCTCCAGCGACCATCGCTCCTTTGAAGACAGTATCTCCGTGATCCTGGCCGCCCTGTCCGTGGGGACCCAGTATCCCCGGAGTTCCTTCATCGGGCCGATGGGGAGCTTCGTAGACTGGTTGTTGGCCGATACGATTATTCCGCTTTTCGGGTTGATCAGGTGCGGATTCATCGCGAACGGGAGCATGCCGACCCATTCGTCCCTGCCGCTGGCGCCGTCCAGTATCCGGTCACCCTTCACGTGCGGCGGCCGTATCACCACCTTTCCGACCGCCCACCATGCTATGTTCCCTTCCCTGTCGGCGTACAGAAAATTGAGACCGGGCGACGCAAGAAGCGGGAGGGATTTCTCGAACTCCCTGATGTTCTTTGAGGTGGACATTGCGTATATGAAATCGAGGAGCGGATTCTTTTCGCGCAGGAACACCCAGCACATCGACACCGGCTTCCCCTTGTACCCATTTATAAAATCGGTGATGACCGGGCCGTGCGGCGTCACCCTGATGGTAAGCTTCACGTCCGGGGCCCCTTTGACCTTTATGGTTTCTTCGATCGTGGTGATTTTGGTCCACTGCCCGCGATACATCACCTTCGTGTCGTCGGCCGGATCGAAGGTCTCTTCATAGAGATCCAGGTCGTCGTTTTCGAACATTGTGATGCCGCATGCCCTGTATGAATTATGGCTCAGAAGCGGGAACGGCATCACCGGGAGATGGTATCCGTAGTTTTCATATCCGTCGAACTTCACATGTGCCTCGTACCACACCGAAGGGTTTGAAAGGGCGATATGCGGGTCGTTGGCCAGGATGGCCCCGCCGGTGGCTGACCGCGAGGGCCCGATCACCCAGCCGTTGCTGCCGGCGAATGGAGGGGCCATGCTGCGTACCATCTCTCGCACCGTAAGGGCGTCCCCGGCCCGCGGTCCGGTTCCGGAAGATAACATTCCGGAAAGAGGCGACAGGGAATTTCCAATGAAATCGGAGCCTGATTTTTCAAAAAAAGATACACCGCCCCGGTAAAATGCCTGGGATTCCATGACCGTCACAGGCTCCTCTTTACTGTAGAGGGGGAAGAGCTCCGATATATCCAGGCCCGGATTGTCTTTTTGGAGCATTGTGAAGAGAGAGTCGGAATCGATCCCTTCGGCGAACGAATACGCCATAAAGCCCAGCATCGAAAGGCAGTCGAGCCTGGTGAACCGCGCCGGCTCCGTTCCGAGGAGGGTGTATTCCACGGGAAATCGCTTCTCCCCGATGAACCGGTTCACTCCGTCGATAAAGGCGTCGAATAGGGACAGCGCTTCAGGATTGATCTTATCGGCCCTCTCAAGATATTTTTCTGCGGTATACCGGAAAAGATAGGTCCTGTGCTCCCTGTCTATGTCGATAAGCGAAGGCCCCAGAAGTTCGGAAAGCTCGCCACGGGCCAGGTGCCGCTGGATGTCCATCTGAAAGAGCCTGTCCTGGGCGATGGTGTATCCGAGGGCGAAAAAGGCGTCCCGCCCCTCTTTTGCGGTGATGTGGGGGACACCCCAGCGGTCGCGGAGGATGCTGGCTTCGCCGGAAAGACCTTTTACCTCTATACGGCCGTCAAGGTCCGGGAGTTTAATGCGGATGAAAATTTTTTCTGCGGCCAGAAGAACAAGGGCAAGGATAATGACGATTGAAATTCCCTGGAGAAATATCTTTATTTTTCGTTTCATGGATATCCACCTCTCCGGTAAACTGTTTATTTAGGTTGATGTTTTTTTTATCTAAAGTCAAATGATTTTTTTACTGCTCATTAAGGCGGCGTAATTTTATTGTGGGTATGATAATTTGTTTGTAATTACCTGAGGTGAAATTTTATTATCACGCATGAACGGAAACTACCAAATCTATATAATCCAGTGCGAGAACGGGCATTATTACACCGGGATCGCCGCGGACCTGCTCAAGCGTTTCATGGTCCACCTTAAAGGTGGCGTCAAATATACAAGAAGCTTCCCCCCTTTGGGGATATGCCAGTGCTGGAGGGTTCCCGGCGGAAGGGGGCCCGCCCTCAGGGTGGAGGCCTATATCAAGAATCTGCCCCGCAGCGGCAAGGAAGAGCTCGTGCGGGACCCCCGATCTCTTGCGGGGCGGGTGGCGGGACTGGTGCCGGAGGCGGAGGGGATCGAGCCGGAAACAGGGGAGTATCTCCGTTCGATCGAATCCGCAGCGCGGGAATCAGTCAAATCCGGGCAGAAATGACTTACGATCCGTTAAATGAAGCGGTGGATCTCTCGTTGTACGAGCCGGGGGATGGGGACAGTTCGGTGTTCAATCCATTCCTGACTGAAGTGCGCGACATCGTACTGGAGGCGCGGCGGGAAGGTGCCGATCCCCGGAGCGCCCTTGTGAAGGCCAGGGCCGCTCTGACGGAACGGTTCGCCTTCTCCGTCCCCACCATTGACGCGCTCCGCCGCATCGCGCGCTGTTCACCACTGGTGGAAATCGGCGCCGGAAGCGGCTACTGGGCCATGTGTCTTTCCCGGTTCGGGGCCGACATCATCGCCTTCGACAAAAACCCGCCCGGCGAGGGCAGCCCCTGGGACATCGGCGCCGCAAACAGGTGGTTCGACGACGTCTGGTTTCCCGTTGAGGAGGGGGACGAGACGACGGCGGCCCTGTATCCTGAGCGGACCCTGTTTCTCTGCTGGCCGCCGCCGGAGGACCCCATGGCCTACAGGGCGCTAAGCGGATATCTTGCCGCGGGGGGGAGGCGGGTGATATTTCTCGGCGACGCGGGAGCCGCTGGCGACGGGAGGTTCCACCGCCTTCTGGGGAGGATGGAAGAGGTGGAGAGGCGCAGGATACCGGGATGGCCGGGACTGGATGAAGAGATGACGATAGGCTTCGCTGGATCCGTTATTGTATTGACAGAGGGATCTGATTGAAAATACCTTATGCCTTAAGCGGCGGTTTGCCGGCTTCAGTGGAGCGCAGAAGGAGTTTCGCAAATGCGTCTCCGCGATCGAAGCGGCCGGGTCTTTCGGTCAGCCCCGGGATCGCCCCCGCTGGAGAACGCGCCGCGCCCTGTCCGGGCGAAGCGGCGGACGCGATAGCACGAAAAGGAGATGATGATGATTGTTGATCAGATACTGGTGACGGGGATGGCGGTTTTCTGCTATCTCGTGGCCGACGAGGAGTCCAGGGTCGGTGCGCTCATAGATCCGGCCGGCGACTTCGACCGGATATTCGGCAGGGTCGGGGAGCGGGGTGTAACGGTCAAATGGGTCATCAACACCCACTGGCATTTCGACCACAGCGCGGGCAACGAACATGTCATGATGAAGACCGGGGCCGGGCTTCTGATCCATGAAAAGGACGCCGGAAAGCTTACCGGACTCATCAACCGCCTGCTCACCAAAACAGCGGGTGGAAAAACCTCGCCCAAACCCTACCGCGCGCTCAGGGACGGCGATGAAATTGAAATAGGTTCCGAACGGCTCAGGGTGATCCACACGCCCGGGCACACCGAAGGGGGCATCTGCCTCTATACCCCGGGACACCTCTTTACCGGCGACACGCTTTTCACCGAAGGGTACGGCAGGACCGATCTTGGCGGCGGCTCGGGGGCCGACCTGATCGATTCCATTCGAAAGAAAATCCTTACGCTCCCGGACGATACCGTGATCTGGCCAGGCCACCATTACGGCAGAAAGCCGAAATCGACGGTGCGTGAGCAGAAGAAGTACTATCGGTAAGGCCGAATGATATGCCGGCTATGAAAATTCCCGATACTGACGGCATAATGAAGGCGCTCAGGGGAATACTGAACCACGGCGTCGACGGGATAGGTCCGCTCTCCAGCTCGGAAAGCCTGGCGGAAGAGTATCTCCGGGACCGATCGTACAGGACCACGGATGACCGGGTGCGCGCCCTCATCAGATGGGAGGCGACGAAGAGCTTCGGCGCCGGTTTCATTGCCGGCCTGGGCGGGCTCGTCGCGCTTCCCATGACCATCCCGGCCTCGCTGTATGCCTCCTGGGTGGTACAGGCGCGTCTGGCCGGAGCCGTGGCATCGCTGTACGGATACTCCACCGGTGAGGACAGGGTCAGGACATTCATTCTTATATCCATTCTTGGAGACGCCGGCAAGGAAGTGGTGAAGGGGGCGGGGATAACCATCACCAATAAAATAGTCATGAATGCGGTGGAGCGGGTCCCGGACAGGGTATTTGAGGACATGAACAGAAGGATCGGGGCGCGCCTTTTTTCCATCGGGAGCACGCACGGGGCGATCAACCTCTCGAAGCTTGTCCCGGTTGTGGGCGGGCTCCTGGGTGGGATCGCGGATTCGGTGTCCTGCGTGATTGTCGGAAACGCGGCGCGCCGGATATTCATGCCGGAAAAATACCGTGAGTATGCGGCTGAAGGGGCCGCCGGCCGGGAATACAATATAATTATAGACGGGGAAAGACTTTCCCGGATTGTGTCTGCACACGTCGAAATGGTGGAATCGCTGGAGATGCCGGAAGAGGGCCTGTTAAAAATCCGCATCCGGGCGTTTCCCCTGTCGATCACCTACCGTCTGGCGCGTTTCGACGACAAGGGGATGACTCTTAAAACGGAAGGGGGATTCTTCAGGAGAAAAATTCTCGGCCTGTCCCTTGCCCGCCGTCTCAAAAATCTCCCGGAACGCTTCCGGGACGTCATTTCGTACCGTAAAGGATCCCTCACCATCGACATCAACGAAATCATCCGGAGCCGCGACGGCGTCAGAGGGGTCGCCATCGAAAACATCGCGATTGTGAAAGACCAGCTGCGAATACGGCTCGGGTGACTCCTGAACCGGCCGTACGCCGCCGCACATAGATCATGACCGCCTGCTGCCTGGACGCCTATTATCGCCCATCGGAATTGCCAATACGCCAAAAAATGAAATAACGTATTTCCCTCTGCCGGCCGATCATGTAGTAAAGGAATGCCCGTACGACGCGTCGCTTGTCACCGGGGAATCCGAAGCAACAGGGGGGGACCATGACATCTCAGGTGAATGAAGCGGTTTTAGGCATGATAAACGACGGCCTTCTCAGCGCCGAAAAGATAAAGAGGCTCATCCATATCAGGGAGCTTGTGGACCGAATCTCCGTGAAGAAATATCTCGAGGAGGATGACGTCAGGGAATTGTACGGGAGATACGGGGTCCTGCCGAACGTCGTGACCTGGGGCGATTACTTTCAGACTGAACTGGCGACGACCCTGAAGGACCTTTCGGATTCCGCGTTCCAGCGGGTCCTGGATACGGTGCAGTACGATCTCATCTCAAGTTACGTAATATTCTCGGCACAGTCGGCCTCATTTTTCGAATGGGTTGATGCGAGCTTCCGGCAGATCGATACAGACAGTCAGGAGCATTCCGAAGAGGAAAACGAGATCATGCACCTGAAAATCCTGAAAGACTACTACGTGAACCTGGGAATCGAGGACTGTTTCACCGAATCCGAGATGGCCTGGTACGCTTCATACGACGAGGCGGCGGCTGTCTAGTCGCCGGTGAGGTATTTCTCCAGATAATCGGTAAGGTCGGTGATGTTCTTTCGTATCATCGACTTGAATTCCGGCGGTATGTTCTGCTGCATCACCACCTTGTAATAATTGATGGCGTCCCTCACCTTGCGTTTGCCGATAAAGTCGTTTGCCTTGACGAGCATCGGCCTGTATTTGTAGAACGAGTACTCGAGGATGTTTTTTTCCCTGGACAGGCTGAAATCGTCCGGAAGCCTGGTGAAATCGTAGCTCACCTTGAGTATGGGAAGCTCTTTCGTTTTTCTTCTGTCTGTGGCCAGGAGTTTTTTGTAAAACGATTCGTCCTCTTTGCGCCGTACGTCCATTTCGGTGTCAGTGAGGCTCACCTCGTCGTGCTCCTCCCTTTTTTCGCCGATAACCTCGAAGGAGCTGTCGCCCCCCTCGTCCTTCTCCTTCAGTATCTTTTCGAAGATCTCCTCGTCTGTCAGCTCGTCCTTGAATTTGTCCTTGCCGTATTCGCTGAGAAGCTCGAAATCGGTATCGTCCTCTTCGTCGGCCCTGCGCTCTTTTTCGATGGTCTTTTCCAGCGACCTTTCGGGGCCCTTCAGCTCTTTCGGTTCCGGCGCGTTCTTTCCGGGTATCCGGTCCAGCAGCTCCCTTATGGTGTCTGTTACCAGTTTCTCGGAACTGTCAAACCTTGCCTGGGTGACCGCCGGCTTCTCGTCGCTCTCCTGCACCCTGCGCGCCTGAAGGCCCTCGATTTCGCGGCGCAGATCGCCCAATTCCTCTTTGAGTACATCGATCCCGCCGGACTCCATGCTTTTCCGCGTTTTTTCGATCTCGTTGCGGACCTGTTCGATCTCCTCCTGGGTCAGCCCGCGATCACCGCCGGCCGGTTCGTCCCTCAACCTGAGCCGGTCGCTCACCTTATCGGCGATCGCGTCCGGATCGAAAGTGAGCTTCGGGTCGATGATGCCGATGCTGATGCTGGTGGGCATGGGGCCGATGGCGATGTTGTCGGGTACCGACCCGTCGATGGTGACCTTGACCTCGTTCGGCTTTCCGCCCGACGCCGTACTGTCGCGGCCCATCTCCCGTTTTACCTCTTCTTCGCGGCGTTTTTTCTCCTCTTCCCTCCGCTTTTTGTAGAGCTTCAGGTAGTCTATGTCCGCCTCGATTTTTTCGCGCACTCCGGTGTCGTTTATACGGGAGCGCACCCCTTCGTACAGGGAAATTGCGGTGTCGTAGCTCCTCTTGTGCGCGTATACTTCGGAATTGATCAGGGTGCGGCGATAGATCCTGAAACGCGAAAACTCGGGTATGATATCGTCGGCGAGATAGGGGAGCTTGAACGTCCCTCCGTCCTTTTCCGTTTCACCGGCATCGACTGCGTCGGATTCCCCGCCGCCCCTGCCGAAGGGGTCGTCAGGAAACTGCTTTTCTATCTGGCGGTCCGCCGACCTCCGCCGGAAGGTGGAATCCTTGAGCGCAGGGTCCTCGATAGCCTTTCCGTTCCTGCCGGTAAAGAGCGCCCAGATGAGCACTGATACTATAAAAAGAAGTGATATAACGAGAATGGCGGTCATTGAAATTTCCTTCTGTTGACTCCTGTCAGTATTTAATATATATTATATTAATGAAAAAAACCGCAAGGATTATTTCCCACTATTATTGTCGACACCTTGCGGCGTGAAAAGGGCCAAAATAGCCTTTACCGGAAGAAAAAGATTGGACAGCCCATTCCTTACGGCAACAATGGCCTAAAATTTTTCAGGGAGATCGATACAGATGAGCGAAGAGAAAGCGATCACTAAGACAATGACTTTCGGCGAATTGCTGAAAAAATTTCCCCAGGCAGGCCCGATTCTGGCCAATCATGGACTCCACTGCATAGGATGCCATGTAAGCGTATTCGAGACACTGGAGCAGGGGATGAAGGCTCACGGCATGAACGACAGCCAGCTGGACACTCTGATCGGCGAGCTGAACGCCAAGGCCGTTTAATCGCGGTCGATTAAAACCACGGTTGAGAGCTTCCTGACCAAATACCTGCCGTCATGCAGGGGAGGCTCCTCACCCCGATCGAAGACATCATGGGGGCTCTCGTTGGCCGTGTCAGCCGCGATCTTCCATTTTCCCCCCGCCGGTGACCCGGGAATTTGAAAATATCCGCTTTTAAGCGATGAATTGAATATGATGTAGATGTTGCAGTCCGGAGGCCTTCCATCCACGGTGGCGTACGCGCCGTTCAGGAGAAGGCATACCGCCCTGGTGCCCTCGTTCCAGTCCGGGGCGGAGCCGTCGGGAGCGTGCCATGTGATGTCAGGCCACACGAAGCCGTCCGGCGCGGCCCCTCTGAAAAAGGTTTTCCGCTGCAGAATCGGGTGTTCTTTCCTGAAGCGTATCATCAACCGGGTGAATCTCACAAGGTCTTCGTTCCGTTCAGGCATGCCCCAGTCTATCCAGGAAAGCTCGTTGTCCTGGCAGTAGGTGTTGTTGTTGCCTTTCTGGCTCCTTCTCATCTCGTCCCCGGAGAGGATCATGGGCGTCCCCTGGGACAGGAAAAGTGTGGCGATGAAATTTTTAACCTGGCGGGTCCTCAACATTTCGATATACGGGGTGGCTGACTGCCCCTCGATGCCGAAGTTGCAGCTGATATTGTGGTTTTCTCCGTCCCTGTTGTCTTCGCCGTTTGCCTCGTTGTGTTTTTCCCGGTAGCTCACCAGATCCTGAAGGGTGAAACCGTCGTGGCAGGTGACGAAGTTGATGCTGCTGAGCGGTCCGGTGCCCCGGGAGCCGTAAAGGTCCGAACTGCCGGTTATCCTGGTGGCGAAATCCCCCGCGCTCCCCCGGTCTCCCCGCCAGAATTTGCGGACATCGTCCCTGAATTTTCCGTTCCACTCCGCCCATCGTCCGGGAAACGCCCCCACCTGGTAGGCCCCGGCGGCGTCCCACGCCTCGGCGATTATCTTTGTGCCGCGGAGGATCGGGTCCTCCTCGATCCTGCGGATTATCGGCGGGTCGCTCAGTATCGCGCCGTCAATGTCGCGTCCCAGGATAGACGCCAGGTCGAAACGGAAACCGTCGACGTGCATGTGGACGACCCAGTAGCGCAGACTGTCAAGTATAAGGTCGCGCACCAGGGGGTGGTTGCAGTTTACGGTGTTGCCGCAGCCGGAAAAGTTTTTATACTGGCGGCGGTCCTCCTGAAGGATGTAGTAGATGGAGTTGTCGATCCCCCTGAAGGTCACCGTGGGGCCTTTCTGGTCGCCTTCAGCGGTGTGGTTGAATACCACGTCCAGGATCACCTCGATCCCCGCGGCGTGGAACGCCTTCACCATCTCCCTGAACTCACGCACCTGCGCGCCCTCTTCGGTGACCGAGGAGTAATTGCCCTTGGGGGCGAAAAAGCAGAGTGTGCTGTAGCCCCAGTAGTTTTTCAGCCGCTCGCCGGTGAGGGGGTTGATGTTGATATTCTCAAACTCGTCGAATTCCTGCACCGGCATCAGCTCCACCGCGTTGATGCCGAGCTCCTTCAGGTAGGGGATCTTTTCAGTGAGCCCCCTGAAGGTCCCCGGATGTGCCACCCCTGACGCGCCGTGGATGGTGAAGCCCCGGACGTGAAGTTCGTAAATGACCGTTTCCTCCGGGGGGAGATTGAGCTGTCTGTCGGTGAAATCGCCGTTTTCACCGATAACGATGCTTTTGGGAGTGTAGGGGGCGCTGTCGACCGGGGAAAAACTCATGTCCTCTTTCGGGTCTTCCGGGTCGTAACCGCGGCACATGGTGAGGTCCCACCGGAAATTGTTCTGCACCGCCCTGGCGTATGGGTCAATAATCAGCTTGTTTCTGTTGAAGCGGTGCCCGAGTTCCGGCTTGTAGGGCCCGTCGATGCGGTACCCGTAATGCTGGCCTTCGCCGATCCCCTGTATCCAGATATGCCAGATGTCCCCGGTCTTATGGGTCCCCGGGTCGAGTGTGATTTCTGTATGGCCGGAATCCGGCTCGCCGTCGTGATAGAGGAGAAGAGTGACCGACGTGGCATGCCTGCTTAAAATTGAAAAAGTGACGCCGTCCCTGTAGGGGGTGGCGCCCAGGGGGAGAGGGATGCCCGGGGTGGTGCGCAGTTCTGCATAGGGCCCGGGGGAGCTTCGAGAATTTTTCGTCACTTCGGAGGCTCCACGACGGCCTTTACGGTGAGCCGAACCGGACCGGTGACGCCGTCATTGGTATATACAAGAACAGACCTGTTCATCGATCCCTCTCTCATTCCCGTGTTGAGCGATATTTCGATTTTTCCGCTGCCGCCGGCAGGGACCTCCTTGTCTGAAAGGAGAATTCCGGTGCAGCCTCAATCGGCCCTGATATCACTGATATGCAGCGTGCCGCTGCCGGTATTGCTGAATTCAAACATGTGCTTCGCCGTGTACTTCTGGGGAAGTGCACCGAAATCGTAGGCGGTTTCGGCAAAACGGATACGGGCGGTCCCGTCGCAGTACGCGATCAGCAGCGTGATAATAAACACGAAAGGCAATGTTCTTTTCATAGGTCCTCCGCAACAGATGGACATTTTCACGCCTCTCGCGGGGAATCAAGTGTTTTTTTGCAGCCCTTCAGGTTGTGTTCAAGGATTCCGAAACGACGGTGCGGCCGCTCAATGCCGGTATAAAAAATGCTCAAGCATTGTGTAAATTGTCCGATCATTATACTGATTGATTAGTCTAACACTCCTAATACTTACCAGGTAAAAGGCTTTTGCAGAATGCACTCCTGCAAAAGCCTTTTTTGTGCCCTCAGAACCCGCGTCGTGCAGATAAAGTTTTCTTTTTTTAAACTGTTTCTAACGATAATGTAAATGGCGGGGCCGGCGGCGGGATTTTTTTATTTTTTTTGTTGCCGGCAGTACCGATAACGAGAAGATGCTCCCGCGGCTTGGGGGATGAAGGCGGGAAACCGAAAGGAGGGTGCCGGCGTACTTGTCATGATAGTGGAAATGAACGAACAAAATCCGCAGAAACGATTGATTGAAAAGGCGCGGCAGGTATTGGAAAGGGGAGGGGTTATAATCTATCCCACAGACACCGTGTATGCCTACGGATGCGACGCGCACAGCAAGCGGGCCATTGAAACGATTTACCGTATCAAGAAAATCGGGAACAAAAAACCCCTCAGTTTCATTTTTCACGATATCGCCGGGATCAACGACTATGTGCTCCCCATTTCAGACCAGGCGTTCAAGATCATGAAAAAGGCGTTTCCCGGCCCCTATACCATGATTTTTCGCGCGTCCAAACTGGTGCCCAGGGTGGCCATCACCAACCAGAAAACCATCGGGGTGAGGATCCCGGACAACAATGTCCCGCTCTCGCTGGTGCGCGCACTGGGGAGGCCGGTGATTTCGGCAAGCGTGAGCACGAGCACCGGTGAATATATCATCGAGCCGAAGGACCTGGAGAAGCAGTGCCGCAACGAAGTGGAGATGGTGATCGACGCCGGTCCAAAAGCGCCGGAACCCTCCACTGTGATCGATTTTACCGGCGGCGCCCCCGAAGTGGTGCGCCTTGGAAAAGGAGAAATTTTCTTTTGACGATGACCGTCAGCGACGGCCAGACGCGCCGGAGCAGCAGAACAACCATTTTCGCATATATGAGAGGTGCATCATGACAGAAGGACTGAGGACGTTTATAAACGTGGTGAAAGCGGCGGTGATTTACCTGTCCCTTGGGGCCCTGGTCTCGTACGTTTTTTATTCGCTTAAAAGGAGGGACCTGTTCGGCGGGTTCATCGGAGGCGCGGTGGTCGGGGTAATCGGGGCCCTTATCGGCGGCTTCGTCCTGGACTACATCTTTTACGATATCATCGCGTGGGTGCTGGAGTTTCTCTCCCGCGGCGCCGGGGTCAACATCATCGCCGGTTTCATCGGGGCCTATATCGCCCTTTTCATCATGAATAAGCTGAACCACGACAGGGAACGAAAAAAGTATTAGGATGCTGATTCCCGGACTTCCCCCGTGCGCATCACGGTTCCAGCAACACCCTGATCCCCGGTTCAACGCTTTCCAGGAGGTCCGCGGCCTCGGCAAGGGCCTTGAAGGGGCGGCGGATGACAAGGGCGGCGGCCCGTTTTTTTCCGATTCCGGGAATCTGCTCAAGCGCCTTCTGGGGTAGGGCGTTGAGCGAAACCGGCAGCGGGATCGCCGCGAGGGACCGTTCCCGGTGGCCGGTTACCAGTGCGTCCCTGAAAACGCCCCGCGGCAGTTCAACGGGGAATTTCGCGGTGATTGAATAGCTCGATATCTGTTTGCCGTAGGAATATCCCCCCCGCGTCTCCAGGATTCTGCATCCCTTCAGCACCGTTCCCGGCGGAAATATTTTTCCCAGCATGACACCTTCGATATCCTCCCTGATCCGGTCCCTGTAGTAACGGAACCGCAGTTCCGTCTTTTTTGAAATGACCGGTTTGTTCCGGAACAGGGGCGTGCCCGGGATGGGCTGGACCTGGCGGATGTTTATCCTCCGTACGAGGAGCCCGGCGTCCCGTATTTCCATCAGGCGCCGGTAATTGGTCTCGAAGGTCTCCGGCGTCTCTCCGGAGAGGCCGTGGAGGAGGTTTATGCCGGGAAGAAGCACCGGTATCCCGCCGGTCCTGCCGCCGCCGATTTCGTTTATCATCCGCACAACCGGCAGGACGCGGCCGCCCGCCACCTTGAGCCCGTTCAACCCCGCGACCCTGTCATCAAAGGACTCGATTCCCATGGCCAGCGTGTCACCGGGTGTGATGGAGCCGGCGATTACGGCAAGTATCTCGGCTGATTCTTCGGGGAAATTGTCTATCGTTCCGGGATTGGCGTTGTCGATGTTCAGCACCGATATCCCGCCGCTGTCCCGCTTTTCCCTGAGCGGCCCGAAGAGCGCCGCCAGCGCGGACGGTTCCGGCCGGGGAAACCCCCCGCGCCACTCGGCGAAGCGTGTCCCGTACTGGAGAATGTCGGCCTGGCGTCCCAGTCTGAATCTGGTAACCCCGCATCTCTGGAGCTCTTCGATTTCGGCAAGTATTTCATCGGTCTCGCGGAATTCCGTGACGCCGGAGGCCCCTTCGGAGCAGAAGGAGCAGTGCCCGGTCCTGGGGCAGCCGCGGTAGGTCTCGATCTCGCAGATTATATGGGGGTGATCGGGATGGCGCGCGACGACTTCCGCGCCGGCGCGGGACCATCGGGCAACGTCAATGGGTGAGCGCCGGGAGTCAATCGGGTCGCCGGCCGCGGCGGAAAAGGCGAAGGCCTCGATGTCATGGCGCACCGTGACCGCGTTGCCGATACCGGGGGGCATCACCAGGCTTATCGGCCCCCCCACGGCAAAGCGGTGTCGCCGGTTTTCTGCGGCGATCCGCGTGATTTCGGCGAGGGTGCCGATTCTGCTGCCCAGGTATTTCCCCGGCACGACCGCGCCGCCGATGACGAAGCACCAGCGGTATTCCCCGGCCACCGCGAACCCGCTCACTCTCAGCTCCTCTATGGTGAGGTAGTCGATGTTTTCCGGACCGACTCCGGCGTCGACGAGCGCGCCGAACACGTATCTTGGGTAGGGGGAGACGAACGGGGGGACGCCGAAACAGGCCGGTTCGTCCACAAAACAGTCGATTATGCAGTAGCGCGTGGTCATCGGACACGCGGATCCTTATGCGTGTTCATCTGAGCCGCCCGATCGCCTCTTCGATTGTGCTGTTCATGAACGACTCTATCTTACGCTCCACGCGAAGTATGAAATCCTTGTTTTCCCTGATCATTGCGCGTATCATCTCATTGGCGCCGTACCGTTTCACAAGATCGTCGACCCGGTCCTCCACCGACACGATCGCATCGTGCATCACCCTCTTGTCGGCGTAGAAGACGATTTCCCTCTCCTCCAGCGGGCCCTCCGGCCGGAAATTGTCCAGTATCACGTGTGACTCCACCACCGCGGCGATGGACTCGAACCCGAGGTCCCGCATCATGTCCGCGCCGGCGAGGTCGTGCCTCCTGTCGCCGGTCTCAATGGAGCGTGTCTTGGCGATGTCGTGCAGGAGCGCCGAGGCGGCAACCAGGTCGCGGTCCACGGTTGCTCCTTCCCTCAGGCAGTCAACGATTGCCAGGGACACCAGCATCACCTGGCGTGAGTGGTCGGCGATGTTGGGAAGCATGCCGTAACGCCGCTGAAGTTCCAGGCACTCACCCTCGGTAGGTATGCGGTCAGTCATCGATCGCCGCCGCGTCCCGGTGGATCGACTTGGTAACGCCCTTAGTCACACCGCTGTGGTATTCGGCGGCGCCGAAATCAGTAATTATCGCAATCATCGTTTTCCCTTATGATTAAACAGGAACCGGCCGGGATGGGCGCGTCAATACATTTTTCGGATGTCCGGCAGGTGTAGATGTCCCCGACAGGCGACCGATTGCCGGGTTGTCTGAAGCGATTCGGATTGCGCCACCTTTTTTTATGGACCCGAATGATTATTGTCGTTATATTACAATAACAATGGTGAAGGTAACCAATTTAACTTTATGATACAGAATGATACCGTGGTTGCAGACGAAACAATTCCCTCCGGGGACGCGGGGCCTGATGATGAAGCCGGACGAGATCTGTCTCCCAGGCCCACCTGCAGCGGCACCGGGAGGATTTCAAAGGACTTCCGGCTGAGGGATTACACGGACCTGATGGAGCGGTAGCAGCCTGTCACCCCTTTGATGCGTCCATCTCCTTGATCTTTGCGAGCACCTCGTTGTACTTCTCCTCGGTCAGAGGATAAAAGTAGAGGACCAGAATTCCCAGCAGGAATACCACCGCCGGTATGGGGCCAAGAAGGAGACGTATCCCCAGTTTCGACGAGGCGCTCTGGGGCATGTTCGGTATGTATCCGGATATGGACAGGACCGCTCCCGAAATGGCCAGCGCAACCGCCTGTCCTATTTTGATGCCGAATGTCCAGATGCCGTAAAAAGAACCCTCGGTGCGCTCGCCGCTCAGGAGATAATCGTATTCCACCGCGTCCGGCACCATGGACCAGGGCATGGCATAGGTGAAGCCGAGCCCCGCTCCGGCCAGTGTCATCATCCCCAGTGAAAAATTGACGCTGTAGACATGGCCGAATAAAAAGAGAATGATAAGCGCCGTGAGCAGCACGAACATCCCGGCGCCGTACACCATTTTTTTACCGGCCTTTTTCGACAGCGCGACGCTCACCGGTATGAAGACCATGGCGACCATAAGGAGTATCAGCATCGCGGCGGTTGTTTTCGACTCGTCCAGATGGATGTATTTGAAGTAGTAGATGGCCACTCCCATCACCACCGTGAGGGCGGTGACATGAAGCGTGTACGCGCTCATGATAAGTACGAAAGGGCCGTTTTTAAAAACCTTCAGATAGGTGCGTACCACGCCGGACGCCGGATGGACCCGCTCCGCGTCCGGTTCCCTTACCGAAAAGAACGTGATCAGCGCAGTGACCATCATGATGGCCCCGAAAATCGTTCCCATGCCGGTGAAACCGGCGCTCCGGGACGAAAACATGCCGACTATCGGGAGCGCCGCCCCGGCGGCCATGAGCGTACCGATCACTGCGAACCCGAAACGGAACCCGTTCAGGCTGGTGCGCTCGTGGTAGTCCTGAGTAAGCTCCGGCGTCAGCGAGTTGTAGGGGATGTTCACCGCGGTATAGGCGGTGCAGAGAAAGCAGAAGGCGGCGGTGCCCCAGACGAACAGGAGGGTCTGGTCTCCGATACCCGGGTTGGTGAACATGATGACCATGCCGGCGAAAAGGGGGAGCGAGCCGAAAAGTATCCATGGTCTCCGGCGTCCCCAGCGGCTGACGGTCCTGTCCGAGAGATATCCGGCCATCGGATCCGTGACGGCGTCCCATACCTTGCCAACGGCGATGATGATACCGGCCAGCGCCGCGGTGATCCCCACCGTGTCGGTGAGAAAGTTAAGGAGCAGAAGCCCGATAACGGTAAAGAACAGGTTTCCGCCCAGATCGCAGACCCCGTAACCCAGTTTCGTTTTCAGCGGCAGTTTTCCCGTTTCCATCAGGCATCCCCCCGTTTTTTCGATAATACTGCACCTCTTTTGTGTCTTTTGTCAACAAGTAAGCACTCCGAGCAGGGCGGACGCATCCTTTTAAACCAATTGGTCTGATGATAAGAAGGACTTATGAAACCGCGGATTCACGCCGATGTGCGCAGATGCCGCGGTCACGCGTCGAGTATCAGGATCGAGCCGGTATCGCACGCCGGACCGTTCGAAAGATAGCGGACGGCGCATCCCCCCTCATGGATGAATTCCAATATGCGGTCCCTGTCCGGATGGCTGTCGAGATTTCCGGTAAACAGGACCGTGCCGCCGAAACTTCCCGAGGCGCCTCCCAGGAACCCGTGCCGGTAGCCCCGGAGGGGCACATGACCGGGGGCGATGCAGAGCGAGTCCAGCCCCGCGCCGCCTGCCTTCCGGTGGATCATACCGTCGCCGGTGATCACGCGGCCCGGCGCGGCGATTACGGTGCAGCATTTCGCGAACCCCTGGCGCACGTCAACGAGCGGTATCCCTTCACGTTCCAGCGCCGTTTTTATCGTGCCGTCGGTGAGAGGAGCGCGGTGAAACGCGGCGACGCCCGCATGGGCGACGCAGTAGGGGACGGTCTGCCGGGGCGCGAGCCCCAGTCTCGTGCGGCACAGGACGATTTCACGGTACCTGCCGATTTTTTTAAGGAAGGAGGGGGATATATCAGGATGGCAGTAGAGCCGCTCTCCCAGCGGGAATACCTGAAGGTCCGGATGCCCCGAGAGCGGCCGGTCCACACGGTCCGTGGCGTCGATGGGGATCGGCTCGATGTCCAGTTTCCGGAGAGCGGCGAGCACCCCGTCCGACGTTTCCGGGTTCACGATGGCGATCAGTTTCACAGGAATACTTTCTCCCGGGGTTGATTTGTCTGCGGCATGGGAAAAAATTCAACCGATAAAAGCAATCAGGGTAAACATCGCGCGGGCAGGCGCTTCCATTTTTCCTTTTGAGCGGGCATGGCGCAGTAAAAATTATTGACACCCCATGTCCCGCGCAGAGGATGATCGCATCCTGTAGGAGGCCCGACCGCCATGAGAATGACCAGATACCTGCTCCCCACCCTGAAGGAGGACCCGTCCGACGCGACGGTATCGAGCCACCGGCTTATGATGCGCGCCGGTCTGATACGAAAAGAATCGGCCGGCATGTACGCCTATCTCCCCCTGGGGCTCCGTGTCTTGAAGAAGGTGACGGAAATAATAAGGGAGGAGATGGACGAGGCCGGCGCCCATGAGTTCCTGATGCCGGAACTCACCTCGGCAGACCTGTGGAAGGAATCCGGCCGCTGGGACACCATGGGGCCGGAGATGTTCCGCATAAAAGACAGGAACGGCATGGAATACGCCCTTGCGCCGACGCACGAAGAGGCTTTTACCGGAGTGGTACGGTCCCTGGTCTCGTCGTACCGCGATCTCCCCCTGAACGTGTATCAGATCAACACCAAGTTCCGCGACGAAATCAGGCCCCGCTACGGCGTGATCAGGAGCAAAGAGTTCATCATGAAGGACGCCTACTCCTTCGACATGGATGACGCGGGGCTGGAAACGTCGTACCAGTCCATGAGACGGGCGTACCGCCGCATATTCGACCGGTGCGGCCTTGAGACGATTCCGGTGCAGGCCGATACCGGGACCATGGGTGGGAGCGATTCTGAAGAATTCATGGTCTCCTCCGAGGTGGGGGAGGAAGTTCTGCTGATCTGCCCCTCCTGCGAGTACAAGGCAAACCGGGAAAAGGCCGAGTTCCGGCGCGGCGGCACCGCGTCCGCCGGCGCTCCCGAAGAGCTGCGCGAGACTGCCACCCCGGACGTAAAGACAATCGCCGAGCTCACCGCGTTTTTCAACATGCCGGAGCGGATGTTCCTGAAGAGCATCGTGTATCTGGCCGACGGCGCGCCGGTGATGGTAGTGGTCCCGGGCGACAGGGAAATTCACGAGCTGAAGCTCGCACGGGCCCTCGGCGCCGCTGAAATCGCCCTTGCCCCAGATTCGGTCGTGGAGGAGGTGACGGGCGCGCCGGTGGGCTTTGCCGGGCCGGTGACTGACAGGAACGTGCGCATTCTCTTCGACCTCTCGATAAAAGACACGGTGAACGGCATTACCGGCGCCAACAGAAAGGACCTTCATTACGCCGGCGTGAACCCGGAAAGGGATTTTGTCATTAAGGAAGAGTTCGACCTCGTGAACGCCGCCGCGGGCGACGCATGTCCGAAATGCGGCGCCCCCATGAACGAAACGAAAGGCATCGAGGTGGGGCACATATTCAAGCTCGGGTACAAATACACCAAATCCATGGGACTGAAGGTGTTGAACGAGCAGGGGAGGGAGACAACCCCCATCATGGGGTGCTACGGCATCGGCGTCAACCGGACCGTGGCGGCCATCGTGGAACAGCACCACGACGACCGGGGAATCGTCTGGCCGAAATCAGTGGCCCCCTTCGACGTGCACCTGGTGGGAATCTGGAAAGATCAGGGGGAGATCGAAAAGCTGGAGGCGGTGTATCAGTCGCTGAAAAAAAGCGGATTTGACGTTCTCTTCGACGACAGGAAGGCGAGTCCCGGCATCAAGTTCGCGGACGCGGACCTTGCCGGTATCCCGGTTCGCGTCACCGCGGGTAAGGGGTACTTCCAGACAGGGGAGCTTGAGATAAAGGCGCGCACCGGGGGCGATACGGTGAAGGTCCCCGAATCAGGCCTGGCTGACGCATTACGGTCGGTCCTGGACGGGTGCGTGTAGTCCCTTACCGGGACAGCGTCTCCTTTACTGAATCGAAGACTATCTGGCCCGATATGTAGAGCATGACAAGGCCGAATACCAGCTTCACGTAATGCTCGGATCCCTTGAATGCGAGTGAAATCCTGGACCCTGCATATCCGCCCAGTATGAACGCGCAGGCTATGACCGCCGCGTACTGGATATTCAGGTCGCCTGACCTGTAGTAGTTGTAGGCCGCCAGTATGCCGATGGGCGGGAGGAGCACCCCCACGCTGGTCCCCATGGCCTCATGGGGCGACATACCGATGACGTACATCAGCACCGGAACGATGATGATGCCCCCTCCGATGCCTACAAAACCTCCCAGCGTGCCCGCGCCAAGCCCGGTTGCCAGCAGTATGAGTATGGTCCTGATATCCATGATCGTGTGTCTCCTCTTTCAGCCGATCTGATCGGACCGGTTGAAGCATCCGGTCCGCATGTAAGTATACTATTATAGTATAAGAATGGCGACGGTATTTTTTTTTTCTTACAACAACTTTTTCAACTGCTGTTCCGAATTTAAAACCGGGGCCGGGCGATGAAGCTTGTCCGGACAGGTTCAAGTTTCTTCATGTTTTTTTCGATGTGGCGTTCGTGAAACCTTTACTGGCGGATTAATTCATATTTTTTTCATCTTTGCGTGACGATTAATGAAAAAGACTTGATTAACGGTTATCGGTTTTTTCACTTTGTGCAGAGGAAACGCGGAGCGTTTCCGCCGCGAAATAAAAAAGGAGTACGGCACGAAATACCGATGCTCTCTTCAACCATCACACTCACAGATTACATTAAAGGACATTATAATGATTGCAACCCGTATCTCAGAAGAAATGGAGGTGAGGTTGAGCCGTACCACCGGCGAAAAATCGCTCCATGCATCGACAGTCTTCAATCCCGGCGACGTGCTGTCCGACTTTGACGCCGAGGAGAGTCTTGAAATCCCGACGTATCTCACCCTGCAGTGCGACGACAACAGCCATATCATGCTGATGCCGGACCATCTCAGGTTCATCAATCATAGCTGCGACCCAAACTGCTATTTCGACACCGAAAGGAAAGAGGTCCTCTGTATTAAACGGATAGAACCGGGCGATGAAATCACCCATTTCTATCCCGCCACCGAATGGTACATGTCGAGAAAGTTTCATTGCCGGTGCGGCCACGATCAGTGTCTTGGTTACATAGAAGGCGCCGCCTTCGTGCACCCGGATATTCTGGGGAATTACACGCTTGCGGACCATGTAAAGAAGAAGATCAGCGGGCTCTGACCCCTCCGAAAAGGGGCAGTCTGCCTGAATTGGGGCTCTGACCCCTCTGAAAACGGGCAGTCTGCCTGAAATGGGGCTCTGACCCCTCTGAAAACGGGCAGTCTGCCTGAAATGGGGCTCTGACCCCTCTGAAAACGGGCAGTCTGCCTGAAAAGGGCTCTGACCCCTCCTGACAAGCAGGCTACAGAGAGCGCCCGTTTCTCTTCATTTTGACGTAATCGGAAAGGTGGTCGCCGTACGGCGCCACCGCGTCGGTAAGGTGGTCAGTGCCGCGGATAATGCCGCGGCATTGCGGCGAGCCGCAGGAACAGGGAAAATCGCTCATCGCCTCGTTGCAGAAGGTCGCGTAATCGATGGTGATCTCTTCGCCTGCGGCGATCGGTCTCCGCGCCGCCAGGTCGAGGCCGTCAAGCCAGCAGTTCGGGTCGCAGGAATGGTTCAATGGCTTCCATTCCATCGGATCGGGGCTCCACATCACCCAGATCTCATCCGTCAGCGGGTAGACGTAGGCGCCGAACCATGATTTCATCCTGCCGCTCCACCGGTTTTCCACATGGGACCTGCTCACCAGTACATGCGGCCGCTCCTCGAATATCTCCACCTTCTCCCCCGCCTCGATGTTCCGGACCGCAAAGAGCCCGTACTGCCCGTTTCTGTCCCGTTTCAGGCGCCATGAGACCGCCGATTTTCCCTTCCGGGCGGCGGCGGCGCGCACTATCCTGTCTATGAACCCGCGGTGTCCCGACGGATCGTGCATGAGCACATAATCGGCGCTTCCGGGATCGCTCAGCGGGCCGAACACCGCGCAGTTCGGATTGATCTCCAGCATGTAGGCCCTGCCGGCGCGGTCGACCCTGATGTCGCAGCGCCCGTAACCGGTTCCGTTCAGCCCGGTAAAAAACCGTGCCGATATTTCACGGAGTCGGGGGGCGATGGATTCGTCATCGCAGGGGCGGCACTGCATCGAACCGTAATCGACCCATTTGAGGTCGAAATGTTTGAATGTCTCGCCACGGGGGAAGATGAACTCGACCGGCTCGTAGGCGTGGGGATTTTCCGGGTCACCGGCGTTTTCCGCCACCAGCACGGTAAATTCCCTCCCCTCGATGAACTCCTCGACCAGCGCGCCGCCGTAGAGTCCGGTCATCAACCGGACCTGCGCGGCAAGGTCGTCGACCCGGTCCACACGGGATTTTTTCGTCATACCGACGCTGCTGTAGCTGTTGGGGTGCTTGACGATCATGGGGAAGGCGAGGGCGGATGCCGCTTCTTCGATTCCGGATTCTCCATCGGCGAAAACGTATCCGGGGGTGTCGATGCTGTAATAGTGGCAGACCCGTTTCATCATCTCCCTGGAGGGCTCGTAAAAAGCCGAAGACGCGCCGGTAAAGGGGAGACCGAGCCGTTCCAGCGCCTGGACCACTTCGATCCCCGCGCGGTCCTCGTCCCATGCGCCGTCGCAGAGGTTGATGAACACGTCATAACCCTTTTTCGCCAGCTCCGTAATCCGCCGCACCGCCGTGGCCTTCTTCAGGCCGGTCTTCTCCCAGGTGAATCCGGCAAAGTGCGCCTCCAGGTGATGTTCGGTATCCAGGTTCCCGAAAGGGGTCTCCGAGCCTTCGTACGATGAATAAAGTATGCACAGCTTCATCGCGTACCCGTGAACCCGCATGCCGCCCGGCCGGGTGCCGGTGCGGGATGAATCAGGCGCGCGGGGTCAATCATGAATTTTTCCGCACGCGGCGGTGCGCCGCCCTGAAGACGCGGTCCAAGAACCCGGGAAATCCGTGCTTGTCGTTCAGGATTATGTAATCAGTGCTGAATGGTCCCGGATATTCCAGGGGACCGAAAATACCGCAATTGGGATTGACCTCAAGGACATAGGGAGTCCCGTTCCCGTCAAGCCGCACGTCACAGCGTCCGTAGCCGGTGCCGCCGAGTTCGGCAAAGAACCTTCCGCACACGCCGCGCAGTTTTTCCTGCAGTTCCGCGTCGTCGGAAAGTGCGAAATCGATCCCCTTTGTTTCATCGGACCATTTGAGGCCGAAATGATTGAATGTTTCACCTTCGGGAAACAGGATTTCCAGGGGAGTATATACGAATGGTGAGGAGTGATCATCGGCGTTTTCCACCACAAAAACCGAGAATTCCCTCCCCTCGATGAATTCCTCGATGAGCGCGGCGCCGTAGGTCTCCATCATCGCTTCAGACTGCGCCATCAGCTCTTCCGGCGTCTCCACCCTTGATTTGCTTGAGGTGCCGATGCTTCCGTAGCTGTTCCAGTGCTTGACGATCATGGGGAAGGGGATATTCCGCGCGGCCCTGAGCACGTCGTCTCTTCCGCGCGCCATGACAAAGCGCGGGGTGGGGATGCCGGCCCTGAGGCACGCTTCTTTCATGCTGATCCTGGAGGGCTCGTAAAAGGCCGAATCCGCGCCGGTGAAGGGGACGCCGAGCCGCTCCAGCGCGTGCACCACTTCAATCCCCGCGCGGTCCTCGTCAGACGCGCCGTCGCACAGGTTGATGAACATGTCCGCTCCTCCGGCCGCGAGCGCCTCCACCTGCCGCACCGCGCTGTCCTTGCGGACATCGCAGGTTTCCCACTGATGCTCCTGGAGGTGCGGTTCGAGAACGAAGGGGTCGGTGTCATAGGGTGAGAAATCGGATGCGGATCCCTCATAGGTGCTTTTCAGTACGCATAGTTTCATTGTATGGTCTGCAGTATCCTTTTTTAAATTATCGAAGTGTGTTCATTTCTGCTAAAATGGTATATGGATATTTGGCAATAAAAAAACAGGGTATAAAGAAATTAATTTCCTTTGAATGAAGCGATTTCCAGCTCGATGATGCATTACTCTGCAAATAAATGAAACGGCCGACTCGTTCATGCCGGTGTTTGAAGCCGTCCTGATGCGCGTGTTCTGAAAATAATGGAATTATTCTTCCCGTATTTATGAAAGTTGAGAAGGGTGTCGGGCTCATGCAGGACTATGTATTTATCCGACAGTTTTCAGAATATTCAGAACAGTCAGATTTGGGAAAGGTGAAATTGTGTAATTGAATTCGAAGTGCGGATACCTTTATTTCTCCGGTCGAATTTGAAATGAAACACATCGTCTATACAATTCCTCAAATAAGGAGCATCTCTTTATCTAAATATGACAGCTTAAATCCCGAAATCGAAGGTGTACACGACCGAAAAAGTGACGCCATAGATGTGATCTTTTTTTCCATCGAGTTGTTCATATGCGATCTGAGATTCTTTTTGCCTGTAGTTGAGAAACTGATAACGGAAACCGACCTTTACAGAAGTGTTGATTTCCGATATATTGTAGATAAGTCCCAATGTCGACGTCGCCCCCCAGGCAAGGTATCGTGCTGAACGGTCAACTAGCGCATTCGGAACGCTCCCATACCTGAAATTGTACTCTTCAAGTATATTGAGGAGGATTACGGATCCTGTGCATTGTGCATAGAATTTCCCCCACAGTGGGATCATAAAGCTGATGCCGAGTCCGGGACCGTAATTCGCGATCGATACCTCCGATTTGAATCCGTTGGTACCTGTCATATCCCTATAGAGTTCCCTGTAGGAATATCCCTGTGCTTTGAATCCGACAAAAAGAGAGACAACGCGGGTAATTGAATAGCTTATGATAGAATCGCTGTCCCATCGTTTGACTTTTCTTTCAGTATCAATGATAAGAAATCCCCCGGATACTTTCAACGTAGAGAACGATATATTCGCCGCTTTGTCGTAACCGCTAGATCTGAAATTAAAATTACCATACATGAATACCGATGAAATGGAGAAATTATCGAATAGCTGTAATGAAATTGCCGGCCCATAGAGAAAACCGGCTCTTGTAGAGAAATCACTGAAATCATTGTATATCTCTCCATTATACCCGATTTGTCTGTTTTTTACCGAGCCGTCATACCACGCCGGTTTCCACCAGTTGTACCAGATATTGCCTCCGATGCTGAGGCTTGCCGCATTGAGAGAGTTACATAGAATAAGAGTGGCAGTGATCATAAAAAAGAATGCACTGCATTGTTTCATCAGAGACTCCTATGGAAGCGGTTTTAGATTAATTTGCATTTATTTATCAGAGAATGTCTTTTATACGGACGAGAACCCATGATTTGTAGTGATTATTTCGATACTGTCAAGTTTTTTTAGTAGTAACCTCAATAAATGGACGCAGATATCTAACTCACGCAAGTGGCCAAAGCCGTTCTCAGCTGAAGTCTTATCCTTATGGTGAAAGACACGGCCGAACTCAACGGAAATGCGCATTCGGTGCCATTGGCGTGTCGCATGATAGTCGTTTGTGTACACTTCCGCCTGTGACGGACATATTAATATTGACATAAATATTGCCTTTGTAAAAATGTGATTTGACCTCGTATTTTATCAAAATATCAAAAAAGGGGTGGAGAGATGAAGATAGTTGTCTGTTTAAAACAGGTTCCAGACATGGAATCAAAGTTCAAAATCATCGACGACAAGAAAATCGATGAGTCCCAGATAGCATTTAAAATCAATGATTTCGATAACTATGCGGTTGAAGCTGCCCTTCAGTTGAAGGAAAAGCTCGGCGGCGAAGTTATCATCGTCAGCGCAGGTCCCGCCCGTGCGCAGAAAGACATACGCCAGGCCTTCGCCATGGGAGCCGACTGGGGAATCCAGATCGATGACCCCGCCATCGAAGCCGGCGACAATTTTGTGGTGGCCACGTCGCTTCAGCAGGCTATTGCCAGCATCGGCGACGTCGATATGGTCCTTACCGGCGTTCAGGCCGAGGACGACCAGTCATCCGTCACCGGAGTTATGATCGCGCACCTCATGAACACTCCCCATGTCACAAACGTCGTTAAACTTGAGGTGAACGGTAAAGACCTTACCGCGAACAGAGAGCTCGCGGGCGGAAAGAACGAAGTGATCGGCCTTTCGCTTCCCGCGGTACTGGCGATCCAGTCCGGCATCAACGAGCCCAGGTATCCCACTCTGCCGGGTATCATGAAGGCGAAGAAAAAACGTCTCGACGTGAAAAAAGCCGCGGATTTCGGCGCCGCAGCGTCGGCAAAGACCGAATTCATCAAGATGTTCGTCCCGGTTTCGGAGCACAAGGCCGAGATCATCCAGGGGGACGCTAAAACAGCCGCCGCCGCCCTGGTCGGCAAACTGAAAAACGAAGCGAAAGTACTATAGGAGGCGCGACGATGGCAAAAATACTGGTAATTGCGGAACATTTTAACGGAAAACTGGAAGAGAGCACCCTGGAGCTTTGCAAAGCGGCCAAGAGCCTCGCTTCCGCCCTCGGCGCCGAACCGGCAGCGGCCGTCTTCTCAAAAGACGACGCCATGGCAAAGGAAACCGCCAAGTACATCCCCACTGTATTCTCGGTGACGGATGCGGGCCTGGAAAACTACTCACCCGACGGATACACCCAGGCGGCGAAGGCGGTCGTCGAGTCCCAGGACGTCAAGGGCGTGCTGATCGCGCACAGCTACTACGGCGTCGATTTCGCGGCGAAACTGGCAATGGTGCTGGACGCCGGTATCGTGTCCAACTGCAATAAAATCGCGGTGGACGGCGGCCAGGTGATCTTCACAAGGAACACCTACAACGGTAAAATTCAGGAAAACAAGAAGGTGAAGACCGATAAATTCGTCGCAACCTTCGAAAAGGGAGCCTTCGACATGGAAGCGGCAGGCGGCGCCGGCGCGGTGACCGCGGTTTCCGCCGCCATCGGCGACATACGCACGAAGGTGAAGGAAATAGTGGAGACCATGGCGGGAGCGGTGGACATATCCCAGGCCAAGGTAATAGTCGCGGGAGGCCGCGGCGTGAAGGACGGCGACAAGTACAAGGACATCATCGTGCCTCTGGCAAAGAAACTCAACGGGGAATACGCGGCCTCCAGGCCGGTGGTTGACTCCGGCTGGACCGAAGCGGCCCGCCAGGTGGGGCAGTCCGGAAAGAGCGTGACCCCGGACCTCTACATCGCGGCAGGCATCTCCGGCGCGATCCAGCACGTTGCCGGCATGAAGGGTGCCAAATGCATCGTCGCCATCAACAAGGACCCGGAAGCGCCGATTTTCAATATCGCCACCTACGGGATCGTGGGAGACCTTTTCGAAGTGATTCCCGCGATGATGGAAAACCTGTAAGACTTTTTTTCCGAAAGAGAATGTCGGAAGGGCCGCCCCGGAAGAGGCGGCCCTTTTTCGTCCGGGTGCCGCGGCGGATCCGGAAAAGTCTTTTTTTGAATAAAAAATAGCGCACTGAATGAAATTCAGTGGACACCTGAAACGCTTTCACCTACACTTTTCCGCACGCACGGAACCCTTTCCGGCGTCATACCGTACACCCGACAGCGATTGGCCAGGAGATTAATATGCTAACGAAAATTCAGCTGGAGAGATACGCCGATGTCCTCATCTGGGGACTGGAAACCGCCAGGACACGAAAGTTTCGGCCCTATGACGTGATCCTGCTCAGGTATGAGCTTCCGGCGCTCCCGCTGGCTGAAACCCTTCACCGAAAGCTCCTGGACAGGAAATGGAACGTGGCCGTCCGGGGCCTCATGAATGCCGTGATGGAGCGAGATTTTTTCACCTATACCGACGCCAGGCAGCGGAAATTCATCGGCACCTGGGAAAGCGAATTTATGAAAAAACTGAACGGCAACATCTTCCTCACCGCGCCGGAATCGCTGACGCACCTCAAAGACGTGGACCCGAAACGGATAAACGAGCTGGCGCTCTCGAGAAAAGCCCTTCGCCGTATCATGGAGCGCAGGGAGGAACAGGGGCATTTCGGCTGGACGCTCTGCACCTATCCCACCGAGGAGCCGGCACTCAGGGCCAGGCTTTCCCTGGAGGAATACGCCGTGCAGATCGTGAAAGCCTGTTTTCTCAACTCCTCGGATCCGGTGGCGAAATGGCGCGAGATTCACGCCAGCGCGGGGGAGATAAAAAAATGGCTCAACTCCATGCCCCTCGAGACGCTCAGGATGGAATCGAAATCGTGCGATCTCACTGTCCGGTTCGGTGAAAAGCGCCGCTTCATAGGCATCTCGGGCCATAACATTCCATCCTTTGAGATATTCACCTCGCCGGACTGCCGCGGAACATCGGGTGTGTATCATTCCAATTTTCCTTCCTACCGAAGCGGCAACTATGTCGAAGGCGTCACTCTCGAGTTTAAAAAGGGATCGGTAACGGCGGCCAGGGCCAGAAAGGGGGAGGAATTCCTGAAAAAGATGCTGTCCATGGACGCCGGCGCCGGCAGGCTGGGGGAGTTTTCCCTCACGGACAGGCGGTTTTCCAAGATAAACGCCTTCATGGCCGATACGCTCTTCGACGAGAATTTTGGCGGCGAGCACGGCAACTGCCACATCGCCGTCGGCTCCTCTTACTCCGACACCTATGCGGGGAACCCCGCCTCGCTGACGCCCGGGGTCAAGCGATCCCTCGGGTATAACGATTCGGCGCTCCACTGGGACCTTGTCAATACCGAGGACAAGACCGTCACCGCCCGCTTGAAGGGGGGGGAGAGCAGGGTCATCTATGAAAAAGGGATGTTCAGGTACTGATCAGCGGATGGGGAAGACGTCGGTCCTGTAAAGAAAGCCGACGACGGCGCGGTAATTGTATAGGTTTGCGATCGAGCCGTCCATCTTTTCCATTAAATCGGTGAAGTAGTAGGTGGCGGTAATGCCGGTATAGAAATCGCTGTAGTCCGAGGTCTGTATCTTGAACAGCAGTCCCGCGGTCCCTCCCAGATGTGATCCATTTAAAAAAGGAAGAAGGTCCCCCGACGTGCTCGCTACGTCGGGATTGCTGGTGTTGAATCGGGAGTGGAGCGTATGGGCGAAGGTGACGCCGGTCAGGAACACGAAAGAACCGATGCCGGTATTCACCGACGTAATCAGGCAGAAAGGGATTTCCATCACGGTGGTGTAGACCCTGAAATAAAAGAGTTCGCCCGGCTTCGTGGATGATCCGGACATCTCGAAGTAGGAGATTTCCACGCCGCTGTGAATCCCCAGGTGGTTGCTGAACATGGTTTCGAATATAAGCCCGCCGCCGTATCCGGCTTTTCCGCCGGTCAAACCGGTACTGCCGCTGGTGCGGACGCCAGATATCCCTCCGTGAAAGGCGAAGCCGAACGCCCCGTTGACCGTAGACGCTCCTTCAGAGGCATGTGACGGTGCCGCCGTCATGATCAGAGTCAGCGTCAGGGCTGCCGCGAAAGCGAACCGTTTCATTGTCAGCTTTTATCTTCCATGATGCAGGTGCCGTTAAAGATCGAGCCGGGTTCGATGTGAAGGTCCGGGGTGATGATGTCGGCGCTGATCCTGCTTTTCTTGAAGAGCTCGATCTTCTGCTTCGCTTTGATCTTGCCGTTCAGGTTGCCGCTCACCGATACATCCCCCGCCTCTATGTCGGCGCTCACGGTGCCTTCGCGCCCAATGATCAGAATGCCGTCGGTCTCGATTTTTCCCTCGAAAAGCCCCTTGATCTTCAGCGAATTCTTAAACCGCAGGGTCCCCTTGAAGGTGATGTCGTCGGCGATTACCGTTTCGATTTTGTTCTCGTCCTCGACGAGTTCTTTTATGTCGGCCATGGCGTATCTCCCTGTTGATTAAACACCGGTAACTGTAAACTCTGCATCGGAATATGTCAAACAAATTTGGAACACCCCGGCAAATTGCTTGATTTAATGGGGTTTGCCGGGTACTATGCATATATGGAAACTGCCGGCATAGAGGAGATTCTAAAAAGCGCCGATGAGCTGGGTCTTCTGATCCAGGATACCGACGCGTACCGCCAGTACCGTCGTCTGGAGGAAATCATCGAAGCCGACCCTGAAAGAGCAGGCCTTCTGTCGCGATACGAAGAGGATCTGCGGGTGATGGAAGCCAGACGCGCGCGAGCGGATATCATCGAGAATTTTGAAATCGAATCGCTCGGCGAGCTGGCTGACATGATCCGGGACGACCCTCTCATCATGGAGTACCTCGAGGCAAAAAAGGAGTACGTATACCTTCTGGAGGAGATCAACGGCGCCCTTACGGGAACGGATGAGGAGTAGGTCTTTTCCCGGCGTCCGGTTACGCTTTTTATTTGCCATAATCTCTTGACGGATTGTCACCCGGATGCTATACTTATACTCGTATAAAAAAAATCCAAATTAAAAGAGACACACACATGCAACCAGATCTTGAGAACCTGAAAAACAGGGTCCAGCAGAACAGGGACCTGGTGGACCGCATCACCCGTCATATTCCGGGATTTACCGGATATGTGGAAAAGGCGGAGCTCTACGATACCGACGCAATCGTGCGCGGTTTTATCGCTGAAAAAATCCAGGAAATGAAGGGGGAGGTCACGGCGATTTCGGCCGAGCTGGTTCGCCGGGGCGAGCACGGCGCGGTTTCGGATCTGGAGCCGCTGAACGTCGCGCTGGAGAGGCTGTTTAAAAAAACAAAGCACGGTGAATTCGGAAGGCCCGCGGCCCTGTCCGCCGCGTCGGTGAGCGATGATGACACCCACCGGCTCCTTGAGTACGACTGGAGGCTCATTTCCGCCGCCGACGAGATCATCCCGCTGATGCGCGCCCTGGGCCAGACGGACTCCGCGGCCATGGGGCAGGCGGTCAGCGGCATCAATGCGAAATTGAAGGAGTTCGAGAAATCCCTGGACGACAGGAATAACGTGATACTGGAGGTCATCTGATGGCGCTGATAGACGTAGCTGAATGGAAAAACTCACAGGGGGAGGTCATTTACCGGTTTCCCGAAGGCGCGGTGTCCATGGGCGGGCAGCTTATCGTCATGGAACACCAGGAGGCGATTCTCTTCAAAGAGGGGCGCGCGATGGACGGGTTCGGGCCCGGCAGGCACACGCTGAAGACAGGTAACATTCCGATCCTGGAAAAGCTCATCAATCTCCCCTTCGGAGGCAAGTCCCCCTTTCCCGCTGAAATTTATTTTGTAAACAAGACCGAAATCCCGAACCTGAAGTGGGGGACCAAGCAGCCGATACAGCTTCTCGATCCCACCTACAATATCGCCATTCCCATACGGGCCTTCGGCGCCTACTCGATACGCATAAAGGACACCAAGTCTTTCCTGACCATGGCCATCGGCACCTGGCAGGCCTTCACCACCGACGCGGTGGGCACGGCGCTGCGTGACCAGATTATCCTGCCGAAACTCCAGGACCTCATCGCCGAATTTATGATGAAGCAGAACATAACGATTCTGAAACTGGCCGCCTATTACGACGAGATCGGCGTGTCCGGCAAGGCCAAGATCGCCGACGACTTCACCACCTTCGGCATCGAGCTGGTCCGCTTCGCCGTCGAATCGGTCAATATTCCCGAAGAGGACGAATCGGTGAAGCGCCTGAAAAAGGCGCTGGCCGACAAGGCGGAAATCAACATCATGGGCGGGGAGGATTACAAAATGCGCCGCACCTTCGACACCATGGAAAAGGCGGCCGGCAGCAACGGCATGGCCGGCGGCATGATGGGGGCGGGCATGGGATTCGGCATGGGCGGCCAGATGGCCGGGATGATGAATCAGGCCATGGGGGGCGGCGGACAGCAGGCACAGGCGGGCCAGATCGCCTGCCCCCACTGCAACACCCAGAACCCGGCACAGGCGAAATTCTGCTCATCATGCGGCAAGGAGATGCAGGTACAGGCCGAATGTCCCTCATGCAAGGCCAAGATGCCCGCGAACTCCAAGTTCTGCCCCTCCTGCGGCGCAAACATGCAGGGTGGGAAGTGCGTGAAATGCGGCGTCCAGCTGGCTGCCGGGGCGAAGTTCTGCCCGGAGTGCGGCGAGAAACAGGCATAACCGCATGGACCAGACGCAGTGCCCCTCCTGCGGCGCCCCGGTTGAGGTGAGGAACCGGTTCAGCAAGGTGCTGGTGTGCGGATACTGCGGCACCCACCTGAGGGTCTCGGACAAGGGGCTCGATATATCGGGAAAACACCCGAAACTGGCGGAGTTTCCATCGATCTTCGCCGTCGGGTGCACCGGGACCATTCTGGGAAAGCCCTTCACCGCCCTGGGAAGGATGCGTTACGACTACGGCGGAGGCCACTTCGACGAGTGGTTCCTGGAGTATGACGGCGGCACCGCCTGGTTTACCGAGGACGAGGGGACCTTCGCGCTCTATTCCGAAATGGAGGAGGCGGAGGAATTTCCCGACCCGGCCGCGGTTCGTCCCGGGCAGACCGTTACGGTCGAGGGGCGCAGGGTGATGATAAAGGAAAAGGGGAAGGCGGTCGTCGCAGGAGGCGAGGGGGAGCTTTCATTTTACGCGGAGCCGGGGACGGAAGTGGCCTATATCGACGGAATCTCCGAAGGGAAAAAGATATCGATCGAATGCACCGATGAGGAGATCGAGCTTTTCATCGGCAGGGTGGTTCTGAAAAAAGACATTCTTGTGGAAGGCCGGGATCATGGGTGACAGCGATCGGCGTCCTGAACCGTTGAAATGCGCAGGGTGCGGCGCTGACCTGGTGAAAAGCTATCATACCAGGTATGACAGCGAGGAGGAGGAGGAAGTCGTCGTCCCGCTGGCAAAATGCGTCTCCTGCGGAAAGGAGTACGACCAGCACACCGGGGAATACTACAAGGTTTTCGCTGACGGTTTTATCCAGGACAAGGACAACTCGGTGTTCAAACTCGGCCTTAAGGGAACGCTGGGGGGCGTCGAGTACGAAATAATCGGAAGGCTCCGGTACCAGGACGAAGACGAATACGAGCGGTCTGTCTGGGACGAGTGGGTGGCGATCTCCTCCGAGGGGGCGTACCACTATTTCGTGGAGGAGGAGGGGGAGGTCTATTCCTACGAAGAGTACGTGCCGGAATCGATCGACCTTGAGGCGTCGCCCGACAGTTTTGAGTTTGAAGGACGCAGTATATCCAAAAGAGACGCGTACACGGGCAGGATCGTCTACGCCGAGGGTGAGCTCCCGTGGAAGCCGGAAATCGGTGAACCGGTCCTCTGCTACGACTTCAAGAAAGACGGCGCCCATTTTACGATCGAGCACTCCGAGGACGAAGTGTCCATCACCCGCGGCGAAAAGGTTGAGTATCAGGCGATAATCGCCGCCTTCGGCGGCGACTCGGACAAAGACCTTTTCGCGAAAACCGTGAAAAAACGGCAGAGTTACGGGAGAAAGGCGGCGGTGTATATCATCGGCTTCATCGCCGCCACCGGCATGTCGGTTTTCAGCTGCCTGTCCGAGAAAGAGGTGCCCGGTGTCCTCAGTGAGTCGAAGGTGCTCACCGTGAATCAGTACCAGAACGAGGGGGGGGCGACGAGCTATTTAAGCCAGACCCTTTACGGGCCCTTCAGGATCGGCGAGGGTAACGCGCTGTATGAGGCGACGGTGTACGTCGATCAGGGGGTGGAGCCCCTGCGGCTCGGGTGGGAGTCCTTCAGGCTGATGCTTATAAAGGAAGAGCGTCTCGCCAAAATCACCGGCGCGAACCCCGACGCTGCGCTGTTGAAAAACCTTTTCAGCGACATCGATTCAAACGCGGAGCCCGTAGAGTCCTTCGCCGTCACCGGCGATTTCTGGGACGAGGAGGGGCAGGACAGCGAGGGGTACTGGCACGAGAGCGATCTTTCCTCGTCGTCTTCCTTCGTCGTCGAGGAGCCCGGGAGCTACTACGCCTACCTGGAACAGTACAACGACACCCCCCGCAGCGTCAATTCGGTGAAATTCAGGCTCGCCCGCGTCGGCAGTTACCGGTATTACCTGGCGCTCATGGGGGTGTTTCTGGCGCTATTCTTCTACAACAGGTCCAGGGGGCGCTCGTACAGCGAGCTTCCCTACAGGGCGTCGTTGTGACGGGAGACGGAACATGATACGGAGTCTGATCATCGCGCTTCTGCTTTCCGGCGGCGTGTTCGCCATGTCGACCTGGTTTGTCGGGTACCCGAGGGCCGGCATGAGGTATATCACCGCGCAGAAGGAACAGAGGCGCTCGGTGAGACCGGGGAGCCACTACTACGGCGGGCACTACGGAGCAAGGGGTTTCCGCGGCGGGAAATGAAGGCCGGCGGCGCGCCGCCGGCACCGGATATATTCAGAGGAGGACCACATGAACTGGAACGCAATTCTCAACGGTATCATCGATACCGCAGTCTTCTCCATGGTGGGGATAGTGATGATGGCCGTCGGCTTTTTCCTTATCTGCCTGGTGACGCCATTTTCGATAAAAAAGGAGATCGAGGACGATCAGAACGTCGCGCTGGGGATCATCATCGGCGCGGTGATACTGGGAATATCGATCATCATCGCCTCGGTGATTTCATCGCCCTCTGCTCCGCAGCAGACGCCGCAGGTTTCCGACCGCAGCGCCGCGGAGAAGGCGCCTGTCGAGCCTCCGGCCGCGAAGTAACGGATACGGAAAACCGGTGAAGGAACAATTCACCCGCACCGAGGGGAGGGTGCTCCTTTTTTCCGTCTTCGCGCTCTCACTGTGCGGGATCATCTATGAGCTGGTGCTCGGCTCGCTGGCCACCTATCTTCTTGGCAACCCGGTGCTCCAGTATTCGATCACCATAGGCGTGTTCCTCAGCTCCATGGGCCTCGGTTCGTTTCTTTCCCGTTTTTTCACCAGGGACCTCACCGCGGTCTTCGTCAGGGTGGAGATCGCCCTGGGACTCGCGGGGGGGCTTTCGGTGCTGGTGCTGTCGTCGCTTTTTTCCTTTTCAGCCTCCTATTATCTGCTGAACGTTTTTTTCCTGGTCCTGGTGGGGACCATGGTGGGCCTCGAAATCCCTCTTCTCACCAGGATGCTGAAGCGCTCCGGATCGCTCAAGGACATACTGGCCAGCGTCCTGTCGCTGGATTACCTCGGAGGGCTCGCCGGGTCGCTCCTGTTCCCGCTGCTGCTGTTTCCCTTTGCCGGCAGGCTCCTTACCAGCATTCTGGTGGGGATCGCGAACATTCTCGTGGCGATTCTGGTGATGGTGAAAGTGTCCTATTCGGGAAAGAGAAAGTCCGACATCGCGGCCGCGGTACTTTCGGTGCTCCTGCTGGGCACGCTGGCCTTCGCGTCCGAGCGGATAAGCACCATATTCCAGAAGCGCCTCTACTACGACGACATCGTGTATACCGGAAGGTCGAAATACCAGGAGATCGTGCTGACCAGGAACGAGGACGATTTCCGTCTCTACCTTTCCGGCTCGCTCCAGTTTTCCTCGGTGGACGAATACCGGTACCACGAGATGCTGGTGTATCCCCCGATGCTTTCATGCGCCGGCGAGCCGGAGGACGTGCTGGTTCTGGGGGGCGGCGACGGACTGGCGGTTCGCGAGGTGCTGAGGTTTCCGTCGGTGAAATCGGTGACCCTGGTGGAGCTCGACCGGGAGATCATACGCCTGGCCACAAAAAACCCCTCCATGGTCCGCATAAACGGAGGCTCCCTGTCCCGTCCCGGCGTCCGGGTGATAGTGGACGACGCCTATAACTATCTTATCGCCGGCCAGAGGAAGTTCGACGTGATAATCGCGGACTTTCCCGATCCCCATGACGAGACCACGGCCAAGCTCTACACGGTGGAGTTTTTCGGGCTCATAAAGAGGTCGCTGAAGGAGGGGGGGATGTTTGTCACCCAGTCGACGTCGCCGCTGTTCGCCTCGAAGGCCTTCTGGTGTGTCAACGTCACGATGAAAAAAGTGTTTGCCTCGGTGGTTCCCTATCACGCCTACGTGCCCACTTTCGGGGACTGGGGCTACAACATGGCTTCGAACAGGTCCATCGATCCCGCCGCAATGCGGGAACCGCCTGTGAAATTGAGGTTTTTCTCACGGGAAACGTTCGACGGGGCCCGTCATTTCACCCCCGATGTAATGGAGAGCGGCGTTGCCGTAAACACCTTCAACAGGCCGGTGCTTTACAGCTACTACCTGAAGGGATGGAGGATCAGCGTCGATTGACGCCGATCAGACCGCTTTCTGGATGTTTCCCGACCTGATGCAGCTCGTGCAGACGTATTTGCGCACAGGCCTTTTGTTTTCCAGGACCCGGATCTTCTTTATATTGGGGCGCCAGATTTTCTTGGTCTTTTTATTCGAGTGGCTCACGCTGTTGCCGAACTGGACTGATTTTCCGCAGATTTCACATTTCGCCATGGTCCTTTCCTCACCCTTGATATGGAAATGACACTTTTTACGGCATCATCTATTTTTTCAAGCAATTTTCTTATAAATCATATTAAAATGCGGGACACCGTTGTCCCCCGTTATAATTGTGCTTGAACCGAATCCCATTGTGTAAAGGATGGTGTCTCAATGAAAGCAACGAGGTTTCTGTCTATGGAAATAAACGAACACACCAGGCTGTCTGACCTGCTGGACAGGTCCCCGGCACTGGCGAAAGTGTTTAAAAAACACGGGCTCCACTGCCTCTCGTGCCGCGGCATCGCGGAGGAGACGGTGGGAAAGATCGCGGTGAACAACGGGCTCAGCCCGGGCGACCTGGTCAGGGAACTGAACAAGGCGATGGAGTAAAATCCCGTGAGCTCCATCCGGGTCATTGCCGGCACCCTGAGGGGGAGGGTGATCCCCTTTTCCGTCAAGCGTTTCGGCAACGCCGACATCACCCCCCAGAAATTGAAGGAGGCTTTTTTCGCCATAATCGGCGGCCTTGAAGGGAAGGTGTTTCTGGATCTGTTCGCCTGTTCGGGGCAGATGGGGATCGAGGCGCTGAGCCGGGGCGCCTCGTGCGTGGTGATGAACGACGCAGACGCCAAGCGGTACCGGTTTATCAGGGAACAGGTCGATGCGATCGGCGAGAAGACGAGGGCGATGGTGCTCCACGGCCGGTACCGGCGGGCGCTGTCGATCCTGAAAGCCCGCAACATGGCCCCTGACGTCATATACGCCGATCCCCCCTATCCGGTTCACTCCGAAGCCGACGAATACGGGCGACTGCTTGGCCGGATCGCTGAAAGCGGCGTCCTGAACAGCGGCGGCGTCATCGCGCTCCAGCATCGTACCGGAGCCGTCATGAAGGAAACGCCGGGAGGATACGCGTTAACCGACACGAGGGCGTACGGCTCCAACGCGCTCTCATTCTACACGGCCGGCACGGCCTGACCGGAACAATCCCGGACAAATCAGCGAATCCGCCGCGCGATCGGAAAGATGAAGCGGATTATCTCCCGGCATACGTTATCATGAGGTCGCCGACGGAAGACACCGCCTTCAGGTATGACAGCGGGGAAAGGGTGCGGAGGCTGTGATAGGTGATTGCGATATACCTGTTGGGGCGGGCCGATCCCGGAGAAGTGGCGTCCACCAGCCTCCACCGCCCCCGGTAATGGGCCTCGGCCCACATGTGGTACACGAACAGGTGCTCTCCCGGCCCGTATTCCCGCACCAGCACCATTCCGACGACGGCTCGGGCCGGTATCCTCATGGAACGGAGAAACGCCACGGCCAGCACCGCGTGCTCGGTGCAGTCTCCCGAGCCTGTGGCCAGCACCTGGCGCGCCGAAACTATCGGGATCCCGGTGACCGGACGGGTGATCCGCTCCTTCACCGCTTTTTCTACCGCAAAAAGCGGATCGTCGCCCGGGACGATCATAGCGGCGGCGGAAATTATTTCCGGAGATGAAAGGTTCAGCAGTGACGAGTCGTACAGGTAATCTCCGGGATCGCCGGACGCCGCGTAATGGCCCCCGCCTGCCGCGAGTGTCACGATCTTTTTTCCTTCTGACGTCCGCTCCGAGAGGACTTTTTGAGAGGATGCGTCGATGAGGGTGAACCCGGGGTCTGTTGATTCAATCCGGTACACCGAGGACTCGTCGGAATAAATCCGGTTTGACGGATTGCGGAGCGGCACGGTGACGTTCATCGGGTCACGCCGGTCCTGATTTGCCGGGAGCGCGATGGCAAAGGCGACAACCGCTGCCGCAGCGACGAAGATTCCCGTGCGGCGCAGGTCGGCGCGCCGTCGGATTTTCATTTCAGCGCCATCTCGATGATGTTCCCCATTATGCTGAGCTCTATCTTCTCAGCCACGCCTTTTTCGTCGGTGTAGAAATCCGCGAGCTTCACTGAATCGATGTAGGATGTCATATGGTTGAGCCGCCTCGTTTTTCCCCGCACTGTCACATCCTCCATTCCCAGTACCGAAACCTTCAGTGAAAAGGTGGATGCCGTTTCAATGGTGGGGTCGTAGGATCTCGCCGTGACCGATACCCCTTTCGCGTAGCCTTTTTTTTCCAGCTCCGATTGAAAAAAATTGCCGTCCAGGACGAATGGTTCGCTGATGCGGATCGTGGTTTTTCTGTCCCCTTCAGTGAGGATAACCGAGCCGTCCCTGAATTCGGCGATTTTTTCCATGGCGGTGACCTGGCCGCCGTTTTGCACCGACTGGAGCGATTCGAACCTCACCGGCCTGTACTCCCTGGTCTCCACGATCTTCTGTGTTACCGTGGTGGTGACCCCGTTCAGGGTGATGGCCATTTCGGAAAGGTTTTCGTAATTTCCGTTCTTCACCGAGGAGGAGACGGTGCTCTTTCCGATACGCGCGCCGTTCAGGAACACGTCGTATTCCCACCTGCCTTCCGAGATCTCCGCCCGGATGGCGGCGCCGGAGCCGACCGCGCAGATAATAAGTGCCGAGAACAGTAATTTTTTCATGACGAACCTCCCGCGCTGAAATGTTGGAATCCCCGGATCTCCGCTTTTTCAGTTCTCCCGCCCCGTTCCAGCAGGTATCCCGATCCCTCGATCCGGCCTATCCGGGTGACGGCCACGCCCGATTCCGGGAGGGCCACGGTTTCCTCAATGTCAACGGGGGAGGTAAACAGGAGCTCGTACTCCTCCCCCCCCTCGAGGGCGTACCGGAGCGGATCCCTCCCCGCATGGCCGCAGTATTCCGCGAGCTCCGGTGAAACCGGTATCGCCCCCGCCTCGAGCAGAAACCCGGCGTTGGAAGCCTCGCAGACGTGGCGCAGGTCCGAGAGAAGGCCGTCGGAGACGTCGATCATGGCGGTGGGGCGGTAGCGTTCGAGGATTTCAGGGACGGCGCCGATACGGATATCCGGCCTCAGGTGTTTCGCCGCAAGCGAGGGGTATTTACCGCCGCGGTTTGCGGCAAGGAGCTCCATCCCGGCAAGGGACCCCCCGAGGGTTCCGGTGACGTATATCCTGTCGCCGCGCGCCGCGCCCTTTCGCGTAACGATCTTGTCCCGCGCCGCTTCCCCGTAGATGGCGATGCTGATCACTGTCTCGCCGCACCGGGAGAGGTCGCCGCCGGCGACGCGGAGAGGAAGCCCCGCGGCAGCCTCCCTCATCCCTCGGTACAGCGCGAGCACCATGTCCTCGCCGGCCCCATCCGGAATGCCGAGGGATACAAAGGCGAAGAGCGCGGTGCCGCCCATTGCGGCGATGTCGGAAATGTTGGACGCCATGGCCCTGTAGCCGATGTCGGCGTCGCCGCAGTAGGCTCTGTCGAAGTGGACTTTTTCAACGGAAATATCGGTGGTGACCAGGCCGGCGCGGCCGCCTCCGATGTCGAAGGCGGCGCAGTCGTCGCCGATGCCGAGAATCAGCCTGTCCCCGGCGGGCGGGTCTGTGAGGACCGCTTTCTTAATGGCCCTGATGAGGTCCCATTCGTTCATCGGCTACCCGCGGAATTCGGCGCTGCAGTGCTGTATCCTTTTTTTCACGATGTCCTTCCCTATCACCGGAATGCTGGCTTTCAGGTCGGGCCCCTGCAGCATGCCTGTGACCATGGCCCGTATGGGATAGAAGAGTCCCTTTCCCGCCGCGCCGGTGGATTTTTTTATCTCCCCGATCATCCGGTCGCCGAAATCGTCGCCATCCAGCGAGTCGATGACCTCGAGGGCCGCCGCGATGATCTTCCCCGAGCTTTCCTCCCTCAGCAGGGCCGCCGCATCGTCGGAGTAGCGGGGGACCTCCTCAAGGAAGATGCCGGCAAAGGAGCCGATATCTGACAGAAGCTCGCAGTTGGCCTTCAGGAGCTCGATGATCCTGTCGAGCCTGGATTTCTCGACCGCCGCGGTGTCGTATCCCGCTTTTTTGAGAAAGGGGGTGAAGAGGCCGGTGAGCTTCGACGGATTGTAGTTGTGAAGATGGCTCCCGTTCATCCACTTGAGTTTCTGGAAATCGAAAACCGCGGCGCTCCTGGCCAGGCCGGTGAGCTCTATCTGGGCGATGATCTGCTCCATGGAGAATATCTCCTCGCCGGACTCCGCGGCCCAGCCGAGCATGGCCAGGTAGTTCACCAGCGCCTCAGGGAGATAGCCTTCGTCCCGGTAGTTCACCACCGAGGTGATGCCGTGGCGCTTCGAGAGCTTGGACCTGTCCGGGCCGAGCACCAGCGCCAGATGGGTGTACTCAGGCACCGGGAGCCCCAGGGCCCTGGCCACGAGCACCTGCTTCGGCGTGTTGGGGAGATGGTCCTCCCCGCGAATGACATGCGTTATGTTCATGAGCGCGTCGTCGATGATGACGATGTAGTTGTACACCGGCATGCCGTCGGTGCGCACGATGATGAAATCGCCGCCGATGTTGTCGCTGTTGAACTCCACCGTCCCCTTGATGTGGTCCTTCACCAGCACCGATTCGTTTTTAGGGACCCTGAACCGCACCGCGAAGGGGGCGCCGGAGTCAGTGAGCCGCGCGATCTCGCCGCTCTGGAGGTCCCCGCAGGGATCGCGGTAGGCGCGCTGGGACGATTCCGCCTCCTTTTTCATCGCCTCCGTCTCCTCCTTGCCGCAGAAACACCGGTACGCGTTGCCGGAATCGAGGAGCCTTTTGGTGTACTTCTTGTATATCTCCAGGCGCTCGCTCTGGCGGTAGGGACCGTAATCGCCCCCTTTGTCCGGGCCCTCGTCCCACTCGATCCCGAGCCACCGGAGGTTTTCCATGATGGACTCCTCGGACTCCCTGGTGCTCCGCTCGAGGTCCGTGTCTTCGATCCTGAGGACCATGGTCGCCCCGTACTTCTTCGCGACGAGGTAATTGACCACCGCTGTTCTGGCGTTGCCGATGTGAAGATAGCCTGTGGGACTCGGGGCGAATCGGACTCTCATGGGACACTCCTTGTATATGCGGGCGTTAATACGCCGTCGCCCGCGGTCTGTTGCGGCATTGATGCACCCGCGGCCGCTTTTTGTAAATAAAAAAAGCGTGAAGAACCGCGGGAGCCGGGAGAGGTCAGTGCTGCGCCGACTGGGTGAAAATCATCTCCACGCACCTGGCCGATAAGGTCACGGTATCCCCCCGGCCGGCGACCCGGACGGCGAGAACGCTTCCGGAACCGAAGAGAAGGCGGCGGAGCGCCGCGGCGCCGCCGCCATGGGCGTTTTTCAGGGAATCCGGAAGCACCAGGGCGCCTTCGGCGGAGACGCTGTCTTTACCGCGGCTCACCCGCCGGAGGTGCAGGGGGATGGAGTGCGTGACGCCCTCCGCCGCGGTTTGCAGGGTCCCGCCTTCGCAGTAAAAGGAAAATTCCTTAAGTGAGGCGGAAAGGACGCCGCCGCCGCATCTGTTCCGTATGTCGCCGGAATAGTCGGCGGTGATCCTCTTCCCTTCAACTGCGGCGGTCCGGGCGTTCCTGACGGTCCCCACGAGCCGGTGGCCCGTTTTCACGAATTTCCATCGACCGCCGTGCAACGGTTTTGTGTAATACCCGGTGACGCCTGCCGCGTCAATTCCCTCGACCCTGAGTTCCCTGGCGGAGTTCCCCTCTCCGTTCTGGGCGATGGTGATAATCTCCGTGCGGCGTCCCGGCACCGGCGGCTGCTCGAGCCAGTCTTCGGCCGGCAGGGCGCGCCTGTTTCTCAGTCCCGGCTCGCCCGGCGGGATTTTTTCGTAGGTGTAGGGGAGCAGTGGATTCTCCCCGGCCGTGTCGTAATCGTAAAGCCTGGTGAACATTCTTCCGGAACGGTCAGAAACGAACAGCGTTGACCCGCTGGCAGAGAGGTTTTCCGCGACAAAACGGCCCTTGAGCGGAAGGCAGATATGATGATCGAACTCCGGGGGGAGCCACGGATCGGCGTAAAGGCACCGGCCCCCGTCCCTGTCGAGAAGGTACAGCGTCGTTACGCCGACCGACATCTCGTGTTTTTGTCCGCTGGTGTCCTCATAGTACTTTACGCCGTTTTTGCCCCGGTGCGACACCGCCAGGGCGCGCGCGCCTTCGGGGACTTTCAGCGTCCCTTTGGGAAAAAGCCCCCACACATCGGTCCACACAAAATCGTAGAGTTTCGCGTAGTAGACGGCGCCGTCAGCGTCCAGGGCGATGAGGTTGTCGCCGTCGGCCGACAGGTACGAGACGGATTCCGGCGACTTGAACCCCCGCAGTCCGGTCCTGCCGGGAAGTCCGTCGGGAGGAAAGGGCTGCCACCGCTCAGGGAGGCCTCCATGGTCCGGGTTCGCCCTGTAGTAAATCCTTCCCTGATGGATGGCGAAAACATACTTTTCGGTGAATGAGGTTTGTCCCGTTTTAAAGTACACGCTGTCGGGCAGAGCCGTCTCCGGGGCGTGTACACCGGCGATGGAAACATCCGTGACAGCCGCAATAACGGCGGCGCACGGCGGGAGTATTAATTTCAGAGTCAGCCGGTTCATGGGAGTGTTCCGGACCGGACCCGTCACCTGCACTGGACGCAGACGATGCAGACGTCGTCATCGAAGCTGTCGCCGCCCCTGAAATCGATCAGGGAGCCGTAGAGCCTGTCCACCGCGCCCCTGCAGTCGAGGAGGGCGCAGTCCTTCAGAACGGCGGGCAGCTCCTCTTCGAACATGCGGGTAGTGTCGTCCGGGTTCACCGATTCCACCAGGCCGTCGGTGTAGAAAAGCACCTTCGACCCCGGGTGGATATCCACCTCGGCGTTTACGAAATCCTTGCCCCGCCGGGCCAGGACGCTGTTGTGCCACGTGGCCAGCGGGACGGTCTTTGGCCCTTTTATCGGCAGCGGCCCGTCCGGGGTGATGAAAAAAGGGCTGTTGTGCCCGGCGTTGCTGTAGACCATTGAATTCCCGACAAAATCGATGATGCCGTAAAAAGCGGTGATGAAATTATCCCCCGTCTGCCCGAAAAGCGCTTCGTTCAGGTATCTCAGGAGCGCGGCCGGGTCCCGATGCGTTGCCTCGGCCTGGAGTATGGTCATTTTCACCATGGAGGTGATCAGCGCCGCCGGGATTCCGTGCCCGGAGACGTCGCTGATGAAGAAGCCGGTCTTTCCGGGACCGAGGTCTATAAAATCGAAGAAATCGCCCCCCACCTGGTACATCGGCCTGTAGAGCGAGCATATGCCCTCGCTTGGATCGCGCGACGGGATCAGCTGCTGCTGGATCTTCCTGGCCATGGAAATCTCGTTTTCGATGACCCTGTTCCTGTCCTCCAGCGTCTGGTTTTTCGAATTCAGCTCCCTGTTCTTTTCGATCAGCTCTTCGGTGCGCTCCTGGACTTTCTCTTCCAGGGTTCGGTTGAGTTCCTGCAGTATCTCTGATTTTTCCTCCAGCTCTTCGGAGTAGCGCTTCAGCTTTCTCTGGCCCGATTCGAAGGCCCGGTACAACAGATATCCCATGAGTAACATGAGAATGAAATATCCCCAGTGGGAGAGCTGAATCTCATGCCGCGGTCCCTGAACCAATTCCGACCCGTCAAAGACCGCGGAAATTCCGAAAATGATGAGGCCGATGCTGATGACGCGCGCCTCTCTGCTCCCCTTTACGATCGCGCGCACCAGTTCCGCAAGGGCCGCAGCGATTGACACAAGGAGGATGGAACTCCTGATCAGGACAATCGCGATCATCGGGAGCCGGATTCCGGTAATAAATGAAAGTATGGCCAGCACCGACATCGCAAGAAACACCTGCCAGGACCGGCGGATGATGGATTTATATCCGGGACCTATCGTCTTTTCAATGAAAAGGAAAAGCCCCACAGGGAAAAAGATGATCGCAAGGAGGGTGATTTTTTCTGCGATCACCGGATTGACGAAAAAGAGAATCGTCAGGTCGGAGCCGAACACCACTAAAATTCCCTGGGACGCGCTGAGGATGGCAAAGGCAAGAGCCGAATAAAAATTCGGGCCGCGGTTTTTGAGAAAGATGAGAAACGCCACCACGGCGGTGAAGAGAAAAATGAAGCCGAGAACGATCCTGTCCGCCTGCCTCTGTACGATTTTTCGTATCAGGGCCCGTTCTGACACCAGATACACCGGCGCCGCGAGCCCCATCGGTCCCGGTTCGATGGAACGGAACCGGATGTAGAGGGATTTGCCGCTGAATCCCTGCGGGAGGGGCACGATATGGGGGAGAAACGGGAGTCGCATGCTCTCGGCGCAGGCGGAGCCGGAAAGTTTGAAGATCGGATCCCCCTCAAGAAACAGATCGAAATTCTGGAAATAGCTTCTGGCGGGGAAAAAAATCACCGGGTCCCGCCATTTCGCGTCAGGAAGCGATGTTTTTATCCAGAGCGTTTTCCCTCCGCGGGAATGGAGCGGTGAATGAAAGAACCCTTTGGAGCGGAGGTCCGTCCAGCGCTGAGTTTTTGCTAACTCCTCCGGAGAAATTTCGCCGAAATGATACTGGATCTTGCGGGTCAGGTCAATTCCTGAAAAGTTCCCCCTCCCATGATAGGTGCCGCCGCATCCGGCCATTGCCGCGGCAGCGAGTAGCACCGCCGTGACTGCGGCAGAAACCGGAAATTTGGATGCGGAAGATCTCATCGGTATTTTTCAGCGCTCCTGAATGGTGCTATCGCCGCACGTCTGTCATGTCATTATACGCTATTTGAATACGCCGTTCAACAAGAATAGTGCTGACGGCGGGAAATTTAATGCTGTTCCTGAACCGGTTTCCGGGCCGGAATCACGGACGCTATCCCCATGCCCCTCCCGGAGGTGCGTGGAAATATCTGAATTCGGCCCCGGGGGGATGTTACAATTTTATAGAAACGCGCGTCGGGTTTCAGAGCCCCCGCGCTCCTTCGGGACGGAGCGCGGCTGTATCCCGGGACTCCAGCACCGAATCGATCAGTCTGAGCATCGAGTCTCTGTCGCGACGGAGCGTCCCGTTTACCGGAAGGTAATTTGACGCGTGGATCCCCACGAATTTCAAGCCGTCCATGGTGATGTGGCCGATAAGGAGCCTCAGTTCTTCAAGCGTTTCGAAGGGATCCTGGATCGAGAATTCACCCTTCTGTATCTTTCTGTGCAGCACGGTACCCGGCACCGGCGTCACCGTAAGGGCGGCGAGGTACCTCGGCCGCATCTCATCGGTCAGTTCCGCAGTGGCAAGGGCGTGCCGGCGTGAACGCGGTCCGCTTCCGGCAAGCCCGAGCAGTACCATGGAGGAGAGGTTTATCCCCGCTTCCACGAGGCCCCGTCCCGCCCTCAGCATCTCCTCCCTGGTGACGCCCTTGTTGATTTCGGCAAGAAGCGATTCATCACCGGTCTCCACGCCGAGGTAGGCCTTGGTAAGCCCGGCATCCCTGAGCTCAGTCAGTTCATCGCGGCTTTTTTCGAGGGTACTGCGGGGGCCGGCGTAGGTGCCCACGTGACGGAGTGACGGGAAGGCCTTCCTCAGCTCTCCCAGAATTGTTAGCAGGGTTCCGGTTTCCATTCCGATGGCGTCGCCGTCGCAGAGAAACACTTTTTCCACATTCCGGTATCGGGACCCGGCCTCCTGTATGTCCTCCATGATTTCCCGAAGGTCCCGCACCCTGTATTTCTTGTCCTTGTACATGCCGCAGAAGGTGCAGCCGTTATGGGAGCACCCGATGGTGCACTGGAGAAGATAGCTGTCGGCCTCGGAGAACGGCCTGAAGATGTTTCCTTCATATCTCATGTTCGGTTACGCGGGTTTCCTGTATTATACGGTCAATGTATAAACAGGACAGGCGGCGTCAATAAAAGCGCCGATTGTACCGGAAAAAACAGGAAAAAGTCCATGTGAATCACCGATCCATTTCCCGGAGGCTCTGACCCCGATTCCGGAGGCTCTGACCCCGATTCGGGGAGAAGGTTGAATTATTGCCTCACGCGGACCGTCATTTCCTGATACGCTTTTTCGAGCGGCAGCTTGCTGACCGAAATGGGCCCGAAAAACGGATTGTCCAGCTGGACTATCAGCAGAAGGATCAACGAGATAAGGATCGCTATCATGGAAGTCATAAGCATCTGGACATTTATGTTGAATGTACTGAAAAAGAAGGTATAGGCGATGGTGAAAGCTGCGCCGACGGCCAGAACAAACCAGAGAAGGCCGGGGATTACGGTTCGGCTGGCGGTAAGGCGATCGTGTCTGGCTGTGTGAAAATCGCCCAGCATCGTAAACGCCAGGGAATGTACGCTCATCTCTCCGCCCGCATCGGGTTTATATCCGAGAAACTCCTCCCATATCCTTCCGTAAATCTCAAGCGTACGGGGGTGCTCCTGTCCCGTTTCCATCCGGGACCATTCGTCATCCATAACCGAACGTGCATAGTTGACGAGTTCCCCCCTGATTCTGGACCTGCCGGGTTCGGCATACCCTCCGGCCATGCGGTACAGCGCACCCACGGCCGTTGCCTCGTTTTGTATCGCGTTCCGTCCGTCCTTGTATTCGTCATATATCGCCACTGTCATGAAGGCGAGCAGCATGCTGTATACCGCCCCGAGGACCGCGTAGTTGAAGCCGGCGACTTCATTGTTCTGCTTCAGCTTTTCGTGTGCGACGCGTTTTCTGATGAATATGACCGTAATTGCCACCATCCCGCCGCTCATCATGGTGAAGAGCATAATCGAAAGCCAGAGCGGCATCAGAAGTATGAGATGTGTCATGATTTGTCCTCCATCGGTTCGTTATCGCGTGTTGTACGTTCCTTGCCGCGTACAATCCTCATTCATACGGCAAGGGCGCTCCTCCCGCGTCGTATTCCTTGATCTGCCTCTCCATCCCGGAGGCTTTGTTTTCAGCGTCGCCGATGGAAGCTGTATTTTCAATACATTTTTCCATGTAATCATACACTTCGGAAGGCGGACACGGCGCATGATATGGGTTACGGACAGGTAAAATTTTACCGGGCCGTCAACCATCTGAAAATTAGTATTGTTTTTTACCGGCATGTGGTAAAATGTTGTCCCGGACCGGGAGCGGGAAATCCGGCCCGGCCATCACGCGCCGCGTCATCGTATCCGGAGGTTCCAATGTCCGTTGAAGCAGACACACCGAGAAATTTTATCGAAGAGATAATCGAGAACGGCCGCACTGTGCAAACACACGGGGGAGAGGTGGTGACAAGGTTTCCCCCGGAACCGAACGGATATCTCCATATCGGCCACGCCAAGTCGATTTGCCTTAATTTCGGCCTTGCAGAAAAGTATCGCGGCAGGTGCCATCTCCGTTTCGACGACACCAATCCGGTAAAGGAGGACGTTGAGTACGTCGATTCGATACAGGAAGACGTGCGCTGGCTCGGCTTCGACTGGGGAAGCCACCTCTATTACGCGTCGGATTATTTCGAGAAGATTCATTCCTACGCCGTTGATCTCATTAAAAAAGGGAAGGCCTACGTGTGCAGCCTCAGCCCGGAGGAGATACGCAGGTACCGCGGCACCCTGACCAAGCCGGGTCAGGAAAGCCCCTACCGGAACAGGAGCGTCGAGGAAAACCTGGAACTTTTCAGGCGCATGGGTCAGGGGGAGTTCGCCGAGGGGGAACATGTGCTCCGCGCGAAAATCGACATGGCCTCGGGAAACATCACCATGCGCGACCCGGTGATCTACCGCATTCTGAATGCCGAACACCACCGCACCGGGGCGAGATGGCGGATATACCCGATGTACGACTTCACCCACTGTCTTTCAGACGCAGAGGAGGGGATCACCCATTCCATATGCACCCTGGAGTTCGAAAACAACCGGCCGCTGTACGACTGGGTGCTGGAGGCGTGCGGCACGCCCAATCGGCCCAGGCAGATCGAGTTTGCGCGCCTGAATCTCAGTTATACGGTCATGAGCAAGCGGAAACTGCTTCAGCTGGTCCAGGAGGGGCGCGTCAACGGCTGGGACGATCCGAGGATGCCCACCATCTCCGGACTCCGGCGGCGCGGCTACACCCCGGGGGCCATCAGGGATTTCTGCACCCGCATCGGCGTGGCGAAAAGGGACAGCGTGGTGGATTACGCCCTGCTGGAGCACTGCCTCAGGGAGGACCTCAACCTGAAGGCGCCCAGGGCGCTCGCGGTGCTCAGGCCGCTGAAGCTTGTCATCGACAACTATCCGGAAGATTTTACCGAGGAATTTATAGCAATGAACAATCCGGAGGACCCGGGCGCAGGAACGAGGAAAGTCCCCTTTTCCCGGGAGCTCTATATCGAGGAGGACGATTTCCGCGAAGACCCGCCGAAAAAATATTTCCGCCTTTTCCCCGGACAGGAGGTGAGGCTCCGGTTTTCCTACATCGTGAAATGCACCGGTTTCGTGAAGGATGAAGACGGCCGCGTGACCGAGGTGCATTGCGACTACGATCCGGATTCCAGGGGAGGGACGCCTGCCGACGGCCGCAAGGTGAAGGGGACCATTCACTGGGTCTCCGCGGCCCATGCACGCTTCGCCGAAGTGCGGCTCTACGAGCGCCTTTTTACCGTGGAGAGCCCCGAGGGGGACGACGTGATCGATTACAGGAATTTTCTGAACCCCCAATCCCTCGAAACGTTGGAGGGGTGCGCTGTCGAGCGGAGCCTGGGGGACGCTGAAATCGGGGTGACCTACCAGTTTGAGCGTCTGGGGTATTTCTGTCCGGACAGCGCCGATTTTACAAAGGACAGGCCCGTGTTCAACAGGGCGGTGACGCTGCGCGATTCCTGGTTAAAAATCGAAAAATCCGGGGATTAGCTTATTTGTAATCGTAGAGGTTCGCCGAAGCCTTGCCGGTGACGATTTCAGTTGAGTCGCGTTCGATTCTGTTCACCAGTTTCTTGATCTTTTCGACGACCTCTTCGGTGAACAGTATTTTATCGCACCTTGTGCATTTAAATGCCGGTATATAGTCCAGAATGAATGAAAAGTTGTCCCTGCTCACGCTGTAGGAGCTCCTCCCCTCCATTAAGGCGCCTCCGCACTCGCATTCCATCCCGATCCCTCCAAAAACTTCGGTAGATAAATCTGCGGTCCCGGCAATTTCACTGTCAAGTTATATATTTCGGCGCCCGCAGTTTTTAATTGACAGCGCCGCCGGAAAGGGTTGATAATCCTCAGTCACAGGAGAACATCGATGAACGATGAAATTAAAAGGGCCGCGGACATAATCCGGGAGTCGAGAAATCTGATCTCCCTGACCGGGGCCGGCATATCCACCGAAAGCGGCATTCCGGATTTCAGGAGCGCCGGGGGACTCTGGGAGAAATACGATCCGGCGATATACGCCTCCATCGAGACCTTTTACCGCAACCCGGAAAAGACCTGGGAGATGATCTTCGACATGATCGAGCTGACCACCAGCGCCCGTCCGAACCCGGGCCACATGGCGCTGGCAAGGCTGGAGGAGATGGGGTTTTTAAAGGCGATCATCACGCAGAACATCGACAATCTCCACCAGGAAGCGGGGAGCACGGTTGTCATCGAATACCACGGCAACGCCAGCAGGCTGGAATGCCTTACCTGCGGCACCGATTTTCCGGTGGCTGATTTTCCGGTGGCCGAAAAGAAGCCCCCCCGGTGCGGCACCTGCGGAAAGATACTGAAACCCTCGGTCGTGTTTTTCGGGGAGATGATACCGCACCATGCGATGCACGAGTCCCAGAGGCTCGCCGATGAGGCCGACGCGGTGCTGGTGGTGGGGACTTCAGCCGTGGTATACCCCGCAGCCGGGATACCCATCACGGCCAAAAGAAACGGAGCCGCCATCATCGAATGCAATATCGCCGGCACCGAATTTACAAGGTCCATTACCGATGTCTTTATCCGCGGAAAAGCGGGAGAGACCCTGCCGAAACTGCTGGAATGCCTAGAGAGGTGAGCGGGTGAAGCGGATTCGCGTACTTCCTGAAGGGGTCAAAAACAAGATCGCCGCCGGGGAGGTCATAGAAGGCCCCTTTTCCGTGGTGAAGGAGCTCATGGAAAATTCCCTTGACGCCGGCGCGACACGGATAGAGGCGCAGGTCCAGGACGCCGGTCTCAGGCGGATACTGGTGCGCGACAACGGCGCGGGCATCGCCGCCGAGGACCTCCCCCTTTCAGTGGTGGAGCACGCCACGAGCAAAATCCGGGAGATCGGGGACATCGAGCGGATCGGCACCTACGGGTTCCGTGGCGAGGCGCTCTCCAGCATCGCGGCGGTGTCGGAGCTCACGATCCTGTCCCGGAGCGGCGACGAGGAGACCGGGTCCAGGCTCGTCACCCGGGAAGGAGAGGTGTCGGTCCAGGCCTTTGCGGGGCCTCCGGGCACCACGGTGATCGCGGAAAATCTGTTTTACAACATACCGGCGAGGAAAAAATTCCTCAAATCCAGAAGCGCGGAGATGCGGCATCTCAGGGAGGCGTTTTTGCGGACCGCACTTCCGCACATCGGCGTCGAATTCATCCTGGAGACGGACGGCCGCCGGGCGATAACCATCGCCCCCGCGTCTTCGCTCGATGAGAGGATCGCCTCGGTATACCGGATCGACGCCGGTTCGCTGTTTCATGAACAGATACGCGATATAAAGGTCGCCGTTTCCGGATACTGCTCCACTCCCCGGTTTATGAAAACGTCGCGGTCGCTGCAGCAGCTCTACGTGAACGGGAGGCCGGTGGAACACCGGTATCTTGGGTCGCTTCTCTCCAGGGCCTACGAGGGGGCTGCCCTGAAGGGGGAATACCCGGCCGCCTTCATCTTCATGGACATCGACCCGGCCCTGGTGGACGTGAACATACATCCGGCGAAACGGGAGGTGAAATTCTTCGACCAGCGCTACCTGGACGGGCTCGTTTTCTCCCTGGTGAGAAAGGGCCTCTCGGGACCGCAGCGTTCAGGCGCGGAAACCGTGTTCCGTGACCCGGTGCCCGCGGATTCCGGCGGATCAGGGCGCCTGCCCGCCGTATCCGGCCTCAGTGGAGGGGACGGCATCCGTTCTTTTCCTGGCGGCTTGGTGCGGTCGGTCCTGAAGGAATCCATGGACCTCTACGCCGGGACCGCCGGGCACCGTCCCTTTGTCGTTCTGGGGGTCGCCTTCGGGACCTACTGCATCGTCGAAATGGACGGGGTCCTCCACTTCGTCGACATTCACGCGGCTCATGAACGCGTCATTTTCGACGCGCTGATCGCCGGGAAGGGAGAGGCGGCGGCGCAGGAACTTCTTTTTCCAAAGGTGCTCCAGCTTTCGGCGCCCGATCACGGGGTGGTGATGGACAATCTCGGAGAGCTGGAATCAATGGGATTCCGGATCGAGGACTTTTCAGATAATTCGGTGCTCATTCGGGCCCTTCCGCAGCTGGCCGGCGCGGCGGACCCGGAAAAGATAATCGGAGATTTCATAGAAGCGGTGAAGGAGGACAGGTCCCCGGAGCCGGCGGGGCGGAAAATCGCCGCCTCGGTGGCGTGCCACTCGGCGAAACGGGCAGGGGACGACTTTACCGCCTGGGAGCTTTCGGCGCTTGTGGAGAAGGCGCTGGAGGAGGGGAGGGAGATGCGGTGCCCTCACGGCCGCCCCTATCTGTACACGATTAATAAAAACGATCTTGAGAGGATATTCAAACGCCAATGAAGAAAAAAATTATTCTGGGGATAAGCTCTTCCATCGCGGCCTACCGGTCCTGCGACCTGGTGAGGCTTTTCGTGAAGGGGGGATACGACGTGTTCCCGGTGCTCACCCGAAACGCGGAGTGGCTGGTCTCGCCGCTGGCGCTCGAGACGCTGTCGGGGAACACGGTGACAACGGACATGTTCGAGGGCCGGCAGCGCGGCATGGGGCACATCGACCTGAAGCAGGAGGCTTCACTCATGCTGGTGGCCCCGGCCACGGCAAACATCATCGGCAAGTTCGCCGGGGGAATCGCCGACGACCTCCTGAGCACCACCTTTCTCTCCGTGACCTGCCCGGTGCTGATCGCCCCGGCCATGAATCCGAACATGTACAATCATCCGGCGGTGCGGCGCAACATCGAAATCCTGAAGGGGTGGGGCGTCCGGTTTATCGACCCGGACGAGGGGGAGGTGGCGTGCGGCGACTGGGGGACGGGAAAGCTCGCGGGCAACGAAAAAATTTACGGAGCCGCGGTTGATGCGGTTAAATGACAGAAAGGTAATCGTCACCGGCGGCCCCACACGGGAGTGGATAGACCCGGTGCGCTTCATTTCCAATCCCTCCACCGGCAAAATGGGCGCGGCCCTCGCGGATGCCGCATCGGTCCTTGCCAGGGAGACGGTGTTCATCCACGGTCCCGTGTCGCAGGACCTTACGGCCGGGAAGCCGTACCGTTGCGTGCCGGTCGGCACGACCAGGGACATGCTTTCGGCGGTGGTCGCGGAGATGGAGGACGGCGCGGTGCTCATCATGGCGGCGGCGCCGGCAGATTACCGTCCCGCCGATCCCTCGAAGGTAAAGATGAAAAAAACCGGCGAGGAGCTCGCGCTCCGGCTTGTGAGAAACCCGGACATCCTGCTGTCGGTTTCGGAACGCCGCGCGTCGGGCGCGCTGAGGGACATCTTCGTCGTCGGTTTTGCCGCCGAAACCACTGACACCGAGGCCTATGCCAGGGAAAAGCTCGCGCGGAAAAACCTGGACATGATATGCCTGAACGACGTGTCCGCGCCGGGCGCCGGGTTTGCGGGGGACACCAACATCATCACCGTCTTTTCACGGGACGGCTCCAGGACCGACATTCCGGCGCAGGCCAAGACGGCGGTCGCGGGCAGAATACTGGAGCTGATCGAGGGGTCGCTCCGTCCGGCCGGGAATAATTCTTGAAATTTCACCGGGAATCGGTATATTACAATAATCGGCCCGCTGAGAAACAAACAGGGCCGCTCTGGAGCCGGTGCCATGATTGCCATTACCGTGACGGAACAGGAAAAAAAACAGCTCATCTTCTTTGCGGAAAAAGCGTTACAGGGGGGGCACTGGGGGAGCGGAGAGCTCGAGATACCGGAAGAGCGGCAGGTGTATGAAATCATCCTGCGGTCATCGGGTACGGTAGAGCTGACCATGCGTCAGGTCGAGCTTTTCTTAAACTGGTTTTTCGAGGCAACGCAGCATGGCACCTATCTTCTCCCGGAAGACATGTCAATTCTTGAAAAAATCGTGTACAAGCTCTACGGCCACTACAACGAAAGGAAACAGGCCTGCCTCAGGGAGCTCGACAAAATCGCCGAAATCATCGTGAAATCCGCGGACCTTTTCCCCGGAAAAAAATTCGACCTCCCGCTCGACCGCCTGAAAAAGCTCGAAGAGATCGAACGGAACGAGGCTTTTGAACAGCTCAAAAAGAGCATTGAAACAGGGTGATCGGCCTGTTCGGGTCAGAGCGCGGGGGGCTGCGGGTCCGGCCGCAGCTCGCCGGGACTTTTTATCTCACGACGCCCCGGGCCGCGGCGGCGGAAAATCTCCTCGCGCAGCGGTTCCTGATTTCCCATAAAGTACGCGGCCAGCAGGAACGAGTCTTTTTTCAGAAGATGATGGTACTGCGGTAAATATTCCAGAATCACCAGCCCGCGATAATTGATGTCCTCAAGCTCCTTCAGAAATTCCAGGACCGGGTAATCGCCGTACCCGAGCGGCAGGTGCTGGTGGGTCTCGTCGAGCGAGAGCGGCCGGTCGGACAGTGCGTCGCTCAGATGGATCGCCCGTATTCTCGAATTGAATTTTCTGATTTCCCGCAGGTTGGTTTCCGGCGATGAGTGCGTGAAATCGTAGGTGACGCAGAGGAAATCGTATCTGATCGCGTCGAAATACCGGTGCATCTCCTCCATCTGGGTGATCCATTTCCGGCGATCGCCGGCCTCCTCAAAGGTTTCGTAGGCGATGATCACGCCGAGCTCCCTGATCCTCTCCTCTATTTTTCGGTAGAGCTGGCGGGCGTGCTGCTTGGTCCCCCGCTGGGGGTGCACCGTGATCACGTCCACGCCGTAATACTTTTTGATCGTCTCGATGGTGCCGATGAACTCGCCGCCGTGATCATGGAACACGTCCGCCGCCGGGGCGTGCACCGATTCCACTTTTATCCCCTCGTCACGGAGCCGCTTCACAAATGAGCCGTGGTCGAAATTCCGGAAGTCGGCCCGTTTGTAAAAGGCCAGCTGGATCGGAAGGCCCGCAACCGCGGAAAGGTCGTCGCCGGCGCCGCTGACGAATAGGGACGCCAGCACCTTCATGACGCGCGCTCCCGGAGGAGCAGAAACAGCCTCGTGAGCTCCCTCATCGCCGTGTCCTGCGACGGGGCGGGCACGTGGTTCAGGTGTTCGAACAGTGACGAATAGAGGGACACCGCGCCGCTGCCGGCGTGCGCCAGGACGATCGACGCGGTCCTCCCGAAATCGAGGGGCGGAAGGTCCTTTCTGAAGGCGGGGGCGGAAACTATGTTGATGATGTCGATTGCGTCCTTGCCGAAAAGATCGCCCCCCCCGGCGACCGCCCTGCGGAATTTCAGCGCCACCGTGTATTCCCTGGAGCAGACGCTGATCTCCCTTCCCTGAATTTTGAATTCCGCGGCCATTGTGAAGAAATCCTCCGGGATGTCCCATCCGTGTATGGAGCCGCTGGTGAAACAGCAGATGATGCCGTCAAGGTAGGTGAAGAAGATGTGATACTCCGGATTGTAGGACAATCCCTCTGAACCGATCATCTCCACGAGAATCGGTTCCGAAACGACGAAATCGAAATCGTTGGTGAGTTTTCTCATCTGCTTGAAGCCCCAGAAGAGGGGTGTCGCCAGCTGGCCGCCGTAAAGCACCAGGCCGCGTCGGTATCTGCCGCTGAAATAACCGAGTATCTCCAGGGCGGTGCTCGTGTCGAGCTTCGCGCTGTGCAGCCGCGTCGTGTCCGAGACGCAGGCGCGGCAGTTCCGGGCGATTTTATCCAGGTCTGTCATCTGCATGGGTCCTTCCGCGTCCGGTTACCTTAAAAATAGGGGCGATCGGGGGGGTGAGTCAAAGATTTCTCCGCTTCCACGGCACTGTTTTTCGCTTGCATTGTTTCATGGAACCGATACAGTGATCTTTCCCGAATACTGCGTCGCCCCGGGCCGCGGACATGGGAGGATCCGGTTTTATGATGGAAAACCTGATCCTCAGCGGCGCATCGGGTTTCGACGCACGGGGGGGGGTGATGTACAACTGCCGGAACGGCGCCGCCTGAGCGGTGCCTGACCCCATCAGGCGGAACAGAGAGATGCTGGAAAAAAAAATAAGCCGGACTTCGCCGACGGCTGCGTACGGGAGATTGATTTCGTATTCAGGCGGAAGGAGGGAGCATGTGGAGGAGAAAACCTATTGTGGCCGGGTCTTTTTATCCCGGCAAAGCCAAAGAACTGGACCGCGATATCGACCTTTATATGAAGCAGGCGGGTGAAAAAAAGCTTACCCGGGACATTGTCTGCCTTTTCAGTCCCCACGCCGGGTACATCTACTCGGGCCAGGTGGCGGCCCATTCCTACCGGGAAATTTTGGGGATGAAGCTGGATGTCGTCGTGGTGCTGGCCCCGTCCCACAGGGGAAGATTTGACGGCGCGTCGGTAATACCGGAGGGAATATACGGGACTCCCCTCGGAGACGTCCCGGTCGACGGTGTTATAGGCGCGAAGCTCATGGAGTCCGCCGGGTTCGGGTTCATCAGGGAGGCCCACGAGTACGAGCATTCCCTGGAGGTGCAGGTCCCGTTTCTCCAGAAGGTGCTGGACGGTTTTGCCATCGTGCCGGTCGTGCTGGGGACGACTGACCTCGATGTATGCCGGACGGTCGCGCAGGGAATCACGGCGGCGCTTGCGGGGGAGGGGAGGAAGTGGATGATGGTGGTGTCCACCGATCTGTCCCATTATCATCCGTACGCCGAGGCGAAAACCCTGGATCACGCGTTCGCCGAGTCGCTGAAGTCCTTTAACGAACAGGAAGTCAAACGCGTGCTGGCCTCCGGAAAGGCCGAGGCGTGCGGCGAAGGGCCGGTGCTGGCCGGCCTGATCGCGGGGAAGGCGCTGGGGGGGAACGCAGTGGAGGTTTTGAAATACGCCAATTCCGGCGATTCGGCGGGTGACAAGGACAAGGTCGTGGGGTACCTTGCGGCCGCGATAGTGAAGTGAGGGGGCGGGAGCCTATGATCGAACTGAACAGGGAACAGCAGATCGCGCTTCTCAAGCTGGCGCGCATGACCATCGCCCGAAAGCTCAATGTCGGGGAAGACCTGGGGGAGCTGGAATTTCGCGACGATGTGTACCGGCAGCACTGCGGCGCCTTCGTGACGCTCCATTCCCGGGGACGCCTGAGGGGATGCATCGGCTATATTCAGGGGATTAAGGACATACCCGACACCATTCGGGAAATGGCCCTCAACTCGGCGTTCAAGGACCCGCGGTTCAGGCCTCTGCGCGCCCACGAATACCCGGATATCGACATCGAGATATCGGTCCTCTCCCCCATCGAGGACGTCGCAGACGTAAAGGATATCCAGGTGGGCCGGGACGGCATAATCGTGTGCAGGGGGTACAATCAGGGGCTCCTGCTTCCGCAGGTGGCCACGGAACAGTGCTGGGACCTGGAAACCTTTCTCGACAACACCTGCCTCAAGGCGGGGATCCGTCCCGATTCGTGGAAGGAGAAGGGGACGCGGATCCAGAAATTCAGCGCAGTGGTGTTTTCGGAAAAGGAGCTCGGTCTTCTGTAAGGGATGGAAAGGAAGGGAAAAAAAGCCGCTGCCCGGAGGCCGCGGCTTTTTTTTATCTGGCGGTTAAAAGCCTTACCTGAGCGGAATGTATCCCGCGTCTTTGACAAGCGCCTGCCCTTGACGTCCCAGAATGAACTGCACGAACGCCCTCGCCTGGGGAGAGTAGTTTTTCTCGTTCACGTACATGTACAGCTTTCTTGAAATCGGGTACCGGCCGCTTTTGCCGTTGGGCAGCGTCGCCTTCACGTTGTTGACGTCAAGCGCCTTCACCGAGCTGTTCATGTAGCCGAATCCTATGTAGCCGATTGCCTTGGGATTGTTGGCCACGGTGGTCACCACCGCGCCGTTTGACGCCTGCAGCTGAGCCCTCGGCGTAACGTCACCTTTTTTCAGAACTTCTTCGTTCCAGTACTCATAGGTGCCGGAACTCGTGTCCCTGGATATCACCACGATGGTTTCATCGGGGCCGCCCACTTCCTTCCAGTTTGTTATGGAGCCGTCGAAGATTCCCTTCAGCTGGTCCATGGAGATTTTACTCAACGGATTTTTCGGATGCACCACCGGGACGATCATATCGAAAGCGCACACGATCTCCTTTATTCGGGCTCCCTTATCCGATGCCTTGGTCTTTTCATTGTCCTTCATCGCCCTTGAGGAATTGGCGATGTCCGTGGTGCCGTCAATTATGGCTTTGATTCCATTGCCGGAACCGCTTCCGTCGACGGAAATGGATACGTCTTTGTGCATTTTACTGAAAGCCTCGATTGCCTTCTGGGTGATGGGAAGTACCGTTGTGGAACCTTTGATCACCACTTTATTGTCAGAAAACGCCCGAGTCGTGAAAACACTCATGGACGCAACAGTAACCGCGGCTGCGATACAGAGTAGAATTTTTGGCCGCATTTGTGAGTCCCTCCTAAATATTTGAAATGAAAGATTTGTGATTGTATACACCGGTATGGAGGTTAATAAATTATAATAAATTCTTAAAGAAAACATGTTATTTTATGCATGACATACGAGGGCAGATTCCTTCGATTTTGGAAGATGCTACAATAATTTAAAAAAAAAGACGTCCGGACGGATTAATTTTATTGACAAATACCCACATCCCTCATATTTTCCTTTTCATTAAGCGAGTGGAGGGTGTGATAAATGAAGAAATTAGTGATTGTGCCTTTTATAATCGCCTGCACGGCGGTTCAGGTTCTGGCCTTTTCAAGTCCGCCTCCTGCACCGAAAACAAGCGGTCCGATAAATTCCATGTTCGACAGGTTTGTCGCGGTGGGGGACAGCCTCTCTCACGGCGCGCAGAGCATGTGCATTGACGAAACAAGGCAGGCAAAATCCTATCTTGCGCTCCTTGCGGCACAGGTAAACGCCACATTTATACAGCCTCTGTTGAAATTCCCCGGTTTTTTCATCAATATCGAAGATCTTGGAAAGGGGAACATCAAGTGGTATGAATACATCATTCCTCTGACCGGAGGGCGCAGGGTCGACAATTACGGCAACCAGTCCAGGCTGAACAATTACGCCGTGTCCGGCGCCACGGTGGCCGATGTGCTCTACACTCGCGGCGACAGCGGCCTCTATTCGCTCCCCAGAATGGTCCTCGGAAGCTCCGGCGCGCCCCAGATCGACCAGGCCCTCAGCAGAAGGCCCACCTTCGTGGCGGCATGGATCGGCGGCAACGACGTGCTCTCGTGCGCCCTCAACACCGACATGTCAAGGATTACGCCTTTCGACCTGTTCCTGAGGGACTACACCGAAATGGCGCGCCGCATCATCTCCACCACCTCGGTGCGCGGCGTCATGACGGCGACGATCCCGGATTGCAGTTCCATCGCCTATCTTCAGCCGGCCAACGATCCCGACGTGCCTGCCGGCTCAAAGAAAGCCTTCTGGAACACCAATGTCGGCGGCGGGGACGAAGTGCTTGATCCCGGAGAACTGACGGCCCTCACGCAGGAGACGGTCCGAATGAACGACGAGATCGAGCGCATCTCCGCGGCCAACGGCTGGGTGCTTGCGGACGCGTTTACCATCATAAGAGACATCTCGATGTTCGGGTATAACCTGAGGAACGCCAGGGGTGTCGAGACCGGAAGAATGATCAGCGCGAATTACCTCGGCGGCCTCTTCAGCCTGGACGGATTCCATCCGTCCATCACCGGCCACGCCATCATCGCGAACTACTTTATTGAGGAGATTAACGCCCGTTACCGCCTCAATATCGCCATGGTCGACGAGTACGCGGCCTCCCAGAACGACAGTCTGTACCGGTCGCCGTACGATCCGAGGAGGGTCATCAATTCCTGGTTCGGGCAGGCGGTGCAGTATTTCGTCGAGATGTTCATCTGACGCACGAAACGGAACAAAGCGAAAAGGGCGTCCCCCGGGGCGCCCTTTTTTTTTATCGGATTGAAAAGAATTTTCCGGACACTTCTGGTTCCAATGCAGAAACCAGTGAAAACCGCGGGGCCGCCGGTGCCACCCGCTGCCGCAGGATCACCGCCGCGCCGCGGTGCGTCATGCGTTCCGGTATATGGCGTCGAACTCATCCGATGAAATCAGGGTGAAAAACTTCGACAGACGGACCGCTTCCAGTATTTCCCTTATCGTGTGATTCGGGTCGAACAGGAGAAATTTGATGTTGCGGTTTGCCGCGCTTTTCTGGAGCCTCACCAGCAGGCTGATGGCGTTGGAGTCGATGAAATCGATCTTGAGCAGGTTGAGGGCCAGGATTTCCGGGTTTTTGCGGATCTCTTCAGAGCAGGTTGTATCCATTTCCTTTACCGTCGCCACGGTGAACTGTCCGCGAGGCGTTATTATCACCGCCGCCCCTTTTCTTTCTATCGAAAAATCCAATTCACCCGCCACGATCGGTTTTCTCCATGCAAGAATCATGCTGATTGTGGAAAACGCTCTTATATAAAGTAAGAGAACCGCTGGTAAGGGTCAATAGGCGCCGCAAAAAAAAGGGGTAACAAATATTGACATATACATAACCGCATGATTATATAATAAAACTTGAATAAAATTGCGGGTATGTCACCTGATAATGATGACGTATTGCGACACCGGGCCCCTGATGCCGGTCATGCCAAGCGCCCTGACGCTGAAAGTGTACTCTCCCGCGGCGAGGTTTCTGAACTCGACACCGTTGCGGTCGATAAAGTTGACCGGTTCCGTGCCGGCCCCGGGTGAGAGCGAATAGTAGTATCCCTTGACGCACGGGCCCCCCTCGTTCCAGATCAGCTTCGGGGACCTTCCGCGCGCCGTTTTTCCCGATGGGTGTGTGGGCGATTCGACCAGGGGCGCAGACGGTTCATCTGCGCACACCCTGAGAGGGTAATGGGCGGTCTTGCCCGGCACCCCTTCCGCGTCCATCGCCCTCAGGTGGAAGTAGTGTATGCCGTCTTCCAGCGGAGGGGTCGCGAATTTATCCGATTCGGGGCCCAGATTGACCAGGGGCTGGACCACAAAGCGCGGGGACTTGTTTATCATAATCGCGTATCCGCCAACGCCCCCTGCGGGCCTTTTCCACCGGATGACCGCGACCCGTTCCCTCGACCAGCCTTCCTTCGGATGGGTAGTGGAATAGAGTTCCGGCGCTTCCGCCTCAAATCGCCCTTCTCTTGAGGCCGGAGCACCGCACCCTGCTATCGCGAAAATGGCGGCAACGCATATAATATGTTTCATCGGGGAACCTCCATTTAATGCCGCCGCGGTCATCGCGGCGCGCCGAAAATTGTGACCGGCCGGGTCAGTGCCGCTTTCCCCGGGGTTCGTGGGAAAAACCGCCGCGGATGAATTCCATCACTCCCATTATCACAAGCTCCGGGTTCTTCACGTACCTGTCGCCGAGGAAAATTCTCATACGCTCCATAAAGTACTTGGAGGTATAGGAATACTGCACCATGATAAGCAGGTTGTCCAGGCAGAATGAGAGGATGCGGTCATCGAGTCCTCTGGGGACAAGGCCGTCCTTTTTCGCCTGCGCGATGATAGACCGGTAGAACTTCGCCGAAATGGTTTCCATCGTCCGGGAGAGGCGCTTGGAGAGATGGGAAAGCCCTTCGGTGGCCAGGTCGAGATATATCTGGTTGAACTCGGGGTAGAGCATCGAATACTTCTGCGCCGCCCTCAAAAGGCATTCGATTTTGGAAAAAATGTCGCTGCCGGAAAGGTCTGCTTCGGCGATGACATCGGAAAGCAGCGCATAGCCGCGGCCGATAAGGGTGAGAAAAAGATCGTCCTTGGACGAAAAGTATTTGTACAGCGAACCGACGCTGATTTCCGCGTTGTCCGCGATGGTGTTGATGTTGGCCCCGTTGAACCCGTTCCTGGCGAACTCGGTGACCGCGGACTTGAATATCCTCTCCCTCTTCTCCGGTGAAATGTTGTCAAAGGTTTTCTTATGATAGGACTTGTACATGCCGTCCGCCGTATCGCGATAATGCCGGCAGAATCCGACACAATGGGTTTTTTGTCAAAACGAATTTGGGGTCCGCCTGTACGGCTCTGACCGGCGGCCGACATTTTTATTTGACAGTACGGGCGCGTTTCAATAGGGTAACCCGCATCGATCGTACGGCCCCGCATCAGGCAAGGACGGGTACCGTGCCTGATACGACAGGATTCCTCAGGGGAAGTCTATGAAGAAGGCTCTATTACTGCTCACCGTCGCGGGCGCCCTCCTGGCCGCCTGTTCCTTTTTGATCAATGAAAGCATTGAACACAAGTCACGGGGGCTGATTTACGAAGACGCCGAGAGGGTGCCTCCCGGTACCGCGGCCCTGGTGCTGGGGGCGAGCGTACACGGCGGAGGGAGGCTTTCCCACGTTCTGGAGGACAGGATGGAACAGGCGCTCCTGCTCTATAAAATGGGCCGGGTCAAAAAGCTCCTTCTGAGCGGCGACCACGGGACAAGAAGATATGACGAGGTCAATTCGATGAGACAGTGGCTTCTCGAAAGAAAGGTGCGTCCCGCCGACATATTTCTGGACCACGCGGGGTTTTCCACCTACAACTCCGTGGTCAGGGCGAAAAGGGTGTTTCTCGTCAGTGACGTCGTCATCGTGACCCAGCGTTACCATCTCCCCAGGGCCCTCTATATCGCGGTCGAAAACGGCATGACGGCCCGGGGCCTTGCCGCTGACAGGCGGACCTACGTGCACATCCGCTATTACCGGTTCCGGGAATTTTTCGCGAACCTGCGGGCATTTTTCGACGTGGCCACCGATCGCAGGCCGAAATTTCTCGGCAGTCCGGTTCCCATCACCGGCGACGGCCGAAAGAGCTGGGACTGATCCATGAACGCGGCGATTTGCTTTGATTTCGACGGGACGATCGCGGACGAGAGGGGAAAGATCCATCCCGCCGACAGGGAAATCCTGGAACGCAGGAGGGACGTGCTTTTTATTGCGGCTTCCGGCAGGCCGCTCCATTCCATCAAGCGGGGTTTTGAGGAAAACGGATTATTTGTCGGCGGACCCATACCGATCCCCATGGTGCTCCAGAACGGCGCGACGAATTTCAATTCCGGCGAGGAGCCGTGGGACCGGCATTTTTTCGACGCCGCAGTACAGGACGAGCTGATGCGGGGCATTGCCGGTTTTCCCGCGGTCACATTCTTCATGTTTACCGCCGACCTCGTGTACACGCTCGGGCCCGACGGCGCGGGCGGGGGGTTTGTCAGGCGTTTTGCCCTGGACACGAGGGAGTATTCCCCTGATTTCAGAGACGTCCCATTTACAAAATTCATCTGCTTTTCCGACAGCGACGCGGAACTGAGCCGGTTCAGCGATTCTCTCGAAGGGGTCCCGGTTGAACGGTATTACTCGCTCCCCCGGGTGTTCGAGGTGAACCCGAGGGGGATTGACAAGGGGACCATGTCGGTGGCGCTGCTCCGGCGCATGGGAATCGGCGGGGCTGACATATACGCCGCCGGCGACGCCGAGAACGACCTGCCGCTGTTTGACATGGCAAAAAAATCCTACGCACCTGCAGGGAGTCACGAAAGCATCTGCCGGCGGGCCGACATGGTGATCAATACAATGGAAAGAGGCCTTTTACGGCCGATAATGGACGATATCGGAATCGGCTGACACCGCGGAACGGATGCGACAAGATGAAGGTGACTGAACGGATCGACCGGATGATCGATGAACTTAAACGCAGCGGGCGGAAGCCCGAGTCGATCATAATTGGGAAGAATGACTGCATCGCGTGGCTTGCCGAGCAGGCGGCATCGGGATCAAAACTGACGCTTTTGAAGGCGCGGCGGTATGATTTCTCCCACCGGGGGGTGCCCATGGTGGTCTCTGAAAGCGATATTCTCGAGGTGGTGCCGAACGCAAAGTATCTCCTCGTTGAACAGGAATGACCGCCCCCCTTCAGGCGGCGGTCAATGAGGCGCCCGCTTACCCGGCGGCGCCGTGAAGCACCAGGGTCTGCCGGATTACCTCGCGCACCCTTTCAAGAAGCTGGTCCCTGGTCTCCTCGCTGTACCCTGACGTGTCGATGGGGTCGCCGACTATTATTTTCATGACGCCTCTTTTTATCCTGAGGGTGCCCTTGGGGAGCAGCCGGTCGCTTCCGATGATGGTGACAGGAACGATGGGGAGGCGCGATCGTATCGCCAGAATTATCCCCCCCTTTTTAAAGGGTTTCAGCCTGCCGTTGTCGCTTCTGGTCCCTTCGGCGAAAAAATAGGCGCTGATGCCGTTTTTCAGGTCCTGAATCGTCCTGTTGATGCTCTGTATCGCCTTCTCGCTGTTATTTCTGTCTATTGAAATCATTTTCGCCAGTTTCGCCGCCCATCCGAACACCGGAATCTTGAAGAGGGAGCGCTTTCCGACAAAGCGGAGAACGTTGGGGAGCTTCACCGCGATTGCCGGCGGGTCCAGGTGGCTGAGATGGTTTGAGACGAAGACATAGGACTTGCTGCGGATGATTTTTTCCAGGCCGAAGACCACCGGCTTCACCCTGTTTGTCTTCAGGATCAGCCAGGCCCAGCATTTTCCCATCATGTAGGGGACCTTCCCGGTGGGGCTGAAAATCGCGATCACGATCAGCGGTATCCCTATGACAAGGGTGAATAAGATGGTGGTGACGAACGTCCATATGGCCATGCCGGTCTCCTTCAGGCGGGTGTCTGCGTATCATTAATTCGCAGGTGTTTCCTGTCAAGCAGATATGGGAAACGGACAGCTCCCCTATGGTGCGGTTGTGCAGGGCAAAACGGAGCCCCGGTGCGGGACCGGAGTGCCGGAGCGGCCGTTATATCGCATAACGGAAATAACGTGACGACCCGGGTCCTAAACGCCGTTTTTTTCCGCGAGATCCCTCAGCGCCCCGACCGCGTAATCGACTTCATCGTCGGTATTGAATATTCCGAAACTGAACCGGACGGTCCCCTGGGGGAAAGTCCCCATCGTGCGGTGGGCCAGGGGCGCGCAGTGGAGCCCGGCCCTGCACATGATCCCGTACCGGCTGTCAAGCAGTTCCGCCGTCAATGAGGGAAGCATCCCCCGGATATTGAAGGACACCACACCGGTTTCGATCCATTCGGCAGGAACGTATGTCGTAAATCCTCCTACCCCGTCAGCGGCGGCCCGGATGAACCTGTCGGTCAGCGCTTTTTTGTGCGCCATGACGGAACCGATATCACGTTCGTACGACGCCAGGTGGCGGATTCCCTCGGCGAGGCCCGCGATTCCCGCCGCGTTCACCGTGCCGCTTTCAAACTTGTCCGGCAGAAACTGCGGCTGTTCGATGGAATCGGACCAGCTCCCGGTCCCGCCGAATGTAAGCGGCCTCAGCGCGGTATGGTCGAACCTGTCCGACAGCGCGAGGCCGCCGGTTCCCATGGGGCCCAGAAGATTTTTGTGCCCGGTGAAGGCTGCCATGACGGCCGGCGTCGACGAAAGATCGGTCTTCACCACGCCGGCGGTCTGGGCCGTGTCCAGCAGAAGCGGAACACCGAGCGCGCCGCATACCTGGGCGATGGCGTCCGCATCCTGAACGGTGCCGAAGACATTGGAGCCGTGATTCACCACCGTCAGGGCTGTGTTGCTTCTGACCACCTTTTTCAGGTCGCCGGGATCAATCCGCCCCGTGCCGTCGCAGGGGATTACGGTAAGCGTGATGATCCCCGACTTTTCGAGCTCCCGTAGCGGACGGGCGGTGCTGTTGTGCTCCATCGAGGACATCACCGCGTGGTCGCCTTTTTTCAGGGTCCCCAGTATCGCCGTGTTGAGCGCCGTGGTGGCGTTGCAGGTGAAGATGACCCTCATCGGGTCCTTCAGGCCGAAGAGCGCCGCCGCTTCCGCGCGGGCCGAGAACACGGTCTGCCCCGCTTCAACCGAAAGCCTGTGGCCTGAGCGGCCGGGGTTTCCGCCGCTCTGCTCCATGAAACGGGAGACCGAGTAAGTCACTTCTTTCGGTTTTTGGTACGATGTCGCCGCGTTGTCGAAATATATCAGCCTGTCAGATGTCACGGCAATCCCTCCGATACGGCAGTTATGAAGATGTAAAAAAATCCGGAGACCAGGTACAGTATGACACCGGGCGAGGGGAAAGTCAACGCTTTCACGGAATTGTAAGGGGGCGGCCGCCGCGGATCCAGGCGGCCGTCCGAATGCGGTTGCAAAATGAGTGACGTTTCTTACGCGGGGATTCCGATACTCCGGTTTTTTTTCATCGCCCCTTTCATCATTCCTTCTATCATCCGTTTACGAGCGATATTTACCAGAACTGTCAGGGAGGTAACGAACCCCACCTGTAGCACTTCGTCGCCTTCTTCAAAATTCATCAGCCTGCGGTAGAACCCGTTGATGTGCTCCATCCGATGATGGTACCGCTCGTCCTCCGCTTTCTTCTGGAACATCGTATTGTGGACGCTTTTTCTGAAGACGAAGGCGTTCCTGTCAAAAACGGCGTAATCATTTATGAAAATGCTCTCCCGGTAGTATCTGTCGATGGCTTCGGCGATATCGCGGTGCTTTTTGGTCGGTATTGGTTTATCGAAGGGGGAGGGATACACGCCTTCGAAATTGAGCGACACGCTTCCAAGGCTGGATAGGACCGCCGCGCAGTTGGTGATCCAGAGTTTACCGATGAGCCGGTTTCTGAGCAGGTACCCCACCACCGCCTTTTTGGTGAGTATGCTGGTGAGCCCGGCGCTGCGGCATTCAGGTCTGACGCAGGTAAGGCCGAGATGAAGCACTTTTCCCACTTCCTTTACGTCCAGTTCCAGCGTCGAGCAGAAGCCGGCGATTGTGCCGTCGCTCTTCCACGCGATGGCGAGGATTTTATCCGATAATTCCTTTTTCCCCCCCTTCATGACCTGATATTCCGGCACTTCGTCGAAACAGGTGGCCGCGGTGGCCCTGATTTTCCCGATAATTGACCGTGCGTCCCTTTCCGATAACTGAAGGCCCGGTTTGTATAAAAACTGGATTCGATACCTGTCGTTTTCTTTTTGCATATTCATCCCCCTTGTCAATGTGTGATTTCCCGGGCCTTCGGGCCGCCCGGTTCTTCCTGTGTCAGCGTTTTGTATATCCTGTCCCGCACGATATGCATGAGCTTCTCTGAATCCGTCCCCCGGAAGGCAGGCCCGAAAGAGACGGAAACCTGCAGCTTTTTCCTGCCGAATGTCCGTACGAAATGGCCGATAAAGGTGTCGTCGTCCACCCATGAAGAATCCTCATTGTGGTAACGCACCGTCACCGGCACCACGGCGATGTCCGCTTCAGCGGCGGTCCTGAATATCCCCTTTTTGAAGGGCAAAAGCCCGGTTCTTGAAGTCGTTCCTTCCGGGAAGACCACGAAGGATATGCCCGCATTGATTTTTTTTCTGATTGTCTCCCGCGATTTTTTTCTGCTTTCGGCTGAATCCCTGCGGACGTACACAGTGCGGGCGGCGGTGGCCGCCCATCCCAGTACCGGCCATCGTCCGAGCTCGGCTTTGGCGAGGAAGGAACAATGGAGGTATTTTCCGATAACCGCGATGTCGATATAGGAGCGGTGGTTGCTGACGACGAGCACGCCATCGCCAGGAACCATCCCCGAGAGCGTCACTTCCACACCCAAAATACGGGTGAGTGTGTCGCACCACTGCGAGGTGCACATGGCAATGAAGCGGTCCGGATCTTCGGCATAGGCGCTTTTCAGCAGCCCCCCGGGAATCATGGCCAGCGTGTATCCGATGAGAAAGGCAAAGCGCCACAGCGCTCTCAGGGTTTCAGCCGGTCCCGAGGTTCGACTGCGAGATGCGACGTCATGACACGTACCGTCTTTGACGGAACCCGTCCCAGGGACGTCACGTCCGCTTTCATTCGTACATAAGCGTATTCCGCCTGAATTCAATTTTTTCTCCACATCTCCGGAAGTATCCCGTGTACCATAGAGGGAGCCGATTAAGATGTTATAAAGAATTGATAAAAATTCCTCTGTGAATACGCCTTAATCGACTGAAATGAAACCGCTTTTCCTGTTCTTAACCGAATATTTGCAATATCCATACCCGGATTTTACTTCCCGCTGTTTTTTTAATATCAAATCAAAGGCCAGGTTTATATTTATGAGTTTTATAAGAAGGAATTCCAAATCGGTGAGGCTTTGGATTGTCGGTTCAACTGCGATTCTTCTCGTGCTCGTCGCCGCAGCCGGAATCGCGGGTATTTACGCAACCTACGCATACCATCACGAATCCCGCTATTATATTGACGCGGTGGACAGCGCCCGGGAAGTGCAGGTGCTGCTGCTGAAACAGTTTCAGTCCTGGAGCCGGATGATGCTCCGGGAGAGGGACGATTCGCAGTTCCGGAAAGAGTATCATAGCTTTTCTAAATATGCCGCCAGGGGGACCACTCTTCTGTTTGACGTCAGGCTTCTCTGTTACGATCAGCTGGAACTCCGGGGGGAGATCGAGGCCCTGTCCCGAAAGCATTCAATGATAACCAATGAATACGTGGCGCTGATAGTCCGTTCGCAGGACGGATCGCTTCCGGACAGGGATAGCCTGGTCGAGCGCGCCGGGGGAAAAGATGAAGAGCTTATCGCGGCGGTGAATCGGCTGGTGGAGAAGATCAAAATCCGTTCGCTTCGAAGGGTCGATGAAATCAACGGCAGCAATCTCATGCTGATGCTTCTCTCTCTGCTCGCACTCCTCACCGCGGGCCTGGGTTTCAGCGTTGTTGCTGGACGGAGATTCCTGAAGGACCGGGGTTCTCTTTTGGGAAAGGTCGCCCGGGGAGAAGCGACCCTGAAAGGGGCCCTCAAGGAGAAGCGCCTTTCGGAGGAGAGAACCCGGAGGCTGATGGACGCATCGGAGAATTTCGTTTTTTCCATGGACGAATCCTTCCGCCTGATTTCCGCGAACAGGGCGATGATGCGGCATTTCTCCCCAGGCGAATCCTCAATGGGGGAAAAATCTTTCTACGACCTGATCCATGACGGAGGCGAAGAATCCGGCCTTGCCGCGAACATCATTCGGGAGAAGCTGCATGAATTTACAACCGGAGCAGGTACCATTTTTTTCAGCATGGAGATGAAGGCCCGCTACTACCTGGAGCCAAAAATGATGCGTGTCAGGCTGGAGCGAATCGACATCGACGGCGTAAAGGAAATATTCGGTACCGCGTCGGAGGAAACGGATGATGCGATGGGGAGGATGCTCACGGCGGAGCGGCGAAAATTCAGGATCAACAATTCACTTTCGGCCGCCTATGACATATCGGTGAGGGTAACCAAAATCGTCGGACGAAGCATGGATGGCGGCGACGCGAATCTCCTCAGGATAGCGCTGAGGGAAATAATTGTGAACGCCATCGAACATGGAAATCTCGGAATAGGGTTCGAGGAGAAATCGGAAGCCATGATGAGCCACGACTATCTTCAATTCATCTCCGACAGAAGAAAGGACCCGCGGTACTGCAGCAGGGAGGTGGAAATCGATTATTCCCTCACCAGCGACAGAGTCGTCTACAGGGTGACCGACCAGGGAGACGGGTTCGATCACGGTCTCATGCTGCGGGACGGTGAGGACATTACCGACGGGAATAATCTTCCGCACGGGCGGGGGATAAAAATCGCCATGGAGGTTTTCGACAGGGTGGTATACAATGATAAGGGTAACAGCGTCATGCTGGTAAAATATTTTGGAAAAGCCGCCGGTCTGGACCGCGGGTCCGTGGGCGCCGGCCGGCAGGGGATACAGGACAGTGCGATCAGGGAGGCGGTATGAATTCCGGAGCGTTGGCAGAGGACGCATTAATAAACGGCGGAGAGGACTTCCCGGATGTTCCAGGGGAGAAGAAGATGAAGGCGCTGCTTCTGAAAGAAGCCCGGACAATAAACGGCGAAGTGATCGAAAAAATTGCCGGGAGCCGTTACTACGTTTCAGGCCGGGCAAAAATAGAAGATGTGGCATCCGACATGCTGGCGGACCCATCGGTACAAAACGTCGCGGTGCTCGATGAAACCGGAAGGTCCAGGGGGATCATAAAAAGGGAGGACCTCCTGGGAACACTGAGCAAGCCCTTCGGCCGGGAGCTTTTTACCAGTAAAACCGCGGACACGGTCATGATTTCCGTTCCGGAATTCAACCGGGCAAGAAACCTCTTTTCCGTGGCGGCGGAAATATCCGGCGATCTGGAAATCGGAAAGAAGCGGTGCTATCTTCTCGTGGACGACGCGATGAAATTTTCCGGGATATTCACCAACGACGACATGCTAATGTATCTTTCCGAAATGACCCGCCGCGACATCGCCCTTGCCAACAAACTGCAGTCATTCATCGTCAGGGATGAAATGGATCTGTCCACCAACAGGTGCAGGATTCTGGGGGCGTGCCGTATGGCCAAGGGTGTCGGGGGGGATTACTATTCCATCCGTTCCAAGGGAAACGGTTGCCACATGCTCGCACTCTGCGACGTCTCCGGAAAGGGGATATCAGCGTCCCTCCTCACCGTACTGCTGGACAGCACTCTCGGCGGCTTTGACACGGCGAGGGGCATCGACGAATATGTCATGTCCCTGAACAATTATGTGATGAACACCTTCAATATGGAAAAATACATAACAGGTATTTTCGCCGAATTTAACGAAGAAACCGGGATCACCGTCGTACTGGACATGGGACATTCCTACTGTTATATGCTGAGAAACGGGCGTTTTATCAAACTGAATATGAAGCACCGGGGCATGCCCATCGGCGTCGACCGGGAATGCTCGCCCCGGGGCAATATTGTGCAGCTCCGGAAGGGGGACATCCTCATGTTCTTCACCGACGGTATCGAAGAGCAGAAAAATCCTGACGGCGAAGAGTACGGCATTGTTAAAACCGTTCCGATCGTGAAAAAATTCGCCGGTGACGGCCTCAAGGCGGTCAAAGACCGGATCATGGATGACGTGACCCGTTTCAGGGGAAACCTGACCCAGCAGGACGACATCAGCATGCTGATGCTGGAATATTTCGGCTGAATCTCCTTTCCTGTTCGGCCCTGCCTTAATCGTCTTGACTTTCCATTTGCCCGGACTATTATATTGTTCACAACGTTTCACCGGGACAACAATCCCTCGGAGGGCTTTATGGAAGGATGGACTGAAGAGGAGATACGGAACAGGGAGCTCATGGCGCCGTGCGGCCTCTACTGCGGCGTCTGCGGGGTCTACATCGCCACGAGGGACGGAAACGAAAAATTCAAGTCGGTTCTGGGAAAGCTCTACGGTTCCAGACCCGAAGACACCGAATGCGTCGGGTGCATGCAGTCCGATCCGCCGAGAAAGCTGTACGGCTACTGCCGAAGCTGCGGCATCCGCGACTGCGTGAAGAGCAGGGGGTTCTACTCGTGCCACCAGTGCGGTGACTGGCCGTGCCGGATGATAGACAACTTCATCCTGGCCACCGGCAGGCGCGTCATGAAGAGGGCGATTCCCCTGTGGCGGGAAAAGGCCGCCTGCCACGGCGATGAAGAGGGGAGCGTCAAATGGGCAGAGGGGGAATGCCTGCGGTATCACTGTCCCGGGTGCGGTACACCGCTTTTCCGGGGCGCCCAGAAATGCCGCGCGTGCGGCGCACCTGTGGCCGAAGCGCTCGACGGGTCCCTGTAGCGCCCGCGCGTGAAAAAATGCTTGCCAGAGGGGGGAATCTGTCGTGACGTCTAAAATATCCGGAAAGGAGGGACGCCGGATACATCCCTCGTAAAAAGGAAGGCGGTCATGAAGGTAATGCAGGACAACGCGGAATACCACCGCTACTTTGACGACGTCCAGGGCTACTACGCGGGCCTTGGCAAAAAAGAGGAGACCGAGCCGATCGGCCGGAAACTGAGGGCGATCAGGGAGACGCAGAGTCTGACGCTGGATCAGTTTTCGAAAATGACCGGAATTGAGCCGGAAAAGCTTAAAAAGATCGAAGACCAGGTGATTCTCCCGGACCTCGGCACAGTGGTGAAGCTCTCCAAGGCCCTGAAGGTGGGCACCGGCCTCCTGCTGGACCAGGAATCCGGATACAGCTACTCCATCGTCCGCAAGGAGGACAGGAAGCGCATCGCCAGGCACGCCGCAGGCACAAAGGAGAGGCCCAATTACCTGTATCAGTCCCTGGTGAACGGGATCGTGGAAAGGCACATGGAGTCGTTTTTCGTGACGCTCACCACCCGGGAAGGGAACGACGAGCTTTCGAGCCACGACGGCGAGGAGTTCATCGTGGTGATGGAAGGGTCGATTTCCGTGAGGCTCGGGGACAAGGAGGAGACGCTGAACGAGGGCGACAGCATATATTATCTTTCGAAGGTGCCCCACCTCGTCAAAAACCGCTCCGCCGCCGATGAGGCGGTGATTCTCGCGGTCATCTACACCGGGCAGGCATGATCGGCGGGTCCTGGCCCGGCGTGCTGAAATACCGGGCCGTCATATTCGACCTCGACGGGACCCTCCTGGACACCATCGGCGACATCGCCGATTCGGCCAACGCGGTCCTCGAATCAATGGGCCTTCCGGCGCACCCGCTGGAAAACTATCACCTGTTTGTCGGCGACGGGATCGCGATGCTGGCGGAGCGCGCGCTTCCGGCGGGCCTTCGCGACCCCGGCACCGTGGCAAAGGCGGCCGGTCTGATCGGGGAGGAATACGGAAAGCGGTGGAGCCGCACCACTGTTCCGTATCGGGGCGTCCCGGAGCTCATCGCCTCACTCCGCGACCGGGGCGTCGGCATGTCGGTGCTTTCCAACAAGCCCCACGATTTCACCGTGCTCATGGTGCGGCACTATTTTCCGGAAAACCCGTTCGCCTTCGTGCTGGGGCTTCGCCCCGGCGTTCCGAGAAAGCCTGATCCGGCGGCGGCCCTGGAGATCGCGCGGGGCACCCGCATCGAGCCCGCCGGCACAGTGCTTCTCGGCGATTCGGGCGGAGACATGCGCACCGCCGCCGCGGCCGGAATGTATCCGGCCGGCGCCGCCTGGGGCTACCGGGGCGAGCGGGAACTGCTTGAGTGCGGCGCCATGTCGGTTCTGGCGCGGCCGGAGGACCTTGAGGAGCTTTTCGGGATCGCCTAACGGCGGCGACCCCGTATTCGGTCATCGGCGGTACATGGCGTCGATGATGCCGGCGTACCTTGATTCCACCGCCTTCCGCTTTATTTTAAGCGTCGGCGTGAGCTCCCCCGCCTCCTGGGTCAGCTCATGCTCCAGCAGGGTGAAGTCCTTTATCTTCTCCACCCTGCCCAGCGGCTCCGTTATTCGGTCGATTATCTCCCTGTAGTGCCGCCTGACCCTTTCGTCGCCGATGAGCTCTCCGCGGGTGCCATAGGGAATCCCCGATGACGCGGCCCATTCCTCCAGCCTCGGGTATCCCGGGACCACAAGCGCGGTCAGGTACTTCCGCCCCTCGCCGATCAACACGAACTGTTCCACGAAATTTTCGTCGCCGAAGAGAAGCTCGATCTGCTGGGGCGAGACATTCTTGCCGCCCGCGGTTATGATGATGTCCTTGATCCTGTCGGTGATGACAACGTAATCGAATAAACCGCGCGTTTCGACCCTGCCCACGTCGCCGGTCCTGAACCATCCGTCGGCGGTAAAGGCCTTTGCCGTGTCTTCGGGCCTCCGGAAGTATTCCTTCATCACATTGCCGCCCTTTAACTGTATCTCGCCTTCATCGGAAATTCTCACTTTCACCAGCGGGATGACGGGGCCGCATGCGCCGGGAATTCCGTTGAAATCAAACCCCACGCACACCGGAAAGAATTCCGTGAGGCCGTATCCCATGATGAGGTTGATGCCGAAACTCTGAAAGAACTCGTTGATTTCCGGCGTAAAGGGCGCGCCCCCCACGTGGAAGACCCTGTTCCTGTCGCAACCGAGGGCCCTTCTCACTTTTTTGATCACCAGCGTCTCGGCAATGAAGTATCTTGCGCGAAGGCTTAATCCCGCTTTCCGTTCTTCAGAACGCGTTCTGTACCGCTCCTGCGCCGTTTTTTTCGACCAGAGGAAGAGGCGCTTTTTCAGGGGAGGGGCGTTTTCGATGCCGTCGCAGATGGTGCCGTAGACCTTTTCCCATATCCTCGGTACGCCGGTCATGGTGTGGGGCCGTATCGCCCTCATCACTTCGAGAAACATTTTCGGGTCCGGGCAGTAGGCGATCCTCACCCCGGCGCTCATGCACCCGTAGGACCACATCCTCTCGAACACGTGGCTCAGGGGGAGCACCGCCAGCGATACATGGCTGTTTCCCGCCCAGGGGAAGCGCGAGACCGATGGATGGATGCCGGCCATGAAGCTCCTGTGGGTGTGAACTGCCCCCTTGGGATTTCCGGTGGTCCCCGAAGTGTAAATAAGCGTGAGCATGTCGTCGCTGTCGACGTCTTCCATCCTTTTTTCGAACTCTCGGTCGGCGCTCCCGTCGTCTCCGGTCCCGAGAAAATCGTCGAAGCTGGAACTCTCACCGCCGTGTATTCTGATGCCCGGATCGAGGGCGATAATCCTGAAATTCTCCGGGCATGACGGCGCAAGAGACTTGATCCTGTCGTATTGCTCCTGGTCCCCGACAAAGACCATCTTCACTCCGGCGTCATGGATTATATAGTCCGCCTCGGCAGCGGAGTTGGTTGCGTATATCGGCACGGTCACGCCGCGGACGGAAAGTATCCCCAGATCGGCGATCGCCCATTCGGGGCTGTTCCGGGAAAAAATAGATATCATGTCGCCCGGTGCGATTCCCGCTTTCAGAAGGGCCTTGCCGGTCCGGCGGATCATGGCGCCGAAATCGTTCCATGACATCGATTCCCACCGGCCTTCCTTTAAAAAATGAAGCGCGGTTTTTCCGCCGAACTCCGCGGCGCGCCGGAGCATCATGGACGCCAGCGATTTTTCCCTTTCAAGAAATTTTTCGAAATCGTTTTCATCATTCCGCTGCATCATGTCCCCCTCCTCACGCTCCAGGCGAAATCCTGATATGCTGATACGATACATCGCCTTCTGCCGTATTGCAATGGGTGAAGATGTAAAAGGTGAATGGGAGATTCTGGCATGTATCGATGGGGGTTTCCACCATGCGCATAAGTTCCGGCCGGGGATTGCGCGGTGAAAAAACATTTGACCGGGGGGCGGCGGGGAAATGGAATCGGACTATATTCCTCAGGAGGACCGTATGGATATCAAGGATCTTTTTGGACTCAAAGACAAGGTCGCGATCGTGACAGGGGGCGGCCGCGGCATCGGCAGATTTATCGCGGCCGGTCTGGCAGAAGCAGGCTCGAACCTGGTGCTGGCGTCGCGGAAGGTGGACACCTGCAAAAAGACCGCCGGGGAGCTGGAAGGGGCGGGCGTAAGGGCGATGGGGGTGAAGTGCGACATATCAATCGAGGAGGACGTTCAGAACCTGGTGGACGCGACCATGAAGGAATTCGGAAGAATCGACATACTGGTGAACAACGCCGGGATCACCTGGGGGGCGCCGACGCTCGATTTTCCCCAGGACAGGTGGGACAAGATTTTTGACGTAAACGTCAGGGGGCTCTGGATGCTCACCCAGCGGACTGCCAGAATCATGAAGGAACAGGGCGGCGGGAAGATAATAAACATCTCCTCGGTCTACGGCTCCAAGGGGTCCATGGAGGAGGCGCACCCGGCGGTGGCCTACAATTCCTCCAAGGCGGCGGTGAATCTCCTGACCAAAAACCTGGCGATAAAGCTGGCCCGCTACAATATCAACGTCAACGCCATCGCGCCCGGTTTTTTCAAGACCGACATGATGATGTACCTGTTCAAGCCGGAGATGAAGGGGGTGCTGGACGCGATGCTCGGGTTCATCCCCCTGCACAAGATCGGCCTGGAGGACGACATCAAGGGGCTCGCGGTGTTCCTGGCGTCGCGCGCGTCCGACTATATGACCGGCGCGATCATTCCGCTGGACGCCGGGCTCGGGGCGATGTAGCGGCATAAAGAAAACGGTTGCGGTCGATGGCGTCGGCGGCGGGACTGTTCGGGAGCCTGCAGCCGTTTTTCGGGCCGCCTTTCGGCGGGGCGGCCCGTGTTCCGTAACGACCGGTGTTCCGAGTCAGTACACCCAGCCGAGTATCCCCATTGCCAGAATGTTCATTGCAGCGGCAAGGCCGTAGAGGGAGGAGATGAATATGATCCTTCGCTTCGTCGTTTTAAGCCACAGCATGAATATGATGGCAACGTAAAAGTGGAAATAGCCTATGAGGAAAATCAGCCACACTCCGCCGAAAGTGCTGTTCCAGAAGGGGTATTCCCACACAAGGTGGCCGCCGCGGTTGAGCAGAATTTCCACGAAGACGCAGAAGATGGAATAGCCGGCGGCAAAAAACCATTTTTCCGGAACGCCCAGTATCTTCCGGTTCTGTTCCTTTGAAAGCGTATGGTAATAAATTATTCCGGCTATGGCGAACATGAACATGATCTCGATGTTCCACCCCACCATGGTCCGCAGGGCCGTGTCCCCCGGCGCGGTCCAGAATGCCGAGTGTCCCGTAAGCACCATGACCCATCCGTTCCATGTCTCGTTTATAAAATCCATGCCGAAGAGGGTGAGCCCTGCGAACACCGCCTCCCAGTTGCCGCTTTCCCGCGCCTTCTTGATTTCGGTGACGTAAATGTAGGTCACGATCGCCAGGAGCGGTATCACGTACCACTTGATCGTCGTGAGATCCCTGAGTCCGTTGAGCGCACGTACCGTCGCGTCAGTCATAGGTTCCTCCTTGTTTTTTATCTGCTTTGTTATGTATCGCGCCGATGCAGAATGACCTAACGGCTGCGGGGGCGATTATCCGCGCAGGCCCCGGATCACGAGTTTCAGGCCCTCACGGAACACCGCCTCCGTTTTTTTCCCTTCATTTTTAACATAGGATTTTATCAGGAACATCATGTACGCGGAAAACAGAAACTCCGCGGTCTCCTTGACCCGCACCGGGTGGAAGGAGCCGTCATCGATCCCTTCTCTAAGTATGTTTTCTATGATTTTTTGCGCGCCCCGGTTCACCGCGCCGAACCGGTCTTCCCCGGGCGTGATCGCGAATATGCCGGGGTCCCCGGCCAGGATCGCCCTCAAATCCTCGCGGTCGCGGAGGTAGCGGTAGGATCGCTCCGCCATGGTCCTGAAGCGGTCGGCGGCGTTTTTTTCACTTTTTATCGACTCCGCGACCGAGTCCTTCCACGATGCGAGCGCGTCCCCCACCGCCTTTTCGTAAAGGTCCTTCTTGCTTGCAACATAGAAGTAGAGGTTTCCGGGAGTCATGCCGAGTTCCCTGGCCACGTCCTCGACGGTGGTTTTTTTATACCCGAAGCGGGCGAAAAGCCCGAGGGCCGTTTGAAAGATGCGTTTTTCCTTTATTGATCTTTTCACTTAGCGGCAAGCCATTTATTAAATTAATGAATAAAATATTCAATAATTCAGAACAATATGTCAAGGATTTTATCATTTCCTGGTGTATTCCGGGCAACCCCTCCCCTCATGTCTCACGGAAATGAATGCTATTTTTTCGCGATTCCCGTGATTTGTATTGATTTTTTTGTCTATGGAGGAATACTCAGAACAGCGGCGGATGCGGTCGTTCTTCGCCCTGCGGACCGGATTGAAGGAAACAATGAACGCTTACCAGGCAAATATCGACGCCGACAAAAAGATGAAAATTCTGTACCGGGGGGATGTTCTCGCCAAGCATCTGAGGTTGACCTTTTTGGGCATCGCGGTCATCTACCTGGGGATCTCGTATTTCATATATGAGGACATTTATGTAAACGCCCTCCCCGTATATTCAATGATTTTCAGGCTCCTTCCGGTGGCCGCCGCGTCGGTGCTGCTCATGGTCATTGTCACGCCCCTGCGTTCACGGTCAGCCCTGGTCATATTCGTGTACTACGCATGCCTTGGCTGTCTTATGGCGATGATGGCCGGTTTGCTGGTAATCACCGTCTCCACCCGGCGATACGAGCAGTATGTGCTCGGTACAGTGGTGGTGATATTCGCCGTGTACCTCTGCAATCTCTACGGAATGAAATATCTCGTGCCGGTGTATTTTATCCCCCTTGGGGCCGCGGTAACGGCGCTTCTGGCGCGCGGTGACGTTCCACTCGGGAAAGTCACGATACTGTCAAATCCAATCATCATCTCTTTTGTGTGCAGCCTTCTTGCCAGGACCCAGCACATGATACGATTCAGGGATTTCAGCAACGCAATATTCATCGAGGGGAAAAACAAGATGCTGAACAACGAGCTCCTCCTCGCAAAAAGCGTGCAGAGCAGAATGATGCCGGTGATTACACCGCAGATCAGGGACACCGACATCGCTGCGGTGTATTCGCCTGTCATCGGCATCGGGGGCGATCTGTACGATTACATTGAATACGGTTCCAGGGACTCCCTCGGCATATTCGTGTGCGATGTTTCGGGGCACGGGGTGTCAGCCGCGCTGATTTCGAGCATGGTGAAAGCCAACATCAACAACTGCAGGAGAACTGAGCCGACCCCCAGGGGTCTGTTGAAATCCCTCAACGAACAGCTCGTCGGACAGATAAGCAACCACTTTGTGACCGCGTTTTACGGGAAGCTTTCCATGAAGGAGAGAACATTCATCTACAGCAGGGGAGGGCACAATCACCCCCTGCTGGCAAGGGAAGGCCAGGTGACCGAACTCGAGGGGAGGGGAAAACTTCTGGGCGTCGTGTCGGGGCTCGAGTTCGAGGAGAGGGAGCAGAAGCTGATGAAAGGCGACCGTATCGTACTGTATACCGACGGTTTGATCGAGGCGAGAAACCGGGACGGCGACATCTTCGGTGAAGGGAGGCTGATTGACGCGGTCAGGGAGTTCTCGTCGCTGTCAAGCGAACACTTTGTCCGGGCCTTGCATCAGAGAGCGAGGGAGTATCAGTACCGGCAGGCATTTGAAGACGACGTGTGCATCATCAGTGTGTATCTGAAGTAGCATATGCCCGCGCATGCAGGGGGTGTGTATATGAGGCAGCGCTGGAGCGCAGATAGGGCCAACGCATGGTACCGGAGCCTGACCTGGCCTGTGGGATGCAATTTCATCCCCAGCACGGCGATAAACCAGCTGGAGATGTGGCAGGAGGAGACCTTTGACCCGGAAACCATCGAACGCGAACTCGGGTGGGCCGCCGGCCTGGGAATGAACACCGCGCGCGTATTCCTCCACGACCTCGCCTGGCAGTCCGGTCCGGAGCGATTCAAGGACCGCGTGGGCCGGTATCTCGACATCGCCCGCGGACGAGGAATCAGGACGATACTCGTTCTGTTCGACGACTGCTGGTACCCTGACCCGAAAGCGGGGCCCCAGCCGGCGCCCCGTCCCGGCCTCCATAATTCCGGATGGGTGCAGTCGCCGGGCGCAAGGGCGGCCGCGGACCCGGCGCAGAGGGGGAGGCTCGAGGAATATGTCCGAGACGTGGCGGGCTCCTTTGCCGGGGACGATCGCGTCCTGATGTGGGACCTCTACAACGAGCTGGGCAATTTCTTTCTTCCCGTGCTCTCGTTGCCATGGTACCGGCGGATTCCGAAACTCGCTGCCGCGCTCACCGCCTTTCTGCTCCTTCCGCCGCCGACGCTCCCGCTTTTCCGGGACGCGCTTTCCTGGATCAGGGACGTCGGGCCGTCGCAGCCGGTCACCGCGGCGGTCTGGATCGCCAATGCCCGGCTGAACCGCGAGATCATCGAATCCTCGGACATCGTCACCTTTCATAACTATAAACATGCCGGAAACCTCGCCGCGCAGATCGGCGAGCTGAAAAAGCACGGGCGCCCGCTGCTGTGCACCGAGTACCTTGCGCGTAACGCGGGAAGCCGCTTCGAGACCTGTCTTCCCGTGTTAAAAAATGAAAACGTAGGGTGCTGCAGCTGGGGCCTAGTAAGCGGGAAAACGCAGACGATCTACTCCTGGGCCGACAGGGGGGGCGGCAGGGAACCGGCGGTCTGGTACCACGACATTTTTAGAAAAGACGGGACCCCCTTTGACGCCGGCGAGGCCGCGTTCATCCGCCGTATCACTGATGCCGGTTTGCGGGCATGATCCGGCAGTCAGGCTCGTCGACACGCCCAGGGGGGTGCCTGCGCTGACCGGTATGCGCTACATGTCGCTGGCGGCCGTGCTCTGCGCGGTCATCAATCCCTGCCGAGCCTTTTCCGTTGAACCCGGGGGGCGGGACGTGCTTGCGGTCATCGGGGAAAGGGCCGAGCTGATGTACCGGAAGTACTCCGGCATCGAATCGAAGCGCGACACCGTATCAACGGTCAGCAATTCAAAAACGGGGGAGATTCTCAATACCTACCGTATACTGGTGGTCAGAAAAGACTATTTCCGGAAGAGGCCCGAATACGTCGCGCTCAGGTACATAAAGGACGGGAAGGATCTCCCGCCGGAGGAGTACAATTACAGGACCAGGGAGCCGGTGTATCAGCCCTTCGGAAACGATTCCAATGCGCACTATTCCGTGAAACTGAAGGGGATCGTGACTTTTGAAGGCAGGCGTTGTTACGAGATCGACATCGAACCGAAAAAACGTTCTTCAAGGCACATCAGGGGAAAAGCCTGGTGCGACGCCGCGTCCCTGGACCTCTTTTGCCTCGAGGGGACCGTGTCGAAGCTTCCTTTCGGCGTGACGAAAGTTTACATGAAAATTTATTTCAGGAGCCTCGACGACGGTACGGTGATGACGCGCGGCGATTCGGTCTTTGAGGTGAACATACCAATCTTATATCCGCACAGGCGGTTCGTGAGCTCCTTTATCTGTTCCGAGCAACGGCTTATACCGCTGAGGGAATGACGCCCGGTGCGCATTGAGACGCTCAATTCGCAAACCTTCCGGACGGTTTTTATGAAATTTGGCCGGAAAAAAATATCCGGAAATTAAAGAAAAAGAATTGAACAAAATCGGTTATTGTTCACCGTATCTGTTTTCATATTGAAAACACCGCATGCGACGCCGCAGTACGCTGGAAAGGCGGGGTGTGACGCATTGACGGTGTGTCGGTTACAATCGTCGAGAGGAGAGGTTTCGCGTTATGAAGAGCATACTCGGAGTCGATGCGGGTTCCATCGCGGTGTCGGCGGTCCTTATTGATAGAAACGGCGGAATAATCAAAACGGATTATGCGCAGCACGGGGGGGATCCGGCCGGGGCCCTGACGCGCATGCTTGAATCATGGGGGGATCTGACTGTCGGATGCGTCGCCGCCACCGGCCAGGCGCCGGACATTGTTACCGCCCCTTTCTGCGTCGACACGCGCGTTTCCTTTATCACCGCAGCCAAACGTCTGCATCCTGAAATGGGGTCGCTCCTTATCGTGGGAGGGGAAAAATTCGGTCTGGCGCTTTTCAACGAGCGCGGCGAATACATGAATTACCGCTCCAACACCTCCTGCGCCGCGGGAACGGGAAGTTTTCTTGAACAGCAGGCAAAGCGGCTCAATCTCGCGGATATCGGCGAGTTCAGCGAACTGTCCTACGGCAACACCGGGAACGTGCCGAAGATCGCGTCGCGCTGCTCGGTCTTTGCCAAGACCGATCTGATCCACGCGCAGCAGGAGGGGTACTCCCTCGGCGAGATATGCGACGGCCTCTGCTACGGCCTCGCGAAAAACGTTGCGGACACGCTTTTCAGCAACGCCCATATCTCCGGTCCCATGGTGTTCGCAGGAGGAGTATCGAAAAACAGGGCGGTGCTGAAACACCTCGCCTCCATGACGGGAGCGGAAATGGTGACAGACGCGCATTCCCACATATACGGAGCCCTTGGGGCGGCCCTTCAGGCGCTGGAGGAAAACGCGCAGGTCGGGGACGATCCCGTGTCCGTGCGCGGCATCGTGGCAGCGAAGAAGAAGGAGAAGTCGTACCACTGCGGGCCGCTCTCGCTTGCGCAGTCACAGTATCCCGACTTCGACTCGGAAAACCGGTATGAATTCCAGTCGCGCCGCTTTCCCGGCACGACGCCGGTTGAGGTGGACCTGTATGAAAATTTTCAAAAAGGCGAGACGTACGGGCTCTTTTTCGGAATCGATATCGGCTCCACCAGCACAAAGGCGGTCCTCATGGACCGAGGGCGGAGGGTAATGGCCGGGTTTTACACCAGGACCTCGGGCAGGCCGGTGACGGCGGTACAGACAATATTCGAGTGCATAGACGATATCGCAACAACAAGAGAGTGCGGCATGGAATTTCTCGGTGCCGGCACCACCGGTTCGGGACGCAAGTTTATCGCGGAGATCATAGGCGCCGACACCGTTCTCGATGAGATCACCGCCCACGCCAGGGCGGCCTGGGAGCTTGATCCTGAAACTGATACCATAATTGAAATAGGCGGCCAGGACTCGAAATTCACCACAATGAGTAACGGAATGGTGACATTTTCCATAATGAACAACGTCTGCGCGGCCGGAACCGGAAGTTTCATCGAGGAGCAGGCAAAGAAGCTCGGCTGCCCCCTGTCAGACTATTCTCGGCGCGCCGAGGGGCTCCCGTCGCCGCTGTCCAGCGACCGGTGCACCGTGTTCATGGAGCGGGACCTGAATCATTATCTCGCCGAGGGGTACACCGTCGATGAAATACTCGCGTCGGTGCTCCATTCGGTAAGGGACAACTATCTCATGAAGGTGGCCATAGAGAAGAACATAGGAAAGCGCGTGCTGTTTCAGGGGGCCACGGCGAAGAACAGGGCCCTGGTGGCCGCCTTTGAGCAGCGCCTGGCCCGGCCCATCACGGTGTCAAAATTCTGCCATCTCACCGGGGCCATGGGTGCGGCCCTGGCGATGTGCGACGAAGGCATCGCTGATACGAAATTCCGCGGGGTCGGCCTGTACCGGGCTGACATCCCCATCAGGACTGAGGTGTGCGAGCTCTGCACCAACCATTGCAAGATCCGACTCGCCGAAGTGAACGGTGAGACCGTCGCTTTCGGGTTTCTCTGCGGCAGGGACTATGAAACCAGGAAATTCATCCGGAACGAATCCGCCTTCGATCTTCTCGGTGCCAGGAAAAAGGCATTCAGCATGGAGAAGGCGGAGCCGCGGTACGATGCCGTTATCGGCATCCCGGCCGCGCTCCATCTTTTCGAGGAGCTTCCCCTGTGGAGGAGATTTTTTCAGAACCTTTCACTGAGGACCGTCACCAGCGAGGGATACCGCGAGGCGGTCAAGGAGGGGAAGCGGATGAGCGGTGCGGAGTTCTGCGCGCCGCTTACGGCGCTCCACGGCCACACCGCCTGGCTCGGAACGCGATGCGACTACGTTTTTCTACCGGTATATGTCGAGGAGCCGAAGGTCGACAGGGACCATACGAGGAATTACTGCTATTACACGCAGTACGCGCCGTCGGTGGTCTCGCAGGCGGTTGACCGCGATCTTGAGAAGAGGATACTCTCTCCGGTGGTGCGCTCGACCCTGGGCGATTTCTATCTCAAGATCCAGCTCTACCGGATGCTCCGTTCAGTCAGGGGTTTTTCCGCGTCCTTTATGACGGTGTCACGCGCCTATGATGACGCCGTGGCCTTTTACCGCGCGGGTGTCGGGCGCCTTCAGGAGATATTTAAAAAGGAATCCGAATCCGCGGGGGACGTTCAGGTGATGTTTCTCGGCCGCCCCTATACGCTTCTTTCGCGGGAGATGAACAGCGGCATCACCGATATTTTCTCTAAAAATGGCATCAGGAGTTATTTCCAGGACATGCTTCCGGCCAGCGGTGAATCAGGAGACGGGGTCGGGCAGCTTTTAAAAGACCTGCACTGGAGGTTCGCCGCCGGCGTCATCGAGACCGCGGAAGCGGTGGCGTCAATGGACGGGATATACCCGGTCTTTGTGACCTCCTTTAAATGCACCCCCGATTCCTACACGGTGGAGTATTTCAAAAAAATAATGGACCGGCACCGGAAACCATATCTGATACTCCAGCTTGACGAGCACGATTCCTCGGTCGGCTACGAAACGAGGATCGAGGCGGGAATACGCGCCTTCAGGAACCACATGAAGTCGTCCGGAGAAACCGGCGCTCCCGCCGCAACGGCGACAAAGCCCTCCCGCTGCACAAAGGAGGAACTCGCGGGCAAGACGCTTCTGTTTCCGCGCTGGGACAGCATCACCTGCACGCTTCTGGAGGCGGTCCTCAGGAACCACGGGCTTGACGCGAGGATTGTGGATGAATCCACCGGGGCGATCCAGCGGAGCATGAGGATGAACAGCGGCCAGTGCATCCCCCTTACCATCATGCTTCAGAACGTGATTGATTACATAGAGACGCACGGCCTCGATCCGGAAAAGACGGCGGTGTGGACAGGCAAGTCGCAGCTTTCCTGCAACATCGGCATGTTTCCGGCGTACAAGAAGAGCCTGCTGGAGGATTACGGCCGGGGGATGGAAAAAGTCACGGTGTACAGCGGCGAAGTCATGTTCAATGATCTTTCAATAAAAACCTGCGTCAACGGGTACACCGCCTACATGCTGGGCGGAAACCTCAGAAAAATAGGGTGTCATATCCGCCCCTATGAAACCGTGAAGGGGGCCACTGACGCGGTGATGGCCGAGTCCCTCGGCCATCTGTACAATGCGCTTCTGGAAGGGAAACAGGTCGAGGAGACGGTGGAGGAGGTCGTATCCCGTTTTCTGGCGATTCCGGTCCGCCGGACATCAAGGCCCAAGGTGGCGATCTTCGGCGACTTTTACGTGCGGGAAAACGACGTGCTCAACCAGGACCTTATCCGCACCATAGAGGACAACGGCGGCGAGGTGGTGACGACCCCGTACAGCGACCTGATGCGGATCGTTGCGGACGTGTACATCAGGAAATGGTTCAAGATAGGCAAGTTCGCCGACGCGGCGCTGGCAAGCGTTATGAGAAGGGTCGTGCCGGTGATCACGGAAAAGTACGAGAAGCTGTTCGAAAGGATACTTCCGAGGCAGGCGTTCAGCAGGAGGCCGCCGGAGGAGGTGTTCAGAAAATTCAATCTTGAGATATTCCACACCGGCGAATCCATGGAAAACATCCTGAAGATCGCCCACCTGATGGAATCGTATCCGGACCTGTCTCTTCTGGTCCAGACCAACCCCTCCTACTGCTGTCCGTCCCTTGTCACTGAAGCGATGGCGGACCGGATCGAGGAGATCACCGGCATACCGATCGTGACCATCGAATATGACGGCACCGGCGGAAGGAAAAACGAGGATGTTGTCCCCTACCTGAAGTACCTGCGCCGTGATGATTACGGGACCGAAACAGGCGTGCGGTCTGCCGCGTGCAGATAGCGGATATTATGGGGAGATGGGGGTCCGGTCTTTGTTTCCTGACGGACCGCGCTGAAAGGGTGCCGAAACAGGCGGAGAGGACGCGTCCGTGCGGGTGACGGATCCGGTGGCTGTGATGAGGGGAAACTCTTGATCAGTACTCAATAGAATGCAAAATCCATTCAAATAGTGAAGCCCTGCGTATATCTTAACAGGGCGGTCATGCAAAGGCGAGGTTAACTTTTATGAACGAACTGATCGGTGAACTGCTGGGCACGATGTTTCTGATAATCCTCGGAGACGGCGTGGTGGCCAACGTGCTTCTGAATGAATCGAAAGGGAAGGGCGGCGGCTGGATCGTGGTCACCGCCGGCTGGGCCTTCGGGGTCCTCACGGGGGTCAACGTGGCGATCGCCTTCGGCAGTCCCGGCGGCCACATAAATCCGGCGGTGACACTGGCCATGGCGGTGGCGGGAAAATTCCCCTGGCAGAAGGTGCTCCCTTTCATGACGGCGCAGTGCGCCGGCGCCTTTCTGGGCGCGGTGGTGGTATGGCTCGCCTATTATCCCCACTGGCCGGGCACCGCTGACGGCGGCGCGAAGCTCGCGGTATTCTGCACCGGCCCGGCGATCAGGAAGCTTCCGTGGAACTTCGCGACCGAGATCATCGGTACCGTGGTGCTGGTGCTCGGCGTGGTCGCGCTGGGCGCCGGATCGCCCGTCCCCGGTGTCGGGCCCTTTCTTGTGGGCGCGCTGGTGTGGGGCATCGGACTGTCACTCGGGGGGCCCACCGGGTACGCCATAAATCCCGCCCGCGACCTGGGGCCTCGCCTGGCCCATCAGATCCTTCCGGTGGCGGGGAAGGGGGGCTCCGACTGGGGATACGCCTGGATTCCGGTTGCGGCGCCCCTGGCAGGAGGGGCGGTTTCCGGCCTCATCATGCTGGCGGCCGCGCTGTGACCGGCCTCACCGGTACATCGCCTCAATGGCATCCGCGTACGCGTCCAGGATCACTCTCTTTTTGGCCTTCTGGGTTGGGGTGAGCCGCCCGTTTTCCTCGGTGAAGCGCTCGGTGAGTATCGTGTAACGCTTAATCACCTCAAACTCCTCGAGTTTTCCGTTGGCTTCCTTTATGTCGCGCTCCACCGCCTCGCGGAGCTCCGGCCGCGCGATAAAATCCTCGCCCACGGTGGTGCAGATGGAGGCGCCGGTGGCGGTGTTGACGACGATGCTGTCCGCGTCGTATCCGATGCCGCTCCTGTCGTAGAGCTCCCGGAAGTAATTGAAATTGGGGACGACCAGGGCGCTGATGAAATTTCGCTCGTCGCCGATGAGAAATATCTGCTCGATCACCGCGCTGGTTGAAAAGAGGTTTTCCAGCTTCGCAGGGGCGATGTTTTTTCCGACGGCCGTGCAGATTATGGCTTTTTTTCTGTCTATTATCCTGTAGTACCCGTTGGCGTCACGCTCCACCACGTCGCCGGTCTTGAACCAGCCGTCCTCGGTGAATGACTCCGCGGTCTCCTCCGGCTTGTTCAGATACCCCTTGAAGAGCCCGGCGCCGGATATTTCCAGTTCTCCGTCCGGCGCGACCCTTGTCAGGCTGCCGTTGGCCTCCTTCCCCATGTAGCCGGGTTTGCACCCGGTCAGCGGGTTGAGAATGCAGGCGTTGAAGCTTTCGGTCGAGCCGTAGCCCTCCACCACCGCGAGGCCTATGGTGTAGAAAAACCTCAGAAGATCGGGGGCGATGCCCGCGCTTGCCGAGAACGAGTGGCGAAACCTGTTTCCGAAAAGCGCCCGGACCTTTCCGAATATCCTGTCCGCGATCCGGTATTTAATGCGCAGCCCCAGGGGAAGGAGCGGCGCGACTTTGAATGCCGGGCTCATGTTCACGCACCCGTTTTCGTCGGTGCGCCGGGCCAGCGCCTGGGCGCCGATGCCCAGCGCCCAGTCGAAGATCCTCTTCATCCGCGGGTTGCCCGCCATTTTCTGGGTGAAGGTGATGTATATCTTTTCATACAGCCTGGGGACGCAGTTTATCCAGGTGGGGTTGTACTTCTGCATGTCCTCCAGCAGTGTGCCCGGTTTGTCAGCGTAGGCGATCGCCGCCCCCTGGCATATCGCGAGCCACTGGCACGAGCCCCGGTCGAAAATATGCGAGAGCGGGAGAAAGCAGAGCGTCCGGTCATTCTCGGTGACGCTCATTCCGTATCGTGAAAAATATTCCACCGTCCCTTCAAGTCTGGATGCGGAACACCAGTGGGTAAGGACAACCCCCTTACCCTCGCCGGTGGTCCCTGAGGTGTAGAGTATGGTGAAAATATCGTCCAGCGTGACGCTGTCACGGCGCTCCTCGTAGAGCGCGTGGTTGTCCTTTTTCCAGAGGCGGCCCGCCTCGATGAGCTCGGAAAGCCCCACGGTCAGGCCGCCGGTCCCCTGATACGAAAGGTCCATGACGATTATCTTCTCGAGACCGGGCATGGACCCGATACCATCGGCCATAAGGGAGGCTATGTCGGCGGTACCGGCGAACAGGAACCTGCTTCTGGAGTCGTTGACGATATAGGACGCTTCCCTGAAGGAGAGCGTGGGGTAGATCGTAACGCTCACCGCCGCGCAGTTTGCGATGGCGACGTCAGCATGGGTCCAGTAGGGGGAGCTGGGGGCCATGATGGCGACCATCTCCTGGCGCCGGACACCCATTGAGAGAAGACCGCAGGCAATCGCCTCCACACGTTCCCTCATCTGGCTCCAGGTGAACATTCCGCCGTTGTCGCCGTGGTACAGGTCCGCGTTGAAAAGCTGGGCCTCCCGGTGAGGGAAACGCCGGCAGGTTTCCTCAAAAGATGAGCATGCGGTACGAAGTGTGTTGTTTTCCATTATGGCTCCTCCTGTTTTCAGGTCACCGGACCGTCCGCGGTATATAGACTGCCTGGCCGGCGGCCGCCGTCCGTCTGTTTCGTGGGGATTCAGGTAAAGATCTCCTGGTACAGGCAGAGTAAAAATCCGTCAAGCCGTATTTCGCCGAAGACACGGCCCCGCCTGCTGCGGATTTTAGAGGACGCCGCCGGGAACAGGGGGCAAATGGAGGGTAATCCCCGTTCCCGGCATGCGTATGTTGTGAGGCTGATTCCGGGGAGAATAACAAGATGATGTGTCTTCGCAATCTGGATGTGCCTGATGTCGGTGTCATGTGCCCCCTTCCGCGTCTTACATTGAAAAAATACACATATCTGAAATCCGTGATATGGGGCCGGTCATTTTTATGGCATGGTGAAAACTACATTCCAGGCATGGGGTTTTCCCCCATGCCTGCGCATTTTCCCCTTGCCGATGGGACGGTTCAGCGGTATTCTATCAGTGAAGGCCGCGCCAAGGCGATGAGCGGGTTTATATCGGGAGGTGAGTATGAAGAGACTCAACAACATGAGATTTCTGTTTTTCGTTGATGATGTTTATGAGGAGCTGGAACTCTGGTATCCGGTGCTCCGACTGCGGGAGGAGGGGGCGATTACGGTCGTGGCAGGGGTTGAGCGCGGCAGGACCTATGCCGGAAAGCACGGCTACCCCTGCAAATCCGACGCCGCCATCGACGACGTGAAAGAGGAGGATTTCGACGGACTGATCATCGCGGGCGGGTTCGCGCCGGACAAACTCAGGAGGATTCAGCGGGTGCTCGATCTGACCCGGTCCTTTCATGAAAAGGGAAAGCTGGTGGCGCACATCTGCCACGGCGGATGGATACCTGTGTCCGCGAAGATCGTAATGGGGTACCGGTGCACTTCGACTCCCGGGATAAAAGACGACCTTTCAAACGCCGGGGCCCTCTGGAGCGATGAACCGGTGGTGGTCGACAGAAACCAGATATCAAGCAGGCGGCCCGACGATCTCCCGGATTTTCTGCGGGCCATCATCGGGTTTTATGCCGGATGACGGCGGCTACGGAAGCGATTCGTTGATGACGGAATATATCTTCACGTCATGATGGGCGCCGCCGTTATAGAGACGCCTGCGGAGAATCCCTTCAAAGCTCATTCCCGCCTTCTGCATCACCCGTTCCGACGCGGCGTTTTCGATTCTGCACAGTGCCTCTATCCTTTTAAGTCCCAGCGTTTCAAAGCCGTAACGGATCATCCCCCTTGCCGCCTCGGTGACGTATCCTTTTCCCCACTGCTGCCGCGACAGCACGTAGCCCATTTCGGCGAAGCCGTGGACGCCCGTCACCCGCGGGAATCCGCAGGTTCCGATCAGCCTGTCTGAGTCTCCGGTCGTGATTCCCCAGTCGAAATAATCGCCCCGGCGGTATCCCTCGACGACGATATCATCCAGATAACGGAGTGTTTCCTCAAGGGATTTATGCCGTTCCCAGGCGACATAACGCGTTACCAGAGGGTCGGATGCGTATGAAAAAATACTCTCCGCGTCATCCCGTGTAATCGGCCTGAGTACCAGCCGGTCAGTGCGCAGGACAGGTATGGGCGCATTCTTCATGGGGCCTCCATGGCACGAATAATTATCTACCTGTTAAGGTGTCCCTGTTTTTGAAAAGACTTTTTCGAATGCATCTGCCCAAAATCTCCTGTCACCGCCGAATAATCATGGAAGGGGGGTGCGGCCCGGCTAAAATGCTTGAAGATAATCCGCCCGTTGATTAGTTTTATGTATATAAATCCGGATTGAAAGGGCAGACACCATGAATAATGCGGTAAAGTGCGTCTCACTGTATCTGTTGCTGACATTATCCTGCTTTTCGGGTCAGCCGTTCGAGCTTCAGGACACCAAAATTGCCGCGAAGGCTGAGGCCGGCTCGGTTCAGAAGGAGTGGATCGCGGTGCTTGATCTGTATGCGGATGAAATCCCGAAAGCACAGAGCAGCATGATTTCCGAGCTGATTCGGACCGAAATCATCACTACCGGCAAATATCTGGTGATGGAGCGCAGTCAGATCGATTTGATGCTGAAAGAGCAAGGGATCCGAACTCCGGCCGTCAACGACGTTTCCGGCGCGGTCAGGCTTGGGAAAAAGCTTGATTTGAAAAAAATACTCATCGGAACGGTGACGAAGCCCGGAAGCTCCTATGTCATCACCTCCCGCATCGTGGATGTGGAAAAGGGAACCGCAGAGCGCGGCGCAAAGGTCTCCGCCGACGAGGACAACTTGCTGGAAGGCGTATCAAACCTTGTGTCGCGGCTTACCGGCGCCGACTCTGACAGCGGGTCGGAACCATCGGCCTTGAAGATCACGATCAGGGCCGACAAAAAGGTCTTTAAGGTTAATGAGGATATAGTGGTAACCTATACAAACTTTCCCGGCACCAGGAGCGATTACATCTCGATCGCCAGGGAGGGGGCAGCAGCCAGGGACCATGCCGTTTACCAGTACACCGCCGGCGATAAGGAGGGGAGCCTCACCTTCTATCGCGGTATCAGTGATGCCGGAGAGTATGAAGTCCGGGCGCACACCGAATACTCGACTGGAAGCTACAACTACACCGCCAGATATAAGATACAGATCAAAGAATAATCAATGGAGCGGGGCCCGGAAAGGGGTCAGAGCCTCTGAAGGGGACAACAGGGGTCAGAGCCTGTTATAGCTTTGAGATAGTTATCCCCAGTTAGTTTTTCCAGTAAATCATTGTAAAAATTCAATTGACAAAATAAAACTTATAGTTAAAGTTAACTTTAACTATGTCCAGGGAAAACGATACCTTTACCATCTCAGAGCTGGCGGCCCAGCTCGACATCAGTCCCTCAACGATCCGCTATTACGAAGAAAAGGGGCTGCTCTCGCCGGACCGTACCGGCGGGAACCATCGCGTCTACGGGACAAGGGACCGCGGAAGGCTTAAACTGATCCTTCGGGGCAAGCAGTTCGGCGCCACACTGGATGAAATCGCCGAGATGGTGGGCATGGCAGACACCGAGATCAGTGAAATACGGCAGATCGACCGGAGCCTTTTTTACATAGAAAAGAAGTTTTCTGAAATATGCCGGAAGAGAGAGGAAATCGACCTTTTTGAGCGGGATCTGCAGGCGCTGAAGGTAAAACTGCTGAACAGAAAGACCGAGCTGGAAGGTTCCGGGTGAGGAATCCTGGCGAATTGCAGCGAGACGGCATGCGGCCGTAATGCCGCGTGCCGTGTATTCAATGATTTCAGGAGGCGGCGATGTTTGATTTTTTAATGACCGATGAACAGAAAAAGCTGCGTGACGAGGCGCGGGAATTCACCCGGTGGGTCCCCAAGGAGATGATCCTGGCCATGGACAGGGAAGAGATTCAGTTCCCCCATGAGTATCTTCAAGAAGCGGGTAAGAGAAACCTCCTGGGGATACGACTGCCGAAAAAGTACGGCGGCCGGGGCCTCGGGTGGACGGACGATGTCATCGTGGCAGAGGAGATCGGCGTGGCAAGTTATTCCCTTGCGTGTCTCTGGGGCGTGGGTGCCGACATCGTGTGCGAGGCCATTCTGGAGTTCGGAAACGAGGAGCTGAAGCAGGAAGTGGTGGTGCCTCTGCTGAAAGGGGAAAAATTCGCGGCCGAATGCCTTACCGAGCCGAGGGGCGGTTCCGATTTTTTCGGCGCCGCGACAAAGGCGCACCGCGACGGGAGCGACTGGATCATTACCGGCCAGAAAAGGTTCATCGTAGGCGCGGAGGGCGCTGACTGGTTTCTGGTATACGCGGTCACCGACCCGGACGCCGCGCCGCACCGGCGCATCACCGCCTTCATGGTGCCCAGGAAAGAGGGGGTCGAAACCGAATACATTTACGGACTCATGGGAGTGCGGGGGGGCGGCGCCGGGAGGCTGGTGCTCAGGGACGTCCGCGTCCCCGAGCGCTACGCTCTTAACGGGATTAACGGCGGTTACGACGTGTTCGTGCGGATGATGATACCGGAAAGGCTCGGAACCGCTTCCATGACAATAGGCTCGGTGAGGCCGGCGCTCGAGATCGCCACCCGGTATACCTCGAAGCGCAAGGCCTTCGGATTCCCAATAATGAATTTTCAGGCCGTGGGATTCAAGGTGGCAGACTGCGTCCTTCAGCTCGACGCGGCGCGGTCGCTCTGCTATACAACCGCACGGGCCATCGATTCGGGAACGGTGCACGCCGCCAGGATCAGGAGGATGGTGTCGGAATCGAAAAAATTCGTCACAGAGGCGGCCTGGGACGTCGCCAACAAGTGCATGCAGGTGGTCGGCGGCATCGGCTACACCAACGTGTATCCGCTGGAAAGGATACTGCGCGATATCCGGCTCTCCATGATATGGGTCGGCACCAATGAAATCATGCAGCTCATCATACAGAACGAGTGGTACAAAGAATTCGCCAAGGTTCTGTCGAAAGAACCGGTACGTGATGTGGAAGGCGATGCTGAAAACGCCGACAGGATGGAGGAAAAAGTTTACGAATAGGCTTTATCCCCCCGCGGGAGAATCCGCTCTCGGGGGGGATGAGGATTTTCTGCTGCGGTACGGGCCTGTCCGCCGCAGCCGTTTTTTATCGGGGCTGGACGAGAGCCTTTGATATCCCCTTGCTGCCGTGAATGTTGCACGATCCTTCGGCCTCCAGGTTCAGGGGGCCGTCAACCTTGAGTACCACCGTTTTTGAAAAGTTCTCGCTTTCCGGCCTGTTGAAGGCTGAGTAAGTCCACTTTTGCGTCTCCACGCCGTTCACCTTCAGATAGACCCATTCCGTGTGATGCATGAAATTGTTGCCGTCATGGGTGACCTCCAACGTCACGGTGAGATCGGACCCTTTTGCCGCTTTTTCGGGAGCGACAATCCTCACCGCCGTTTTATCGGCCAGAAGGGGGGATACGATCAAGACCGTGAGTGCGAACACAAAAAAAGCCTTTTTATTTACGCTCATGTAAACCTCCCGGGACATTCAGTGAACAATAACGGTTTTCCGGCATAGTGTCAATTGAAAATTACCGTGGATATTGTACCGGGGCGGTAATTAAATGAATTGATAAATTAGAGTGTTTCTGGTATACTGTGCGTGAATGGGACATCGGACGCGGTTAAATAGTCATGAAAGACATATCCGTACAGGAAAAAATCGGTATTCTCCAGTGCGTTGACTTTTTCGCAAAACTGGAAAGGGAGGAGCTGGAAACAGTCGCCTTCAACAGCGAGCTGTTGAAGATGCCCCGGGGGTCCATTCTGTTCGGACAGGGGGCGCCGAGCAGGGAGCTTTTCATCATTCGTGACGGCGAGGTCATGATCACCAAAATGAAGGAGTACGGGCAGGACATCGACCTGGCCCAGTACCTTCCGGTGGAATGCTTCGGCGAGCTGGACCTTTTCGGCGCGAAAGAGAGGGACGCCACCGCGGTAACCATGAAAGACTCGTCGATACTAATCTTCCCCAAAAAGGGGATCGATTTTCCCGACCTGCTCCAGCAATACCCGAGGATATCGGCACGGATACTGAGAAATCTGCTCATCACCGTGTCCGACAGGGTGAGGAACACCCACCGGCATATCGGTGAAAAGTCGCGCTGGATGATGGAGCTGCGCAGGACTCTCTATGTGGACAGGCTCACCGGGTTGTACAATAAACATTACCTGATGGACTCGCTTCAGGAGATCGTCCCTGCCGGGTCGGAAAGCGTCAGCATGCTGATGATCAAACCGGACAACTTCAAGACGCTCAACGACAGCTACGGTCACGCGGCCGGAGACAAGGTTCTCATGCTGATCGCCATTTTCATTCAATCGGTACTCAGGGAAGGGGACATCGCGGTTCGCTACTGGGGGGACGAATTCCTGGTAATACTGAAACGGACCGACCGAGAGAAAGCGCTTGCGGCGGCCAAGGAGATCGGAAGGACAATCCGGGAAGTGGACCTGACCACTATCGCCCGCGGTGACGGGATGCTGTTGTCGGTGAGCGTCGGTGTGTCCTTTCTGCCGGACGATTCCGAGGACCCGGTGAAGGTCATCGAACAGGCGTATGAGCGGATGATGTCGGCAAGAAACAAGGGGGGGAACAGGATCGCCGTTAAACCCCTTTGAACAGCCTTTCCCTCCTTCTGTTTTCTTTACATACCATAAATAGCTAATAGGAGTAATGTGAATCAATGCCGATAAAAAAGGAATTATACTTGACAATTTAGAAATTTAGAACTATCTTTAATTTGGAAACAATGAAGCACTTATACCGGTAAAAAAGCGTAGTGTTGGGAAGAAGGACGAATAAAACAGATGTGGAGAAACAGTTAATAGGGAGGACTTAAAAATGAAGCGAAATATGGGGACCCTGGACAGACTTGTTCGTGCGCTTTTAGCTCTTGCAGTCGGTATTCTTTACTTTTTCGGCCAGATAACCGGTATCGCGGCCATAGTGCTCGGTGTGCTTGCTGTGGTCTTTCTGACTACAAGCCTTATAGGATATTGCCCATTATATTCGGTGTTTCATCTCAGTACATGCAAGGAAAAGAACTCATGATTACTCGGTTGCGGGCGTGACGGTCGTAAAGCCTTCTTAAAATTACCTCTGAATAACTGAGGGGACCGAGTCCCCTCTTTTTTTTGCCGCCGCTCCTGCATTACGGTGATTGTACGATCCTCCCCTCGATTATTGATTCCGATCCAGCCTTTTTCCTGATCGAACCAGCCGGAAGCTCCCTCAGGGGGAGGCCGGTTCCGTATCGCCTTTGCGACTCCCCGCAAGGTAGGAGATCCGGGCCGGAATCAACAGTACGGTGACAAGCACCATCATGATGGACGCCGGGTTCAGACCGCCCCCGGCCCTGAAAAAAAGAAAAGACGCACACAGATGCAGCAGATCCCCCGCCAGGAACCCCTCCAGGAGTATCGCAATCGTCTTTCCGCCGGTCCGGAGGCCCCGGACCATGAGCCAGGCGAACACGAAAAGGAGGACCCCGTACCATCTAACTATTTCAAGGGGTACCGGCGGGACCAGGTCGCCGGTAAAACTTGAGAGGAAAAAGGCTGGCGCCGTGAAACAGGTGACGGCGGCACAGAGATTGATGAGCGCTTCAAAATAAAAGATCGGCCAGAGCACTCTGTTTTTTCCCATGGACCCTCCCGGAATCGTATTTTCCGCTCACGAATATTAATATGCGCCGGAGTATAATCTGCTTGCGTTGCCGCTGCGTCGACGGTATAGTATATTCATGCGGCATTCATTCAGTTGTCTAATCGGAGTATTGGCGAAAAAAATAATATGGAAAATGGAGCGCCGTAATATTTACAGAGAACCGGCAAATGAGCCGGGCTGTCCAATACACGGCAATGGCGGGTATAAAGATGCTGTAAAATTTGTCTATACGGGGGTCAGGGTCATGAAGGGACACGTGCGGATTATCATTGGAGCCGCGGTTTTACTGACGGCAGCCGTTTTTTTTTCCTGCGGAGGAGCGGGCATCAGGGAGGGTCAACGGCAGATCGGCATGGAAGAGGGGAAAACGTCCGATGACTCCGGTATATTGATGGCCGACCGCGAAGAGAGCGCTTCGCGCGAACCAGCGAGTAAGGAAAAACGGTCCAAGGACAAACGCAATGGCGCCGGCAAATTATCCTCCATCGAGGATGGCGGGGCCGACGGGCATTCCGGGGGGAAATCCCCGTCCGGGATGGCCGAGGGGGTGTCGGGACTCAAGGCGGGGTTCGCCGACGACAACAGGCAGTTTAACTATTTCATCGATTTTCTCCGCAAGTACGGCAGCAATGCCCGCCACATTCCCATGGACGTGTCAGAGCGGATCACGCTGAGGCTCAAGGATTCGGCGGGAAATTCGGTGCCCAATGCCGAAGTACGCATATTCGACGGAAGAAATGCCGTATTTTCAGGAAAATCCTATTCAGACGGCACCTTCCCGTTTTTCCCGTCTGAGTTCGGGAGACCGGCGGAGAAATACCGGGCCGAGGTGGCGTACGGGAAGGTGAGGAAGGAGGTTGATGTCATGCGCTACGGGCACCGGGAGATTGACATCGTGCTGTCGGTCCAGCGGGCCGCGATCCAGCGGGTGCCGCTGGACATACTTTTTATCTTCGATACCACCGGAAGCATGGGGGAGGAGATAAACAGGCTGAAGCGGACGATCGAGCTGATCTACCTGAACCTGACCGCGCTTCCCTCCCGGCCCAGGGTGCGCTTCGGCATGGTGCTCTACAAGGACAGGAACGACGAGTACGTCACCAGGGTGATCCCCCTCACCGACAATCTTGAGGCGTTCCAGGCGGAACTCAACCGGCTGAACGCATCGGGAGGCGGCGATCTCCCCGAGGACATGCAGTCCGCCCTCAGGGACGCCATGAACGAAATCAGCTGGGACCCTGCGGGCATACGGCTCTGCTTCATGGTCACCGACGCGCCGCCGCACCTTGATTACGGACAGCGGTACGACTACAGGAGCGCCGTAAGGGACGCCAGGAAGCTCGGCATCAAGGTGTTCACCGTGGGGAGCGGCGGACTTGACATCAACGGCGAGTACGTGATGCGGCAGATATCCCAGTACACTTCGGCGAAATACATTTTTCTTACCTACGGAGAGAAAGGGGAGTCCGAGGGCGGCACCGAGGGGAGCGTGAGCCATCATACCGGCGCGAACTACCAGACCGACAAACTCGAAACGATAATCATGCGTTTCGCAAGGGACGAGATATACAACCTCTCCAGGGAAAGGGAGAGGGAGGACGAGGAGTATTTTTCCGCGAACAAGATCGACACGGAAAAATCCGAAGAGACCCTTCAGAAGCTCTTCGGCATGGCCTCGTCCCAGCTGGCGGACTTTTCCACGCTCAGTATAAAAGAGAAGACCCCCACCAGCGTGCTCCCCATCAATCCTTCCGGCCCTGATCTGAAGCTGAACGCGGAGTATTTCACCGAACAGCTCGTGTTCACGCTGAGTAAAAACAGGGCGTTCGCGCTGGTGGAGAGGAAAAACCTCCAGGGCATCCTGAAGGAGATGGCGCTGACCCAGTCGGGCCTCATCGACGAGGACAACGCCGCCAAAGTGGGGAAGATGCTGGGGGCGAAACTCATCGTCACCGGAAACCTCTACAAAAAAGGGGCCGAATACGAGGTGTTTCTGAAACTTCTCCGGGTCGAGACGGCCGAGGTGCTCTCCGTGACCAAAGCGAAGATCGGGAAGGGCCTCGGACTCTCGGCAAAGTAGCCGCGGTCTGCTGCGCCGGACCGCGATAACCTGAAAACCCGGGCGCTGCCCGGGTCCGATGCCGGGTTTTCCGGGAATCGGGTCCCCTGCAGTGGATTTTATCACTTCTGCGGCAGCTTCGTTTATTTCGTTTTACCAATTTTTTTTGCAACCCCGCGGCCCTGTTCCCGTCTTGCTTGTTAAAAGGGAGCCTGAATCGGCCGTTCGGGTGTACGTCCCGGACTTCACAGTTTCAGGCAACATTATCAGGAGAACGCACAATGATTGCATTAATTATAACCTCGGCAGTTCTGGTATTCTACATAGGATGCGGTCTCTTCGGTCGATATATCCTAAAAACGCTTTAAAGGCGTCTTCGTCTCGCTTTCCGGCGCATCATACAGGGCATATTCCTGATTCGAACACTGTCTCATCAGAGGTGATATTATGATGAACGATACCGTTTTGCTTGTGTATCCGAAAATACCCACCACATACTGGAGCTTCGAATATGTGATGCCCTATATCGGCGCGAGATCACTCATGCCTCCGCTGGGACTGCTCACCGTGGCGTCCCTCATACCCGCGGGGTATACAGTCAAACTGATCGACATGAACGTTCACGAGCTTACCGCCGCCGACGTTTCAGCCGCTGACATCGTGTTTGTGTCGGCCATGATCGTCCAGAAGGAGTCCTTCGAGCAGGTGGTGGCGCTTTGCAACGAGCGCGGGGTGCCGGTTGCCGCGGGAGGGCCTTATCCGACATCGTCCTTTGAAGCGATTTCTGGGGTGGATTATTTCATACTCAATGAGGGGGAGGTGACCCTCCCGCGTTTTTTCGCCGATTGGGAGGCCGGAGCGCCGGCGGCGCTGTACCGGGACGACACGAAACCGGATCTTTCGCGCACGCCACCGCCGCGGTACGACCTGATCGACGTGAAGGACTACTCTTCAATGGCCCTGCAATTTTCCCGGGGGTGTCCCTTCTCATGCGAGTTCTGCGATATCATCGAGATGTTCGGCAGGAAACCGCGGTACAAGGAAACCGCTCAATTTCTCCGGGAGATCGAAGCGGTGTACGATACCGGGTTCCGCGGGCCGGTTTTCGTGGTGGACGACAATTTCATCGGGAACCCCGGAAGGGTGAAGACGTTCCTGAAGGAACTGAAGGCCTGGCAGGTGTCCCGCGGGTTTCCCTTCGCTTTTTACACAGAGGCGAGCGTAAACCTTGCCGGAGACGACGAGCTCATGGACCTCATGGCCGACGCAGGGTTCGAGATGGTGTTCCTGGGAATCGAGACGACCGACGTCGAGACCCTTCAGGCCGCACATAAAATGCAGAATGCCCGAATGGATCTGATGGATAGCGTGAAAAAAATACAGGCCCGGGGCATCGAGGTCATGGCCGGCTTTATCGTCGGTTTCGACACCGACCGGGACGACGTGTTCGACCGGCAGATTCGGTTTATCCGTGACGCGGGGATACCGCTTGCCATGGTGGGGATTCTCATCGCCCTGCCGGGGACCAGGCTGTACAGGCGCCTCAGGGATGAGGGAAGGCTGCTCGGGGAAACCGGCGGCAACAATACCCACCAGATGGAGGCCAACTTCACCCCGGTGATGCCGGCGCACAGGCTCAGGGAAGGGTACCGGCGCGTCCTTTCGGAAATTTATCAACCGAAACGGTATTTCCAGAGGTGCTTTGCCATGATCCGCAGCTTTCCGGGAAGAAGGAGAACCCCGCAAAAGCCGCTGGACCGGAGGGACATCACGGCCCTGTACCGGTCCCTGCGGACCCAGCTTTTTTCGCCTTACGGGTCCCATTACGCGTCACTGCTTTTGAAAACGCTCCTGTACCGTCCCTCCCTGTTCCCCCTGGCGGTGAATCTTGCGATAAAAGGGAGCCACTTTTTCGCCATAACCGCGGAGACTCTCTCGGCGGACGATCTCGGAAGGGAGATAAGGGAATCGGCGGACATGCTGGAAAGCGCGATCGTCCGCGGTGAGGACGGCGGGAGGAGGCTGAGCGCCAGGCAGGCGCTGCGCCGCGTGGTAAAGGTGAAGGAAGCGGTCCAGAGGAAGTACCGGAAACAGAGCGCCGTGGTGAGGCGCGAGCTCGCGGCGGCGATCCATGATTTTGACGTCTGGTGCGAGACACTTATCGCCTGTTGCATGCTCAAGGGGGCGGTGGAAGGCGACTCGGTTCTGTAATAAAAAATTCTTGCGCTTTTTTGCCGAATACGCGATAGGTTATTCATCACATTAAGGAGCCGGTTATGCCTTCTGCAGCAGCGCAAATCATTGTTTCGATAATCCCCATCGTCGGTATCGTTACCGGAGGGGTAGTACTGTTTTTTTATCTCCTGTGGAACCACAAGCAGCGGATACTGATGATCGACAGGGGAATCGCCCAGCAGACGCCTTTTGATCTGATGACCTTCAGCCTTTTCTCCGGACTCATCCTGTTCAGCATCGGCGTGAGCCTTATGGTGTTTTTCATAATGAAGGAAGGATTGAGTTACGGTGTTCTAAGCGGAATCATACCGTTTTCCATCGGTACGAGCATGGTTGTTTTCTTCGCGGTCCGCATGAGATTGAAGAAAAATGATATTGCGAAATGAACAACTTTCAGATGAATGGATAATCGAACAGGTACTTCAGGGTGAAATGGAATTGTTCAAGGAACTCATAATCCGTTACCAGAACCTGCTGTACAGCATTGGTATGCGGTTTTTCAGGAACGCCCATGAGTCCGAGGACTTTGTGCAGGACGTGATACTCAAGGCCTACGAAAATTTAAAGTCCTATCGAGGAAAAGGCTCCTTCCGCGCATGGCTCACCAGGATCGCCTACAACCTCGGCATCGACCGGACTCGTTCCCGGACCGTGGAAGAGGACATTTCGGAGAGGGATATCTCGGTGGGGGACCCGACGCCCGAGGAGAGCCATATGCGCTCGGAGATATCCGAAATACTCAAAAAGGCCATTGAGGCGCTCCCGGAAAAGTACAGGATATGCCTCGATTTTTTCTTTTACTGGGGCCTTTCATACATCGAAATAAGCGATATCACCGGCATCCCGGTGAATACTATAAAATCCAATGTTCTCAGGGCCAAGCAGGCCCTTCGCGACTGCCTTCGCGGCACTGTCGCAGAGAGGTACTATGAAATGCGATGACGCCATCAGCCGGTTTCTTGAGCTTGACAACCGCGAGTCGCCCCCCCTGCGGGTGAGGCTCCATACTTTCCTGTGCGGCCGCTGCAGGGCGGAGATCAGCATGATGCAGAAGGTTCTGGACACGCAGATAGGCGCTGCGCTGTACGCACCCGATCATGATTTAAGCGGCCGCATCATGGCGATTCTGGACAAGGGTGACGTTTCATACGGCAGGGAGATTTCCTATTTCAAGTGGCTGTTTGTCGGCTTTGTCATACTGTCCGGCAGGGTGCTGGTGACCTATAGCGACACCATGGCCTGGCTTCAGAACCGTTTCGGCGGCAGTCTCGACATCCCTTTCAACATCGTGCTCGGGCTTGCCCTCAGCATATACGCGCTCTGCTTTATCGGAACGCATATCGACGATCTGAAAAAAACGATAAATCTGTATTTCAAGTAAGGTGAAAACCGGCCGCCATTTACGCCGTCACCAGCGCCTCGACCGCGCCGTGCGGGCAGAGCTCCGCGCAGAGTCCGCATTCGATGCATTTCCCCTGGTCAATGACCGGAGCGCCGAATCCCGTCTGTGTAATCGCCGAGACGGGACACCGGGCCACAAGCGGACAGCGGTGGTTTTGCGGGCATTTGTGTTGCTGAACATTGATCATACTTATTCCTTTAGGTAAAATTATTTCCCCCTGAGGCTCGCCCCCAGGAGGGGGGCTTTTCAGGGATTTTTCCTGTCCTTTTTTTGTCTCTCTTCCAGAGAGCAGTTATTGTTGAGTCAGGTCGGCACCCCTAATTTGGGAAACACCCACTTCATCAGGGAAAACCAGACCGCGATAATTACAAAAAACCATAGTAAATCTTTCAAACAATCCTCCAGAAATCTTATTGTTTAAAAAATACTAAAATACTTAAAAATAGTCAATCTTTTTTCCGCGCATGCCCCTTTTTTTGGCACCCGTTGATTTTACGGGCAGGTTTCCGCGGCAGGCCGGCGAGCATTGAGGGAGGAAAATAATTCACACGTCAGGATGCAATAATCTGTTGAATATTTACGAGGCGTGAACACGATCTGTCCATGAAAGAAGAAGGGGTACCGGAATGCCGCAGATGCGGCGCCTGCTGTCTCCCCGGGGTTTTCACCCTCATGAAGGAAGACGACATCCGGCGCTGGAAAGACCAGGGGCGCGGCGACATTCTGCGCATCATAGAGGAATTCGGGCCGGTCTGGGCGGGCGACCGCATGGTTTCGCTGCACGGCGCCAATGTGAAAGGCGGGTGCGTGTTTCTTGAACGCGGCCCGGGTGGGTGCTTCTGCAGGATTTATGAGACCAGGCCCGGGGTATGCAGGAATTTTACGCCCGGTCTATCGCTCTTCTGCCCCCTGCATGGCGGGCGCTGCGCGCCGGAGAAACCGGTCCCCTGATTCACTTGATATCGTACTGAAGATCGATACGGCGGTTGTCGGTTTTGACAAAGACCTTTGTGTCGATATATGACCCAGATTTCGGGTGTTTATGGAGGGTGAGGATCAGTCCCTGCTTCCAGCAGGCGGAAAATCCGAGTTCCGATGAAAAGGCCTTCACGTCCCGCACCTCGAGTCGGGGGGAGAGGTAGGCGATGGCCACCTGCCCGCTGATATGGGTCACGTAGAGATAGCCGTCCCTGTCCTCGCTTTGGTACAAAGCCGCGCTGCTGGGGAAACCGGACGAGCCGATATCGGACCTGAGCCTGACGTATTCGTGCGCGGCCAGTCCCGGCCAGTCTTTCAGGGAATCGTACAGCTTTGAAAACAGGTGATGGTCGGGAAGCGTGAATCCGTCCCCGTCCGATTTCGGCGGAACCGCGGTGCCCGACGTCCCAGTGGATGAACAGGAGAATTGCAGCAGGACGGTGATGATCAGAGTTGCCGCGAAGACCGCATGCCCCCGATGACGCGTTATCGGTCTGACGTCAGCGGCTGAACGTGATTTGTCTATCGCTTCATTCATGCCGGGCCTCCCGATATGATCCTCGTGTGATGTGATGCCGCAACCTTTCGAAGCTGCGTACTATTTCTCGCCGAGCATGTCCGCCAGTATCGCCGCGGCGTCGCTGACATAGAGGGCGCACTTGGCTGCGAACAAATCCTCCCGCGCGATTGTCGACCTTCCCTCGTCGGTATTCATGTCCGCGCCAAGAAGGTCCAGACACCGGACTGACCGGTGGCGCCGGCGGAATTCATTGATGAATGAAAGGGACTTTTCGTATACCGCCTCTTTCGTTTCAACCGGGTCGGCGGGGCCGCGGCCGTAGCGGAGTCCCAGGACCATGAGCGCGCCGGTCACCGCGCCGCAGGTCTCCTGCATCCTGCCGATCCCGGCGCCGAAGGGCGTGGCGATCTTGAAACAGAGGTCCCTGTCCAGGCCGAGTCCCGGCCCCAGCGACGAGAGGACCGCCTGTGCGCAGTTGAACCCGCCGCCGAAAATTTCGGCCGCTTCTTCTGTCATTTCCCGATCCTCTTTCCCCTTCATCTTCTTTATCTGCAACCGGTCTCCGGCCGTGTCAAGCCCTAATCCGGATTCATCGGTCCCGGCATGCCCAGTTTGAGTTCGATTCTTTTATAATACTCGGCGATTTCATTTCTCAGTATAGTAAGGTCGGCGATCCGGTCGTCCAGGCGCACGAGGTGGTTGTCCATCAGTTCCAGCAGCCTTTTAAGAACCTGCTCGTTGGATTTCTGGATCGACCATATCGCCTCCAGTTCCTGCATCTCCGTAAGGGTGAGCCCCAGTATCTTCAGCCTCTTGATGAACTTCAGCCTGGCCAGGTCCCTGGTTGTGTAGACGCGCTTCCCCCCCTCGATGCGCCTGACCGAATTGAGCAGTCCGATCTCCTCGTAGTAGCGGATCGTGCGCTGGCTCATTTCGAGTTCCTTGGCGATTTCGCCGATGCTCAGGGACTGTTCCGTGTCATCCATGGAAGCGTTTATTCCCCGTATTTGGACGCGAACTGGTCGCGAAGTTTGTACTTCTGGACCTTGCCGCTTGCGGTCATTGGATAGGCGCTCACGAATTCCCAGTATTTCGGGATCTTGTGCCGGGCGATCTTTCCGCTGCAGAACTCAATGAACTCCTCGGAGGTCGCGTCCGAACCGGCTTTCAGCTGTATCGCCGCGAGCACCTGCTCTCCGTATTTCTTGTCCGGAATCCCCACCACGTGCACGTCGTTCACCTTGGGGTGCTTGTACAGGAACTCCTCTATCTCCCGGGGGTAGATGTTTTCGCCGCCACGGATGATCATGTCCTTGATGCGCCCGGTGACCTTGTAGTAGCCGTTTTCGTCCACTTCGCCGAGGTCGCCGGTATGGAGCCAGCCGTCCTTGTCGATGGCCGCCGCGGTCGCTTCAGGCATCTCGTAGTATCCCTTCATGACGCATTCGCTTCTGGTGACGATTTCCCCCTGTCGGTTCAGCGGGAGCTGTTCTCCGGTCTCCGGGTCGACGATCATCCCCTCTATGTCCGGCAGGAGGCGCCCCACGGTGGAGACCCTGAGGTCCACCGGGTCGTTGCGCCTTGTCATGGTCATGACCGGCGAGCATTCAGTCTGTCCGAAGGCGATGACCACTTCAGGACAGTGCATTTTCGTGCGCACGCCGTTCATCGCCTCAACAGGGCAGGGGGCCCCGGCCATGATGCCGGTGCGGAGCGATTTCATGTCGTACTTTGCGAACTCAGGATGGGCCATAATGGCGATGAACATCGTGGGGACGCCGTTTATCGCCGTGCATTTTTCGGAATCGATTGCCTGTATTGCAAGAAGCGGATCAAAGGCCTCCAGTATCACCATGGCGGACCCGTGATACGCCGCGTTGAGCGTGCTCATGACGCAGCCGAAACAGTGGAACAGGGGCACCTGGATGAGAAGGCGGTCCTTTTCGGTCAGGGCCATCACGTCCCCCACCATCCGGGCATTGTTGACGATGTTGTAATGGGTGAGCATGACCCCTTTCGGGAACCCGGTGGTCCCGGAGGTGTACTGCATGTTGATGGTGTCCCCCGGGTCAAGCGACGCCATGCGTTCGTCGAGCTCCCGGTCCGGTACTTTTTCAGCCAGTTTCGCGATCTCGTTGAAATGGAACATGCCGGGAGTGTATTCCCTGGAGCCTATGTACACCACGTTTTTCAGACCAGGAATGTTGTCCGAATCCGTATTTCCCGGTTCCGAAAAATCGAGCCCCTTTATCACCTCCCTGGTGATGGCGTAAAAATTCGTGTCCCGGTGCTCCTCCATGAGCACCAGCGTGGTCGAATTGGACTGTTTCAATATGTATTCCAGCTCATGGGACTTGTAGTTGGTGTTTACCGTCACCAGCACGCCGCCGATCATGCTGAGCCCGAACTGAAGATACACCCATTCGGGCAGGTTGGTGGTCCAGACCGACACATGGTCGCCCCGCCTGATTCCCAGGGCCATGAAGCCCTTTGCCACTGTCCTGCAGGACTCATAGAGCTCGCGGTAGTTCTGCCGTATACCGAACTGGGAGATGATCAACGCGTCCCCTTCCGGGTGCCGTTCCACCGTATCCTGGAGAACCTGACCTATTGTCGTGTGTACGAAACCTGACATTCACCGCCTCCGATTTTTCATAATAATGCGAGTAATGGTCATCTTTGCCACTTTACGTTAACTGGCAAGATAAAAGACCCGTGCCGAATGTCAAGCAAAAATGAAAATTAAATATTCAAACGGATGTGCTATGTTCATATATTATGAGCTTGCGGTGTTTTCATTGAGTTGATTCGGAGAATGTGTTGTTGAAGACGTACGGCATCACTACATAAAACAGGATTGAAAAACCCCTCGCCGGCTTCATCTTGCCTAAACGGCAGATTGAGCCTCATGCGCTGGATGCCGCTGAAACGGACAATTGAGTCGCCATTTACCTGTAACAGGGGGGGAAAGTTGTTGAGGCTTGAGATGTGACGTGCAATGTTTCTGCTGGGGCCTTGACGGCAGGGTCACCCTGCGCCGGCGGACATGAGGTCGATAATGCGTTTGAGTTCCGCGAGGTTCAGCGGTTTGATCATATAGGCGCTCGGCTGAAGGGCCTCAGCCTGGCTTCTGAACTGGACCGTGTCGTAACCGGTCATGAAGATGACCGGAATCGGCCATTTCTTCCTGATTTCCGAATACGCCTCGATTCCGTTGATTTTTCCCGCAAGGCTGATATCCATGAGAATGATGTCCGGATTATTCTGCGCGGCACATTCGATGGCCTCCTCTCCGGTGGCTGCAAGGCCGGCCACTTCATGCCCCCAGAACCTTAATCGATCTTCCAGATACATTGAGGATATGACTTCATCCTCGACAATAAGGACCCTCATTCACGCCTCACTCTGCAGTTCAATGCCTTTGAGCCTAATTTCACAGGCGAACCCTTTTTCTCCGGAAACCGACAACGACCCGCGAAGCTGGCGCTTCACGATATTCAGTATGAGCTGAATACCGATTGATTTATGGTTGTCAAACCCATCAGGGTCGGGCAGGCCGACGCCGTTGTCGGAATACCTGATCGAGATTCCCCCTTCTTGATCCGCCGTGATGCTCAGGTGTATCGTTCCCGTCATGGAATCCGGGAAGGCGTGCTTGAAGGAATTTGAAAGCAGCTCGTTCAGCACAAGCCCCAGAGGAAGGGCGGTGTCTATGGGCATGCGTATGTCGTCGATGGCGCAGGAGTGTGAAATCCGGCGTTCATCGACGCCGTAGCTGTTGCGGACGTGGCACATCAGGTCCATCACGTATTCCGTCAGGTTTATCCTGGAAAGGTTCGCGGTCTGATACAGCTTCTGGTGCACCAGGGACATCGACATGATCCTGCTCTCCGTGTCCTTCAGCGCCGAAACCAACACCGGGTCGCGGTTTTCGCCGGCCTGCAGATTGAGAAGGGCGCACATCACCTGCATGTTGTTTTTCGTCCTGTGGTGCAATTCGCGAAGCAGGGTTTCCTTCTCCTGGAGCGTCAGCTCCAGTTCCTTCTGTGACGCGGATATTTCTTCGAGGGAGCTCTCGAATTCCTCGTTTGTCGCCGTGAGATTCTCGTTGGCGACTTTGAGATCCTCGTTAGTCTTCTCCAGTTCGATGTTCGCGATTTCAAGCTCCCGTTCCGCTTTTGTCCGTTCCGCCACCTCTCCGAGAAGTTCCTGGTTCGCCTCCCGGAGCTGAAGAATCGCCGAATTCCCGAAGCGGTATATCGAAACCGAGGTAATGACGATTGCCGCGAAGGAGAAGAGCGACATGATGAGCGCGGCGTGGATAAAAGGGTCCTCAATTTCCGAGATATCCATTTTCACCGCGATACCGAGCCCGAAAATGCCCGCCTGCTGATATGACGCAAGGACCCTTTTCCCCCGGTAATCGGGGCCGATGATGATGCCCCCTTTATCGGACGAGAGCGCCCGGCGAATCGGTTCCGCCAGTTGTGAATTGAAGGGGACCGGTTTCGGCATTTCAGAGGCGTTGAATCGCTGGTTCAGCACGAAAATCATGAGGTCCCCCTCCTTTTTTGCCAGGGAGAACTCGCCTGTATTGCCGAAGCCGGGAAACTTAAGCTGGGCTTTCCTCAGAAAAGCGATGGTGTCGTCGTATGCCCTGGCATAGGAGGCGGCGGGATGCATGTATGAATTATGAAAGGAAATTCTCTCATTGCCGTAAGTCTCTATGATGGCAGCCTGGTTGTCGGCAATTTCACGAAGCCTTGATTTCTGTATGTCCATTGCTATAGAGTAGAGCAGGAAGGCGGTGATTGACGTTATTATTACGACAGATACGGCTGTGAAGGCAACCAGCCAGAGCACGCGATATTTATTTATTATTTGCCTTTTACTTCGTTTCATCGACAAACTGCTCTTTTTCAGAGATCAAGGCAAAATCTTTTCACCCCTTTCATCGTCAATATACCATGGATACAGTACCCGGTCAACCCAAAAACCCGGCGTGCCGGTTTGCCCCGCCGGTCACTCCCACCCCGACTGCTTTCCCGACATCTCGACGATGTCGATGACGATAACCGCCGTGCCGTCCACGGCGGTGTCCTCCATGGTGCCGGTGAAGCCGGCGTACTTTTCCGCTATGATGTCCAGCGCCTTCATTTTCTCCTGTCGTTCAGCGAGAATGCGTGCAGTGCCGGATGCGGTGACCGATCGGTATCGCATGCCGAAACCGCACGGCCTGTCGCCCGACACAAGCTCGGTGTCGGCGGTTGCCTCAAGGAACACCCTCGGGTTGGACTGCAGCATGTCGATTTTCCTCCCCTCCGGCGCCGAGTGCAGATACACCTTCCCGTCGCGGTAGCCGAAATTCATCGGAACAAGATACGGCTCGCCGCCTGCCGCCATGGCGACACGTATCACCTGCGCCCGGTCCAGTATCTCCTCCATCCAGCCCCTGTCGCGGATCTCCTTGTCTTTGCGTCTCATGGTGTCACCTTTTAAATTATTGATGAGACAGGCCTTTTGCCTCAGTGTCCGGCCCGCAGCTCCATTGCGAAAGGCCCGACTCCCGGTTTTCCGTAGATCGTCGTGGGCGCCCCGAAGAGATGCCGGGCCTACAACGGGAACCTGATGATGAAACGGGCGCCCTCCCCGGGCGCGGACTGCACCCTCATGGTACCCCCGTGGTTTTCGGTGATGATGAAATAGGACACCGAAAGGCCGAGGCCGGTGCCGACGCCGGTTTTTTTTGTGGTGAAGAAGGGCTCGAAGGCGCGCCTGGTCTGCTCCTGGGTCATCCCCGGGCCGTTGTCCTCGATTTCCAGCTGGACCGTGTCTGCGTTGCGGAAAAGCCGTATGGTTATCATCGGGTCCACGGTCCGTCCGGTTTCCGACGTCATCGCCTGGGCGGCGTTTTTGAAAAGGTTAAGAAGGACCTGTTCGATCTCCGTGTCCACGCAGGACACCGGGGGGACGTCCGCGGAAAATTCACGGACAATGCGGATATGCCGGAAATCGTATTTTTTCGCGAGATCGTAATCCTTCGATGCGAGGTCCACGGTCCTTGTCACAAGCTCCGAAAGGTCCACCGGATTTTTTTTGGAATCGCTCTTGCGGCTGTAGGCGAGCATGTGTTCCACTATCTTCGAGGCCCTGGAACCCATTTCCATGATGCCGTCGATCATTCCCAGGAGGCCCCGTTTCTCCATGTACGCGCGTATCGTGTCGAGCCCGGTCCCCAGCTGTTCCGCGGCGTCCCGGTTCGCCTTGAACTCGGGGGAAATCCTGCGCACCAGGTTTTGCGCGCTCATCAGTATCGCGCTCAGCGGATTGTTGATCTCGTGGGCCATCCCGGCGGCGAGTCCCCCGACGGACATCATTTTTTCAGTCTGTACTATTATCGACTCGATGTTCACCCTGGCGGTGACGTCGTCTATGCGGATGACCGCGCCTTCGCCGTAGATGCCCGAAAGGGGATACACGACAATGTCGTAGAAACGCATGCCGTTTCCGATCAGGTTGCGCACCTTCTCGGCCTTCTGGGCGGTCTTTTCCTCGACGGCGCGGGCGATGAGGTCCTCGCCTTCCCTGAAATAGCCGATGATCTCGTCAACGAGACGCCCCGCGGCCTCTCCGCTTCCGATTCCGGTGAACCGCACCGCCTCCCTGTTCCAGTGATTGATCCTTCTCTCAATGTCGATCCCGATTATGATCGAGGGCATGTAATCTATTATGTTCTGGAGAAAGTTGCGCATCCGCTCCATCTCGCTTCCCGCGTCGTGCAGTTCCTCGTGGGTCCGGGTGAGCACCTCGTTCATCGCCTCGAGTTCCTCGTACTGGCTCTGAATCTCCTCGTATTGCCGTGTGAGTTTCTGCTCGGCCTCATGAGTCCTTTCAAAGAGCACCGCGTTCTGGAGCGACACCGCCGCCTGCGTTCCCAGTATCTGCAGGACCTGCACGCGGTCCCGGCGGAACGCGTTTTCGGCGACGTTGTTTTCAAGGTATATGATCCCCTCGAGGACGTCATTGCGGACCAGGGGGAGGGCGAGGACGGATTTTGTCCGGTGCTGAAGCACGTAGGGGTCGCCGGCGAAAAGGCCCTTCGCGGCGGCGTTGTCGAGTATGACCGTGTCCCTGGTCCTTTCCACGTACCTGATGATGGTTTCCGGGACAAAACCGCTCCCTTCCACCGGAATCGATTCACGGGTTGACAGGGACCCCTCCCCGGTTCCCCCCTCGATCTCTATCCTGAGCTCGTCGTTTCTGGCCAGAATCAACACGCCCCTCTCGGCGCCCGCGTTCATCAGAATTATTTTCATGATGTTCATCATGAGGTTGTCGAGATGGATGTCGCTGGAAATCTCCATTGAGAGACGCAACGCGGCCATGAGGTCAAAACCGGCGATCCTGTTTCCGGATGATGAATCGTCGCCGGTCATTTCCGGCGATGATTCGGGCGGCTGCTCCGCACGGGCGCTGATCAGAAGCTCGGGGAAGAGATCATCCAGGTCGCGTACCTTGCCGGTGGCGCCCCATCGCAGGTAGGAGCTGCGAGCGTCTGAAAGATACGCCCTGGCCGTGTTTTTTTTCCCCCGCGACATATAAAAGCGGGCCGCCGTTTCACACGCCAGTGCCTCGTCATGTATGAATTTACCGGCTCTGGCGGCCTCGATGCTTCTGTCATACAGGTCCTGCGCCTTGAGTATCCTGCCTTTGAGGCGCGCGTGTTCCGCCTCAGCAAGCAGGTGCATATGAAGCCAGTTGACAGGGCTCTGCGCCGAGAGTTTTTTCAATTCACCGAGGTTTCTGCGGAATTCCCTTCGGAAACGGCGCCTCTCCGCGGTTTTTTCACCGATCAGCACTGCGTACACGAGCGCGCTGAAAAAATACAGGTGCGGGAGGATCGGCAGGCCCAGGACCCCGTTGCTGTTCTCCCTCATTTTTTCGACCATTTTCAAGCCCTGTCTGTAATTGCCGAAGAGTATGCTCAGATGGCTTTTGCAGAGATAGAAGGAGTACAAAAGGGTTTTGTTCGTCACCCTGCCGAATATCTCCTCGTTGAACAGGCCGTTGCTGAGATTGCCCGGTTGCGGCGCGACGCCCGAAAGGTTCAGGACATACCCCTGGAATGCGTAAATGACATATTCGTTGCCGCTTTTAAACTGTTCGAAAAATGACATATATCCCCGGCATCGCTGCTCGAACAGGTCGAGCCGTTCCCCCAGGATGAAGCTTGTCCATGACATCCAGCTGGCCAGGTAACCGGCAAAGGAGAGGTCTCCGGCCTCCCGTGCCCTTGTATAGGCTTTTTCGAAATACTCCATGCAGGTGGCGGTGTGGCTTTTCCAATGGTTGAGAAACAGCGCGAAGGCGGAGGTGGTTTTATAATGGACGGAAGGGTTGAAAAAACGGTTGTTGATGCGGAGCGACAGGAGCCCGAAACGATATCCGCCGGTCCGGTCGCCGAGTATGTATCCGATGATCATTCCGTACATGCTGTAGGCAAAGCCCGAGTACGACGAGTTGCCGTGGCGGAGCGTAATCCGTACCATTAAAAGAACCGCCAGGGACATCAGTTTTGTGTTCACGAAATATGAAGAATACGCCAGTTGGAGGAGAAGCTCCATGGCGATCATCATATTTTTCGATTTCAATGATTTTAATTCTTCAAGGTTCCTGATTGTTCTGAAGGCGCGTGCCATTCTCACGGTCACGATTCCGCACAGTATGTGCCGGTACCCAGGTTTTCGGGGAAGTGTAATTCCGAGGTGCCCGAGGCCCTTGAGCGCCTCCTTTATCGCTTTTCTGTGGTTTCCCATCCCCAGGAAGAGTTGGGATTTGTCTATATGGATGCGCGCTTTCTCTCCGGCGCTTCTGGAGTGCGCGATCGTTTCGTCAAAATATTTCTCCGCCTCACTGAAACTGCTGGTGATGTATTCGCATTGAGCCCTGAGAAGGTGGAGGTCTATGCTGAGCCGGTAATGCGAATTCCAGGAATCCGGCGGGAGCAGCGACATTCCGGTGACGGCGTAATTCAGCGCCGCGTCATAGGCGGCTGAGGCATGGGACTTCATCGCCGCCTTTCTGTTCAGCCCGGCAAGGACGATGCGGTCTTCATTGCCGTCTATGAAAGCGGCCCCGCGGTTCATGTGGTTTACTATATGGTAGAGGGTGTCCTCCCGCTCGTCCCCGTCCCCGACAAGGTCATCGTTCATCGCCCTGCCGATGGCGAGGTGTATCCTTCCGCTCGTTTCGTCGGGGATGAGAAGACAGACCGTTTCATGGATCCGGTTGTGGCGGAACTGAAACCGCGGCCCGATCGGCTCGATGATCTCCTCAACCAGTGCCGGCTCAAGGTCGGCGATGATCGCGGACACCGGTCTTCCGGTGAGTTTTACGAGCATGTCGATGTCGAAACGCCGGCCCATGCATGCGGCGTAAGTAAGCGTTTCGCGGGCAGGTTCGGGGAGATGGTCGATTCTTGCCGCCAGAAGGTCGGCCACGTTATCCGTGACCGCGGTGGTCCTGATCGCCTCCATGTCCCAGATCCATCCCCGGTCGAAGTCGACCGACAGGATGCCGTCCCTGAACAGGCTGAGAAGAAACTGGTGGAGAAAAAACGGGTTTCCGCCGGTTTTCCCGTGCACCGCCGACGCGAGCGCCGCGGTCCCCTCATCACTGCGGCGGAGCGCCGATTCAATAAAGCCGCGTACGTTCTGTTCCGACAGCGGCGTCAGGGCTATGATGTCAACCTCCACGCCCGAACCGGCGACGATCGATTCCATTATTTTCAACCGGTGGGACCGGTCCACGGCGTCGTCGCGGTATGTCGCGGCAACCATGAGGTGCCCGATTGAAGGGTCCAGCAACAGGGACTGGATGAGGCTGTATGTGGGAAGGTCCGCGTCGTGAAAGTCGTCCAGCAGAAGGATGACCGGCTTTTCACGAAGGAAAACCGAGAGGAAGTTTTTAAACACGAAAATAAAGCGGTTCAGCCCTTCCTCCATTCCCAATCGGGGAAGCTCCGGCTGGGGGCCCGTTATCTTCTCGATGTCAGGAACCATCTCGGTGAGGACGCGCCCCTGGGCTCCCAGTGCGGAGGAGAGCATTGATCTCCAGAGCTCGAGTTTCTCTTTCGGTTCGGTCAGAAGCTCCCTGACCAGGTCCCTGACGGAATTGATGAGATGACCGTAGGGGATGGTGCCGCCCGGTCCGCTCTCTCCGCTGAGGAGGAAACAGGATTCCCGGGACAGTCTTCCCCTGATTTCTTGCATGACCGCGGTTTTTCCGCTCCCCCGCGTGCCTTCGATCAGGATCAGGGACTTGCCCCCTCTTCGAGCGGTGTTGCTTCCCGCCATGATGGTGGCGAAGAGGGACTCCCTTCCGTACAGAGTGGCGGGCAGCGACAGCGTTTCCGGTATGTCGGAAGCGCCGATCAGGAACCCCTCAAGGCCGCCCTGTTCCCCGCTCAGTTTTCGGCACTGAATAAGATCGGAAAGGAGGCCGCCGCAGCTCTGATAGCGGTTTTCAGGTGCTTTCTCCAGGAGCTTCATCACCATGTCGTTGATCGGCGGCGGCACGGAGGGGTTCAGCTCGCCGGGAGGGACCGGCTTTCTGGCCAGATGGCCGTGGACGACCTCCACCGGGTCCCTGGAAAAAAAGGGAACCGTTCCGGTGAGGAGTTCGTAAAATATAACACCCAGCGAATACAGGTCGGAACGCGCGTCCATGGTTCTGTTCATCCTGCCGGTCTGTTCGGGCGACATGTAGGCGATCGTTCCCAGGGCCGACTCGGTTCCGTCGAGTTCGCCCGGGCCGGACGTGATATCCGCTGAAAGACCGAAATCGGTTATCTTGACCGCGCCGGTGTCCGGGTTGATGAGAATGTTGCTTGGCTTGAGGTCGCGATGGAGAACGTTTTTACCGTGGATTTGACGGAGTATGCCGGTGATTTTTACGGCGATATCGAGGAAACGGGAGATGTTAAAAAAACCGCCTTCCCGGTAAACCGACAGGGGCACCCCGCCGAAATCTTCAAGTATCAGCGCGAAGCCGCCCGAGTGCTCGATGATTTCGAAGGTATTGACGACCCCTTCCAGATCGAGCCTGCGTATCCGCTCATATTCCTGCCTGAACCGAGCGAGCTTTACCGGGGCGGGATTGTCCTGCTTCAGGAGTTTGATAATGACATGATCGGAGGACCCATCCTTTTTCGCCCGATAGATAACCGACCTGGGGTTTTCCGCGATTTTATCCTGAATGAGATAATCGAAAAGACGATTCATGCCGTCCATTGTTCACCGGGTTCATTTCTTTTTCCGCCCTGTCTGCCCGAAGATCGTCTCGCGTCATCGGTCAACTGCCGCGTGTCGGGCCCGGTACCGGCCGTCGATAGAATACACACAGATGCGATAAATACAAGCAATTTTTTTCACGCCTTCCGTCACCTTCTTGACAAGGGCCTTTTACCGCGTTTCTGTGTTCCCATGAAGGATTTTTTCGGATATTTTCGGAACTATGCCGCCGCGGAACTGAATCCCGGGTATCTGCTGACAGTCACCCTTTTTGTGGCGGTTTCGCTTTCGGTAAATTACCGCTTTGATCTTGAGACGCGCATACTCCGTTCGCTGGAGAGCGGAGCGGAAGTGTTTCTTTTCTATCTTATCTTTTTCTCTTTCCCCTATGCCGTTTCAATCGCTCTATACCGTATTTTTAAAGGTCCCGGAGAGTTTCTCCGCAGGCCGGGCTTTTACGTCCTGAGCGCGCTCATGATCGCGGGGCTGGCCTTCGAGGCTTCGACTGAGATCGGGGCGGGGGCGGCGGAGGCGTTCGTCGCCCCCCGTTATGCGCCCCTTTTTGCCCTGGCCGCCAACAACCTCATGCAGGCAGCCCTCTGGTTTCTTCCGGCATTTCTCTACTGGCTGGCCGTAGACAGGAAGGAGACGGGCCTGTACGGATTTACGCTGAAGTCATTTTCCCTGCGGCCGTATTTTCTGATACTGATGATAATGACGCCCGCGGTATTCTTTTTTTCGGGCGCAGGGGATTTTCTTCACGCCTACCCCAGATACCGGCTCGCAAACCTCCCGGCGGACGGCGCCAATCTCCCCTGCCTGCTTCTGTTCGAGCTCTGCTACGGCCTCGCCTATGTGAGCGTTGAGTTTTATTTCCGGGGCTTCATGGTCATGGCCCTCGGGAGGTATCTCGGAGCGGGGGGGATCGTTCCCGTGTCCGTCGTGTACTGCTTTATCCATTTTCAGAAACCGCTGGCCGAGGCCGCCTCCTCCTTTTTCGGCGGGCTCGCCCTGGGGATCATTTCCTTTTACGGCGGTTCCATTTACGGCGGCATTATCGTCCACCTCGGCACCGCGTGGCTCATGGAGGCCGCCGCGCTGTGGCGGATGCTCCGGTAGCCCCATCAACTCGTTGCGGCGATGCCCGGAATGCGCCGGGGCCGGCATGGCGGCGGGCGTGATCAGAGGAGAGAATCGATCAGCGGAATGATATCCTCAAGACCCGCAACTTCAAAAAACCCCGACCGGCCCTCCGGCGCGGCTTCTGATCGGCGGTTGACCCATATCGCGCGCATGCCCGCGTTTTGCGCCCCCTCGATGTCGGTGCTGAACGTATCGCCGATCATCAGGGACGCGTCCGCGTCGGCGCCGGCCATTTCAAGCGCGCGCCTGAAAATCAGCGGGTGCGGTTTCGCCTCGCCGACCTCTCCGGAAACGAGTATCGCGGCGAAAAAACGTTCCAGTCCGCCGCCTTCTATTTTTGCGCGCTGAAGGTCAGGCGCGCCGTTGGTGATCATGCCGAGCCGGTATTCTCCCGAGAGCTTTTCCAGCAGTCTCTCCGCGCCGGGAAGGACAACGTGCATCTTCCGCCGTTCCCGGATGAATGTTTCCGAAAGCTCCTCCGCTCCCGCGGGATCGTCGACCCCCAGCGTCAGGAGGGCCCCTCGCCAGGCGTCGGCCCGGTAGCGCGCTTTAAGCTTTCTGAGTTGGGCGAGGTCCGGTCCGGCGCCGCCGAATTCGGCCCAGAGCCCCTCCCATGAGCTTATGCCGATTTTCAGGCAGTAGCCGATGGTGGGGAGCGCGTACCAGACGCGCCTGGCCGATTCACGCGCCGCTTTGACAACGGCGTCTTCCTTCAAACCGTATTTTGCCCGCGCTTCAGCCGCGGCGGCGGCGAAGGCGAGGGCCGCGGATTCCTTTTCACGGAGCAGCGTGTCGTCGAGGTCAAAAAATATCGTTGCCGGTTTCACGATAGGCCGCATCTCCTTTCAAAATCAATTCCGCAGTACGCACGGAGGCCGTCGAATCATCAAGCCCGCCCGGAACGGGGACTCACGCGAAAATCATTTCGTTTCTTACAAGGTCGTCGTAGGTTTCCCTTGACCGCACGAACCGGTGTTTCCGGCCGGATACCATCACCTCGGCCGCCCTCGGCCTGGCGTTGTAATTTGACGACATCGAGAAACCGTAGGCGCCCGCGTCCATCACCGCAAGCAGTTCCCCCTCCCTGCATTCCGGGATGGCCCGCCCGAGCGCGAGGAAATCCGCGGTCTCGCATACCGGGCCGACTATGTCTGCAGTTATGACGGCTCCCCCGCCATCATCGGCAACCGGTTCGATCCGGTGGTACGATCCGTAGAGGGGGGGGCGCATGAGGTCGTTCATTCCGGCGTCGCAGATGTAGAAGGTCTTGCCCGCGCCCCGCTTGACGTGGGTGATCCGAGTGAGAAGTATACCGGCGTTCCCCGCGATAGAGCGGCCCGGTTCCAGCACCAGCGCGCATCCGGCGCTTTCGGCGGCCGGTATGGCCACCCCGGCCAGGTCCGCCGGCGTCACCGTCTTCTCGCCGTTGTACGAAATGCCGGCGCCTCCGCCGATGTCGAGAACCCGGCAGTCTATACCCGAGGCCCTCAGCGTTTCGGCAAGGGCCACAAGCCGTTCCATGGCGAGACGGTAGGGGGCGATGTCGGTGATCTGCGAACCCAGGTGCACGTCGATACCCGTTGGATTTATCCCCGGAAGCGACGCCGCTTTCCGGTAGAGCGCGGGCGCGTCCGCTTCCGGGACGCCGAATTTCGTCTCCTTTCCTCCGGTGGCGGTGTAGCGGTGCGTGCCCGAATCTATGTCCGGGTTGATCCTGAGGGAGATGTCGGCCGTCTTTCCGGCGGATGCGGCAATCCGGGAGAGAAGCAGAAGCTCCGGCTCCGATTCGACATTGAACATGCGGATTCCGGCGTCCAGCGCCATGCGCAGTTCGTCGGCCCTCTTCCCGGCGCCGGAATAAACGATTCGGCCCGGATCGATTCCGGCTGTGAGCGCGCGGAAAAGCTCGCCGCCCGATACGATGTCGGCGCCGGCCCCGAGCCCCGCCATAGCCCGGAGCACCGCGAGATTGCCGTTGGACTTCACCGAATAGCAGATGAGCGGGTCTGCTGGCGAAAATGCGTCCCTGTAGGCGTTGAAGTTCTCCTCGAGCGCGGCCATGCTGTACACGTACAGGGGCGTGCCGTAGATTTCCGCGAGGTCCGCAAGGGGGCATTCTTCGCACCGGAGCGCGTCTCCGTGTCTGTGAAAGGAATTCATACGGTCCTCCTCAATCGTTTGTTGATATTCCGCGTTCCGGCGCTGTCAAGTGTTTAAATGGCCGCACCGGATACGGCCTTTTTTTATGTATTGACAGGGCGACTTTTATGGAGTGTACTTGCAGGATCGGGCCCGTATCCGGCGATGACGATATCGTTTCCATGTTTTCCGGCAAGGGGATCCCGGGCACGACACAGAGGGAGGGACCATCCATGAAGGAACCTGCATTCTGTCCCCACTGCGGGCTGACGCTCCAGATGCGGGACGTCTCCGGGACGCAAAGGCTCGCGTGTCCGGAATCTCCCGACAACTACACGTTCTGGGACAATCCTATCCCCGTGGTCGCCGCGGTGATCGAGCTGGATGGCAAAGTCATCCTGGCCAGAAACAGGGGGTGGCCTGAAAAGGTGTTCGGCCTTGTCACAGGATTTCTGGAAAGAGGCGAGACGCCGGAGCAGGGTGTTCTCCGCGAGGTGCGGGAGGAGCTGGGGCTGGACGGATCGGTCCGCGATTTCCTCGGACTGTTCCCGTTTTTTCGGATGAACCAGCTCATCATCGCCTACGATGTCGCCGCGTCGGGCGCCGTCGCCCTGGGCGAAGAAATCGTTGAAGTGAAGGCGGTGCCTCCGGATAAAGTGCGCCCCTGGGATTTCGGTACAGGCCCGGCGGTGAGGGAGTGGCTTGACCGCAGGGGTATAGGGAAATGAGGTTTCCAGAAAGCGCGTGGCAGCGGAGCGCTTCCGCCGCGGCTCGGGAGCGGGGCAGGCCATGACCGCACGCCGGAATGCAGGCGGCGGGCCGTGTCTGACCGTCATAGCCGCTGCGCTGACACTGCTGGCCCTCTCGGCGCTCCCGGAACCGCTCCGGGCGGAAGAGGGTGTTTTCTCGCTTGCCGGCAAATGGGAGTACCGCAAAGGCTTCGATGAGCCATGGATCGCACCGGACGCCGGCGGGGAGTGGAAAGAGATAACCGTCCCCTCCGTATTCAACGACCATCCCGACTTTCGGGGATACGCCGGCATGATTACTCTGCGCCGCAGGGTCCCGTCTGGCGCTGTCGCCATGATCACCCGGGGAGAGCCTGTTGCGGTAAACAGCGGCGTCGTTTCCGCGGCGGGGAGGATGTATTTCAACGGCGTCCTGCTGGGAACAGTCGGTTCATTCAGCCCGTTCCGGAGCGGGCGGGATCAGTGGATCGTCGCGTACGTTCCGGAACGCGCCTTCAGTCCGGGACACGACAGCTATATCGGCATCGTGCTGTGCATCCCCCCCCACGGCATGCTGAACGGACTCAAGGGGCCGGAGATCACCGTCGGGAGGGCGGATTCGATTTTTAAAAGCTTCAACCGCGGCATCATCGTCTCTGCCGCCCTCATTACCCTCTATCTTTTTTTCGGGATTTATCATCTTCTGCTGAGCGTGAGAAAACCGCGGGAAAGGCAGCACCTGTATTTGGGACTTCTGTGCGTTTGTTTCTCGACGTACATTCTTGGCAACAGCCAGATACTCAGATATCTCATAACGGATGAAAACGACTTCCTCTATTTTCTGATCGACAAGGCGCCGCTGTATCTGACCCTGCCGTCTCTGGCCCTTTTCATCTCATGGCTTTATCACGGCAGGCATACGCTGTTTTCCAGAATCGTGACCGCGATCACCGCCATGATCATCCTCTTTGCACTGGCCGCGGAATTTTTATTTCCCCGGCTGCGGTTTCTGTTCTATACGCCCTTTATCATTCTGGCGCTGCTTGTAATCGCCCAGAGTTTCCATGAAACGGTAAAGCAGATGCGAAAAAAGAACATGGACGCTTATTTCCTTTTCATCGGCATACTGCTGCTCGGGGCCGGCGCCGTTCACGATTGGCTTGTGCTCGAGGGGATCGTGATCTCCAATATGATCATTCCCTACATATACGCCGCCGTGGTCGTGGGCGCCTCCTGCATGCTGATACACAGGTTTTCCGTGACCTATGACGTGGCAGAGCGGCTCAATGAGGAGCTCAGCGCGTCGGTGGCCGATCTGGAGGCGATGAACGAAGAGCACAAGAAGCAGAATGAGGAGCTCATGAGGTCCGAAAACGACCTGAGCATGAAGGAATCCTTTATCCGGCGCATCCTGGAAAACGCACCCGCGGCGATCTACCGCGTATCCTTTTCCGACAGCCGCTTCAGTTTCGATTATGTGAGCCCCCACGTGAGTGAGCTCACCGGATACTCTCCGGAGGAGATGCGGAACAATCCGGACCTTATCAGGGGGCTGATACCGGACAAGTGGCTGGACATACACGCGGCATTCTGGGAGAGGGCGGAGCGAGGGGACATCGAACCGGTGACGGTGTATCCCATACTGCACCGCTCGGGAGAACGGCGATGGATCGAGCAGAGGAGCGTCCTCATTGCCGGAAAAAACGGGCAGCCCGCGGGGATAGAGGCCTTCTGCACCGACATCACCGGGCACAAACTCGCCGAGGACGTCCTGAGAAGGAACGAGGAAAAGTACCGTTCGCTTGTGGAGAATATCAACGAGGTGATATTTACCCTGGACGAAAACGGAGTCGTCACCTATATCAGTCCGGTGATAAGGAGTTTCAGCGGTTACAACCCGGAGGACGTCCTTGGAAAGGAATTCATCTCCTTCATCTATCCCGATGACCGGGAAATTCTGAAAACGAGATTTCATGACCTTTCCCGGGGTGTGGTAGTACCCTATGATTACCGCATAGTCAGCGCCGGGGGGGAACCGAGATGGGTGAGAAGTTTCAGCCACCCGCTGTACGTCCGGGGGCGTTTCGCCGGCATCAGCGGCATCATCACGGACATCCACGAACAGCGTCTCGCCGAGGACGCGCTGAGGGAAAGCGAAGAGAGATTCAAACAGCTGTATGAAAACGCCGGCGTCACGATATTCATTCTGGACAACGGCAGGATCATCCACTGCAACAGAAAAACGCTTGAGATGTTCGGCCGTTCCATGGACGAGATAATCGGCCAGAACCCTGCGGAGTTGTCGCCGAAACTTCAGCCTGACGGCAGGCCGAGCAGGGAAAAAGCCAGGGATATTCTGAAAGCGGCTGTCGCCGGGGAGCCCCAGCACTTTGAATGGCTCCACGAACGGCCCGGCGGCACCGTCTTTGACGCGGAAGTGATCATGACCGCAACAAACATGAGGTCGGGTGTGTTCGTGCAGGCGATCGTTCGGGATATTAGCGACAGGAAAGAGACCGAAAGGGAAAACGAGCATATTCAGGCACAGCTTCTGCAGGCCCAGAAGATGGAGGCCATCGGCACGCTCGCAGGAGGCATCGCCCACGACTTCAACAACATGCTCGGCGGCATTATCGGAAGCCTCAATCTCCTGGAACTGCTTGCGGAAAAGGAGGAGCTCCGCCAGAAAAACGAAATCGTCACCTATCTGGACACCGCCATGGAGGCTTCTCAAAGGGCCGCCGACCTCACACGGCAGCTCCTCACTCTCTCACGCAGGCAGGGGCTGAGGCTCGCCCCCCTGGACATAGCCGTCTCCCTCAAACACGTCGAAAAGATATGCAAGAACAGCTTCCCTAAATCGGTCCAGCTGGACTTCCGTATCGGGGAGGAGAAGATGCGCGTGCATGCCGACCCCATCCACATCGAACAGCTGATCCTGAACCTGTGCGTGAACGCGTCGCACGCCATGACGATCATGAGGGGAGACCGGGAGGATGAAGGGGGCGTACTCACGGTCAATGCGGCCAGATTCACCGCGGACGCCGGTTTCTGCGCTTCCCGGTCCGGTTCGGTCCCCGGCGAGAATTATATCAAAATTTCCGTGGCCGACACGGGGATCGGAATGAGCGAGGACACAAGGAAAAGGATATTCGACCCGTTCTTCACCACAAAGGAGATGGACACCGGCACGGGGCTCGGTCTCGCCATGGCGTACACGATCGTCAAGGAGCACCGCGGTTTTATCGACGTCACATCGGTTGAAGGCGAAGGGACCGTGTTTACGGTCTTCCTGCCTGAAATCGCCGGAGAGGGGGACGCCTGGGAGCCCCGGAAAGAGCGGGATGGGATCGTTGCCGGCTCCGGGCTTGTTCTGGTGATTGACGACGAGCGGGTGATACTGAATACCGCCAGGCGGATGCTGGAAAAGTGCGGGTATGACGTCATCACCGCCCAGAGCGGACAGGAGGGAGTCGACGCCTATGTAAGGGAAGGAGGGCGCGTCATCGCCGTTGTTCTGGACCTCTCGATGCCGAAAATGTCCGGGCTCGCCGTGTATGACATGCTGAAAGAGGTGGACCCGTCGGTGAAGGTCCTGCTCGCGTCGGGGTTTATCGAAAATGAAACCATCGACAGGGCGATGGAGAGGGGAATAAGCGAGTTTATCAGAAAACCCTATACCGTGGAAGAGCTCTCCCGCAAAATAAAGAAGATTCTGGATTAAACGGGTAGGGAGGGCAGTCCCGCGAGTATCTCCCGCATCCTGAGACGAAACGCCTCGTCGTCGGTCCCGTCCCTTCCGGAAAGGGCGAGTGCGGCCAGCGACGCAAGATCGCGGTCCCCGGTTTCTCCTGCGGCCTGCTCCGCTGCGCGCAGTATTCGGTCCTTCTCCTCGCCTTCCAGCGCGGCCCCGTGGAGCGCTGCATAGCCGAGAAGCAGCGCGCAACGGTAAAGCCTGTCCTTGCCGGCAAGTGAGGCGTCCAGCGTCCTGATGTTGTCCAGCAGAATTTCCTCGGAATTCTGGACGCGATGCGCCAGAGTTTCGATGAGGGAAACGGCAAAATCGGTGTTGTTTTTAATCAGGGCGGTGAGGTTTTCCCTGTCGGCGGCGGCGACAACCGTTTCGGTCTCACACAGGGCGGTGGTCGCCCTGGTGACGTTTCCCATCACCGCCATCTCTCCGAATATTTCCTGGTCCTCGATGGTGTCCATGAGTATCCGGTCGCCTTTTTCCGTGGTTTTGTAGAATTGTATGCGGCCTTTTTTTAGCAGGTAAAATTCCGTCCCCTTGTCCCCTTCATTGAAAATGACCGAGCCGGCCTTGTAAATCCTGTCCTCCTGCATCGTGGTGATCGGCCGCATGAAAAGCTTCCGGGTCGCCTCGAACCCGGGCAGCTTCAGATTAAAGGCGATGCCCTTTCTCATCCGGAAGTAGTGGTAGCGGATCATGAACCTTAGGAAGGGGAGGCCGCTCCGGTCCGGAAGACGTACTATGGAGCCGATGGACGCCCTCGGATTGGTATGGTTCTCCCATACCACCTCGCCGATGATCTCATCTGAAGACCGGGATGAATATTCAAACCTCAAAGGGAGGGGAGTTCCCATGCCGCAGGGTTCCGAAGTCCTGAGGAAACAGTTTGCCGTGGTGATGTCGTAGGTGACGAGGGTCTCCTCGAAGCCGTCCTCAGCCCGGACCACCACGTCCGATATCACCGGGATTCTGAAGACGCCGGATGCGAAGAACACCGGGTTGATCGCCCCTACAAGGATGATTATGACGCTCACCGACACCGGCAGGCTTCCGAAGAGCAGTATCTGCTCGACGTTCCGTATTCCCAGGCCCGCCTCAAGGACGATGTTTTCCCTGTATGCGAGCCCGAATACGGCCAGCGCAAGCAGCGCCAAAACCGAAATGAACCGTATCGCGCCGGGACGCCAGAGGAAGAAATGGGTCGCCGGTTCTCTGCCGGTCCCCATGGACCTGAGTATCCACCGTTCAAACCTCGGCTGCCGCTCTAAAATCATCCAGTCCTCAAAGCGCAGATTCATTGCCCTGATTATGTTGTGCGGGGGAATGTTCTGGGCTCTGGCCATCAGTATTTCGAGAATCACGACGATGACGACAAGCATGGGCGGGGCGGAATAGGACGCCTCCCCCCCGGTAAGGAGTATCGTGTCGAAAAGGCCGTGGAGCAGAATTGCGGCGGCGACCGCCTTGAGAAAGTACAGGCTCTTGAACACCCTGGTTTCGCACATCTTCATCATTCCGAGATAAAAACCCATGATTCCGCAGGTGGTGAGGTGCATCGGAACCGAAAAAAGAAGCCGCGGAAGAATGACGGAATAGCCGAACGAGAGGGCGTATGCGATGTTTTCCACCGCGGAAAAACCGACGCCGAAAAGCGCGGCGGATACCGTCGCTTCCATGATGCTGAAGTTGGCATAGTACCGGAACAGGAACATGAGGATGATGCAGGCCCCCGCTTTTTCCGTAACCGCCGCCTTAAGGAACCCCACTGCAAGAGGGTCCGTGAAGGGAAACAGGCGGAAGAGATACGGGGAAACGAGAATGAGGGAGAACGCGAACGCGATGCCGGAAAGAAACGATTCCACATGCTTCAGGTATTCGGGCCTGAAGGTGAAGTACCTGAAATAGATAAGGTAGTAGACCGGTATCGGAACCAGCGCTATGATTAGCTTTTCCCAGATCATTTTTTGTGGTCCAGCGGCGGCACTCTGCCGTTCCTATTTCGCCGTCAGGGGAAGCGTTACCGGTTCGACGCAGTTTTCGCAGGAGGCGCTCTCCCTGCGGAGGTGACTGACAAATTCCTCGCATGCCGCCTCGCGCTGTTTTCCGTCCTTCACAATGGTAAAACGGACATAACAGCGGTTGCACAGCGACACGGTTTTAACCGCCACCAGCCGTCCGTTCTGAATTCCTGAGGGTGATTTGTCCCGGCCTGGGCCGTGGTAGTATCCGGTTATTGTCCAGTCGTCGGGGCATTTTTTTCCGCAGGCGGTCGCGGCGATAAAATCGCATTTTTCAACGGCCTCGGCGTCTGCCGCAGGCGGGGGTACCAGCCTTTCAGGGGTCAGCGTCAAGTCGGCCTTTGCCAGTACGGCCAGGAGCAGAAGTATCGCGGCGAATGCCGTCGTTTTCATCCCCGCACTCCGGTATTTTGGATTTATCGACGTCCTTATATTTATCGGACAGCATGATGGGAATGTTCACTAAAATTCAGAGGGGGGGGATTCAAGACGCGGTAAAGTGCCTTGTTTCGGCCTTGAATTCAGGTTCCTCGTCCATTCTTCGGGACGCCACGGGCGCCTGCCGCTGAATAAAATCGTTGCTCCAGAGAATTTATGGGCGCCGTACCCCCTTTTCTTAAAAAATTCTTTTCTTCTTGACAGGCAATCGGAAGGCGGTAAAAAGGTTTCAAAATTGAGGGATCGTTCAGCGGCAGGACGACGGGTTCTGACCCCGTTAACCCAGGTTCGAATCCTGGTCCCTCAGATGAGAATGGAAAGGGCCCCCGCTTCGGGAGCCCTTTTTTTTGTCACGGCGCGCGTCGAGGTCTCACTCAATGTCCAGCACGATGATGGTGATATCGTCCTGAAAGCCCTCGGCATTGAGATCACCGCCGAGGATCCAGCGTTTCAATTCCGCCATAAGGTCCTCAATGAAATTCTCGCTCGGGCGTTCGAGATAGTGCAGGATCATCGAGTGCAGGCGATCCTCGCCGAAGAACTCCCCGTTCGGCCCCATGACGTCGATGATCCCGTCGGTATAGAGCACGATCCTGTCGCCCGAGTCCACGGGGACCTCAAGAAGCTCGATGGTATCCGAAAGCGTGAGCCCGATAATGGAGCCGACGGGCGCGAGCGCTTCAATGATGCGTTCCTTTTTTCTCGCCACCAGCACCGGCTCGTGTCCGGCTCGGACAACGCTCAGTTTTTTTGCCGCCGTGTCGATATGGACAAAGCCGGTCGATACGAACTGGTTTTCCACTGTGGCGATAAGTATATTCCGCATCCCGCAGATAAGTGCATGAAGGTCGCTGCTGGATTCCCGCAGGATGAAAAATATCACCTTCACCATGGAGGCGATCATCGCGGCGGGGATGCCGTGTCCGGTCACGTCGGCGATAAAGACGCAGAGAAGCGATTCGCTGATGCGGTAAAAATCGTAAAAATCGCCCCCCACCTGCTCCATCGGAATATACCGCGCCGCTATTTTCATGCCCCTCACTTCGGGGAGCACGGCGGGGATCAGCGATGCCTGGATTTCCCTCGCCATTTCAAGCTGCTGCTTGATCGAATAGATTTCCCTGTTCTCCTTGACCGCCTTTTTAAGCGATACCAGCGTACCCGCCCTGGCAAGAAGTTCGTCCTTGTCGAAGGGTTTTCTGAGATAATCGTTTGCGCCGGCCTCGAACCCGGCAAAGAGGTCCTCGGTCCTGCTCTTTGCGGTGAGCATCATGATCGGAAGGTCGAAACCTGAATGGGTGCCGCGGATTCTTCGGGTCACCTCGTAGCCCGAGATGCGCGGCATCATGATATCCATCAGGACCAGGTCCGGGATCCTTCCCTGTCCGATCATCTCAAGGGCTTCGGTCCCGGAAAGCGATTTCTCAACCGCGTAATTATTGAGCGTCAGAATATTCTCCAGGACCCTGACGTTCACCGGGTCGTCGTCCACTATCAGGACCCTGGGCTGTTCCTTGCGCTCCCCGGCGGCGTCGAGCTGCCCGTAAAATGGAGTGAATGTGTCTATCTCATCTGATTCCACGAAGGCCGCGTAGTAGGGGTACTGCTCCCTTTCCTCGTCCTTTTTGAAAAACGCCGCCGACCCCTCGGCCACCGGCAGTGTGAAGATGAACCGGGAGCCGGTTCCTTCGCCGGATTCCGCCCGTATCGCGCCGCCGTGCAGTTCCACAAGGCTTCTGGTTATCGAAAGGCCGATGCCGGTGCCGCCGTAACTCCTGGCTATGGACCCGTCCGCCTGCTCGAACGGCTCGAACACTCTTTCGATTTTGTCGCCGGGAATGCCGATGCCGGTATCGGCAACGGTCACTTCAACGCACCCGTCGTGACGGTCCGACGCTGAAAGTGAAATCGTCCCGCTTTCGGTGAATTTGATCGCGTTTCCCAGCAGGTTAAGCAGAATCTGCTGGAGCCTGTCCTCGTCCGCCAGCACCGGCGGCAGGTCCGGGGGGACGTCGTTTCGGGTTTCGAGGTCCCTGCCGTCCCTCAGCCTTTTCGTCAGGTCCAGCACCACGTCCACCGCTGATTTCAGGTCTGTCGGTTTCTGGTTCAGCGTGAGGTCTCGGTTTTTGATCCTCGAAAAATCCAGTATGTCGTTTACCAGGCTGGCGAGCCTTCGGCCGCTTGATATGATCAGCGACAGGTCGGATTTCGCCTCCGCGGTGAGCATGCCCGCCGCGCCGTCTCTGAGGGAATCGGCGATGCCGATAATGCCGTTCAGCGGGGTCCTCAGCTCATGTGACGTGTTGGCCAGGAACACGTCCTTGAGCCTGTCCAGCGACAGGAGCTGCCTGTTTTTGGATTCCAGTTCCCCGGACAGGGTCTCGACCGCCCTGAAGGATTTGGAGAAGCGGAGCGACAGCAGAAATGCCTGCGTGAGGATGAACCCCAGGAGCCCAAGGGGAAAGAAGTTGCCGGTTTTGATGATATTCAGGTCGTTGAGTACCTCGTTCAGGAACGCCGCGGCTATGATAACGATGCCCGCAAGAAAAACCATCGAACCCTCACGCTTGCGAACGCCGGCGAGGACGGCCACCGCCACTATATACACACTGAACGCCATTGCCGCGTACTCGAAGTACTCGATGGAGTGCGTGAATATCCAGCTCGGGGTGACGAGAACGAAAAGCGAGAGGGCGAGGCAGATTCCCTGCAATGCCAGGAGCACCGGCCGTTTGAAGTCCCCGGGGAAAAGGGAACGGACAAAGGTCGCGAAAAGCGGAAACCCGAGATAGAGTGAGAGAAATTCCAGCTTCAGGCGCCACAACCAGCTGAAGTCGTGGATCAGTTTCAGAAGGAACCTCTCGCCGGTGATGAGCGGCCTGACACAGATGAGAAGGCAGAAGAGCGCCAGATACAGGGGCGACCTGTCCTCGCGCCGGAGCATGTAAAGGCCGATATGGTAAAGCCCCATTGTGAGGAGGCTTCCGAAAAGAAATATCTGAAAAATCAAAAGCAGGTCGTGCGTTTCCGTAAGCTCATGCCGGCGGCCGAGAACAATGGGGTTCCAGGGACCCGCGTTTTCATGGTGATAATTGGAAATATGCAGCACCATGTCAAGCTCCCCCCCCGGGGAGGAAAAGGTTTTAATGGCCGGCTGATAACAGGGCACCGAGGACGACCTGTCAGTTCCCGGAACTCCGTTGCGGTGAAGCTCACGTCCGTTGACGAATAGGACATACGCGGTCCGCATGTCCGGCACATAAAAGGCCAGATCATCGGACCCGGCCGGCATGAGCACGCGGAGCCTGTAGGTGGCGAACCCGTTGGGTCCGGCATTTTTCCCGTGTGTAGTGACGCCCAGCCAGTTTCCGGGCACTTTCAGGTACTTTACGGGGCCATTTTTGGAAGGGACGGCGAACTCGGCAGGCCTAATAAAACGCATCCAGTGGAATTCCCAGTCCCCCGCCAGTTCAACGGCGCCGTCGCGGCTGAAGTCCCATTTACGAAGGTCAAGAAGGCCTTCGCGCGCGTTCGGCCGCGGCGTTGCCCCTGTTTCCCCGCACCCGGACAGCAGCGCGGCGAACATCAGCGGGATGAGCGCGGAAAGAATGGCCGGACGTAACGGCGAATTTCTGGAGCCCATGGCAGTATTACCGGTCAGTACAGGATTGCATGGCGCGCGTTCAATGGTATCACTTCTCTCCCTCCGGTAATATATCCTATTGTGAAGCCGTCCGCGTATTAATCAAGAACAAAAGGGAGGGTGTCAGTTGCGGCGGTACAGGTGCGGGTCCCTCTGGGCGGTCTTGAACGCCTCCATGAAGCGGAATTCCTTTTTCCTGAAAAGACGCTCGCAGATATCAACCACGTCGGGATCATAGAGTGTTCCGCGGTACTGCAGTATCTCCTCAAGCGCCTTGTCGATTCCCAGCGCCGGCCGGTAGGGGCGATGGGACGCCATCGCCTCAACCACGTCCGCCACGCTGATGATCCTGGAATCGAGGAGTATTTCGTCATTTTTAAGCCCTTTGGGGTATCCAGAACCGTCAAGCCGCTCGTGATGCTGGAGTATGATGGTGGCTATGGGCCAGGTGAACTCGATTTTACTCAGTATCTGATATCCCGTTTCGGGGTGTATTTTCATCATGAGGTATTCGATATCGTCGATTATGCCCGGCTTCGACAGCGTTTCGATGGGGACCGCCATCTTGCCGATGTCATGGAGCATCCCGGCTATATATATACCCCTGCGCTGTTCGTCCGGAAGGTTCATCTCCTGGGCGATGGCGACGGCAAGCTGGGCCACGCGCTGCTGGTGTCCGCCTGTGTAGGGGTCCCGGATCTCACCCAGGGCGCTGAGGGTGCTGATTGTGCCGTCAATCGTTTTCTGGAGCACCTCCATCGTGTGCTTCAGCGATTCTTCCGCGCGGGTCCGTACATGGATTTCCTTGAGAAGGCGCTCGTTCAGCATTTCCATGTCGGCGTACCGGTCCTGAAGCTCCGACGTCCGGCGCTTGATTTCGTCTTCCAGGTGCTCTTTGTACCGCCTGTTTTCCCGGAGCAGGCGGGCCCGCTCGAGGGCCTTGTTGATCGCGTGGTCAAGCACCTTGAGGTCAAGTATCGGCTTCAGAATGTAGTCCCACGCCCCCAGATGCACCGTCTCAATGGCGTCGCTGATATCCCCGGTGCCGGAAACGATGATCACCGGGGTCTCGGGGGATTCACGGGTCACGGCGGCCAGTACGTCCTTCCCCCCCTGTACCGGCATTTTCAGGTCGGAGAGTATGATGTCCGGCATGTGTTTCCTGAAAAGATCGAGTCCCACTTTGCCGTTTTCCGCCTGAAGCACCTCATAATCGTTGTCCTCAAGGTAAGCGGTGAGGACCCTGCGTATGATGTCCTCGTCCTCGATAATGAGTACCCGTGTGGGGTTTCTGTCCACGTTCAGCCTCCCGCGCCGATTATTTCATTGATCCGTTTGCGCAGGTGACTCATGTCGCTAATGGGTTTTCTCAGGATATTGCGGGGATTCAGCCCTATGTCGATCAGTTCACGCGGAAGCGAATAGTTGGTGGAACCGGTGTGGATCAGGAACTTCATGGCGCTGTTGATGGAATGGGCCTGCATGATCACGCTGTTGCCGTCAATGCCGGGAAGGCGCATGTCTATTATGCCTATGTCGAAAGGCTGTAAGCGGAGCAGGTCTATCGCCTCCTCGCCGCTTTCAGCGGACGCCACGGTGAACCCCTCATCCTCGCAATAGGCCACGAGGTTTTCGCGAACGAGGTGTTCATCGTCGACAATCAGTATTTTCAAGTTAGAGGCAGTCATCGCCGCAATACCTCCGGTGTCTGACGCGGCGGGAGCTTTCCATTATCCCCCTTGTATCGCATTTTATTGTTGATATACCCCGGCTGTCGTGTTGTCAACATGAATTTTCAGTTAAGGGCGTCCAATGGGACGGTATTTATTAAAATATTCAAAATCTCATAAATGCCAGATTTAAATCCGTAAAACTGACGTGTTTTCCGTGTCGCCGGCCCGTATTTGTCGGAATGTGTCCGATTGCCAGTGATAACGGCGGCCGTATCAGAGGATTTTAATTCCGCGGGCGTTGCAAATTATGTTGACTTCCACGTGTCCGGGATTAACAGGGATATATACTACTGAGGAAGCGGAACGATACATGAAAAAGAAGGTACTGCTCATCAATCCACCCTATCCTTGGGAGGAAAATCCATCTCCCCCCCTGGGCCTGACCTCGCTTGCCGGTTACCTGCTGCAGCAGGACGTGGACGTGCTGATTGAGGATTATGTGGTCAATCCCTTTTCCAGGGACCGGGCCCGGAAGGTTCTGAAGGAATTCAATCCGGACCTCGTGGGGGCCACGGCGGTCACCATGAACGTCAAAAAGGCCTACCAGATTCTGTCCGAGTACAAGGAGGAATCGCCCGCCATAAGGACCGTCATCGGCGGGCCCCACGCGACCTTTGACGCGCAGGGTACGCTGGAGCAGAACCCCTCCGTGGATTTTGTCGTGAGGGGCGAAGGGGAGCTGACCCTTTGCGAGCTTGCCGCGGCCTCGGGCACCGGCGAATACGGGGCAGTTAAGGGGCTTTCCTTCAGGAAGGAGGGGGAGATCATTCACAATGAAGCCAGGGACTTTGTCCAGGACATCAACATATTCCCCCTGCCTGCCAGGCACCTCATTCAGCTGGGCAAATACCGCGGCCTCGGGACGCCGATCAACATGGTCACCTCGCGGGGCTGCCCGTTCCAGTGCATCTTCTGCGTCGGAAGCAGGATGGTGGGCCGGAGGGTGCGGTACTTCGACGAAACCCGCGTGGTGGACGAGTTCGAGATGCTGTCAAAGATCGGTTTTCCGCAGATAAATATCTCCGACGACCTTTTCACCTCCAATAAAAAGCGCTGCATCTCGATCTGTAACGAGATCATCCGCCGCGGGATAAAACACCCCTGGGGCGCCTTCGCCAGGGTCGATACGGTAAGCGAGGAGCTTCTGGCGGTGATGAAAGAGGCCGGATGCACCACCCTCTGTTTCGGCATGGAGACGGGAAACCAGGAAATACTGGACACCATAAAAAAGAAGACGAGCCTCGAGACCGGGGAGCGGGCTGTTGAGATGACCAAAAAAGCCGGGATACAGGCCATGACTTCCTACATACTGGGACTGCCCGGCGAGACGTCTGAAACGGTCAGGCAGACCATGGATTTCGCCAAGCGGCTGAGTCCGCTGTACGGATTCCATATCCTGGCCCCTTTTCCGGGGACCGAGGTCCGCGAGCAGTGCGACGCGTACGGGATGAGCATAATGACAGACGACTGGGATTGCTACGACGCCAACCAGTCCGTGGCCCGGTGCAGGGACATAGCGCCGGAGGTGATCGACAGGACGGTGAATGATTTCTTCGGAGGCATCAACTCGTACATCGATACCGCGCGGAAACAGTACGAAAACGGCGAGCCCCTTTCTGAGCGCGACATCAACATGGTCGAGGCCATCAAGAGCGGGATTTTCACCAGAGACGTGATTTTCAACGAGCTTGTGGAGACTTTTCCCGGCGTCAACGGCGGGGGCAACGGATCGTTCGAAGGGCTGGTGTCGCACATCGCCGCAAATTCCTCCTACAGCGACGGCTATGTGAGGAAGGAGATGGGCAAGCTGATAAAGGCGCGCTGTCTCGAGACGGTCGAATCGGGGGATTCCGAAACCTACCGCTGGGCCTGATCGTTTTTTTTCCCGAGCGCCCGGTACACGACCCGGTAGTCGTTGGAGGCGTTCCAGAACAGGTAGCCGGAGGCGCCGCAGTCGTCAGACCCCTCTATCTGCCTGCGGATGTAGGCGGCGTCGTAGTTCGACACGCGCCATCTGAACGCCTGGAGCCACGGCCGGACCGTAATACTGCCTCCGCTCAGCGCCATCACCCTTTTGCACCCCTCGTTTATGAAGTAGTAGGGATTGTCCCCCGGCCTGGAGAACCCGTCGAAATCGTCGTTGAAATGCGACGGGTAGAGCATCGGCGAGATGACGTCGCAGTGGCGCGCAAGGAGCCCGATGTCCTGGCCGGTGGTCCTGATATCGCACTCCTTTCCCCAGGCCACGACCCCGAATATGTCGATTGACAGTACCGCGTCGGCGGCCTTTATCATCCGGTGGGCCCTCCCGAGAAATGCCGTTATCGTTGACTTGTGATCCATCGGGCCGAAATCGTAGGCGAACCGCGCGTCCTTCAGGTTTCCGGTGGTGGGAAAACGTATGTAGTCGTACTGGATCTCGTCGACGCCCAGTTCAAGCAGTTCCCCGGTGATGTCAAGCACGTACTGCTGGACTTTTCTGCTGGTCGGGTCGAGCCATATCTCGCTCGATTCGGCGTTCCATACCCCTCCGCTCCGCGCAGAGCGTATCGCCAGGGATGGTTCCCTTTTCGCCAGGAGCCGGTCCTGGAACACGGCGACGCGGGCCACCGAGCGGATCCGCTTTTGCCTGAGAAGCCTCAGGAGCTTGCCGATATTGTGGATTGTCCTCTTGTCGTGGGTCCCGTATCCGATTACCGCGGGGAGGGCGCTTTTGTAGTTGACTATGCCGGTGACGTCCTTGATGTCGAAGACCACGGTGTTGATTCCGTACTGTTTCAGCGTATCCAGCAATTCGGGGAAGCCCGACGCGCCCGCGCTGGAACCGGAAAAGTAGAGCCCCCGAGCGGTGAAGCGGTTTCGGTTTCGTCCCGCCGCCGGGTCGGGAATCAAGAGCGGCAGTGTGCCGGGTACGGCGATAATGTCGCCATTCTCGACGCGGCCGTTTTTCAATCCGTTGGCTTTTTCAACGGCGTCCGCGCATTGCGTGAGGGTGTAGAAATCGGTCAGTTCCATTATGTCGCCGGCGACTGCGCGGGTTGACCGTTTCCCGCCGGCGCGGTAGAACAGGATGCCGGCCGCGCGTTGGAAGTTTTCGGGGAGTTTCCTGTATCCGCCGCGGTACGCCTTCATTCCGGGCCGCGTAACGATTTCAACCGGGTCCCGGGGCTGCAGGAAGCGTTCCATCGAGTCGACAACCGGCCCCCTCACGGAGTCGGCCATCCGTGTGATCGTGCCATGGCTGGTGTCGAGGGCAAAGATGATTCCGAAGGCTGAAAAGAGTAGATAAACAATATAATTCATCGGGACAGGGGTCCTTTTTCTGATAATATGTCGGCACGCGTTCCGGTGTACATTTCTTGAGGGCTTCTTTTTTTTCAACAGAATTATTCTGTTTTAGGTGAAATAAGGCCGCAATGTTTCGGCGGGAAGAATTTTTTTTAATTGATTTTATCGGCCTGCGGACGATACTTACTGAACCGCCGGGTACGGCGCGGAGCGACATTCAGACGGGACAGGGGTGATGGACTTCAGGAATCTTCCGGGAAACGCGGGCAGGCGCGTCATTGGCAGCTGGAACGACGTAAAGCATTTCAGGGACTTCGTCAGGTCCATCCTGATGTCCTTCAAGTCCCTGAAGTACATCAGGCTCCGCTCGCTCTATACAATAGTGATTAACCAGACGATATTCACCGGAATCGACGCGCTCATGTTCGTGGTCCTCATCGCCCTCATAATCGGCGGCACGGTCATAATACAGGCCAGCACGAACCTTCCCCGTTTCGGCATCGAGGGATTTTTCGGAAACATCCTGGTCATCATAATCGCCCGCGAACTGGGCCCGCTGGTGACCGCGCTGATCGTTATCAGCCGCTCCGGGAGCGCCATGGCCACCGAAATCGCGGTGCAGCAGTGGAGCAGGGAGATCCTTTCCATGGAAATCATGGGCATCGACACCCGGCTGTATATCGTGTTTCCCAGGATCATCGCGTCGATTTTTTCCATCACCTCACTTATCGTGATATTCGACGCGGTGGCCTTTTTTGGAGGGTATGTCATATCCCTCACCACGGTGTACATCCCTGTTGACCAGTTCATCCAGTCGCTCCTGGACGCCTTCAGCTTCAAGGACCTGGTGTCGGCCCTCATTAAAAGCGTCACTTACGGGATACTGATACCGCTGATCGCGAGCTACTACGGTTTCCAGCCGAGGTCGAAGTTTCAGGTGCCGATTTTCGTGGGGAGGGCCGTTATCCGTACGCTTTTTATCATATTTGTGATCAACGCGGTTATGTCCGCGATTTTTTACTTCTGAGGCCGGGATTGAATGGAACAGTCTCTCGTCATCATCGACAGACTCAGCGTCCTCGGGGAGGGGAGGGAGAAGATAAGGGGCCTCTCCCTGGTGATACAGAGGAGCGACAACGTGGTCATATTCGGCCCGGAGAGGTCGGGGCTGACCACCCTGTCGTCAATACTGCTCGGGATCGACACCGAGTACGAGGGGAACGCCTACTACAAGGGAAGGATCATCAAGGACTTCGATTATATAGAACGTCACGGCCATAAAAGGGACATCGGATACCTTCACGGGGATTACGGCCTCATGAGCAACATGAATGTTGAGGAAAACATATCCCTTCCTCTGGAATACCACTCGGAATTGTCCAGCGCCGAGATAGGCGAAATCGTGGACGGCCTGATCCTGGATTTCGGCCTTAACCACTGCAGAACCCTGCGGCCCATCCAGCTCTCAGGCTCGGAAATATTCCGGACCGCCTACGCCAGGTCCATCATCATGGACCCCGATTTTCTGATCATTGACCACGCATTCATGGACCATGCCGCCATAGGACTTCTGCCGGTCTTCGCCGATCTGGAAAAGAGAAGGAAGGACCCGCACAAAGCCACGCTGTTTTTTACGTACCATCCCAAATTTTTTCTTGATTTTGCCGACAGATTCATCATGTTCTATAAAGGGACCGTCGTGTTTGAGGGCGAAAGGGAGACCTTCCTGGAAAGCGACAATCCCTATCTCACGCAGTTTTTACGGGCGTCCCGATGGGGCCCCATGGACCTGGATTGACGGGGGAGCGCGATGGCCTTCACTAAAAGCGAGATCAGGGTCGGTCTGTTCATCATCGTCCCTCTTCTGATCCTCATGATCACTGTCGTTTTAAAGCTCGGCTACAGCCTCGCCGGCTCCACAATGGACGTGTACATGAAGACGGACAGCATCACCTCCGTCAAAAAGGGGACCCCCATTAAAGTGAAGGGGTACCAGATCGGAAGGGTGGTGGACATCAAGCCGGTGTACAAACCGGCGCTTCATTTTCTGGCCACCATGAGGATCAACAATGACATCGAGCTGTATGAAGACTGCTCGGCCATAATTCAGAACCAGAATATCATCGGGGACCCCGTCATAGAGCTAAAAAATCCGGAGATGCGCAGCGGCGCCCTCATGGAAGGCGACGTGATCGAGGGCCTTGAAGTGGTAAACCTGGAGGCGCTCCTGTCCAACGTTAACAACCTGGTCGGCAATCTCTCCGCCACGGTGGGCGTGGTAAAGCAGATCACCGTGGACAGCAGGCAGGACCTGAAATCCCTCGTGTCTAACCTCGCCAGCAGCACCGCGAGCCTCAACACCCTGCTGGAAGGCTCCCAGAAGGACATACTCGCCATACTCGGCACCTTCAGGGAAACCTCGAAGACGCTGAACGAAATTTCCCTGGAGCTGAAACGGCATCCGATGAAGTTTCTGTTTTCCGGTAAAAAAGATGAGAAATAGCGACACCCGGACCCGGAAGACAGCGGCATGATAGAAAAATCCACCATATCGTTCCTCAGAAACCTCGGAAAAAATAACAACAGGGAATGGTTCCGGGCGCACCGGGACGAGTATGAGGAGTCCAGGCGGAACATGCTGGACGCGACGCTCTATCTCATTTCCGAGATTGAAAAGTTCGACGCTACCGTCTCCGGCGTCGATCCGGAAGAGTGTCTGTTCCGGATACACCGGGACACCCGTTTTTCAAGGGAAAAGACGCCCTACAAGACCAATTTCGGTAGCTTCATCAAGGGCGGGGGGAGAAAAACGGCGGGCGCCGGATATTATCTGCACATATCACCCGGAGAGCACATGGTGGCCGGGGGTATTTACATGCCCCCACCCGAAGCGCTCCTTGCAATCCGCAGGGCCATAGCGGCCGATGCGGGCCCCCTGAAAAAGATACTCGCCTCCCCACAGTTCAAAAAGGAATTCGGCAGCCTCGCGGGCGAGACGCTGGCCACCGCGCCGAGGGGATTTCCCCGGGACCATCGGGAGATCGAGCTGTTGAAACACAAGCACTACATGGTGGTGAAGGAAATACCGGAAAAGGAGGTGCTCGACCCGGGGTTTCTCCGGCAATGCGTCCGGACCTTCAAGGCCATGTCGGGGCTGAACGGCTATATCAACAGGCTCCTGTAGACCGTCACTGCGCCGTCATCTTTCGCCAGTTTTCGTCCGCCGTCTGAATGTGTCCCGGAATGTCACGCTCCCATTTCGCCTGGGCGCTTTTACTGCAGTTGAGGTACAGCTTCCCGTCCACTATTTTCCAGTTTTCCGGGTCCGTGACGGCCTTGCGGGATTCAGTCATGGCCCAGGCGCAGTAGCCGTCGTACTGGGGCGCGTACTTCTCCGGAGCCGAGGCGAACAGGCTCCTGTTCGCCTCGTTCTTGAATTGCCACTTGGCGCCCTTCCATAGGTGCGAATGCGCGGCGGTCCCTTTCACCGCTTTTGCTTCGTTGAAAAATGCCACCGTGTCGTATCCCTTGATCGCGGTTTTTTCCATGGAGGATTCACTCGCGTCAGGCCCGGTGAAGAGCATGTTGCACCCTGCAAAGGCGCCAAGCAACAATGGCGCGGCAAACCATAGCGCCGTGATTCGGAATATTTCCAGTTTCATGGATCCCTCCGTTAAAAAAAGAATTTTTTTCGCTCGCAGAATAATCTCCGTTCCTTTTCCCGCTCAATTGCCTTGTAACCGCCGCCGTTCCTTGTTATTATTATTGAATACAACGGAATTGACATTAATATACCCATCCGTTTCCAAAAAATCAAATGGAGGGAAACATATGAAGGGAAAAATATGCGTCATCACCGGGGCCAACTCCGGAATCGGAAAGGTCATCGCCCGGGAACTGGCTGCATTGGAAGCCACGGTGGTGATGGTTTGCCGGAGCAGGGAGCGGGGCGAGGCGGCGCTCGGGGAGATAATCGAAAAGACAGGAAACCGGGACGTACATCTGGTAGTGGGCGATCTGTCGTCACTGAGCGACATCAGGAGGTTCGCGGCCGGGTTGGGAAAGGCGTACCCGAAAATCGACCTGCTGGTAAACAACGCAGGGGCGATCAACGACAGCCGAACGGAAACGGCCGATGGTTATGAAACGACCTTCGCGGTGAACCATCTCGGATACTTTCTCCTTACGGACATCCTTTTAAAAAACCTGAAAAACGCGGGGAAGGCCCGCATCGTGAACGTGGCGTCCGAAGCGAGCAGGACGGGAAGTTTCCATTTTGACGATCTCAACCTGAAAAAGGGGTACACTCCCTGGAAGGCCTACTGTCAATCAAAGCTTGCCAATATCGCCTTCACCTATGAACTGGCGGAACGTCTCCGGGGGACCGGCGTGACCGCCAATTGCATGCATCCCGGGGGTGTTCACACCAATTTCGGCAGGGGGCTCACCGGATTCATGGGAGGGGTTATGACGCTTTTCGGCAGGTTCATGAGGACGCCGGAAAAGGGGGCGGATACCGCGGTCTGGCTTGCGACTTCGCCTTTACTGGAGGGAACGAGCGGAAAGTACTTCCACGACAGAAAGGAGATCAGGTCAAAAGCGGTCACATACGACAAGGAGGTGCGGAGGAAACTCTGGGAGATCAGCGAGGCGATGACCGGGATGTCGGCGTGAATTCAGGCGTGTTTCGGCCATGTTTGACTTGGATTAAGCGAACTTGTATATTTAATAAACGGCATCCGCGGCGCAGTAATAGCCGTAATAAAGGAGACCAATGAAGATTCCGGAAATACTTCTCATAGAGACCCTGCGAAAACCCGGAAGCCTTGCGAAGGTGCTCACCGTGATCGGTGAAAACGGCCTGGTCATCGAGCACCTCAACGCGGTGCGCCGCGACGGGGAAAAGACGGTGTGGGAAATCACCCTGGAGCTCGACGACGACACCGAATACAATCTTATCGAGAAGATCGACGAGCTCAACAACGCGCGGGTAATCGGGAAATCGGACCGGGTGTTCAACCGCCATGCCGGCGGCAAGATACGGACGGTATCGCGGCTGCCGGTGGCCTCGCTCCAGGAGCTCCGGGACATCTACACCCCCGGGGTGGCGAGGGTCTGTCTGGCCATCCGGGACGACCGCCGGCTCGCCTGGAAATACACCGGAGTCGCCCGGACCGTCGCGGTGATCACCAACGGCACAGCCGTGCTGGGGCTCGGCGATATAGGCGCGCTGGCCGGTCTTCCGGTGATGGAGGGGAAGGCGGCGCTCATGGACCGGCTGGCGGACCTTTCCGGCGTGCCCATACTGATCGAAGAGCGCGACCCCGGACGGCTGATCGACATAATTTCGGCCATAGCCCCCTCCTTCGGGGCCATACAGCTTGAGGACATCGCCGCGCCGGCATGCTTTGAGGTGGAGGACGGGCTCAGGCAGGCGCTGGACATGCCGGTCCTGCACGACGACCAGCACGGCACCGCGGTGGTGATCCTTGCGGCCCTCATAAGCGTGGCCCGCAGGACCGGGCTGGACATCGGAAAAAGCGTCATCGGCCAGATAGGCCTCGGGGCGGCGGGAATCGGCATCGCCCGTCTCCTCAGGGCCTTCGGCGTGAAAACCGTCATCGGCACCGACAAGAATGAGGCGGCCATGGCGAGGCTCGAATCTCTCGGCGGCGGTAGGGACACGCTGGAGGGACTCATGAAAAAGGCGGACGTGGTGATCGCGGCCACCGGAAGGCGGGGCCTCATCGCGCCCGAAACGGTGAGGAAGGGGCAGCTCATATTCGCGCTCTCCAATCCGGACCCGGAGATAGAGCCGGAAACGGCGATACGTCACGGCGCGATATTCGCGGCGGACGGCAAGAGCATCAACAACGTGCTGGGCTTTCCGGGGCTTTTCCGCGGCGCCCTGGAGGCGGGGGCGCGGCGCTTTACCGACGAGATGCTCTTCGCCGCGGCGAGGGCGATATCCGCCGC
>JBGSQT010000033.1:0-7527 GCA_041737965.1 Spirochaetota bacterium | reverse complement strand
GGGGGGGATCCGCAGCACCAGCGCCCCGGCCGCAAGGAGCGGCTCGGCCGGAAGAAAATCGCAGGCAACCGCAACCACCCGCCGGCCGGTGCGCTCCCTGTATCCCGCGACAACATCGCGGTACTGCGCCGTCATCTCCCTGAGCGGGTCGGCCAGATAACCCAGAATCGAAGCCTCCATTACATCCCTCCCCTATCAGGCAGGTTTTTCCTGCCGTTAAAAATGGCGTTCCCGCCTAAAAACTGTTTGTCATTCCGCCGCCGTTATCGTAGTCTGGGCGCAGATTGCAATACTTTTTCAGGAGAATTCGATGAAACAGGGCCGAGCGTCGAAGAAGTCCGCGTCAAAGCCGTACGTGTCCATCCTGCTGCCGGTGTTCAACGAAGAGGAGAACGTCGAGTCCCAGTACCGGAGCATCGCCGAGGCCATGGCGCGCTTTAAATACACCTACGAGATCATTTTCGTCGACGACGGAAGCGCCGACCGCTCGGTCCCCATCCTGCGCGGGATCGCCAAAAAGGACCCCAGGGTGAAGATTGTGGTGTTCAGAAGAAATTTCGGCCAGACCGCCGCGATGGCGGCGGGCATCGATTTTTCATCGGGTGAGATCATCGTGTTCATGGACTCGGACCAGCAGAACGACGCAACCGACATCGGCATGCTGGTCGAGAAGATCGAGGAAGGGTACGACGTGGTCAGCGGCTGGAGAAAGCACCGGAAAGACAAGCTCATCTCAAGAAAGCTCCCCTCCCGCATCGCCAACAGGCTCATCGCCAGAGTCACCGGCGTCAGGATCCACGATCTGGGGTGCTCGCTCAAGGCCTACCGGGGGGAGATACTCCGCCAGGTCAACCTCTACGGCGAAATGCACCGTTTTATTCCGGTGCACGCCTCCTGGATCGGCGCGCGCATCACCGAGGTGCCGGTGAAACACCATCCCCGGAGGTTCGGGAAATCGAAATACGGGATTAAGCGCACCTTCAAGGTTCTGCTTGACCTGATTACGGTGAAGTTTCTGGGCAAGTATTCCACCAAGCCGATATACGTCTTCGGCGGCACCGGCATTCTGCTGTTTCTCATCAGCTGCGGAAGCGGCGTCGCGGTACTGGGCATGAAGATTTTTTTAAACCAGTCGATGATCCGCAATCCCCTTCTTCTCTTCACGGTGATGCTCATCATTCTGAGCGTCCTTTTCGTGCAGATCGGCATCCTCGCGGAGATCATGATCCGCATCTACCACGAAGCGCAGAACATGTCGCCCTACAAGGTGCTGGACACGGTGAATATAAAGAAGAAATGACGGGCCTACGCGGGTGCCAGCCCCCCTCTGTCCATGATCCGCCTGCCGGCGCGGCGCAACCCCCTGCCGGCGCGGGTCCTCAGTTCCAGAAGCGTTGAGGCCTTGTCCGCCAGCGCCACGATGCGGGACTCCCTGAACCGGGGCCGGAACCTCGTCAGCGGCCACATGTGATTTGCGATGGCGTCCGCTTCGATCTCCCCCAGCCTGAAATACTTCAATGCGTTCCCCAGTGCGATATCAGGGTGCCTCCTGAAGTGCCCCTTCCGGCGACCGGCTGACCTGTCGTAGAAGTAGAGGTCGTGGAGCAGCGCCGCCCTGGCCGAGGCCACGGCGTCGAGGCCCCTCTGCCCGGCCATGACATAGGCGCGCTCGGCAACGGACACGACGTGAAGCAGGCGCGACTCATTTCCGTGATGGGCGTATCTGCTCAGGGAGAGGAACACCGGGTGATCCAGGATTTCCCTGATTTCCGGGTGACGGTACATTTCATCGAGTATGAAAGGTTTCCTGACGCGCCGGTATGGGCGCAATGAGGTTCGGGATGCGATATTACGCAGGGAGCGGAGGGACAGACGGATGGAAAGACGGATAACGTTGACTCTTCTTTTCAAAAGCGGTATATATCCTCTCCGGACCGGGCTGTGTATTCTTCCGGTCCTGATACTATTCGAACCCTTGACCACCGCGATGTTACAGTAAAAAAATCCGCCGCGGAATTTCTGACACATGCGGGGGTATGACGGTTTTTGTCAATGATTTCATTGTGCTGCCTGTTTTTCATTTGACAATACGACGCACCGGTCCGATAGTATGCCCATCACAATTGAGGAGTATTTATGAGAGTGTTTGCAAGAAGGATGTCCTGTTAGGGATTGACTTCGGTCCGGGAACCGGCATTCCGGTTCTCTCGTTTTTCACCGCTTTCAATCTTTCCGACACGGCACAATCCGGTCCCTCACCGCTGGAACAGGACATCTTTACCCTTAAATCATCATAACCGGAACGCTCCGGTTACGGGACCGCATTTATTTAAGGAGAAAGACATGACCAGAACGAATAATACATCACAACGCCACAACGACGCATTTGTCCGCATCCATTCCTGGAGCACCGTTGTTCTGCCGGCAGGCGGCAGGCATGGGCGGGGACGGTGAAAAATGAACCTGCGAGATCTCGGATGGAACGATTTTTTCGAGCAGGACTTCAAGTCCCGCGGCGATGCCGGATGCTTTCCCGGAAGGATACTGACCGGGTCGCGGCAGATATATGAAGTGGAAACGGAGATTGGCCGGGCAGAGGCGAGAGTGTCCGGCAGGTTTCTTTACGAAGCGGAGGGTGATGCGGGTTTTCCCGTTACAGGGGACTGGGTGATCCTGAGGAGCGGGGGCGACAGAGCGCTCATCGAGGGCATACTCGCGCGCAGGAGCCTCTTCTCACGAAAATCACCGGGAAGAGCCGCGGAACGGCAGGCCATGGCGGCGAATATCGACGTCATGTGCATAGTAAACTCCCTGGACGGCGGAAGGAACTTCAATCTCCGGGGCATCGAGCGGTATCTGGTCATGGTGCGTGAAAGCGGGGCCGACCCGGTGCTGGTGCTGAACAAGTCCGATCTCTGCGGCGAGCCGGATGAGGCGCTGCGCGCGGCCCGGAGCTCGGCCGGGGACGTGCCGGTGTTCCTGGTGAGCGCCCTTGCCGGCGGCGGAATCGAGGAGTTTTCGAAAATTTTTTCTCCCGGGTCGACGTCCGCTTTTACCGGCCCCTCCGGCACCGGAAAGTCCGCGCTCATCAACGCGCTGCTGGGCCGGGAGGCGCAGAAGACCGGACAGCAGCGTCCCGACGACCTGCGTGGCAGGCACACCACCACCAGGAGGGAGCTCTTTTTCCTTCCAGGCGGGGCCATGGTGATCGATACCCCGGGGCTCAGGGAGATGCAGATATGGGGAGCTGAAGCGGCGGCCGACGACGCCTTTGCCGATATCGCGGAGGCCGCCTCGCGGTGCCGGTTCCGGGACTGCACCCACGGCGGGGAGCCGGGCTGCGCGGTCACGGAGGCGCTCCGGGAGGGGCTCCTGGAGCGCGAAAGGTTCCAGAATTACGTCGCCGTGAGACGGGAGATGGCGTATCTGAACTCCCGTGTTGACGAGAAACAACGGCAGCAGAGGAAGGCCGGTGAAAAAGCGCTGGCAAAAAAAATAAAGGAATTTTACCGGGACCGGAAATAGGCAGGGGCGTACTTTTTTTTGTAATTGATGAAATTATTCCGTATACTTAGAAAAACGACCTCGGAGGTATCAGATGAAAAAATCACTGCTTTTTTTCACGCTTCCTCTTGTTTCCATCATTGTAATGAGCTGCGCCGGAAAACTCGAGTCCCAGGGAGAAAGCCTTGCGGCGATCATAGACGAAAAAGAGGCGTCCGCGGGAAAGACATATTCGCTGACGCTTTCCCAGATAAACATCGAGCGGGACAACACCGGCGCCTATGTCAGGCTCTTTGACAAGGACTACAAAACGATATTCGTCTACGTCCAGGATCCGCCGCTGAAAAACAAAGTCGCAAACCTCGAACGGAACGCCAAATATATCTACAAATTTTCGGTCACAAAAAACGACAGTTACAGCACCCTGAGCGGAAAGCTGATAGACGTGGCGGCCCTTGACGGGAAACCGATCGACAAGAAGTTGAAGGATCCGGCGCCCAGCGCCAGGATGATCATACTGGACGGACCCGACGCAATCGGCAAGACCTTCACTCTTTCGCTCGCATTCAATGATGTAAAGGAAGAGAACGGAAAGAAGGTGGCCCAGTACCAGAGCCCCGACGCGTACTCCACCTCCGTCACCTGCGAGGTGCCGGACGATCAGGCCGACAAAGTGAAGAATCTCAAGGCATCGGAAAAATACAGCGTCAAACTGAAGGTCGACAGGGTCGACTGGAGGATCTTCGGCACCCTGGTTTCAGTGGAATAAACGGTTATCATCCGGGCGGGGGGCCGCTGAGGGGCCCTCCGCCCGTGTCCCTTATTTCTTGAACTGCGCCGTTTCGGTGGAATCGGACATCGCCTGTACCGAGCTTTTCCCTATGGTCACCGTCTCCATGACACGGTCGAAATAGCCCACGCCGACAAACTTCTGATGGGTGATGGCCATGTACCCTTCCTCTTTCCCGTGCTTGAACTCGTCCTGCTGAAAGCGCGAATAGGCCCTCATCCCCTCCTTCCTGTAGCTCACGGCAAGGTCGAACATCCCCATGTTGAGGGTGTGAAAACCGGCCAGGGTGACGAACTGGAACTTGTAGCCCATGGCGCCCAGCTCCTTCTGGAACTTCCCCAGGGCCGCGTCGTCCATGTTCGCCTGCCAGTTGAAGGATGGAGAACAGTTGTACGCCAGGAGCTTGTCGGGAAACGCCTTTCGTATCCCCTCGGCGAACTGCCTGGCAAGTTTCAGGTCAGGCTCCGAGGTTTCACACCATATCATGTCGGCGTAGGGGGCATAGGCGAGCCCACGTGCGATGGCCGATTCTACGCCCGGTTTCACCCAGTAATAACCCTCCTCCGACCTGTCTCCGGGAATGATGAAGGGGCGGTCCCGCTCGTCTATGTCGCTGGTGATAAGCTTGGCCGCGTCCGCGTCGGTGCGGGCGATTAGCACCGTGGGAACGCCGCATATGTCGGCGGCCAGCCTGGCCGATATCAGCTTCACGATGAACTCGCCGGTGGGGACGAGCACCTTTCCTCCCAGGTGCCCGCATTTTTTCGCCGAGGCGAGCTGGTCCTCGAAATGAACCCCCGCCGCCCCCGCTTCGATCATCGATTTCATGAGCTCGAAGGCGTTCAGCGGCCCGCCGAAACCGGCCTCGGCGTCGGCGATGATGGGGGCGAACCAGTAGGGGCCGCGGGACCTGCAGTCCAGCACCTGTATCTGGTCGGCCCGCCTCAGCGCGTTGTTGATGCGGCGCACCACGCTGGGCACGCTGTTTGATGGGTACAGGCTCTGGTCCGGGTACATCTCCCCGGCCAGGTTCGCGTCCGCCGCGACCTGCCATCCGCTTACGTAGATGGCCTTCAGCCCCGCCTCCACCTGCTGTACCGCCTGGTTTCCCGTAAGGGCCCCAAGGGCCGGCACGTAATCCTCGGTCATGAGAAGGCGCCACAGGCGCCGCGCCCCGGCGTCGGCGAAGGAATGCTCCACCTTCAGCGTTCCCCGAAGGTTCAGGACATCACTGGCGCTGAAGGTGCGCACGATCCCCTTCCACCGGGGATCGGTCTCCCAGCTCCGCTTCAGCTCATCAATCTCTTCATTTTCGATGAGATGGCACGATACCCTCTGCTCAAGCTCAAGCGCGGTCTCTTCTATCGTTTTAGCCATTGTCATAACCCTCACTTAATGTCATTCCCGGGAACGCGAAACGCTCCCGCTTCATCATCCATTGCGGATTCCGGCTCCTTGCCCGGCTCGGGCCGGGACGGCAATTACGGCATTTAGTCCAGCATCTCGTACGCCTTCAGCGTCAGAAACTCCTCAAGCTCGCCGCTGATTATTATCTCCGACAGCAGCGCCGCCGCCTTTTCAAAATTCCCCTTTTCGAACTCGACGCTCCCCGTCGAATCGCGGATTTTTCCGAGCTCCTCCGCTTCGGTGTTCCGGAAGAGCTTCGCGGTGATCTTTCTCCCGTCCTCCAGCACTCCCCCCTCGTGGTGTACCCACTGCCACAGCTGTGTCCTGGATATCTCCGCGGTGGCGGCGTCCTCCATCAGGTGATTGATGGGAACGCTGCCGGTCCCCGAAAGCCACGCCGCCATGTACTGTATGGCGACGCTGATGTTGGTCCTGAAACCCGCTTCCGTGATGGTGCCGCCGGGCAGCTCCAGCAGGTCCTTCGCCGTCACCGACACGTCCTCCCGGAGCCTGCCGATCTGGTTTTTCTCCGGCATAACACGGTCGAACTCGGCCCTGGCCGTCTCCACGAGCCCCGGGTGGGCCACCCAGGTGCCGTCATGGCCGTCTCCCGCCTCCCGGACCTTGTCCTCCCGGACCTTCCGCATGGCGGCGGTGTTGGCCTCTTCATCGTCCTTGATCGGAATCTGCGCCGCCATGCCGCCCATGGCGTGGATCCCCCTGCGATGGCAGGTCTTTATGGAAAGCTGCGCGTAGGAGCGCATGCAGTGGCGCGCCATGGTGATCTGCCCCCGGTCCGGAAAGATGTAGTGCGGGACATTCCTGAAGCGCTTGATAAAGCTGAAGATGTAGTCCCAGCGGCCGCAGTTCAACCCGGCGATATGGTCCCTGAGCTCGTATATGATCTCGTCCATTTCGAAGGCGGCCATGATCGTTTCTATCAGCACCGTGGCCCTGATGGTTCCGGCCGGTATCCCCAGCTTCTCCTGTGCCAGAAGGAACACGTCGTTCCACAGCCGCGCCTCCAGGTGGCTCTCCAGTTTCGGAAGATAAAAGTAGGGGCCGGTTCCCCTGGCGATGAGCTTTTTCGCGTTGTGGAAAAAATAGAGGCCGAAATCAAAAAGGCTGCCGGAGATGGGCGTCCCGTCCACGAAGAGGTGTTTTTCCGGAAGGTGCCATCCCCGGGGCCGCACCATGAGGACCGCGGTCTTTTCACCGAGCCGGTACTGTTTCCCTTCGGCCGTGGCGAGTTCGATGGTGCCGTCAACGGCGTCGCGGAGGTTTATCTGCCCCTGGACAGTGTTTTCCCATGTCGGGGTGTGGGAGTCCTCAAAGTCGGCCATGTAGGTGCTGGCGCCGGAGTTCAGGGCGTTTATCACCATTTTACGGTCCACCGGGCCTGTGATCTCCACGCGCCGGTCCATGAGATCGGGGGGTATCGGCGCCGCCTTCCAGTCCCCCCGGCGGACATGCTCGGTGGATTTGAGAAAATCGGGGAACTCTCCGCGGTCGATGGCGGCCTGCGCCTCCATTCTTCTTTTCAGGAGGCGGCGGCGCGTGCCTTCGAACTCACGGGAGAGCACGGCCAGAAATTTCAGCGCCTCCGGCGTCAGTATTTCACCGAATGTGCCGTCCGCCCCCGCCCGCAATTCAATTCCCTTATCCGTTCTGTCTGCGCCCATATCCCCTCCTTTCGTTGAAATCCGTCATCCTTCCGGCCTTACGCCCCCCGCCGCGGCAAAGACCGCTTCAGCCACCGCGTCGTGGGCGCCCCGGTCCAGCGGCGAAGGGACAAGTTCCCCTTCCGGCGCCGCGGCCAAGGCGAC
>JBGSQT010000021.1:0-85231 GCA_041737965.1 Spirochaetota bacterium | reverse complement strand
GAACACGTCGCGCACCATGCACCGGTACAGCGCCTCCGCCGCGTCGCTTCCGATTTCCGCGGCGAGCCTGGTCTTCACGCCGCCGGTCCCCGGAAGCTTCAGGAAAAGGATGACCGCGGCGCCCCGGTCCTGGTCACGGCTCCAGTCGGGATAATAACTCCCCGCAATCAGGGCCGGGTCCTCGCCGCGGCGGTACCGCATACGCATGCGCCAGTTCATAAGGGACGTTTTAAGGTCGCCGCCCCGGTCCCATCGGCGGGACGACGACTTCACCCGGGCACGGAGAAGGGCGATCCGGCCTCCTCGCCGCCTGATCCTTCGCATCAGGTCGAGGTCCTCCATTACCGGAAAATTTCTGTATCCGCCTATCCGATCGAAGTACTCCCTGCGGATGAAGATTGCCTGGTCCCCGAAGGGAAGCCTCAGAACGCGGGTCCTCAGGCTGGCTATCAGCGACACAAGCGCGAGAAAAGGACGCGCGGTGTCGAATCCGAGCCGGAAAGCGCCGGCGACGACGTTCCTGTTCATCAGGGACTCCCGGATCATGGAACACGCCCCTTCCGGCAATTTCGTGTCGGCATGGAGGAAAAGGAGCACGTCTCCCGATGCGGCGGCGGCGCCCCGGTTCATCTGCTCCCCTCTTCCCCGGGGAGACCGAATGACAGTAATTCGATCGTTCGCCTTCAACGGCAATGGCGTCCCACTCACCGACGCGTCCACCACTATAATCTCCCAATCCGGAAAACCCGCCCGGCCCGGGCACGCGGGAATACCTTCATCAGGCATCTCCTCCTGAAATGTCGGGATAATGACCGATAATTTGTCCAGTTTTCAAACCTCTTGTTAACGGAAATTGAGCACACCCATATCATGTAAAAGGCCGCTGTCAATTGTATATTTAACCGTGAAAAGCCGATGGCGATGCGGGATGATGCATCTTCCCTGCACATATTCACAAAATTTTTTAGAAAAAAGCAAGATATTCTTGACAATTAAATTTAATAGCGTTAAATTAACTATATTAATTTACAACTCTATGCGGCAGAATTGACAGGCCGATGTTTCAGGGTACGGATGCAACAATGAAACAGAGGGAAAAATTTGTCCTGGCAATCGATCTCGGAACCTCGGGACCCAAAAGCGCCCTGGTGTCGCTTTCCGGCAAAGTGGCGTCGAGCGCTTTCGAGGAAACGCCTGTCATGCTCATTCACGGCGGCGGGGCGGAGCAGGACCCGGAAGGATGGTGGCGCACCATAATGTCCACGGCCAAAAAGGCCCTCGCACAGGCGGGAACGACAGCCGACGAGATCATCGCGGTGAGCGTGACCACCCAGTGGTCCGGGACCGTGCCGGTGGACAGCCAGGGGAGGAACCTGATGAACGCCATCATCTGGATGGATTCAAGGGGGGCCGAGGTGATAAGGGAGACGCTCCATGGCCTGCTGAAAGTCGAGGGTTATCCCCTGCGGAAGCTCCTTACCTGGCTCCGCCTGACCGGCGGCGTCCCCTCGCTGTCCGGAAAGGATTCGCTGGCGCACATCCTCTGGATAAAAAAATACTGCCCCGACATATACAGAGACACCTACAAATTCCTGGAACCGAAAGATTACATAAACATGAAGCTCACCGGGAAATTCGCTTCCACTCCGGACACGATCCTCCTGCACTGGGTCTGCGACAACCGCGACCCCTCGCGTGTGATGTACAACCACAAACTGCTCAGAATGTCCGGAATCGACCGCGACAAACTGCCGGAGCTGATCCGTGCAGTGGACATACTCGGACCGCTCTCCAGGGAGGCTTCATCCGACCTGGGACTCAGGCCCGACACCCCGGTCATCGGCGGAACGCCCGACATCCCGTCCGCCGCAGTAGGTTCCGGCGCGGTCAACGATTACGAGGGGCATATCTACATAGGCACGTCCTCCTGGATATGCGCACACGTTCCCTTTAAAAAGACCGACGTGGTCCACAGCATTGGGTCCTTCCCGAGCCCCATCCCGGGGAGATACATGGTCCTCACGGAACAGGAGTGCGCAGGAAAGTGCCTCACCTGGCTCCGGGACAACCTTCTCTACCACAAGGACGAACTGATGCGGGAAGAAAATGTTCCTGACGTGTACAAGGTCCTGGACAAGATCGTGGAGAGAACACCGGCGGGATCCAACAACGTCATGTTCACCCCCTGGCTCTACGGCGAGCGCTCGCCGGTGGAGGACCACAGAATACGATCATCCCTGTTCAACGTATCGCTGGAAAACACACGAGAGGACATCGTGCGCGCCATATTCGAGGGTGTGGCGCTCAATCAGAAATGGCTCCTGGTGTACATTGAAAAGTTCATGGGAAGGCCCTTCTCTCACCTCAATTTCATCGGCGGCGGCGCGAACTCCGACATCTGGTCGCAGATCATGGCCGACGTCACGGACAGGAATATCCGGCAGATGGAGGACCCGCTCCATTCAAACGCCAGGGGGGCGGCATTTCTGGCCGGAATCGCCCTGGGTCTGATTTCGGCCGGCGATATTTCCAGGAACGTCAGGATAAAGGCGGAGTACGCTCCCAATCCGGCGCACCGGAGGATATACGACGATCTCTTCGCCGAATACAAGAACCTTTACGCGACTCATAAAAAAATCTGCGCCAGGGTGAATTCGCGGTCAGCGGATTCGTGCGCCCCGGCCCTGCAGGCCCATTAATCCGAGGAGGAGTCACGCAGATGGATTACCAGGAAATTTTAGACAGGACGAAAAACGTCCTCTCCATCGAACCGCGGCCGATACCCGAGGAAAAGCTGGCCCCGATAAAAGACCGGTATGCGGTTCGGAACAGGCGGTCTCTGGCGATTTTCGAGGAGGCGAAGGAGGTCATCCCGGGCGGCGTCGAGCACAATCTCAGCCAGAACCACCCCTTCCCCCTGGCAATGGACCGGGGCAAGGGATGCAGGGTATGGGACGTGGACGGCAACGAGTATATCGACTACCTGATGTGCGGCGCTCCCATCATGCTGGGGCACGCCTACGAGCCGCTTGACCGTGAAATCGTGGAGTTGATTGAAAAAAAAGGCCCGGCAACAGGATTGACTTCCGAATACGAGATACTGGCGGCCAGGGAGATCGTGAAGCACATGCCGGGGGTCGAGCAGGTGAGGTTTCTCCAGTCCGGAACCGAGGCGGACATGGCGGCGCTCCGCATCGCCAGGGCCGTTACCGGCAAACAGAAGGTTGTGAAGATCGGCGGAAGCTATCACGGATGGTCCGATCAGATGGTCTATTCGCTTCATATTCCGGGCACCGGCCCCCTCAATTCAAAGGGGATACCCGCGGAGATATATTCATGCGTCGTCGACGTGGCGCCGAACGATTTCCTGGCGATTGAAAAGGCGTTCGATGACAACGCCGACTGCGGCGGGGTGGCGGCGGTCATCGTGGAGCCCGTCGGCGGCGAGTCCGGCGCCCACCCGGTGCACCCGGAATGGAACAAAACGATACGCCAGCTCTGCGACGCGCACCAGTCCCTGCTCATTTTTGACGAGGTGGTCACCGGCTTCAGGCTGGACATGGGGGGCGCGCAGAAATATTTCGGCATCACACCGGACCTCACGGTGCTGGGAAAGATCATCGGCCACGGATATCCGTCGGCGGGCGCGGTTGCCGGGAAAAAGGACGTAATGAAGGCCTGCTGCGGAGGCCTGGGCGAGAAAATTTACATCGGCGGCACCCTTGCGGCGAATCCGATCACCACCGCCGCGTGTTACCACGCCCTGAGGCTGATGGAGGAAAACGACGCGGTGGCCAGAGCGACCGACTACGCGGACAGACTCACGGCGGCGATGAACACGCTCTTCGCCACGCGCGAGGACCTTGGGTTCTTCGTGTACAATTTCGGCCCCATCATGCACTACGTGACCACCGGTTTCTTCTCGGTGGACCTTAAATCGCCGGACGCGTTCAAGCAGATCATGACCCGCAAGGCGGTCGCCGACAGCTATCAGACAGCGACTTCGTCCTTCGGGCTCTGCTCCCTGGCGGGGACCAGGATGTACACCTGCATGCAGCACGACGATGAAGCGCTGAACAAGACCCTGGAAGTCTGGGAGCGTCTGCTCTCGCTGATTCCCAGAGGATAGAATATCGACAGTGAAGGAGGAACGGGCAATGAAAAAGAAAGACGGATGCGCCGAGATAGATGCTTTTGCCGCCAAACCCATCACGATACCCGAAAGTATCGACATGGAAAGCCACGTGATAGCCACCTACTGGATTCAGGCGGACAGAGTGATGGACATGTCCGTGATCGGACAGGTGCTGGCCATCGAACAGACCACCGGAACCTGGACCCCCGTTCCGGGCGAAACGCCCGAAATACGGGCCAAACACGTGGCGAAAGTCATCGGCGTGTATGAAGCCCCCTACTACGAGTACGGAGTGCCGGCGGACGTCACGGAGAGGCAGTACATCATCCAGATCGCGTTCCCCGCGGCGAACGTGGAGGACCAGCTTCCGATGATGCTCACCGCGGTGATCGGCAACATCTCAATGGTGCCAAACTTCAAACTGCTGGATCTGAGGATCCCCAGGGCGACGCTGGATCAATACAACGGGCCGAAATTCGGCACCGACGGATGGTGGACCGCTCTGGGACTTCAAAAAGGACGCCCCCTGCTCAATAATATGATCAAGCCCTGCAGCGGCTATCCCCTTGAAGTGGGGGCCCAGCTCTTCAGGGAAGCGGCACTCGGCGGATGCGACGTCATCAAGGACGATGAGCTGATCGCCAACATGTGCTACAACGACGCGGTGGAGCGCGTGAAGCGCTACATGGCGATAGAAAAAGAAGTGTTCGAGGAGACCGGAGAGCACACCCTCTATACGGTCAATGTCACCGACCGGCTGCCGCGCATGTTCGACCTGGCAAAAAGATGCATCGACGCCGGCGCCAACGCCATGATGGTGAATTACCTGGCAGTGGGCCCCGAGGCGATGCGCGCCCTGGCGGACGATCCCGGCATCAACGTGCCGATACTTGCCCACATGGACGTGGCCGGCGCCTACTACATGTCCCCCTATCAGGGCATTTCCTCGCCGATCATTTTCGGCAAGATATCGAGGCTCTGCGGTGCCGACTCCATCGTGCTCCCCTTCTCCATGGGAGGAAAGGCGATGTACATGCACGAACGGTTCATGGCGACGACGAGGAACCTCACCTTCCCCTTCGGCGACCTGAAGCCGACCATGCCGATGCCTTCGGGAGGGATCACGCCGAACAATGTGAACGACATCGTAATGGCCCTGGGAAAGGACATCATGATCGGATCCGGCGGCGGCATACACGCACATCCCCAGGGACCGAAGGCCGGCGCGAGGGCGCTCAGGCATGCCATTGACGCGGCGTGCATGGGCATCAAGCTGGAGGAATACGCCAAGGAGCACGAAGAGCTGGGAGTGGCCCTTGGCGTGTGGGGCAAGAAAACGGATTTCAAGCTATAATTCGGCCAACTGTCGGCCCCGGCCGCAAAAGGCCGGGGAATTTTTTCCCGGCCCGCGACACGGCAATCACAGCGAAGATGCACCGGTTATCCCCAAAAGAAATCATGACAGACCGAAAACATGACTGCACAATACGTTTTCGGCAAACACCTTCATGAAAGGGCGATAATCCTTCCCGGTAAAACGGGGATCAGTAAAAATGCAGTCGAAAATGGTTGAAAAATGCCGGGGTTGGGGAGATTATGACGGAGATTTCCGGCAGGCCGGAGTGTATCGGTCAGCGGAAAGCACGATCGCATTTGTGCATTATTACCACAATCGGACCAGGGTGCGTTATGCCAAAAATTACCAGAAGCGAAGAAGAAATCGAACAGGTCAAAGAGCAGATTCTGGACAATGCGCTGTCGATCCTGGAGTCAGACGGATACGAGGGTTTGTCCATGAACCGCATCGGCGCCAGCATGAACATGACCGCGGCGAACCTGTACAACTATTACGGCAGTAAAAACGAGCTCCTCATTTCGATACACAAGAAAACGTACGGTATGCTGCATGAGAAATTGATGAGAGACGTGTCGGAGGCCGCCGGTCCCCGGGAACAGGTCATCGCGATGATCCGATCCTTTGTGGATTTCGGCATAAAAAACGTCAACATCTATGACCTGATGTTCAACCGACCCATTCCCCAGCACAGCGACTATATCGGCACCCCGTATGAGGAACTTTCACTGAGCGAGTACCAGAGCTCCTTGAAGGCGCTGGTATACGCATATTCGGTGGTCAGAAATTTCGTGGAATCCAGGTCCCAGAATGCCGGCAGGGACCCGCAGTACCGGACAATCAAAGTGTTAAGCGAGCTTCACGGCATAATTTCACTGCACAACAGCCGTGTGCTCATGGAAATGGTCACAGACGAGGACCGGTTATTCGAAATGATTATCGAGGATGTGATGGCGGGTCTGGAAAAAGACGAGTAGGAAGAACACGCATCTCAGCGAGTCCCCCTTCATGCAGATTCACCAGCATCCACAGCGGAGACACGAAAAAAAGGCATGAATGCAGGGTCCCGTCGTGTTCACGACCGACAGGGCGTTTACCGTCACCCCCCCGTCCAGCTGAACGAAACCTGATCGGGGCCGGCCATGACCTCGCGCACCATGCGCTCCAGCGTGCCCTCATTCTATACGAACCCCTTTCCGGAAAGAGCCCCCCTTTGCGCAGGTAAAAGCAGTAGTCGCAGGCCATGTTGCAGTCCGGGCCCGCCGGTTTTACCAGCACATTGGAGAGCGCTTTCCGGCTCATGCATCCGCCGCAGGGATCAGGCTTTTACCCAGGGTTTTCCCATCTTCAGCACTTCCTTCCCCGACACGTCATTGAGTATTATCCCGGCCATCATATACCACGCATTGAAGGCGCACAGCATCAGTTCAAAGCCGGCTACCGTGTTCAGTATAGGAAAACCGAAATGCCCCAGATCGAGTAGTATGAACCCGAGAAGCAGAAGCGTGAAGGTGGACGCCATGGCCCCGTGAATCCGAAGCGACGCGACCCACATGATGGCGGTATAGAGTGTCCAGGCCACGAGATACCAGCCCACGTCGGTGGTGGACAGCTTGTACACGTCATAATAATTCAGGATCCAGATTATGCCGAGGCCGATCCAGAATGCACCGTAGGAAACAAAGGCGCTGTAGCCGAAATTGTTCCCCATCTTTTGCTCCTGAAACCCCGCGATCATCTGGGCGAGGCCGCCGAAGACCAGACCCATGGCAAGGACGGGGCCGATCCCGCACCATCCCACATTGTGAAACTGAAGTATCAGTGTCGTAAGTCCGAACCCCGCCAGTCCCACCACGGCGGGATTTCCCATTTTTTTGTCGTTCATAGTGCCACTCCATGATATAGTTGTTTAATTGTATAGACGTTAATACAATTAAACCGCCGAAAGTGTCAATAAAAAAAGACGCGCCGCAGCGGGAAAAAAACCGGCGGCGAGGGTCATGGAAACGGCACAAGTTCCTGGATTTTTGCTGTCTTGCCGGACAGGGGACGCACGCAGTAAACCGCGGCACAGATATGTTATTGCCTATCACGCGGAAACAGAAAACAGGCTATGGATGAAATCAGCTTCCGTGAAGCACCGACAGATCAACCCTTCATCATTTCGATAAATCATCGCCCCGTTTTTCAAAACGCCGCTGGAACCGGGAGTATTCGATGACGTTGGCGATCGCCTTAAATCCGTCGCGGGTGTGCTCTATGTAGTAAAGCCCGCAGTCGCGGTAGAATTTTCTTGCGTATTCGCTCACTTCCCTGAAGGTGAGGGCGATGACCGGTTTACGCGCCTCCGGAAGCTGCGAGACAATGTATTCGTTATGCATCGCCAGCATCTCCTCGGTCCCGGGTCCGGGAGGAAACGAGAGCGTGGCGACGATATCGGTGTTCCCGTCTTCCATGAGTATCTTCAGGACGCGCTCCATGCCGAATGTGAATCCCGAACCTGTAACGTCAAGAGGGTTGCCGGGCCGCGCAAAGGGAGGCAGCGTCTCCTTCAGGGCCGCGACCGATGACGGGGCAAGGTCGGGAAGCCGTATGCCCAGCGACAGGCAGAGGTCCGCGTACAGCCCCGCGAGACCGCCGGAAAGCGTGCAAAGGGCAAGACCGTCCCCCGCGGGGAGGGGACACCGTGAGAGGATTCCCGCAGTTTCCACCAGCTCCTCTATCGTCTCCACGCGGATGATGCCGTACTGGTGAAGAAATGCGTCGGTGACCGCCTCGTTTCCCGCGATTGCACCGGTATGGGATCGCGCCGCCAGCACCCCCTTTTCGGAACGCCCCACCTTGATGACGACGATCGGTATCTTTCTCCGCGCCGCTTCCAGGGCGATTTTTTTAAGGCGCCGGCCGTCTTTAAACCCCTCGATGAATCCCGCGACAACGCGCGTCTGTCCGTGAGTGATCATGTGCTCCAGGCAGTCTTCAAAGGATATGACCGCCTCATTCCCCGAGGAGATGAAAAGCGATATCCCGAGGCCTTTCTTAAGCATCTTCGTCGCCAGCACCTCGCTGGTGGCGCCGCTCTGACCCACGATGCCGATATCGCCCGCGATGACCGCCCCTTCTATCGATCCGCCGACAAATGCCCCTGTACCGCCTGCAACATTCAGGAAGCCGAGGCAGTTGGGCCCCATCAGATGTACATCCTTCTCCCTGCAGAGCGCCGCGAGCTCTGTCTGGAGCGTCTCCCCCTCCCCCTCGACCTCGGAAAAGCCGGAGGAGACGAGCAGCACGTTCTTGATGTTCCTGTCGGCCAGTGCCCGGACGGTGTCCAGGACAATGGAGCTCCGCACGATGACCGCCGCAAAGTCGACGACTCCGTCCGGCAGATCGGCTATTGCGGCAAATGCCGGAATGCCGCACACCTCGGCCGCACCCGGGTTGACCGGAAAGATCCTTCCTTTAAAACCCAAAAGCCGGGAATACTGGAGCAGATTCTGAAACCAGTGCGTTTTCGCGGACGCGCCTATAACGGCGATATTGGTCGGTGAAAAAAAATCCTGCAGGCGGTCATTCGAATGCATGGGCGCTACCTCATTTCAACAACAGAAAGCGGAAAGCGGTATTTTGTAAACAAATATCCGTTGTAAAGGGAAATCAAGGAATTCGGGCCGACTCAATACGGGGATTCCGCGATCTACCGCGACATGAACTGTAAAATTTTCGAACTATCCACATGCAACGGTTCACACCCGAATCAACATAGGGCTCAGTTATAGGGGGTCAGAGCATACCACCGCATGTAAGTTCTCATCGGGGGGTCAGAGCATACAGTTACGTTCAAGTCCAATGACGAGCATATTCGGAATCATTATTTTTTTCTCTCACATTGACATAAGTCAATGCTCGAATCCGGTTTTTATTGTATATTGACGATGCAGTCTGAATGATATCCCATTTTCGAATAATAAATGTTTGAACGTAACAATCGATAGAGCGGTTAAGCCGCCTACCGGTATAACAGCCGGATTCTCTTATCGATTAGATACAAATACATTCACAAAGGAAGGGGTTATGGTCGATTCAAGCATGGTTCTTACCGGACAGACGGTGGCGTACACCCTTTATGCCCTCGCAATCATTTTGGTAATGGGATGGTTCGGGTACAGGGTGACAAAAAACGGAAAGGGGCGGGAGTTCAGGCCCGCCTTTTTTTACGCTTTCGTCGGTTTCCTGGTCGTCACCGGGGTTTCACTGCACATAATCACCCACGAAACAATTCCATGGAAGCCGATGGACCTCAACAGGTCCTCAATCAGAGCGGACAGAACGTTCAACATCGATATTGCCGATCACAAATTCATCCTCCCCGCAGAAAAAATGTCCATCAGGAAGAATGAAATCGTCAGGTTTAACGTAACATCAAAAGATTTGACCTATGGCTTTGGAATCTTTCGGGAGGACAATTCGATGATGTTCCAGATGCAGGTGATTCCTGGTTATGTAAACGACATTCTCTGGCGCTTTGACAGGCCCGGCGTTTACACGATACGCTCCACCGAGTATTCCGGTCCGAAAGGAATCGGGATGATCGTAAAGGACGCGGTTGAAGTGACGAATTGACATTAAATCGACATACAAATCCAATAAAAGGAAAACTGACATGAATATTGTACAAACTCTGATACGGGGGAACGGGGACCAGTTCAAACATGCGGCTCTGACCCCCATGCAGAAAATGACGCTGCGTTTCGTAGTGGTGGGGCTGCTTTATTACGGACTCGCCGTGCTGGAAGGGATGATAATGAGGGTATATCTGGCAAGGCCGACAGATCTGCTTCCTCCGGAGCAGTTTTACGCCATACTCACCGCACATCCGCTGGTGGGCATTTTCGGATCGACCTATTCCATAGTGTTTGGCGCGTTTCTGTTTCTTGTACCCTTTTTAATGAAAAAGCCGCTCTGGAGCATCAAGCTGGGGAACTGGACCTGTGGTCTCATCGGGGCTGGTACATTCATATTCTGGTTTGCGGGATTCATCACACATTACGCCCCCCTTTACACGCTCTACTGGCCGCTGCCTGCGGATTTCACGCAGTTCAGTGTATGGGGCGGCGCCTTTTTCATCACCGGCATCGCAATCGTAATGCTTGGGACCATTTTTTTCGTCATCAACATATTTAAAACTATCACCTACACGCCGGAAGGCATGGCCCATCAGCCGTCAGTCGCCCTTATCGGCTCTGCCCTGGGCCTGAGCGGGATACGAAACCTCTTCCGGAAGGAAAAGAAGGCGCATCTCGTTTCCCTGCCGGTGGCCGCCATCGCACGCGGCACCATCGACACCGCCCTCAACTCGGGGATCATACTCTTCACCGGCGTACTGATTCTGGTGTACATGGTGGCCGCAATTCTGGGGCACGACCTGAAGCATTCGGCGATCGACGCGCTGCTCTATAAGAACTGGTTCTGGTGGGGCCTGGATCTGGTGGCGGACGGACTGGTGCTGATATTCGTGGCAGGCACCTGGTACCTCATGGCGACGCTCATCACAGGCAAAAAACTTTTCATGGAAAACATCGCCCGGGCGGCGCTCTTCGTCGAGCTGGTGGTCTCATGGACTGTGTGGTCCCACCACCTGATGTCGGACCAGGCGCAGCCCGGCATCCTCAAGATTGTATCTGGGGAGATGGTAACCGCTTTTGAGCTCATCACGCAGGGTCTTGCTTTTTTCATCACGCTCGTCACCCTTTGGAGCGCACGTCCGCTCAAAATGACGAACCCGCTGAGGTTCCTCCTGGGCGGGCTCCTCGGCTTCGCCTTGGCGGTACCCGCAGGAATCATTCAGGCAGATCTTGGGTTAAACAGGATACTCCACAATACCCAGTGGATAGTGGGCCCGCACGTGCATGTCGCCATCCTTGTGGGTCTGACCATGACGCTCTACTCAGCCATTTATTATCTGTTCCCGGTTCTCACCAACGGAGTCAATTTCTACAGCCAGAAACTTGCCACACTGCATTTCTGGACGCATCTTCTGGGCGGAATCGGAATGGGCGCCTTTATGGGCATGGCCGGCCTACAGGGGATGCTCAGACGCACCATCTACTTTGAAGGGGAGTTCACGCCCTATATGATCCTTGCTGCTCTTTCCGGTTCGCTGCTGATTATAGGATTTGCCGCCTTCTTTATCAACATCGTGATGACGGTGGGCATCAACGGGGTAATTGGAATATTCATGCCTTCGAAACTTGACACAAAGAACCCTTTACCTGAAAGCTGATACGCACGGCGGGGTCTCAATGGCCCCGCCGTCAGCATTTAATACTGCATGAGCTGATTCAATACTCTCAGTTTCATTACGCCCGACGAACCTAGGGAGGCTTATATCTTCAGCAATACACCGCAGATGATGTTAGCGCCACATCAGATACTCGGAGGCTCTGACCCCACAGCGGTCATGAATACACCGCAAATCTCCTGAGATAGGCATCTTCAAATAGTAAAAATTTCGTCACACGCTCATCAAATGTATCACCGAGTTTAAAATAATAATAATGCGGTGTAATCCTGACTGGCGCCTCATAATTCATATCAAGATAGCAGTTTATGAACCCGATATCATTCGCCCGTGGATTACGTGAAAGTCCCTTGCGTACCGGGTTGTACCCAATGTACCACAACACCCACAGCAGGTATCCCTCAGGGTTCTCAGCCTCTTCAATTACAGTGGATCCGAAGCGCTCATTCCAGAATGCTCCTGTCGTACCCATGGCTCGATTATACTTCTCCGCGATCCTGGCTTTGATGAATTGCATTATTCGTGAAATTGTTTCCTTTCCCGGGTCCGTTTTGACGACAAGGTGTATGTGATTGGCGACAATTTCAGCGGCAGTGAGGTTATAATCATACTTTTCCTGACTCTCACGGACCGCTTCTATAAAGTATTGCCTGCCATATCTACCCTGAAGGAGATTTTTCATCCCGTGACATCTGCTGAATACATGGTGGGTGCACCCCTGTGCGATATTTCGTAGTGGTCTTGGCATATATCCTCACAAGCATGGTTTGTATAATAAACGATTGAGAGGAGGAAAATGAAAAAAATTATTATATATCAGAGAAAAAAAATTGGGGTCAGAGCCCTCTTTATAAGAGATAACCTTCTAGGTACCATTCATGAGGATGAAACTGGTGGATATAAAAATTCGGCCTCCGCAGACAAGCTGTGCTCGGGAAAGATCTTCAGGTGCCTATATGGCTAAAATTGCCTTAACAAAAATCATTATGTCCAATATAAACCCCTGATAAGCCCACGCCATTGAAAATTATTGATTTTGTTCAAAGTAGATCGGCATGAATCGGCGAATTCAATATTTTATAATTTCCTCACATCATTGACATACCGACGAAGCCGCTCGGATGCCCCGATCAAGATCCAGGGTCAGAGCCTCATCGCCGCAGCGCATAAGGATAGGAACTGAAGCTGTCCTCAACCGTCGTATTGGGATAACCTTTGGGGGTCAGAGCCTCCACCTTCAGAAAATAATCCCCGACGCCGGTGATGTCTGCCGGGCCGGTCAGGCCTGCGGGCGCATTACGGCCGCCCCTTTTTTTCCCGAATTCCATCGCCACTCCCGAAACATTATACCATGAATTTCAGGTACCGCCGGTCGACCGGCTCACGTTTCCCCGAATCGGCCGACTTGTACACCGCCAGCACAGACGCCAGTACCGGCAGGGACTGCTCGACGCTGTTAAGAAAAGGCCCGTCGTCACGCACCCACCGCCGGAACGCCTCGAGGCACCGGAATAACGCGTGAAAGGCGAAGATGCCCGGCTTCTCCTTCCGGACTTTCACGCCGGCAAAGCGCACCTTCGGCCGCTCAGGCCCTGTGTAGATGCCCGTCCCCCTGCTCCCGTACACCTCAACCGACACCGGCTGTTCCGGCACCGACACCATCGAGCTGGTAAGGCTTATAAGGGCCCCGTCGTCCATCTCGATCGACCCGGCGCACAGGTCCTCCACTTCCACATCGCGGAATTTTCTACGGGCCTTCATCCCCACTGCGGCGACCGGGGACCTCCCCTTCATGGCCCACAGGAGCAGGTCCAGAAGGTGGCTCGCCTGGGTGATGAGAGTCCCCCCTCCGGCAGTGGCGAGCCTGATGCGCCACTGTCCCAGGTCAAAATAATCCTCGTCCCGGAACCAGGGAAGATTGCACCGCCCGTACATGATCTCGCCCAGATCCCCCTTCTGCGCCGCCCTTGCCAGTGCGTACCCGGCGTTGTCGTACCGGTACTGGTAATTGATCCCCACCTTGACGCCGCGCTTCCTCGATATGGCGCAGATATCCATGGCGTCCTCCAGGGTCGTTGCAACCGGCTTTTCGCAGAGCACCGGCAGTCCCCGCTCCACCGCGGCTGCGATCATGGGATGATGGAGATGGTGCGGGACCGCCAGATATACCGCGTCCATTCCTCCCGAGTCGAACATCTTCCTGTAGTCATCGAAACTGCAGGGCACCCGGTGCTTCCTGGCGTACCCGCATCTGGCCTCTTCAGACACGTCCGCGCATGAGCTGATGGCGATACGCGGGTTCATTTTCACCCCAAGCGCGATATAGCGGGAAATGTCCCCGCATCCCACGATTCCGAGCCTGAATTTCTTCGACATATCACCTCCTCTCCATTGAACTGCTCACCCAATCAAGCCCTTTCATTATGACTTTCTGAAATCCGGGATTTGAAATGGTGGAGGTGCAGTGCCCCGGCCCGATATAGCAGATCCGCCCTTTCCCCAATATCTTTGTCCAGACCATGGGTTCCCTTCCGCTCCCCGATTCAGCGTAAAAATGGACAGTGATCCCTTCGCTGACCTCGTGGACATACAGCTCATCGCGGACCCTGAAAGGACCGATGTCCCCGAATACATCGGAACCCCTTTCCGCAGGCACAATTCCGAATTCGGCGATCTTCTCGTGAGACAGAAAACGCCCGCCCAGAAGCGAAAAGTATCCGCCGCACTGCTTAAATGAGGCGGTGGCCGAATGAATGGCCAGAAGCCCCCCGCCGGAGGATACGAAATCCATCAGCGCTTCCAGCGCCCGGTCGGACAGTTTTCTCCGGTGCAGGTAGAGTATCACCGCGCTGAAAGACCGGTCCAGTGATGAAGCCGATTCGATGGTCCCGCTCTGTACTATATCGTACCCGCCGCGGACGATAAATGAAAGAAGCTTCCGGCGTGCCCAAAATTTCGGATGGATCGTCCCCGAGGTGATCGCAAGCACCCGTTTTTTCATAACTACTCCTCCTGTTTTAATCTTGGCGGTCCCGGACAAACGCCCTCATGTTGCGCTGCCGTTGAATATTTCCTCTTCGCGAAAGCGGCGCCACATCGTCTCAAACCACTCCGCTGCATCAGGCACAGGCCGGACCGGAACGAAACGGTGTGTGAAATTTCCTGATTCCTCCAGCACTGTTTCCAGTATCTCCCGGTTGAGCATATCGTCAGTCACCGGGTCCGCGATACCGCGGCACCGGCCTTTATCGTCGGTGATGAACAGATCGCGCGCCCCGGCGGCAAGAAAGGAGCCCCGCCCGCCCTTCAGCCGCTTCATAAGCTCCAGGTTGTGTTCCAGAAAGGCGCGCTCCGCAGCAAGCAGGTCCTCCGCCTCGAGACGCCGGACAATCTCCCCCGGCCCGGAGATCCCCCCGCGAAGAAAATCCTCCCTCGCACCAAGGTTCTCCGCCAGGGCAATTGCCAGCCGTGCCGTGCTCCTGATGATCCCCAGGTTTTCCGACATCCTGGCGCGAACCGCCCGCACTGCCTCTTCCGGAGGCGTGCCGCCGCCCCGCTTCAGAAGAGATACGAGGCGGCGGTGCGCGTCCCCGAGTTGACGCACCGCGCTACCGTCGTCCCCGGCATCGGCCCCGCCCCGTTCAATGACATGGGCGATATACTGGGCGCATCTGATTCCGGCGGCCTGTCCCGAATTGAGCGCGCTCCCTCCCGGACGGTAAATGCCGTGGGTGCCGCAGCATTCCCCCACGGGAAAAAAATTCCGGATGTTCGACTCCCACCAGAGAGAGCCCCGGAGCCCGCCGTTGAGGTGCTGGTTGCACACCGCCGCTTCAAGAGGTTCCCGGTCGAGGTCGATACCCCGCTCAAGAAACAGCTCGTACGCGGGACGGTTCATCTCCTTTAACCGCAAAACGGGGGTCCCGGCCGTTGCGCCGGAATTTTCAAGATACCCCCTCGCCGGCTCCGGGAGTGACGCCGCATCGAATCTGTATCCTTGAAACGAGGGGTTGCGTCGATAATCGAGATACACCTTCCTCCCCCGGAGGACCGTCTCATGATACACCAGAAGGTCCACCAGCGACGAACCGTTATCCCGGACCCTGCGCGCGTCAAAGGGCCACTGGTATCCCTTGAGAAACTGCGCCCGGAGCATCGTCTCCGCATCCGGAAAAAAATCGGCCAGGAATTCCCGTTCTTCGCCGCCGTCCTTTCCGCATGAATAGTACCGGGGAAGGACCTGCTGGTAACTCCCCGAGAGGTTCCACGGCACCTTCACCGAGGCGATCCCGAACTGCGACTCGGAAAGGTTCTGCATCACGGCGCCGGCGAGTATCGCCGGTCCCAGCGAACCTGTCTGCCTGTCGGGATAGGCGCTGTCACGGTAGAGCCCTGCCGGGCCGCCGGTGCCGTATATGACAAAGGGGGCGATAAATGCGCACAGGCCCAATCCCGGATTATCCTCCGCACCCCTCTCAATGGCGATGCATCCGGTTGCCGCCGTTTCACCGCGGACGGTTCCGGTGATGAGCGCGATAACTTTCATGCCGTCGAAAACAGGAATGCCGAGCCTTTCCGCCTCGTCCCGAAGTGACCGGTACATGAATTGCGACGTTCTCGGCCCGGCCGAAGTCCCCCGGGATCTGGCATCGTGGTCGGTCTTGAAACCGGTATAGCTGCCGTACCTGTCGTGGGGAAAGGGGACGCCCAGAAGCGCCAGGTGATGGAACGAAGGGAGCGACAGGGCCGACTCCACCAGGGCGACATCCCCGTGCATGCACCCGCAACCGTGGAGCTCCCGGGCCATCTCACGCACGCCGTCCCCCCCCGTCGCCGACGGATCGACCCGGTAGTAGGTCTGCTTGTCAGAACCCGCGTTGGCCGTGGCGCCCCCCCCCATCCTTTCGGTGACGATTGCGACGTCGCCGACACCCCGGCGGCGGCACTGGACAGCCGCATTCAGCGCCGCCCCGCCGGACCCGACCACGACGGCCTGCGTTCGGATGCAGGGGAATTCGACACCGTCGATGCGTATTGCTTCCCGTTTCATTGTCAGAGCCTTCGTATATGAAATCCGCCGTCGATATTGAAAATCTCTCCGGTGCTGTAGGGGAACGCCCCGTTCACGATGGCGGCCACCGCCTTTGCCACGTCCTCCGGCGTGCCCCACCGCGCCAGGGGGAGCAGACCTCCGTCGATCATTGCATCGTATTTTTCACGCACCGGTGCGGTCATATCAGTTGCGATGATGCCGGGACGGATCTCGAACACGCCGATATTCATCCCGGCCAGTCGCCCGGCGAAAAGGGCGGTCATCATTGACACTGCAGCCTTGGACACGCAGTAGTCCGCCCTGTTGACCGACACCGTGTAGGACGACAGTGAAGAGATATTTATCACATAGGACCGCTCCGTGCTTGCGGCAAGGCTTGGGACAAGCTCCTTCGTCAGCATAAACGGTGCGGTAAGGTTCACCCGGAAAACCCGCTCCATTTCATCAATTTCAAGCTCCAGTATATCCTTTCTCCCGGCGGTGGTGATCCCGGCGTTGTTAACCAGCACCGCAAGCGAGGAAAAATTCTTTTCCACCGCCTCCTTCAGCGCAACTCGCGTCGATTCCTCGGCAATATCCCCCCGTATATAAAGACATGCGTCCCTGCGGCCCGAAGCCCCGCGTATCCTGTCCATAAGTTCAGTCACGGCCGCCTCCTCCCTCCTGCCGGAAAGAATTACCCTGTACCCTTCCTCAGCCAGACACAGGGCTATGGCGGCGCCTATCCCGGCCGTCGAGCCGGTCACCAGGGCGGCCGGCACCCCCTTTTTATCATTCATAAACCCTCCTCATATAACAGGCTCTGACCCCTAAAATCAGTATTTCTCACTATACACCTCTCAAACAGGCTCTGACCCCATGAATTTTCATCAACCATGGTTTAAATTCCAAAATATGCCGCTATCTTGACAGGCTCTGACCCTATATAAACCGCCGCCGGTCCATTACTGACCGTCCCTCCAGCAGTTCCCCTTCCACTTCACAGTGCAGGATGCGGGAGCTTCTGCTCAGTATATTGTCTCTAAGCCAGCGCGACGCCTGATAGGCCATTTCGTATGTGGAGAGGTTGATAGTGGTGATTTCAGGCTTAAAAAGCCGTCTCATCGGGCTGTTGTCGAAACCGGTCACCGATATCGTCTCAGGGACACCGGCCCCCGCCGCCGCGAGCCCGTTGATCAGTCCGATTGCGAAATTATCGTTGAAGCACATCACCGCGTCGCAGTTCCTGCCGGTGAAAAATTGTACCGCATCCCCCCCGGCATCCTCGATACGTTCCGCAGAGAATACCAGACCGCCGGAAACATCGCCCCCCGCCTCCAGTGTCCCGATCATGTACCCCCGGAACCTGTCCCTGTCCACCGGATGCCCCCGGAACCCCAGATATCCGATCCTCCGGTGCCCGGTAGCGACAAGATTTTGGAAAAGACGCACCATCCCCTTTACGTGGTTGCAGCTCACATAATTTCCGCCCTCGGGGGTCCGGTTCAGAAACACGTGGGGGATTTCTCGCTCACGGAGGCGATACACGGCGTCGGCCCCGATGGACCCGAAGGCCAGAATGATCCCGTCAGCGTGAAATGAATCGCCGAATATCCCCTCCTCGAAATCCGGGAATGTGACGACCTCTATCCGTTTTTTTTCAGAAAAGGTGCCGTTGATGGCGCCGAGAATGTCGGTCATTTCATAGAATGGGTTGTTACGGGTCATCTCCCTGTCCGGGATCACCACGGTAATGCGGATATTGGCCCGCCCCTCCTGCTTTTTTCTTCTCTGGTGGGTAAACCGGTGGGTCTCCGCGGCGGCGAGAACCCTTTCCCTGGTGGATTCGGATATGCCCGGTTCGTTGTTCAGCACCCGGGATACGGTGCTTGCCGATACCCCGCAGTATGCGGCGATATCGTCGAGCGTCTTCGGAGTCGCCCCTGCCATTTACGCGCCCCCGTTCCTGCGGTATACGGTGCAGAATACCCGTTTCTGTTCTTTTAAAAGCCGGGAACACCCGCCGCACAGGGTGCAGTAATCGATGCGTTCTGGCGCCGTCGCCGCCTTTTCTGGAAACAAGGGGTCAGCCAGGTTCTGCCTGCCGAATCCCGCAAAATCAGCGTACCCTCTGGCAACGTTGTCCTCTGCCAGTGCCTGCGATCCCCTGGTTCCCGCGCTGTAGGCGGATCCGATCACCGCGATACCGGGAAATTCCCGCTTCACCGTTTTGGTGTACCGAAAATGGTCCAGCATAAGCAGGGATGACTTCGCCTCGGGACGGGTCAGCATCGGCGTCAAAACCGGAATGCCGGCGGAGACGTTGAAAAAATCCGCCCCCGCCCCGGCGATTATTTTAAGGAGGGCGATCATATCGTCCAAATCCTCAATCAGCTCATCGGGAGAGGAGGTGCCGCAGCCGCCCCGGATCCCCTCATAGAGAGATATCCTGGACCCGACGATACGGCGGGGAAACCGCGATTTCACTTCGCCGATAACTGACGAGAGGAAAAACGCCCGCCCTTCCCTTGAACCGCCGTACCGGTCGCTCCTGGAATTGGCAGGACGAAGAAGCTCTCCGCCGAAATAACCGTGGCACGCCTTTATGTCCACCCCGTCTGCCCCGGCCTCAAATGCCAGTGCCGCGGCACCGACAAATGCTTCCCGGATCCGGTCTATTTCATGTTCCGCTGCCACCGGAACATCGTCAAGCCCGTCGTGAAACGCCTTTATTCTCTTCGCAGTGTCGTAATTGTTCCTTCCTGGATGATTCAGCTGTATAATAAAGGGCGATTTTTCATTGATGCGTTTGAATGCACCGACCAGCCGTTTAAAGCTGTCCAGCGAGCCCCTGTCAAGCACCAGACCATGGAGGCGCGCCAGGGCGCCGGCGTCTACCGCCACCGCCTCGGAAAAAACCAGGCCCCAGGCTCCCCGGGCAAGCTGACGGTACCTGTCCAGAACCGCGTCCCCGGCCCTGCCGCCCTCATCGGCCGAGTTTATCTCCATTGCCTGGGCCGCAAAGCGGTTCGGGCAGTATCTGCCGGAGAGAGGATAGCGGGTAAATAACGCGGTACTCATCGGGGAAACCATTTCTTTAAATATTCTAATTATTGCATGCAATAATTGCAAGTAGTTTTTCAAAAAAGAGGAGCCGGGGTTTTATGCCGATAGAGAATAAATTACTGCGGAATAAAAAATACCGAAAAATGAGGTGCTACAATTCTATGCCAAACCACCGGACAAGCGCGTTTTTCGACTCCTCGGGGTCCAGAGCGTCTTTCCCTGCAGGAAACATGCCAATGCGGAGTGATATAATGGTGCCATCCGCCCAGGGCCACCAGGCGCCCAGGAGCACGGAATGCACGGATTCGTCGGCGGCAAAGATAATCTGGCCGGGTTTGATATCGAAAATGTCCTTCACAATCCTCCGTACCGACTTCGATGCTTTGGCGATTGTTTTTACGTCCCACTGCTCCATGAACCCGCCTATGACCGCGGAGAATATCGTCTCCATGTCCTCTTTATCAAAGGCGATAAGGGCGACATGGAACCGTTCGTCCCACTGCCATTTATACCGCGCCGGCGTGTTGTTCCGGATGGAACAGCAGATGCGTTCAAAATTCAGAAGGGTCTGTTCATCCATGGGAGAAATATCCTTTTAATAAATTGGAAATCGTGTTCTCTTAAGATTGTTTCAGCCGCGGCGTTGGCCTTTCGCGCCGGGACCGGAGGGTGAATGCGGAATGGGTGGCTGACGGGACTTGAACCCGCGACCACTGGAGCCACAATCCAGGGCTCTACCAACTGAGCTACAGCCACCAAAACCGTAAAGGTCCGTGAAACGAGACTACATTAGCGGTGACCTTTTTGATGTCAACATTTTTTATAGAGAGCCTAAGGGCACTCGATGAAATGTCTTCGGCATGGGGGATTCTCGATCGTTTTGTACTTGATTTTCACCTGATTCCATACGCACATGGTCCCATGGATAAGCGAAAGAGCACCCGTGTCTCCCTTAAAACCAAGGCGGAAATCAGCAAAGGTTGCGGTTCGATCGCCGGCGATGTGCGGGACCTCAGCCTTTCAGGAATGTACATGCGGACACCCGATCGCTGTGAGCCGGGGACGACAGTGGAGATCACGCTTCAGCTCGGCGGTCCGGAAAAAAACCTCCATATTCCGCTCAAGGGGATCATCCGGCGAAACGACGCCACGGGACTCGCGGTCCAGTTCCGTCAGCTTGAACTTGACGGAATCATCACCTTACGGAACATCATGATTTACGCGCAGCAGGAAATGGAAAAATTTTTCAAAAGGGAGCGGGAGCAGCGGCCCGCGAAAGGCAATCATGCCCCAGCTTGAATTTCGAAAGGTACTGCTGATATTCGGGCGGATTATGGACATTGTCCCGGATTTCGACCTGACTGAAAACAGGGAAAGGAACAATTCCTACACTGTCACGTTCAAAGACAAAACGGGGGCGGAGATTTCCTGCACATTGATAAACGGTCCCTTTATAATGGAGCTTCATATCGCCAAAATGCATTTTGAAAATATGAAATTTGACCGGTGGGTCCATTCATTCGAATACGAGCTTGAACAGGCGTTCCTAACCAACATCAAGGTGACCGTGGACGAAGACGCGACGACCTACAGAATATCAATAGCCTCATAAAAAATGAGCATACACCGCATGAAAATCCGGATGCCCCTTGCCGCCGCGGCGGTGGTTCTGCTGCATTTCGCTTCATGCGGCATGGTCCGCAGCATCGATGAAATACCCTGCGCCGAACGATGCAGGTACAATTACAAGGACTGCAGCGAAGAGGTCCGTTCAGACTCAGGGCATATCACCTTCTCCTTTGTCACCAGGGACATGAATAATTCCCTTGACCTCTCCACCGACTACTGCACGGCAAAATACCGCCAGTGTTTGAAATTTTGCGAAAAACAGCGGACACCGTCGGAACGATAACAACGTCATTTATGGGACATCCCGGTTTTTATATTGACCGAGATACATTGCGTTGCTATTTTCATTAATAGATGACGTTAACCTCACTGACGGGGAGCACCATGGCCATAATAAGACACTTTTCAGAAATTGAAGAAATAAAAGTCGAGATTGACGGGGCTATCGGCACAACCAAGCGGCTCCTTCTGGGAAGCAGCGACGGGGTACCGCTGTTTTCCATGAGAATGTTCACGGTGGAACCCGGCGGCATGACCCCTTCCCACCGGCATGATTTCGAGCATGAAATATTCGTCCTGGAGGGAACCGGAGTCCTGGTGACGGAAAACTCACGGTATCCGATGAAATCCGGTTCCGCGGTGTTTATCCCTGCCATGGAACAGCATCACATGGAAACCGCGGAAGATTCCGCGATGAGAATCCTCTGCCTGGTGCCGAAACAGCACGAATAACGCCAAATCATATAAAGGGAGAAAACCGAATGAAACCGAAACAGATCGCCATTATTGCTGCGATAGTATTCCTGGGGATCATCTCACTTCAAAACATGGATTCAATCCGTGTTGATTTTTTATTCTGGGACTTCGGGATATCCCTTATCCTGCTGTTCTATATCCTGTTGGCCCTGGGATTCGCGGCGGGATTTTTCACTTCAGCCATGATGTCCGGGAAAAAACGCGAGACTATTCAGCATGGAAGAAAATCTGAAGATACATAACGCACATAATCGCAGGGTTAAGCGGCCACATTACACTAATTTCTTTATAAAAGCGGTCAGTTCTTTCATCTTCTCCCTGGACACAATTCCGCTGTACTCTTTCAGAAACTGTTTCGCAAAGGAGTCGATATAGATATTCCCCTCTTCGGTTGAATCCACATATTCAACAACTTCGACTTTATTGATGATATCCTGGATGAACTGTTCCATTTCTTTTCGTCTCATGTCTGGCTCCTCAAAATAACGGATATCCGGGTACACTATCCGGATAGTGCACAGAAATGCGATAAAAAAACCCCGTGATACTCCGGGGACATGCACGCCAGACTGGACTCGAACCAGTGACCTACGGCTTAGAAGGCCGTTGCTCTATCCAGCTGAGCTACTGGCGCATTTTTCGGGGTGAGAGGATTCGAACCTCCGACCTCATGGTCCCAAACCACGCGCTCTAACCGGACTGAGCCACACCCCGAATGGTATGCACACGCTACAGAGGGGGCTCAATCATGTCAATGTTTTTTCTGACACTTCAGGCCGGCAAGAACACATTGTGTGTCCGTCAGGGCTGATTGGAGATAACAATCTCCCCTTCCCTTTTCCCGTTATATGAAAATATAGCTTGCGCTTCCGCGAGGTCAAGAACAATATAACGGACATATGATTTTTCAAAAAGAGGATTAAAATCCCGACCGGTGTCATTAAAAAAAATCATTCCAATGGATAAAACCGATCCCTCGGACCGCTGGGTTCCGATTCCGAACCGGTGCGCCGGCTCATTGAGGCTGAAGGGTCTATTTCGCCGGAGAGGAAATTGTTATTTCGCCTCAGGCGTTCCCAAGGATATCACCACTTTTTCCTATCGGGTGGCGCTTAAACTGGGGCTCACAAAGCGTACCATTATTATTTCGAGGGGACTTGTCCGATCCGGCGGTCTTTCAAGAAAGGACCTCGTATCTTTGCAGGAACTGGATTGGGACGTCGGCATGTCGATGATTATCCCCCGATCGCTCTCAAGGCGCGAGCGGCTGGAAATACGCTCCAACGAAGCCACCGCCGGGGCGACCACAATGGAACTCATTGTCCTTGCGGGGTTCCTCAGAATCGCCCAACCCGGCAGACTGCCCGGTTGGTACAATAAAATGGCCATGTCAATAATGCTTAACGGATGGAAGAGCCTCAATTCCCCGATTCCGAAAAATATTTCAATACAAAGAATAAATAAGGAATAAAAGTTATTTACAAAAAAAGCCTTATCCTGAATATTTAAACCGATAACATGGACGAATTAATAAGCTCTTTTAAAATTTTATAAAAAGATGCATAATCCATTGACAAAAGCACTTTTTCGGTAAAAAATAATGCAATTATTAAAACTCAATAAAATCCTACTGCATCATTAAGCTTTATATTCATTTTTAGGGAGGTATTTCGTGAAATTCAAACATCTGCTCAGGGGAGAACTGGCAGTTGTGGGCCTCTTCTCCATCTCACTGGTAATGTTAAGTTGCGGTGATTTTACAGCAAATGTCAATCCCCATCATAACGATGTCGTAAAAGTAACCGATGTCAATGCCCTGGTTACCGATGCTGACGTAAATGCCGGTGTTGTGAAAACCAAGAACGAGGTAACGGCAGTATCCATGTCTCATTCGGTTCATGAAAGTAAGAATATCGAGTGTAAAGAATGTCATCACAAAGTAAATAATGATAATCGGATCAAACAGTGTGCACAGTGTCACAAAGGTGCCCAGGGAAGGGACGTTATGCATACGGCCTGTATGAGTTGTCACCTTACCAGAAAAGCGGGACCTACAATGTGCCAGGAATGCCATGAGCCTGTTCAGCAGAAGCTGTAATAGCACTGTGCATACGCGATATTTACGATGAAGAAAAAGCTGATTCTCGGTATCGGAAACATCCTGCAGAGCGACGAAGGCCTCGGCGTTCATATTGTAAACCAGATCGCATCAGGGGACACGATTTTCCCGGACGATGTGGAGATTGTCGACGGAGGCACTGCGGGATTCGACCTTATTCCTCTGATGAAAGATCGAGAAAAGATCATCATAGTGGACGCGCTTAAGGCCGACAGCGAACCGGGAAGCATATATCGATTCAAACCTGAACATGCAATGCCGGTGAAAAGCGCCTTTTCAATGCATGAAGGCGGCATTACCGAAGTACTGGGCATGATGAAGCTTATGGGGCACAGCCCCGAAGTGGAAATCATCGGCATAGTTCCGGAAAATATCACGACTATGGACATCAACTTGAGCGACGCAGTAAAGAGGTCAGTACCCAGGGCCATTGAGTTGATACTCAGCGCCGCCACTATTTAGATACTGGAGGTTACCATGTCAATAAGCAGAAAAGAATTTTTAAAACTCATGGGGGGAGCGGCCGCGGCCGTCACCGTCCCCACCGCATTTCTTGACGGTTGCAAGCGCGCGCTTCAGCAAGTCTCCGCGCGGGTCCCGGTAATATGGATCCAGGCGCAGTCCTGCTCGGGCTGCAGCGTTTCGCTTTTGAACAGCACCGATCCCGACATCGCGTCGGTCATCACCCAGACGATCAGCCTCAACTATCACCAGACAGTTATGGGAGGCACCGGCCACAAGGCGATCGATGTTCTGCAGGAAGCCGTGGAGAACAACCGAGACGATTTCGTTCTTATAGTTGAAGGCTCCATTCCCACACTGGCGCCTGAATACTGCACGATCGGCATGGTCCACGGACATCATGTGCCGGCGAAAAAATGGATCGAAGACCTCGGAAGGAACGCCAAGGCGCTTGTCACGGTCGGCACCTGCTCGGCCTTCGGCGGCATCCCGGGAGCAAAACTTCGTGCTGACGGGTCCAATCCCACAGGCGCGAAAAGCCTTTCCGAAATCCTTCCCGGAAAAACGATCATAAACGTTCCTGGCTGCCCGCCCCATCCCGCATGGATGGTGGGGACCCTGGTGCATTACATAGCCTACGGCGTTCCGGAACTGGACGAGTACAACAGGCCGAAAATGTTCTTCGGTGAAACGGTTCACAGCAATTGCGAACGGCTTAACGATTACAACAGGGGACGTTTCGCGAGACACTGGGGGGAAGAGGGATGCCTGTATCTCCTCGGTTGCCTGGGCATGGATTCCGGATGCGACATTCCAAAGAGGAAATGGCTGAACGGAATGAACTCCTGTACCGGAAGCGGATCCGGCTGTATAGGCTGTACTGAATCGGTGTTCCCGGATACCGGAACAAGGGGCATCTATCAGCACTTGACCGCAAGCCTGGATGAAATCAACAGCATAGAAAATGAAGAAATCAGATCAGCCGTGCTGAATCTGAAGAACGGAGGTACCATCAATGGCTAAGGTATACTTAGATCCCATCACTCGAATAGAAGGTCATCTCTCTATAGAAGTGGACGTCCAGGGCGGAAGAGTCGTCGACGCGAAAAGCAAGGGCGATATGTTCCGCGGCTGGGAAAAAATTCTCAAGGGAAGAAACCCGGTCGACGCGAACCAGATTACCCAGCGCATCTGCGGCGTGTGCCCCGTTTCCCACGGCCTTGCGTCCAGCCGGTGTCTGGACTCCGCCTTTAAAATCAGGCCCAACGATAACGGCAGAATCCTGCGAAATATCGTTCTGGCGGCAAACTACTTGCAGTCGCATATACTTCACTTCTATCATCTCGCGGCGCTGGATTATGTGGACATCACCGCCATTCTGAACTATTCCGGCGGCGATGACAAACTGCAATCGGTTAAAGCATGGGCCAAAAACGAACTTGACACCAAAAAAGACCCGAACATCCGCCTTACCGCGGTAAGCCCCTTCCTCCCCAGGTACGACAGCGATTCCTACATCAAGGACAGCGACCTGAACATTGCCGCTATCGCCCACTATCTGGAAGCGCTGGACATGAGGATGATCGCGCACGAAATGGTCACCATCTTCGGCGGGAGGGCGCCGCATCTCATCGGCCTTGTACCCGGCGGCGTGACGACCGTCCCGACCAGGGATAAAATCCGTCAGTTCAAGCGGCGCCTGAAAAAAGTCGAGAAGTTTGTCAACGAAGTATACGTTCCCGACGTCCTGGCCGTGGCCGACGCATACAGGCCCTATTTCAGGCTCGGAAGTTTCAGGAACATGCTCTCTTTCGGACTTTTTGAATTGAATAACGAATACACGCAATTCATGATGCCGTCCGGTTCTTTCATAAACGGCAACGTTGAAGCGCTTGACACCAACAATATCAGAGAGCAGGTGCGCTACGCAAGATACAGTTCCGGCTCAAATCTCCATCCGCTCCGCGGCCAGACGGAACCCCAGCCGACAAAACCGGGCGCCTACACATGGCTGAAGGCACCGAGGTACAAAGAACAGCCCATGGAAGTGGGGCCGCTGGCCCGGGTCGCCATCAGCTATCTGTCCAATGTGGAGCCGGTAAAACGGGAAGTGGACGCGGTACTCAGCAGGTTCAACGCGGACATAAACGCGGTTTTCTCGGCACTTGGAAGACACGCGGCCCGCGCAATCGAGGCCAAGCTCATCTGCACCGAACTGTACGGCTGGCTCGATCAGCTTGAAACAGGCGGAGCCCCGAGAACCACATACGAAATTCCGGACCGCGGCGAAGGCGAAGGTCTTGCAGAAGCCCCAAGGGGAGCGCTCGGGCACTGGATCGTGGTGGAAGACAAGAAAATCGCGACCTATCAGTGCGTGGTCCCCACAACCTGGTATTGCGGGCCGACGGACGACCGAGGTGTGAAAGGCCCGGTGGAGCAGGCCCTTATGGGTACGCCGGTGGCGGACAACGAAAACCCCATTGAAGTGGCGCGCGTAGTGCGGTCTTTCGATCCCTGTATCGCCTGTGCGGTACATATCGTTGAGGGAGACAAAGAGATTGGCTCCTACAGAATAGTGTAATAAGAGTCTATAGTAATAAAAAAAATGACGGGTCTGTAACGGGCCCGTCATTTTTTTTTATTATGCCGAGTATCTATCAATTGATAATGATACCCTCGAATGCATTTACATCGATCAGGCGGCAGAAAGCGTCGACCACATCTTCGTCGTATCGTACGCCCCTGCCCTGCTTTATCTCTTCAATCGCAGGCTCTATGCCCTGGGACGGACGATACGGCCTGTGGGACGCCATTGCCTCCACCACATCGGCGACCGATATGATTCTCGCCTCGATATAGATTTCATTTTTTACTAACTTTTTCGGATATCCTGAACCGTCACATCGCTCATGATGCTGGTATACAATCCCTGCCAGATCGAATGGGAATTCCACTCCTTTCAAAATTTCATACCCAATCGTCGGATGCGTCATCATGAGTTCATATTCTGTATTATTCAGCTTGGTCGGTTTGGTGAGTATCTCGGAAGGGATATGGATTTTCCCGAGATCATGGATCATTGCCGCCATTTTAATTCTGTTGATTTCCACTTCCTGGAGGCCCATCTCGGCGGCTATTAGACCGCTGATGACAGCAACTCTCTCTTGATGCCCCGCGGTATAAGGGTCCCGCGCTTCAACGGTTGCCGCCATCACGTGAATCATCCCCTGTATCAGGTTGCTCTGTCTTTCGAGACTGCGCTTTAGATCTGTGACATCCCTTAGAATCCCCTGATAACCGAATTTACTGACAGATTCGATATACACCGCCGAAGCGATAATCTGGCAGCTGAGGATTGATCCGTCACGATGCTTGATTCTGACCTCATAATCTTTTATCATCCCCTTATCTTCGATTATATCCTTTATTGCCTGAAAATCGTCGCCCTCTTCCATGATTTCCGATACATGCAGTGTGTCAAGTTCATCCTTACCATAGCCGGTCAGCCTCATAAGTGAAATATTATATTCCACGAATTCGCCGGTGGGAGAAATAATGAAAATAGCATCGACGGAATTTTCAAAAAGACTCCGGTATTTATATTCGCTTGTGGTTAATTTTTTCTGGTATGACGATCTTTCGATAGCGAGCTCAATTGTAATAAGCAGTTCCTTGTTGTCGTAGGGTTTTTTCAGGTAGGCAAAAGGATCGGTAAGCTTCAAATCCTTGAGTGTTTCCTCATCGGAATATGCGGTTGTGTATATTATCGGAACTTCGTCAATTTTTTGAATTTCAGCCGCGGCCTCAATTCCGTTCATCTTCCCCTGCAGCATGATGTCCATTAGGATAAGATCAGGTTTTGTCGCATTGTACATCGCGATGGCTTCTTCGCCTGAAACCGCATTACCGGCAATTTCATAGCCGGCTCGTTTCAGGTTCTCACGCAATTCCATCGCAACAATGAGTGAATCTTCCACAATCAGAATTTTTTTTGTTTTCTTTTCCACATTTTTTTCCATAAAGCCCTCATTGAGGGTCGTCTGGTTATTGATGCAATCGTGCTTGAAATCTTATGACCGTATTGAACTTCATTTTTACAGCATATACACTTCATTCGTTGAAATGCAAGTAAATTCATCTTCTAATGTAAATATTCTTGATTAATAATAAATCTGTAACAGAATTCGACATGGATATAATTTGTTAGCAGCACTACACTAAATTACCAGGATTTCCAATGAAGCTTCTCGATTCCTTTTTCCGCATCACCGAACGGAACTCTTCCATAAAAACAGAATTACTGTCCGGCTGTACTACCTTCATCACAATGGCATATATTATCTTCGTTCAACCCGCCATTCTCGCCGCGGGGGGGATGGATTTCGGTGCGGTGCTTACGGCAACCTGTATAACCTCGGCTGCAGCGTGCATCATGATGGGACTTTATGCAAACTATCCCATCGCCCTAGCTCCGGCAATGGGGGAAAACTTTTTTTTCTCCTTTGTGGTGATACAGGCCCTAGGGGTTCCCTGGGATATCGCCCTGGGAATTATTTTCATTTCGGGATTACTGTTTCTACTATTGACATTTTTTAATATTCGCGAGGCGATAATCAATTCAATTCCCCCCTCATTCAAGGCAGGTATCGCGGTGGGAATCGGCGTATTTATCGCATTCATAGGCCTTGTTTACGGCGGCATAGTCCAGAAATCGGCTGACGGCGTTCTTCAGCTCGGCAACGTCAGATCGCCCCATGTACTTCTTGCGCTGTTGGGAATTCTGATCATCGCCGTATGCTCATATCTCAGGGTCAGGGGGGCTATGCTTATTGGCATACTGTCGGTCACACTGCTCGCACTCCCATTCGGCATCGTCCAGTATCACGGCATCGTAAGCGCCCCTCCATCTATAATGCCAACACTTGGAAAAATGAGGATACTGGAGGCGTTGTCGCCGCAATATATTCCCTATATATTAGTGTTTCTTTTTATGGACCTTTTTGATACGATCGGCACAGTGGTGGGAGTCACACAGCAGGCCGGCCTCATGCGTCCGGATGGAAGTATTCCGAAAATCAGGGAAATTCTCATTACCGATTCCCTTGCGTCTGTTTACGGCGCATTTTTCGGCACTTCAACTATCGTCACATACGTGGAAAGCTCTTCCGGAATTCAGGAAGGTGGACGTACCGGTCTTACCGCTGTAATGGCCGGATTGCTGTTTCTGGGCGCCCTATTCTTTGAACCTCTTGCCCGAATGATCGGAGGCGGGTTTACTCCCGCAGGTACCGGCTTAACTCTGTATCCTGTGATTGCTCCCGCGCTTATTTTTGTCGGTTCCATACTTCTGGGGAATGTAATAAAAATTGATTTCAGCGATATAACCGAATCCATACCGGCTTTCCTTGTAATCATCGGCATGCCTCTCACCTACTCCATTGCCGACGGTCTTGCCTTCGGTTTTGTCAGTTACCCTCTGCTTAAAGTGTGTACTGGAAAAGCAAAAGAAGTCCATCCGATAATGTATGTCATAGGGATAATTTTTGTGTTGCGATATGCGTTTCTGTAATTTTCTACCCTCTTCCTGAATGGTTCTCGCATATATGTCCATCTGTTTTCATGATATCGGAATTCATTATTCAGGACATTGAATTTCTTTCCCGATTTTCTTCTCCATCAGTCTTATTTCCCTGCGCCGTTTCGCCTCGCAATTGCGCCGCTTTTCATTTTCGCTCTCGAACAGGCACGGTACAATTGGCGCGGGTCTTCCCCCCTGGTCCAGAGCGACAAAAGTAAGGTATGCCGAAGCAGTGTGCCTTACCTGGCCGGTGACGAAATTTTCCGCTTCGACCCTGACGCCGAGCTCCATCGAAGTCCTTCCAGTATAATTTATGCTTGCTGAAATACGGAGCAGGTCTCCCACAAAAACTGGACTGTGGAAATCAAGCTGGTCCAGCGATGCGGTAACGCAGTTCATTTTCGTATGCCTGACCGCCACAATCCCGGCAGTGTTATCTATCAATCTCATGATGACACCGCCATGAACATTTCCGGCCAGATTCGCATCCTGCTGTGTCATCTGCTGTATTATTGTCACGCTGCTTATGCACACACTTTTCGGTTCCATCGGACAACCTCCTTATTATCGCCGATGATGAAAAAATGATTACATCGGCTACCTTATTTGTATGTTGTATTATGGCTGAAGAAATCAGCTTTGTCAATATGGAAAAGATTCGCTTACTATATGTACTTTTTTACTGAATTGTCAGTATTTTTTCAATCTCCGGCGGATACCCCCATATTATTTTCCAAGTAATTGTATCATTAATCACATGTTTCATTAAAACATAATTTTTATGGGGATAGTTATCCCCAATTAATGAAAACCCAGATTTATTTATGATAAATTTTTTTACAGAAAGTGCAACGAGCTTGGAAACTGACATTTTATAAAATTTACGCATATCAATAAAACATTCATAGTCATCAACACGGAAGCGAACATGAACGGTACGCCACTCATCGTTTTTACACCTGTCCTGATATTGAACCATTTTACCAATATTGTCCGGTTTAACCTTTTCATTCATAAAAAATCGCAGTAATGTTGCAATCATTTCTGAACGGGATATGCCGCTTGCCTTTGCCGCACTATCAATTCTATTTACTACTTCAACATGGATATTAAGAGTAGTTCTCATGGGAATTACCTCATTAAAATATTGATTATGACCACTACCAGCATAAACAGAAAGCATGAACCGTGTATCACAATATAGAAACGATTTATTCTGTAAAAAATGGTTACTTTTACCGAATCTATTAGATTTAATAGAGCACTGAAAATTCTTCAAATTCAAAAAAAATGGTTGAACCCGAATGGGAATGCGGGAATATGGACATCACGGAACATAACACTGTTATCTTTGGAGAAAACCATGGCTAAAGAAGTGTATTACAAATTAAGGGAAATACTGGATACGATCCCAAACGGGTACCCTTCATCACCCGACGGGCTTGAGATAAAAATTTTGGAAAAAATATTTACCGAAGAAGAAGCCGATCTCACCACGAAATTAAAGCTAAATTGGGAGACTCCCGAAGCGATCGCCGAACGCACCGGCCTCGACAGGAATTATCTTGCAGAAAAGCTCCTGGAGATGCATGAAAAGGGGCAAATATGGGGCGTAAAGCTCGGAGCGGTGATGCTTTACAAACTCCTCCCCTTTGTGTTCGGCATTTACGAATTCCAGAACAAACGCATGGATGAAGAGTTCGTGCGCATGTCGGAAGAATACATGCATAACGTGTTCGGCAGGGATTACTTCACGAAAAAGCCAGCGCTGCTCAAAGTCATTCCCATCGAAAAAGAAATACCCAACCCCTCCCAGATCGAACCGTATGAAAGCATATCCGGCATTATAGAGGGAGCGAAAGCATGGGGGGTCACCGATTGCATATGTAAAAAGGAGAAAAAGATGCTCGGCGAAGGATGCGACCATCCGCAGGAGGTGTGCATCGCAGTCGCGCCGATCGAGAATTATTTCGAGGGACATTTCCTCTCACGGCCCATCACGAAAGAGGAGGCGTTCAGAATTCTTGACGCGGCGGAGCAGTCCGGGCTGGTTCATATGGTGAACAATCAGAAGACGGGCCATATGGTGATTTGCAACTGCTGCGGCTGCTGCTGCGGCCTCATGCGGGCCATGAACGAACTGGGGTACCGGGAGGCGCTGGCGTCCTCAAACTTCGAAGCAGTCGTCGATCACGATCTCTGCACCGCCTGCGGCATCTGTCTCGACCGCTGCCAGGTCAGGGCCATCGAACTCGACTCAACCGCGACGGTCAACGAACGCTGCATCGGCTGCGGGCTCTGCGTCACCGATTGTCCTGTGGAGGCGATCAAGCTGCGGCGCAGGGATCAGAAGGATTTCGAACATGTTCCGCAGGATGAAAAGGAATGGATGAAACTGAGAAATATCGCAAGAAACCGCGGAGATGAGCATAAGAAACTTCTTTGACCGATAGAGAAGACGCCTCCTCAATTGTATCTTATGGGAATTGGGAACAGCATCCGTTCCTGATGGATATAACATTTGACATTTCATCCGGCACATCGCATCATTAATACAAGCGTTGCGTTTCGGCGATTTATTATTTCACCGGCGCATTATTATGGAGATGCGGCCAATGAGCATTGAGAACAGACTTGCCATAGAGGAATTTGAAACGCTCGCAAAGGGCATCATACTGCGGGGATACTATAAACCGGGGGGCGATTCGGGGGCGAGTCTCCGCCAGCTGATGGCGATGTCAAGACCGGCGCTGTACGAATACGTTGCCGATGATGACCGCGTCGACGCGGCGGCGCTGAGCTACGTCCTCATGCGGCTCCCGGTCGGCATCTGGAACGTACGGCAGATAACCGTCACAGGTGAAATCGCAAGCGAGGTTGCCGAGGATTTCGTGCCGGTGGAGACCCGTGCCCGCCGGAGGCCGACCTATCGCACCGGCGAACACAGCCTGGTTACCGCATTCAGCGGCGGCATGAGCGATCTTATCGACTTCATCTCCGCCCTCACCTGCTATCAGATTGAGTCGGACAAAATACGCATCAAGTACGCCCATCATCTGGAGAAATCCCAGGAGGACGGAGAGAGTTACTCGGTATGGGATGCGATAGAAAAAATCGAGGATTACGCGTCGCTCTCACCGGAGGAGCGCAAATCCCTGCTCCACGAGCTGTCAGTGGAATTAAAGGCCGATTACGGCGCCATGAAAAACCTGGACAGGACACTTGAAGGAGGCCTCCTGGATTTCGTAAGGGCCGTAATCATGTCGCACACCAAGGACCTCAAAATAATTTTTCCTGACAGGTTCAGCATCGTGGGCGCCTACAGCAAACGCGCGAAGGCATGGTGCACGATGGTACTCGAATCGATGGCGGCTTTGGATCTGGCGGACAAGCGGATCCATCTCGTTTCAAGCAACAGACACAGCCTGGTGAACTGCCTCTCACCCCATGTCCGGAGCGCCTTCACCGGCGAAGGAGACGGATTCCAGCGTTACGCAGAAATGCGCAAATCTGGCCGGGACGGAATCGATCTTGAACGCATCGCCAGGGACCGGCAGGGGGGCATCCACTATCTGGAGACGCCGGTCGGGATGCCGTTCTGCCAGCTGATTGACATGAAACGCGTTGACGGCGCGCGTGCCGATGACCGAATCGGCTGGAATACGGGGGCGATCGATGCGGTAATCCTGAACATGGATTACGCCTTCGGCGAGGAAGGGTTCTATCTCTTCAACGAACTGTGCGAAACCTTCGGGCCGAGGCTTCGCGGCGTGTACATAATGGGGAAGGCCGGAACTCTCGTGGGAGAAAGGGGAGACATCATGCTTCCTTCATTTTTCGTGAAACAGGGGACCGGCGACGTGTACGATCTCGGCAACTGCCTCAACCGGGACGACTTTATCGGCATTCTTGACCGCCACGAGGTGTTCGACAGGGGCCCGATGCTTACCGTTGCCGGTACTTTTCTCCAGAACGAGGACGTTCTCCGATATTTCCGCGACAACTGGTCCGCCATGGGGGTGGAGATGGAAGGAATCCCGTACGCGCGGGCCCTGGCCCAGGCAACGCTCAGAAAAAGGGCCAGTAATCTTAAGGTCGGCATCGTCTACTACGCTTCTGACGCACCATTGCGGGGAGACCTGCTTTCCATCCCCCTGGGCGATACGGGAGTTACGCCGGTGTACGCCGCGACTATCGCCATTTTAAGAAACATTCTCGCGTCGTTTCAATAATTGATGTTAAAACCCCGGCCCTTTCTTGAAAAAGTCATTGCTTTTCACCGCCTTCGGTGTGATATAGGATTCTTACAATTATGTGCCGGCGCCATTGCCAGGTACAATTAATTCATGCGGGGACTTTGAAATGGCGGACACGAAGAAGCACCGTGGGAAACCCCCCATAGCGCTTATACTGGCGGGTTACGATAAAATCGATTCCGAGAAAAGGAAGAAGAAAGAGGAGGAGATACGCAAGGCCTACGACGGCGACGAAATTTTCATAGGCCAGAACAAATTCCTCCGCGACCTCGCGGGGAAGCCGGTCATACAGTACGTAATCGACGCGGTATACGGGGCGGAAATAAACGGGAAAAGAATATACGACGAAATTTATGTCTACAACGATGTGCAGAGCTTCAATCGCGTGATAGACGCGTCGCGCTATAAAGGATTGAAGGTCGTTCAGATGAAAAAGACCGTGGGCGGCCACTGGAAAGACTTTTATTTCAACCACGTTGAATACGGACAGCGGGTCGACATATTCTTCGGCGACACGCCCCGGATCACTCCCGAGGACGTAACGTACATGCATCAGGAGTATAACTCGATCCTCGGAAAGCGGAAGGACCACCGCGGAAACACGGTGCATCTGATATACGGGATCGTCGAATACGAAGACATGAAGGACGACAACTGGCTCCATCACAGGATCAGGTACATCAAACGCGGGAAAAACGCGGGAAAGCTCAAGAGCTTCGTGGGCTTCGACACCTTTCAGGCCAGGGTCGGCAATACCGGCGCGATCATAAAACATCCGACTGTCGACGGAATGATCGAAAATGAGACAGCGAACTTTTTCTACAACCTCCGGAAGGCTCTGACCCCCAGGACATTCTCGAAAATCCTGTACCACATGTGGAGGACGAAGCAGTTCAATACCATCAGACAGGTGAAGAACAGGTGTATCGTGGAAAACGACATCAATGACACCTTTTTCAGCGTCATCACCTTCCTTCATAAAACGGACTTCAGCAAAACCGGCGGAATACTGTATCATATTAAAAAAAACGCGGCGCACTGGGAAAACGACATCGACGGTCCCCTGGATTTCGAGGCGTTCAAACAGCATTTCAAAGAAGCGGAACAGAAAAAGAAAAAGGCGCCCCGTAAAAAAAAATGACATAAATCCGAGGTTTACGGCCCCACCGCGCCCGATTCCCTGAACCGGGCGATTTCATCCGGGCCGTAGCCGATACCCCTGAGTATCTCCTCGTTGTGGAACCCCGGCGGCACCCCTCCCAGCCGGGCGTAGTGACGCCCCGACGAAAACTTTATCGGGTTCCCGATCTGCCGCTCCTCCCTGCCGCCGAAGGCGGTCACCGGCACCACCATGTCGCGCTCAGATATCGGCGGGGATGACACCGTTTCCGCCACCGTCCGCACCGGCTCGACGCAGGCGTCGCGGTCTCTGAATTTTTCGCGCCAGTGGGACAGGGGCTTCCCGGCGATAATTTCTGCCACGCGCCCTTTGGCCTCCCAGTTCAATATGCCGTGTGCGGCGATGTCGGGGCACCCGATTATTTCACAGAACTCGGCAAAAAATTTCGGTTCGATGGGCCCCACGGAAAGATACCCGCCGCCGGCCGCGGGATAGTAGTCGTACAGGGCGCCGCCGGTCAGGAGATCGCCCCTGTGGGGCTCCGCACCGCCGGCAAGATAACCGGCAGTGGAAAAGGCGGTCATGGCGAAGACGCCGTCGGTGATGGACACGTCGACCCTATCGCCCTTCCCCGTGTTCATCCTTCCGATATGCGCGGCCAGCAGACCGATGACAAGGTTCTTTGACCCGCCGGCGATGTCCGCAACCTGTATCGCGGAGAGGACCGGCCCGGTGTCCGGCCGTCCCGAAAGGGAGTCCGCGCCTGAGAGGGCCATATAGTTGATGTCGTGCCCGGCGCGGCAGGCGTACGAGCCGGTCTGCCCATAGCCGGTGAGGGAGCAAAATATCAGGGAGGGGGCGATGGCGCCGAGCGCCCCGTAGCCGATGCCGAGCCTGTCCATGGCTCCCGGCCTGAACTGTTCAATCACCGTGTCGTATTCCCGCACCAGCCGGAACACGATCTCCCGCGCCTCAGGTTTTTTCAGGTCCAGGGTGAGCGATCTCTTCCCCCGGTTCAGGTGCGAGTAGAGGGCGCTCATGCCGTCTATGTGGGGGGGCATGAGCCGCACGATGTCCGGGCTCCCGCTGTTTTCGATTTTGATGATGTCGGCGCCCAGGTCCGCCAGCATCATTGTCCCGAAGGGACCGGGTAGCAGATAGGTGAAGTCCAGAATCTTGAGCCCTTCCAGGGGACCGGCCATGACCGCCTCCGCATTGGCATGGGTCGAACCGTCAACAATGCCGGTTCGCGATAATCATCCGTCAAATTATCGTCTATTGATTCAGTGGTGTCAATATAAATTGGGTATGCCCCGGAGGTCGCAGCGGCGGGATAACAGAGGGGCGCCCCTTCCGGGACGCCCCTGTGCGTGTGAGCCAACGGCCGGAATCGAACCGGCGACCTGCTCATTACGAGTGAGCTGCTCTACCGACTGAGCCACGTTGGCGAAACTTTTTTCTGCTGTTTAAAATGGATACAACACAATGTACTGTCAAGTTTTTATGTTGTTTTTTAGCGGTTTTTGGCGATTTTTCCGTATGTCAGCCTGAAATCATAATTCAACCGAAAGTCACGGATGTTGCAGTAGTTCCAGGGTTTCCGGACGATCCGGGCGGGGAAACTCATATCAATGTCTCAATATACTTTTTTTTTAATCGGGAACATGGTTTTTCACCACGTCCCATACCAGCTTGTAATCGACGCCGAAAATATGCTGAATCAACATATCTCTCATTCCGGCGATCTTCTTCCATTCAATGCCGTCATCGGAGTCCCTGAAATCCTGAGGCAGGTGTTTCACCGCTTCACCGATCACTTCAAGGCTTCGGACGAAACTGCGGCCAAGGGTTTCATCTTCAACGAATCCGTTATAATCGATATCAAAAGTAGAGTATCGCCCAAATTCTTCACCAACTGGCACACCTTGCGTTCCAGTTTCTTGATCTGTTCATCCTTGAGCGCTTCTTCGTCTTTGGAACGGCTCTGCAACGCGCTTTCTGCACCCGATAGAAAACAGTCTTTCCATTCCTGAATTTCTGCCACTGTTAACCCATTCTGGCGGGCTGCTTCCTGTGTTGAAATATCACCTATAAAAATACTCAACACCAATACCGTCTTTCTTTTCGTTGTCAATCTTTGTGGACTATCAAAATCAGATTCATTCCCCATGATATATTCTCTCAGTATTTTACAATATATCATGTTTTATAGGTGGATTGTCAGGTCAGGGGAGCAGTATATTTGCTATGATTTTTTTAACCGTTTTATAAATGATATTACGGAATTTTCTTCGCTGATAAACCCCAAAAACTTTTTCCTGTTCAAAACAACGAGTCCCTTGTCCTCAATAATTATTCCGGCATGAAGATACTGTAAGCATTCACGTTTATCCCTGCTTACGGTAAGCTTACTGCCAAAGACAATATCATCATCAATAGTAATTTCATTTTTTGATTTATCTTCATTAAAACCTTTTTTCTTCATTCTATAGAGTCGTTGCCATAATTGTTTTCCCCTTAAATAATAATCATCGATTCTTCCAGGAGAAAACCATGAAGGAACAGGAATACCGATTTCCGTAAAGTATTCAAGAAAGATTGATCTGCCAACACATAAAAAATCTTCTTGATTGATTATCATTTCCTCTTTGAACTTTTGTTCAAGTCTAAATAAAAAATCTTGAAAAAGCTCCGTACCGAATGCTTCATATATTTCATTAAAGTAGTTTGAAGTCTCAGTCTTTTTATCCGGATCAAAGGGATTATTGAGTTGTATATAGTAAATTCTTCTCATCACCTGGGGATTCGCTGAAAAATCGGTATTGCTTGTTGCTATGACTCCGGGAAATACTCCCTCTTTGGTATTAGTAATCTTTTTTACAAAATCCTCACCCATATAATTGCTCGTAACGGAGCTTTGCGAGCTAAAGTATTCCTTGGAGATTTCATCTACAAATACAGGAGTAAGGATCTCTTCATAAAGAAAATTATCAATAATCTGAGGATTTATATGATCCTGCGAAAATAGCCGACCCTGCTTTGTGAAATGATAATAATTTCCATAATTTCCCATGATCTTGCTAATGAATTTGATTAGATGAGTTTTCCCCGATTGAGATTGTCCCGCAATTAATAAAAAAATTGGAACAGATGCTCTTGCCTCGTTTTTATTATCTATACGGGCATATTCGTCTCTTATCTTCCAGATATACGGCGAAATAAATGAGTATAGAATCGCTTCAAAAATACGGAGCTTTGTCTCTTTTACATCATTAATTGTAAACTCGTCATAGGCATCAATAAACCTGTTTAATAGAATAAATTTTTCCTTTAATACATTAAGATCGGCTTTCGCTGCATAATGTATACTGCAGCCGCTCGATACGTCTTCCCTAAAAATGCTATCCGCGCTTTTAGAGTAATATGCTTTGATTCTGTTGTCGGTAAATATTTTCTTATCTTCTTTAATAAAGGTCTTAGAAATAATCGTTTCCTTTTTCCGTGTAATTTCAGAGGGAGTAATAATTGCGACTATACCGTCCTTGTTTTTACTGATATTCTCAAATATTGTCCTGGTACGATTAATGCTCTCAAGTTTACTTTTTACATTTGCTTCGTCATTGTGAAGACTTGTTTTAAGAATATCAAACTCCCGAGCTGTATCTTCAGTTATTGTAATTGTCTGAGTTATTCTTTTTACATTATCCTTTAGAGCTTCAATAAAATCGTCTTCACTAAGATTGATGTTATTAATGGTGATTCCATCTTTGATCTTCTTTTTTAATCTTTCTGGTACAAAGTCAACACACTGGCTAAGAATATATGAAAACCGTTCCTCATAAAGCTTAACGATTGCCGGATTATAATCATTATCAAATACTATAATTTCTTCAAACTGTCTTTTACCGGAAAAGGCGTTTTCGGTGAAATTAGCGGAACCCAAAATCAATCTCGCATTGCCCGTTGTTGAATTTTTCAGAATGTATAATTTAGAATGAATAGATGTATTTAAAGGGGCAAAGTAAATTTTCAAACTTCCATTTTTTATTTTTAAAATCGTTTCTTTGTCCGCGTCTTTATAAAACTCATTCTGTACAACCGGATCAAAATAAAACCTGCTGATCGATTCATTATCTTCAATACCAAGGACGAGTGTCACATCTTTAAATTTTTTTGTGTTTTCAAAGAAAAAACCGGGAGATGATACAAATGTGGTTATTGAAATTTCATCAAATGAATTCGTGTCGAATATCTCTGTGAAACTTAAATCTGCTGGTTTGTCATTATGCACAATCTGCAAATATTTAATCTTATCCAGCTTGCCAAAAAGGGTTGTCATAGTACCACCCACCTCTGCTTCAACCTCTCCACTGTATGCACCCACTTCTTCTGTTTTTCAAATGATTGTCAGGTCATTACGATAATTGTACAATTAATGATATATTATCTATTAGAGCTGAATACCTATTACTCCAATTCTTATCCTTTACTGGCAAGGATTTAACGTATCCGGTCGCATAAAAACCAAATGCATTAATAAAAATAACTACATCATCTCCCATGATGGCTTTCTTGGGGACAGTCCAAGTAAGTGATTTCATCTTACTTTGTTTTACAAATAATGCTTTATCATCATTTTATATCCACCTTGTAAAATATGTAATGATTGCATAAATATTCTCCTAAAATATTCATCAATGTCACTTTACCACTGCCCGAGGAGCGCAAGCACCATACACTGAGTTATATGCAGTAAGCACTTGTCTATATTTATGATACAGAAAACAATTGAAACATGGATGTTGAGCTTGATGGTGTCATGTTATTTCTGCTATAAATTCACCATTCAAAGTATTCAATATTATTATTTTAGACCAAACGGGATCAATTACTAATTTCGATTTTATTGAATTAATTTCTGATTTATAAGAACCATATCCAATGGTATCAATAAGTATTAACCACCATATTCTATATTTATTCCTATAACGTTGAATCTTTTCCGTCTTTTCGTCGATACAAATATTTATATTTTTTATCAGGAGCGATAATATAAATCCACCATTATCAAGATCATTCATAGCACCTAAAATAAATGTGGAAGAATATTTTGGTTCAGCAGGATAAATTTCAAAACTAAAACTATCATTAATTTCAATTTTACATGGTAATGGTACTGGATTTCCTAAGAATTGTTTGAGTCTATTAATAATTTCTTTTTTAATAAATCTAATATCGATTGGTTGTTCAAAATCAATACTAACGATATAACAATTATTATTTTCTGATTTTATACTTTCTATGGCCTTTTCAATAGAATGAAATATAGATAGCGATTTATTATCTAATGGTTGGTATTTACCTGAAATTATTTTGTGCTGATTTAATCTACGAACTTCAACAGCTATGTCATTATTTATTAAAAAATCAGGTGGGATATTACCATCAGGTTCAAAAAGTACATTGTTATAAATATTTTTTAAATAATCATCAGCGAGTTTTTCCTCTCGATTCATTTTACGCTTTTTAATACTTTCCAAAAGTACTCTTCTTATCTTTTGCGAGACCAGGATGGCCGAGCAACGCGCGCTTATACAATAAATTTGTTTTCATTCTTTTTTATCATATATATCCACAGTAACATTTATATCCTTATTACTTGCCCATCTTGTTGAATCAAAACTATCTATATATATCCATTTTATTTGAGCATTATCTTTACCATAATGCTGCTTCCTTAAAAATCCATGAACAATAACATCTTTTAATAGTTTACCATTTTTATTTAATTCGCTATAGCCTTTAGAATTATTTTTATATTGAATATTTTTATCTATATAGATACGTTTATTAATCCAACCTGTTTCAGTAATATTCTTTATTATACTTTTAGTTTTGTAATTTTTCTTCTCTGCTTTACTATCAACCATCAAAGGTGTTCGGTCAGCCTCAAGCATTAATGAAAGAATTGTTACAAAAGCAAAAGTATCTTTCCTTTCCTTCATTTGAATAAATGACTCAGGGTAATTAATATTTGTATTGTAAACCAAGTTAAGGTCTTCAATTTTTCTACCATCAAAGGACGCATCATGGTGTTGGATATAATAACTATCTTTTTTACCAATTAATAAGCATATTTCATTATTATATGTAAAGCCGCCAATTGAAACAATATTATCAAAAAGAACATTATCATTTTTTGCTTCAAATAGAAACGAATGTTTCATTAAATCTGGAACTTCATTAGGTACATTTTCAATTTTTGTATTTTTTACTTTATCTATTACACCTTCAGTAAGTGTATGAACAGTCATTTTTTGTCCAAATCCTAACCGAAAAATGAGTGTCACAAAAATATTGTCGTTTAAATTTTGAATATGACTTGGTATATTTTTATACTTAACATAAGCTTCCACATCTTTATTAAGATTGCCGGTAATTGGAAAATCACCAAGCGGAATGGAGTGAATTGTATCTGATAATTTTAATATTTTTCTCATTTTATAATAACTCGAAAATCATTTTTTTACAGCATCAGAACACATAACTCCCAACAATCCCCCATTGCTCTCCCCAAATCCCCCGCCTCATGCCTCAAACGCCTCCCTTAACACTGCCTGCATCAACTCCTCCGCCCGCTCCTTCCGCTCGGCCACCTGCATTTCCAGCTCATTCACCATTGCGACAAGCCGCTCAACTCGCTCAACAACAGCATACTGTTCATCAAGAGGGGGAAGCGGGATTATAATATTATTTAGTATACTTAAACTTAAAAAAGGTTGTAAACCTCCCTTTGTAAGCTCTGAATAAATTTCATTACGTTTAAGAATAAAATAATTGAATATATATTTATTAGAAATATGTGATTGGTTAAATTTTAAAATTGCTGTATTTTTAAAACTAAACTCAAAGTCAACATCAATAATTGCAGGTGTACCACATCCAGCTCCAATGTTAACTAATAATATTTCTCCTTTTTGTGGATACGTTTTCGTAAATAGTTCTTTATGATCCTTTTCAGATACATAATGACATTGTTCCCAATCAATTTTATCTGATTTCACATGTGTCGCAGCTATGTAAGGAATTCCTTTTAATAATTTTTTAGGAGTATTGTGAAAACCATCAGTTATTTTAAAACACACCTCCCCCAACCTGCACCACACCCACCCCTCCGGCACCTGGAACGGCACCTCCTCGGGCTTAATCGGGACAAGGGGCTTCTCTTTCTTAATCCTCGCCCTGAGCCCGGTCGAAGGGTTCCCTTCCGCAATGAGCTTCTGCTTTTCAGCCTTGATCTTCTCAAGAAGCGACGCCGCGTCGTAGTCCGGGTCGCCCGGTTTGACAGGATTTTTCTTACGCCAGGCCTCGGTTAATTTTCCTTCGATGGCTTCCTGCAGGATGGCTTGTCGGAGAAGGGAGAGGTAGGAGGATTGATAATCGTTTTCCCGAATAAATGATTCTTTAAAATTATCATGTCTAATATAATTCAAAGAAATTTCATGTTGTCTTTCTAAGCTTGGTAATGGAATTTTATAATCCAGAAATTCCCATGCCCTTATTGAAGAATAATTAGTACTCCCTTTTGCTTCAATTTGATTTTGAATATAATCAGTTTTAATCAAAGTCTGTAAGTACTCTTGAGTTATTTTTGATTTATCAAGACTATATAAATAATAATGACTACTTACAATTGCTCCTTCTAATTCTGAGGGAATAAAACCATATCCTCCAAATTTGGCATCCATCTCAGCGACAATTAAATCACCAGCATGACATATCTGCTGTTTTTTTGTTTTTATCTGATATCCAAATTGTTTCCCGCGTAGGACAACACCTCGTCGGTGCAATTGAACTCGGCATAGTTTATATTCCTTATCATTATCAATAATAATGCTCCCTTTGCGTTGTTTAATTACTTCAGAAAGCTTAACAATATCAAAATGACTCATTATAAATCCTTATTCGTGTCCATTTGTGTCCATTCGTGGTTCTCCTCTGCGCTCTCTGCGTAGTCTATGTGACATTTTATATTTCACGCAAAGACAGCAAAGTACGCGAAGAAAGGATATTGCTTTATCTTTGCGACCTTCGCGTTCTTTGCGAGAACCATTATCTCTCAGTCAGTTCCTTCTTCAACTTACCCAACAACTCATCACTCTTCCTGAAAGAATCATGAAGCATAGACAATAATTCTTTACTTGAGTATGTATGCTCCGCCTCCGGCGTATGGGGATTTTTTATATCAAGAGTATATCCATTCTCAGCAATTGTCTTTATCGATACCTTCCAGGCCAGCTCGCTCTCTTTCCGCTTCTTCCACCACTTTTTCAGGTTCTCAAACTCGCTTTTCTGTATCGGCTTCGTCTTGGAATATGCCTTAACTCCTTCGGGAAGTTTGTGCTCCCAGTACCAGATCTCTTTAGTCGGCTCGCCCTTGATGAAGAAAAGCAGATTCGTCGCCACGCTCGCGTAGGGCTGGAACACCGAATTGGGCAGACGCACGATCGTATGGAGGTTACAGCTCTCCAGGAAATGCTGGCGTATGCGCTGCTTCACCCCGTCGCCGGTGAGCGACCCGTCGGGCAGCACGATCGCCGCGCGGCCACCCTCTTTCAGGTAGCGGATCATGAGCACCAGGAACAGGTCCGCACTTTCCGTGGTGCGGTAGTTCTGGGGAAAGTTGGTCTCAGCGCCGTCGGTTACGGACGCGCCGAAGGGCGGGTTGGCCAGGATCACGTCCACCCGGTCCTTCTGGCCGATGCCGGTGTATTCCCGGTTCAGGCTGTCGGTATAATCGATGTTGGGCACTTCGATGTCGTGGAGGATGAGGTTGGTCACCGCCAGCATGAACGGCAGGGGCTTGAATTCCATGCCGTGGATGGTGGCTTCCAGCGTTTTCAGGTCGTCGACGCCCTTCACGTCCTGCCGTCGGATGTTCTCGATGGCGCTGGTGAGGAAGCCCCCGGTGCCGCAGGCGGGGTCCAGCACCTTCTCGCCCAGCCGGGGATTGACGAGCTCGGTCATGATGTCGGTGATCGCCCGGGGGGTGTAGAATTCACCGTAATTTCCGGCGCTCTGCAGGTCCCGGAGGATGGTTTCATACATGTCGCCGAACATGTGCCGGTCTTCGGAGATATTGAAGTCGATCTGGTTGAGCTGGTTCAGCACCTGGCGGATGACGGTGCCGTTTTTCATGTAGTTGTTGGTCCCCTCGAAGATCTCCCGGATGATGAGGGCCCGCTTGTTGCCGGTGCTCACGTCGAGGTTCTTGAGCTTCGGGAATAGTTTGCCGTCGATGAAGTTCTTCAGCTCGTCGCCGGTCATCCCCTCGTCGTTCGCCGCCCAGTTCCTCCACCGCAGTTCCTCCGGGATCGGCGACGCGTAGGAATCGTTGATGAGCTCCAACTCCTTGTCCTTGTCGTCCAGTATCTTCAGGGAGATGAGCCAGCCCAGTTGCTCGATGCGCTGGGCGTCGCCGGATACGCCCGGGTCCTTGCGCATGATGTTCTGTAATGACTTGATGATACTACCGATGTTTTTCATATAAGCAATAACCACTAATTAACACGAATGAGCACGAATATGGTTTTATAATACAATTCGCTCCCATTCAAGCTTTGCCTTTTTAAAATTAAGTATTAATCCAAGTTTCAAGCCGGTCAACCGGAGATAGTTAATGACCTGCCCCCTCTCATGATTGGTAATCGTGTCAATTGTTTTTATTTCGAGTATGATGCGATCGTACACTATCAGATCAGGCATATATTCTCCGACGAGCTCGTCTTTATAGATTACATCAAAACGCTTCTGTTGATCGATAGATATGCCACGTCTTTTTATTTCGACAACCAATGCATTCTCATACACCTTTTCAAACAGACCATGACCGAGTGTGTTCAAAACCTCCATCGCCGCATTGACAATTTCATAAACTTCTTCCTTGTAAATCAATTCGTGTGTATTCGTGTCCATTCGTGGTTTCATCAGGCGGCTCTATAGATCTCTTGTTCAAGTTCTTTGATCGCTTTCAAATACGCCTCTTTGCCACCAAAGATCGAAACTATTTCCGCCGGGGTACCCATGGCGGTAAATGGTTCAATCTTCAGCACCGACAGGTCCTCGATATTCTCGATGCCTTCGTCGGCATACTTGTCCAGCAGCGCCTGGATGACCAGGCGGGCCTTGTCGCCGTATTTCGTGAAGTAGTTCCTCTTCTTCACGTTATCAGCCCGTTCTCGTCTCGTCAGGGCAGGCATGTCCCACGCCACATGGCAGATGAGGTCGAAGATATCCAGGTCTTTCTGCACCTCTTCCCTGAGGTTTTCATGGATGACCCCGTGCTCCTCCAGTTCATCGATGATCGCCTTTTTCTTATCTGCCGTATTCCATTTAGTGAGGAAATCCTTGAGGGACCGGAATTCCTTTAGTATGGTGCGCTTCGTGTAGTCCCTGAGGCTTTCGGTAATGAGCTTGCCATTCCCGTCCAGGTGCTGTACCCGTTCATTCAGGATTGATACGTCGATACCGGCGACATATATCTTGCCCTGGGCCCTGGGGCCGTCACCATCGGCGATCACCTCGGCCTTCCCGCTGCTCTCTTGGTACTCGGTGAAATCAATGGGCTTGCCGGTTTCACTGTCGATGATATCACCATCCATTTCGGGATTGATATCCTCATCGGTAAGCGGGGCATCTCCCCTCACCTGCTTCACCATGACAGGATCGCCGTCGAAGGCAGGATCAGCAAAGAGGTCCGTCACGTTGCGGAAGTCCATGATGGTGAAATAACTTTTCCCGTATTCCTCGTTGATGCGGGTACCGCGCCCGATGATCTGCTTGAACTCGGTCATGGAATTGATCACGCTGTCCAGCACGATGAGCTTGCACGTCTGCGCGTCAACGCCGGTGGTCATGAGCTTCGAGGTGGTGGCGATAACCGGATACCGCTCCTCAGGGTTGATAAAGTTATCGAGCTCCCGTTTCCCCTCTTCTTCGTCGCCGGTGATACGCATGATATACTTGTAATTGATCTGTACCAGGTCGCTGTTCTCATTGGCCAGGGCCTGCCGCATTCTCTCGGCATGTTCGATATCCACGCAGAAGATAATGGTTTTATCGAACCGGTCGGTCTTTTTAAGGAACTCCGTCACCTTGCGGGCCACTAAAAGCGTTCTCTCTTCAATGACGAGGTTCCTGTCGTAATCTTTGGCATTATACACACGGTCTTCGATGGTATTCCCTTCTTTATCCTTTTTGCCGATTTCGGGCCGCCAGCCTTCAAGATCGACATTCACCCCCACACGGATAACCTTATAGGGTGCAAGGAATCCATCCTCGATGCCCTGTTTCAACGAATAGGTGTAAATTGGTTCACCAAAGTATTCGATGTTCGATATGTCTTTCGTCTCCCTGGGAGTCGCCGTAAGACCGATCTGTGTAGCGCTGGTAAAGTATTGCAGTATCTCCCGCCAGGCACTGTCCGCGGCCGCGCTTCCCCGGTGGCACTCGTCCACGACGATGAGATCAAAGAAATCGGGACTGAACTCCCGGTACGCGTCCCTGTCCTCATCGTACTCCGTCAGCCCCTGGTACAGCGCCAGGTATATCTCGTAGGCCTTGTCTATCTGCTTCTTGCGGATCACCGTCATGCGGTCTTTGAAGTGCTTGAAGTCGCCCCGTTTGGTCTGATTGATAAGGGCGTTCCTGTCGGCAAGAAACAGTATCCGCTTCGCTCTCCCGCTCTTCCAGAGCCGATAGATGATCTGAAAAGCCACATAGGTCTTTCCCGTGCCGGTGGCCATCACCAGGAGAATCCGCTTCTGCTGCTTTGCAATGGCCTCCACGGCCCTGTTGATGGCGTTCTGCTGGTAGTACCGGGGCTTTCTGCCGCTTCCATCGAAAAAGTAATCGTGGGAGGCGATGTGTTCCTGATCCGGTGTTTCTATCCCTTTATACCGCTTATAACGCTTCCAGAGCTCCTCCGGCGAGGGGAAACGGTCCAGGCCAAGCTCCTGCTCGACCTTACCGGTAGCATTCGTTTTATCGTGCTCCAGAAAGCCATCACCGTTGGAGCTATAGACAACAGGGATATCCATCATTTCCGCATAGTGCAGCGCCTGCTGCATCCCGGCGCCGACAGAGTGATTGTTATCCTTCGCTTCAATGACCGCAACCGGGATGTTCGGCTTATAGTACAGGATGATATCGGCGCGCTTCTTTTCACCGCGCGCGGTTTTATTCCCCTTCACATAGATGCGCCCGTCGGTAAAGGAGACTTCTTCCCTTAACTGTGTGTCGATGTTCCAGCCAGCGTCTTTTATGGCAGGTATGATAAACTTGGTGCAGATATCGCGTTCACTGAGGGCTTTCTTGTTCATTTATATTGCTGGAGCTTGAATATCGTTTTAAAGTATAATCAATATATGACTATACAATATTTCTAATATTAGAGCATGTATGTAAATCACTTTTTGTACAATCGAATGAAGGAAGAAGAGTCAGTGATATGCTGAATTTTTACTGAATTTTTGCTGAAAAACGAAAGTTATCTAAGAATTCTTTAGATGTGTTTGATAATGCACAGAAAATGCAAGGAAATTTCCAGAAAAATTCCAAGGAATCCGACTATAATTCGTCAGGCATTAGATAATTCTTCAGCAGATCAAACATTATTATCTCAGTTGTTTGATCCTCAGTTGTTTTAGTCTATTTTTTAACATTTACTCAACAAATAATCAACAGATCGTCTCTTCTTGATTTCGGTAATTCGGCAGGCGGTGACAGTCTACATGGCGATCTCATCGCACCGCAACACTCGTCGCTCCTGCATAATATTACTTCCAGACTTCATATCATCTAAAAATGGTCACTTGCTTTATTTGAGTATTTTATTACTGCTTTTTAATTTAAACCGCTTATGGTGATGTAGGTCTATTATAACAACTCTTAAGACAATTAAGAATCCACAGTAATTATGATCAAATGTATTAAACTCTTCGAGTTGTATAGTAAACTATAAATCAGTTGCGCAGTTAAACCACATCATTATTCTCCGGGTGAAACCACCAAGCGAAACCCGTACCAATAGCTCGCGTAATTCGGGTGGTCAAAGTAACGGCCCCACGAGCGGAAGCATGATTTACCAACGTCATTGTACCGCAAAACGTCACGCACAACACGGGATTTCCCCGCTGTAGGTCCCTTGGGATTAATATTTGGACTCACCTTATAATAGTCTTTATCATACCAGTCCATACACCATTCCGCTACATTACCAATGATATCGTAAAGCCCCCATGCATTCGGGAGTTTATTACCAACTGGATGAGTTCTGTATCCTGAATTGTCATCCCACCAAAGGTAATCTCCATCGATTGTATCTCCCCAGTAATATTCCGTTGTGCTCCCGGCGCGGCAGGCATATTCCCACTCGGCCTCATAGGGCAGGCGCACTTCAATACCATGCTTGGCGCTGAATTTTTTACAAAAAGCCATTGCATTATTCCAACTTACCCTCTCAACCGGTAGTTTTGGATCTCCCTGGAAATGACTTGGATTTGTTCCCATGATATCTTCATATTGTTTCTGAGTCACCTCATATTTCCCCATCCAAAAACTATCAAGTGTTACTTCATGTTCAGGAACAACATCATCAATAACCCATTTTCCTGTTTTTATTTTTGAACCCATAACAAATAATCCACCAGGAATATAAATAAAATCCATATCTCCAATTTTTTTAGTCTTTAGTAATTGGTTGGATACCTTTTCAAGGCTGATGTAATAATCAATCTTTTGTGGGATAGATATATCAAACTTGTTTAAGATGTATCCAGTATAAGCTAATTTCCCTTGGTATTTAAATGCTGGCATTCGGATTATTAGTGGAGTTTCTCCTTTCAATACTTCGTTTATATAAAGTTTGGCACCAGGTGGCGTTGATTTGACATTGACTTCAATAAGGACGTCTGAATCATCATCAGATGTTATCATACTTATATCGTTCTTATCGCCACGAAGATCCTTAATGATTTCTTGTGCAATGCTCGTTAAATATTTGGATGAGAGCGAGCGCGAAAACTTCGTGGCTGTCTTCTCCACCACAAAGGTTTCTCCCTCTTTCTGACGGATTAGATTCACTGAAATTGCATACTCCCCCTCGTCTTTACTGATGGAGCCGTAGAGCAGGTAATCGGTCATGGTGGATTTCATAATCTTCCGGAGGCACTCTTCTGCGTTACAACCTAAGAGCTGTTTCTGCTCTGCGGCTTTAAAGAGCTCATTCACCTGAGATTGACTCATAACCTCGTAGCGGCCGCAAGAAATCACCGCTTTTTCTATCTCACTGGAAATGATATTCGTTTCTTCTGGACTCACCCCTTTGGTAGAGATTAGATTTTTTACATAGATAAGTGGTTTCTCGTTTACGTCAACACCTATCTCCTCACGAGATAAACTTGAAGTACAACTCATAAACAGTATTAAAAACGATAGTAAGAAAAAATCTAATAAAGAGCTACTATTCATAATTGACTCCTTTGGTTATCCATGCATTTTCTGTCGATAGAGTTCCACTCCGTAGCAGATGGATCATCGCGGTTTTCTTGTGTATATTCTCAGTGAATAAGGAATCCAGCAATTAAATCATAAAACAACATTAATCACCCGGTGTAATTACGAGTCTAAACCCGCTTTTATTATCCTTGTATTCCGGGTATTTGTGACTTCGATACGACGAGCGGAATATGAAATCGATTACACCTATGGTGAGATTATTTTCCCAAGACCCACCCCGCACAACACGGTATACCCCTGATGAAGGGCCCTTTGGATTAATAGTTGGACTCACCTTATAATAATCTTGATCGTACCAGTCCATACACCATTCAGCTACATTGCCGTTCATATCATACAATCCCCAGGAATTAGGAAGCTTGCCTCCAACCGAGTGGGTTTTTCCTTTGGAATTGAAACCGTGCCATAGATAATCATCCTTAATGTTTGATCCCCAGTAATATTCCGTTGTACTCCCGGCTCGGCATGCATATTCCCACTCAGCCTCATAGGGTAGTCGCGATTTTATACCATGTTTAGCACTGAACTTTTCACAGAAAGTGGTGGCATCATCCCAACTTACTGTTTCCACCGGATGATTTCCCTTGAGCAATACGTTGAAAAAGCTTGGATTCTTTTCCATGATATCTTCATATTGTTTCTGAGTCACCTCATATTTCCCCATCCAAAAACCGCTCAAGGTTACCTGGTGCTGGGGGCGTTCTGTGCCTAGATCCCAATCCTTAGGAGATCCCATTAAAAACGTTCCTCCCTTAATATATATAAAATTCATACCACCAATTTCCTTTTCTGTCCCATGCTTTGTCTCCTTCTTCTCTCCATGCAAAACCTCAATCAGCTCCTTGGCAAGGAGCATAAGTGATTTTGTAGAAAGCGAATCTGTTGTCCGTACTACATTATTCACCACCATCGGGACTTCGTCCTCTGTCATTCGCATTAGATTTACTGAGATGGAATATAAACCCTCATTATTAATAATTTTCCCAACAATAAGATAATCAGTCATGGTAGTTTTCATGATTTGCCGTAAACACTCTTCGGCATTACACCCGAATATCTGCTTCTTTTCAGCATTATTGAACAGCTCCTTCACTTGAGATTGACTCATTACCTCATAGCGACCCGATGCGATTACAGCCTTCTCGATTTCGCTTGAAACAGCCTGTGCCTCCACTGCCGATATTTCTTTTGTCAATTCAAGGTTTTTTATGTAAATTAAGGGTTTCTTACTTCCTACTATTGAAAGGTCATCAATAGTAGCCTTCTTCATAACAAGAGGTATTTTATTGAGCTTTACTGTAAGTGAAGTCGATTTCGAAATGTTTACAACGATATGCTTTTCCTCATAATCCTTACTTTTTAATGTTAGGAGGTGCTCACCTGACTCAATTATTAATAAAATTCCCGTTTTATGGACTTTCCCAAGAATTGAATCACCCTCAAATATATCAATCTCATTCGTCATACCAGTATCGGCCTTTATACTGAGAGTATATACCTCCTTCTTGAGATAAATGTTATAGTCATGTTTATCTTGGAGGTTCATATCAAATTCAGCGGTTTGGTATCCAAATTTCTCAATCTTTCCCTTGTAAGTGAGCGCTGGCAAAAGTAAACGTCGAGGTGTGGATCCCTTCTTTATATCACTGATATATAAATCACCCCCTGGTGGTGTTGAATTTACAATAAAATAAACTAAATCACCTTCCAATTTAGGCACCTTCAGTATTTTAGAGCTATCATCTATTACTTTCTCTCCATGAAGAGTACTAATTAATAACTTGGTGATATTTGTAAGAGATTTGGTCGAGAGTGATCGTGTAAACTTCGTGGCTGTCTTATCCACCACGGCTGTTTCCCCCTCTTTCTGACGCATCAAATTCACCGAAATCGCATACTCACCTTCATCTTTGCTAATAGTACCATAGAGAAGATAATCGGTCATGGTGGTTTTCATTATCTGCCGTAAACATTCTTCGGCATTACACCCGAATATCTGCTTCTTTTCGGCATTATTGAACAGCTCCTTCACTTGTGATTGACTCATTACCTCATAGCGACCCGATGCGATTACCGCCTTCTCGATTTCCTCTGAAATAGTTTGAGCCTCTGGTGCAGAGACATCTTTAAGTTGGATTAAATTTTTTACATATATGAGTGGTCTACTCATATCCTGGCTACCGACATGCTGCCCATTGCAAGAGCAAGCGGAAATAATGATAATTATAATGAGTAAACCTAGTACAGCCTTTTTCATTTGATACCCCTAATAACCTAACCATTTTCATATTACTATATAAGGCGATACAATAAATTATTTTATGATTTAACTCTAACATATAATCAGAAAAAACTCCAGAGACTAACTACTTCAATAATTCAACAGCGCTCACGATTTCAGTTGAATTCGACTCATTATACCCTTTATAACGTTTGAATACATGACAACCATTTTTAATAATGAAGACATCCGGATGACTTGTAACACCGAAATCATTCTCAATGCCTCCATGCTTGTCGATCACTACCGGAAGATTTATTGTAATACTGGAAACATCCTCAATTTGCTTGATAAATTCAACTGCCTGATATGCGTTCGTCATTTGCCCAGCCACGAGTATTACCTTTAGTGTTGGGTTCTCATTCTTAATTTTTTGCATAAAAGGAATTTCTTTCATGCAGGGGGGACACTTGTGGTCAAAAAAGGAGATAACCATCGGTCCTTTAGAGCATTGCGTTTTTAGGTTTATAACGGTATTATCGACACAGCGAAAAAGGAAAGTCGGCACCTCCTGACCTTCTTCAAGTGAAAAAACATAAGATGTAGATATCACACATAGAAGGAAACCGATCGCAATAATTATTACATAATTTTTCATATAATCCTTACTTTAATTCTTTTTTATTTAATTACCTATATATACTATCATTTTACAACGAGATAAATTATTTGATTCGATCATTATTATATGCTTTTTATTAGAATCGCATATATTCTAATAAATATCAATGATTGTGTCAGTATCAAACATTGACTGATTCCCCTTAATTTGATTTTTGAAGGTTTGTCAATAAAAAATATACCTCCTTATACGCTTTTAAAAAGCCATTTTTTCGTTTAAGTATATAGGTTGTTATGATAGCCTTACAACAACATAAACTGCGTCGGCCCTCCTTACGACCTCCTGCCTCGTCGAGCAATTGGGTGTCCCTACTCGGATAACGAAACAGAAAGTGGCAATAACCTATCCTCAATCACACAGGTCAAAGGAAAGGGGACATGAGATGGTTTTAGGAATGTCTGTGGCATTTTATGACCACGAATTTAGATTTGGTCGGCTGTCACTTGTATTCGTACCAAATAAATAGCATTCCTCTAAGTATATTGGATCCCGGTCAACAACCGTGACTTATACGAAGTATAAAATCACCTTCTTTTCAAGAATAATTCATAACAGCGTCTCTTAATAATATACAGAAATGCGTTCTAAATGCATGGTGCCGATTAATTTTTAGCTTCTATGTCATTACATCTTTTTTTATTTATTATTGTTATAATAATATATTTATAATCAATATGTAATAAAATACGAATGACCAGGATTGACCAAATCTACACACACATGAAAACAAATCGCAACATAAGCCAATGATTGATCTGGAAGAGGGTAATTATGTAGTTAAAATTTATTGGATGTAAAGAATAAAATCCATATTTGAAGCAAAACACGATTTTAAGCAATAACAGCTGTTTGAATGAGTCATTGGAGCATTACATCCGCATCATGGGGATCCATGGTGAAAAGGCAGGGTCTCTCATCCCTTTCCGAACGGATGATCCTCATGATCCCGTCCATTTTTTCGCTGTCAATAATGACATCGCCCAGTCGATCGAAGAGCCCTGGATAAAGGCGATTGCGGTACCGAAACAGCAGATAAAGCTCCAGCGCGGCGTCCACCGCGGCCTTGTAGCTTTTCGCCCCGCCTGGGAGCCGCCGCACTGAATCGATCTCTTCGGGAGAAAGACGCGCAAGGTCGCCGATATGCAATGAGGTTGAAAATATGATCACCCCCTGCATTCCAGAAATCCCCCCATCCGGAGCTTTCCAAAAAACATGCAATTCGCTTGACAGACCGCCGTCCGAGTCTACCATGCGTTCCTTATCCGCGGATTCCGGTGACGGGCCTCGGAGGCGGCGCGTAAACATGACAACGGCACATAACAACACTCTGACGGTCCGGGATTCGTTTCTGGCCGTCTTTCTCCTCTGCTCTTTCGGCGCCAACGCGGTGGCGGTAAAAATCGCCTACGGCGGCATCGGTGTCTTTACGACCGCCGGGGTCCGTTTCGCCCTGGCGGCGGTTTTCATCGTGATCTGGGCGCTCGCCACGAAACGGCCCCTGGCGATGGAGAGAAAAAACCTGGTCCGCGCACTGGTCATGGGAGTCGCCTTCACCGCCCAGCTCGGGCTTTTCTACCAGGGGATCAGCCGCACCAGCGCGACAAAGGCGATACTCATCGGGAACATCCAGCCGTTTTTCCTGCTGTTCATGGCGCACTTTTTCATTCCGGGCGACACGTTCACCGCGCGGAAGCTCGGCGGCGTGATACTGGGCGTCGCCGGGATCGTGGTGCTGGCGGACCCCGCGTCCATCGCGGGCGGCGCGTGGAATCCCGGCGACCTGATGATCCTCGCGGCGACCATTCTGTGGGCCGCGTCAGCCGTGTACATCAAACTCATCATCGACGAGATCATGCCGTATCAGGTGGTGCTGTACCAGCTCACCGTCGCAGTGCCGGTCTACCTGATCGGCGGGTGCCTTTTCGACAGCGCCATGGTGTTCGACCTGAACTGGAAGGTGATCGCCTCCATGGCATTCCAGAGCGCGGTCACCGGGTCCTACGGGTTCATCGCCTGGAACGTGCTGGTGAAAAAATACGGGGCAGTGGCGCTCCATTCGTACCTGTTCATCATGCCCATCGCCGGGGTGTCTCTCTCCTGGTTTCTGCTGGACGAGCCGGTGACGCCCATGGTCTTCGCCTCTCTGGCGCTGGTCGTGGCCGGGATCATCGTGGTGAACGCGAAAAGCGACGAGAGCAACCCCTTTGTCCGGTGGATCAGGCGTATATGAGCGGGCATTGCCAGCACCGGCCTGCGCGATTTTTTTATGCGCGCGTAAATATGCTCTAAGCTGAAAAAGGAGATCATTATGGACAGATACGATTCACAGGAATTTCATTGCAAAAGGCTGGGCCACTCCGTCCCCTTTTCCTACTGCCGCAGCGCCGAGGAGGGAAAGCCCTGCGGGCAGATCATGAACTGCACCTTCCACGCCATCGAAATCGGCGCCTGGCTGAAAGAGCATTTCAGCGACGAGGAGATATCGTCGATCCTGCGCCCGCGGCAGGACCGGCTCTCCACGATACTCGAGCAGATCGAGCGCGCCAGGAATATCGGGAGGGAGAAAAAGTAGGGGAAACCATTCACGTTCCGGCTCCGGGAAATTCCGCGCTGACTGGCAGATAAGAAATATTAATATTGACTAAATTAGAGGTGCATTATTCTGTTAATGCACTTTTGTAAACCATATAATAATCCTTACTGCACTACCCGGACAGGGGAAGGAGGCGCGATGAACATCATTGAGATCAGAGATCTTACAAAGGATTATCCCCTGGGCACGACCACGGTGCACGCCCTCCGCAGGATGGACCTCAATATCAAAGAGGGTGATTTCCTGAGCATAGTGGGGCCGTCGGGAAGCGGCAAGACGACGCTTCTGAACATCATCGGCTGCATCGACAACGCCACCGAGGGGAGCGTGAAGATAGCCGGCACCGAGATCACGACGCTCGACGACAGGAAAATCACCGACATGCGGCTTCATAAGATAGGCTTCATTTTCCAGACCTTCAACCTTATACCGGTGCTCGATGTCCGTGAAAACGTGGAATTCCCCCTTCTTCTGATGAAAAAAATGTCAAAGTCGGAATCGAGGGAGCGGGCCGAAAAGCTCATCGACGAGGTGGGGCTCACCGAGCATATTCGCCACCGCCCTGCGGAGCTTTCAGGCGGGCAGCGCCAGCGTGTGGCCATCGCACGGGCGCTGGTGACCAATCCTGACATCGTCCTTGCCGACGAGCCGACGGCGAACCTCGACTCGGTGACCGGCCAGCAGATACTCGAGCTGATGAGGGCGATGAACAAGATCGAGAAGACGACATTCATCTTCTCCACACATGACGCGAACGTCCTCAAATACGCGCGGGGCATCATCAAGATACGAGACGGAAAGATAGTCAAGAGGTGACCCATGGCACTTATATTTAAAATCGCGTGGCGGAACATCCTCCGGCACAAGGGAAAAAGCCTCATCATCGGGATCATTCTCTTTCTCGGCTCCCTCCTCATGACGGTAGGCAACGGCGTCATATCGGGGATGGACCACGGCCTGGAAAAGAACATCGTGAACGGATTTCTGGGAGATCTGGTGATCATCCCCGGAAAGGAAAAATCCGACAATGTCCTTTTCAAGCTGTACGGCGAATCCGTTGAGAGGATCGGGAATTACAAGGACATAAAAAAACTCCTTTTAAAGGAAGATTACATAAAGGCCTTCCTGCCGATCGGAAAGAACGTGGCCATGATCCTCAACGAGGAGGAGGGCGAACCGGGGTATGCGATGCTGATCGGCACGGACTTCGCCCAGTACCGGCAGTTTTTTCCTGACAATTTTCTGCCTGTCGAGGGGCGGCTCCTGGAAAAGGGCGAAGCCGGGATTCTCATCCCGCTTAAATGGCGCGAGGAGATTTATGACCAGATGAACGTCTGGCTCATACCCGAAGGCGCCGGGCTGTCGCGCAAAAACCTCAGTGAGGACGCCAGAAAGAATCTGAAAGACCTGAACGTGAAAAAGAACGCCGTCTTCATGGGCATGTCCGATGAATACTCCAGCTCCGACATCCGCCTGCCAGTCAGGGGAATAATAAGGTACAACGCGCTCAACACCATCTGGGGCCATTTTTCCATCGTTGACATCGAATCCTACCGGCGCTGCCTCGGGTACTTTGCCGCATCGGATTCTTCCCAGGAAGTTAAGGGGGAAAGGAAGAAGCTCCTTGAACTCGACAGCGAGAACCTCGACGCCATGTTCGGGAAATCCGATTTTCTGGTCGCCGACACCGGAAAATCAGACATCTCCGGAATAAGTTTCAAGCGGAAGGAGCTCCCAAAAACCTCCGAGGGGGTCGACCTGGAGGCGGGCGCGTACAACCTCGTGCTCATCAGGCTCAGAGACGGCGTCTCGCTCAATAAAGGGCTTGCGAGGCTCAACAGGTCGCTGTCCGCCGCCAATCTCGGTGTCAGGGCCACCACATGGAAAAGCGCATCCGGCTTCATAGGCAGCATGGCGACCATCATCAAAGGGGCGCTCGTTATTTTCGTCATGTTCCTTTTCCTCGTGGCGATCATCATCATAGTGAACACGCTCACTATGGCGGCGCTTGAACGCACCACCGAGATCGGCATGATGCGCGCCATCGGGGCGAGGAAGGGATTCATCGGCAGCATGTTTCTCGGGGAAACGGCGATCCTTTCGGGGCTCTTCGGCGGACTCGGCGTTGTCACCGGAATCATCATGGTCAACATCGCGCCGCTATTTCGCATAACCTCTGACAACGACCTCGTGCAGCTTCTTTTCGGCGGAGACACATTCGCGCCCTATCTTTCTGCGGGGGACATCCTTCTGGTTTTATGCGAGCTCCTGCTGGTGACCTTCATCACCGTTATTTACCCGGTCAAAGTGGCGAAGGGGATCACGCCGCTCGACGCGATATCGAGGGATTAGGGAGGATGATATGAAATTCCTTTTTATGGTGAGTCTCCGCAACCTCTCTCGGCAGAAGAGAAGAAGCATGTTCCTGGGAAGCGCGATGGCCTTCGGCGTGATGATAATGGTGCTGGCCAATTCCTTCTCGCACGGAATTTCGGACATCCTTTTCAACAAGATAGTCGTGCACGTGGCGGGCCACGTGAGCGTCCACCCGGGAGAGGGCCGCGGCAGGGAACTGGCGATCTTCCGAGACAAGAAGCGCTTTGAAAAGATTATAAGGGATAATGCCGGCGATTCCGTAGTCCTGATGGATGAGGCCATCGGAATTTTTCTCAGGGCGGTGGGCAACGGCAGGACCGAGAACATGGTGCTGGTGGGCATCAACACCGGCATTGCAATCGATGAAAAACTCATGAAGGAATACGACGAGTCTTTTCACCTTATAGAGGGCGATTACAAGCAGCTTTCCGATCCGAAGATCGAAAACGCGGTGATCCTTTCAAAGGAAAAGGCGGACGTGCTCAACGTAAAGAGAAATGATATCATCCGGATACGGTTCCGGAACATCTACGGCCAGACCCAGTCGGCCCGCCTCACCCTGACCGGCATCATGTCGAACGACAACATCTTTATGCAGGGCGTGATGTTCGTGGAGCTCAAAAACCTGAAGGAGATCATGGGATACCGTCCATGGGAATGCGGCAGTATCCACCTGACGCTCCGCGACCCGCAGAGGGACGCGATCAGGGTGGCGGACAAAATTCACGACGCGCTCGTTCCGGGGCCCGCTTTCATATACGGAACCGTCTCGCGCGGGGGGCGAAAGGCCGCCGTCACCGTGATCCCCTTCATGGGAAACGACGACGCGAAGAAAAAACTCATTGCGGGCTCCTTCAGGCTCAAGAGCGGAAAGATGGGCGGCGTCCTCTCCAGAAACGGCGTGATGATAAGCGACAGGCTCTCCAGGGCTCTCGGCGCGCGCGCCGGAAGCACGGTGGAGTTCCGTTTCAAGCCGAAATACGAGAATAAAGAGGCGTCTTTCAGCGCCGAGGTCAGGGGGGTGTTCATCGCCGACAGGTGGACCGGAACGGACACGGTCTACATGCATGAGGCGCTCTTCTATCCCAGATTCTACGAGAGCCTTCCGGACCTGGCAATTGACGCGAAAAAGGCATTCATTCCCGCAACGGGCGCCCCCTTCGCGCAGGCCCTCGGAAAGGAGTGGGAGCTGGTCGCCCGCGCACGGACCACGGATGACGCGAAAAAGAACATGCGGGACATCGCAAGAAGAAAAGTCAAGGCGGCGACGATTCAGGTCGGCTCCATGTACGAAACCGCCAGCGACGTGCTGAAGCTCGAAGGGGCCCTCAACCTCATAACCCTGTCGGCCGTTCTGGTGCTGTTCTTTATCATCCTCATCGGGGTCATCAATACACTGCGGATGACCATCCGGGAACGAACGCGGGAGATAGGCACCATCCGCGCCATAGGGATGCAGCGTAAGGACGTGCGGAGCATATTCATCCTTGAGACGGCGTTCCTTACCTTCTTCTCCTCGATCGCCGGCGTAATCCTGGCGTTCCTTGCCATGGGGGTGCTCTCGCTCATTTCGTTCCATGTGGTGGACAATCCCATGGGGATACTCCTCGTGAAGCAGCACCTTCACTTCGTGCCGACCTTCACCGGGGTGATAGGAAATGTCGTGCTCATCATGCTGATCGCAGTGGTGACGGCGTTTTTCCCCGCGCGCAGGGCGGCGAATATGTCGGCTGCCGCCGCGCTCCGGCATTTTGAGTGATGCAATAAAATCCCCCGCCTCGGGGGGGATGGAGACCGGTTGAGGCGTTACATGACCGCTCCCGAGGCGCTCCCGCGAAGCATTGGTCCGGGAGTTCACAACACGCACTTTTCAGGAGACAGACATGAAAAGAATCATCATTACCCTGTGCATGCCGATCGCAATGGCCGTCGCCTATTCCGCGGCCTTCTCCGAGCCTGCGCCTCTCAGCATGATGAAGAAGATCGAGGACCTTCAGGAGATGACCACCGACGTCCGCGCCAGGGTCGATCTCACTCAGACAAAGACAGGCCAGGGCACCAAAAAAATAAATATGCTCTACTACCGCCGCGACTCCGACGATTCCTTTCTTATCGTAATGATCGCCCCCGAGACCGAAAAGGGCAACGGGTACCTCAGGGTGGGGGAAAACTTCTGGATGTACCGGAGCAACACCAGAACCTTCCAGCACGTGAACCGCGACGAGAGCATCGGCGGGTCGGACGCCAAGGCCGACGACTTCGAAAAACGCAAGCTCACCCAGCTTTACGAGCCGACGAAGGACCCGGTCACCGAGGAAAAGCTCGGGGTGATTCCGGTGTACAAATTCTCCATAAGCGCGAAGGTGAACGACGTCGATTATCCCAGGAAGATATACTGGGTGCGGCAGGACAACGGCCTCCCCCTCAAGGAACAGTCTTTTTCCAAGTCGGGGACTCTGATGCAGACGGCATACTACATGAACTACACCATCGTTGAAGGCCGGTATGTGCCGGTAAAACAGCTTTTCATCGACGAGTTCGAGGCGGGGAACCGGACGCTGGTTGAGATCTCCGGGATATCGACGAACAAGCTCGAGAACTCAATCTTCACGAAAGCGTATCTTGAAAACCTCAGCAAGTAGGCCGGCCATGAGAAAACTACTGATGGCCGCGCTCGCGGTGCTGATCGTTCCAGCCCTTGTCCTGGGCGCCGACGAAAAGAAGTCGGAGGAAGACGAGCTCTTTTCCAGCCCGGACACGGTGATCGAAAGCTCGAAGTTCGAGAAAAACAACCTGGACGAGAATCAGAATAAAAAGCGCTATGGCATATCGGGCAGACTCTCCAGCGTGAACAGCTACATCGCCGAGCGGACCGACGGGGGGGGGGACCAGTTCCAGCCCTATATTCTCGGCACGCTTTTTGCCGACATCCGCCTCCCGGCGGACGTAAAGGGCTTCGGCAACTTCGAGACGCTCTACAACGCGAGCGACAACAAAGCCGAATTTTTCGTCAGGGAACTGTTCATCGATTTCAACATCAGCAGGGCCGTTTATTTCCGCACCGGCAAGCAGATCATCCAGTGGGGGCGCTGCTATCTCTGGAACCCGACTGACCTCGTGAACACGGAGAAGAAAACCTTTCTGACGAAGATCGGGGCGCGCGAGGGGAGCCACGGAATCAAGATGCACGTCCCCTTCGGCACCAGCGCCAACCTCTACGGTTTTGCCATCACCCACAAAATTGACGACGCGAGCGAAATCGCGGGGGCCGGTAAGATCGAGTTCCTGGTCGGCGGCACCGAGATGGCCTTTTCCGTGTGGGGGAAAAACCATTATCATCCGGTGTACGGCTACGACTTTTCCACACGCATACTTCAAATAGACATTGTCGGCGAGGCAAGCCTTTCACGCGGAAGCAATACGCGTATGATCAGAACGATCGGGAACGTCCTGACCGCCGACCGCGACGATTCAAAATGGATTCCCAAAGCGTGCATCGACCTGGGTCATGCCTTCGACTTCAACGGCCAGCCGGACAGGATACAGGTAAACCTGGAGTTCTTCTTCAACGGCGACGGATACCACCGGAACATCTTCCGGGACAACACAATATACGACTTCGACGTCCCGGTGAAGGTCAGGGTGAACGATTTCGACGTATACGTCCCGTCGGGGACAAAGGCCGTCTACCTCTCCGGCAACGGCCTCTTCGAGGTCAACTATCATTCGCGGTATTACACCGCATTTTTCATGACGGTAAATAAATTTTTCACCAGCGACTTCACGTTTAAAACAAACGTCATCGGCAACATCGCCCAGAGGTCATCGATCGTCTCCATCGGCCTCTCATATGCCAACATCAACGACTTCAACGCGGGTATCGAGGTCTACGGTTTTTTTGGGAAAAGGCTGACCGAATACAACTACCTTGGAAACGCGGCGCTGGTCCTCATCACCGTCGGGATCGTTTTTTAGCCATTGCCGCCTGAGATGCGGCCCTCCCCCGTAATTGATGTTTGATCAGTGACCAGCGCAGGAATTTTCAGCGGCGTGAAATTTTAACTGCTCCCGGTACAACCCGTGTCATACCGGATTCGGTATTCACAAGAAAACAAAGCGTCTGTACAGATGCCGATAACCCAATTAGAGCTAACGCGCACCGATGCATCCTTGTGCATCCCCGCCCTGTTTTTTTTCAAAAAAGGCTGAATAGAGTTTCAATGACTCATGTACGCAAATCAACCGGATACGCCATAGATGATTATGCCAGCATGCCTGGCTATCGTGACAAAGGGCCGGATACATTCTATTATTACGTCAAATCATCTATCACTCATCAGTTGAAAAACACTCGATCCGGGATAAAAAAGAATTGATTTCTTCAATGGTGACAATGTTATATCTGCATGTGTATAATAAAAAGATCTGTCGATTGTCTTCCTTGAGCGCCGGGCCTGTGGTCTGGTACGCCTGACTGAACCCGGTGTTCGTCGACCAGTTGTCGAACCATGGCAATGCGAAGAGCCACGGAGATGAAATTTTCGTAAAATAAGTAGAACCCTGTTATCACAAAATACCGCATAAAAGGAAAGCACATGCGAAATCGAATTATGGCTGTTTTACTTTCAATCCTGTGCATGCCCCATTTGCAGTCAACCCTCTCAGCCCAATCACAGTATCTGACAGAAAAGAAGGGGGTGTATTCCTTTAAAAACAACTCCGGATTAAAAGATGCGGAAAGAATTTCATTGGGCAAAAATGTTAAGACCGTGTCGGATTTTTTTCGGCAGAATATACCCATAATGAAAGCTAATAAGGGTTTTGACCTGGCCGCCACCCTTTTTGGTTATTGGGATGATAACTATCAAAAGCGTTCCTGTAATTATGGCCTGAGGGGTGAACTAAGGTTCGATTTTCAGTTATTCCTCAAAGAAAAAAATGGGAAAGAGGAAAAATGGACAGTGGAGCCGCCTCTCTGGTCCTTTGATTTTAACAACACCGAAACCGGTCATGGCGGCAATTTAAAAGATGGGAGCGAAGATTCCCTGTTGAAAGAATTGTTTCTTGTCTTCCCTCTCGTCAGTGAGATTACTCCAGGTGTGCGGTATTATGATTGTCCCGCCCGCACCTGCGGCAGCCTGGTGGTTTTCAATCCCGCACGCCCGTCCTATTGGCTTCCGGTAACAGTGAAAGAAGTGGCGGATGCCAAACTTAAATTTTATAAAGGGGACAAAAACAATAAGATGCTCTATGATTTCATCAAGCCCATTATTGAAAAAATGAGCGGTGATGAATTGAAATCACTGGCTTATTACGGCAGTGAGGACGGAATATTGAATGTAAACGGCAAAAAAGACGGGTTGCAGATCATGCGGTTCAACCAGAATTATTGGGACAGAACGCTGCCGCCCTCAGCCATTCAGTTTATAACCATCGGCTACAGTGAATATGGGATCGGCAATCAAAATGAGAGTGACAAGGAAACCGCCGATACGGAATATTTTAAAAGCAACGGGCATCCCAATTATTCTCAGGTTGTCAGAGATTCTCTGCCGATAAGGGATCTGCCAAAACTCATTGCCAAAACCGGTCAATGACAATTTCCGGTAAGAAGAGGAAAGCAAATTGCAATATGCCGGAAAAAACAAGGAGAGGGGAACACCGTGATTTCCGAGCAGCGGTTGTTCCCGAACCGGCTCAGCATGTCTCAGCTTGCTGAAAAGCTACCAGGTTGAATTTATTGAAATTCCCGTAAATTTATCCTTAACCTGCCTGTTTTTTTATAAAATTTATTCTTTCGTTGTCTCTACAGTAGTAGGCACACGAATGGCCATGTCCCTGGAATGACAAATCCTGTTGACACTGCTGTTACTGTATGATCGGATTTTCCGGGTAAATCAATTCGGAGGAAGCTCCATGAAACACCATGGAATCATCTTGTCCTGTATCCTTGGTGCTGTTATCGCCGCCGGCGCCGCGGCTCCCCTGTTTTCCTACACCTGGTATCTTGAGGGCACCTGGGATTATTACTACCTAACCGGCGGGACAGGAGTCCCTTTTTCCAACACATCCAACAGTGAAATGGTCTATAAAAAAACCCCCCGGGGGGTCATCATGAAGAATACCGCAACCTTAAAAACAATAAGGAATGATGCCCCCTATCCGGTGACGGTCACAGGGGAAGAGGCCAGGTATCTTAAGAGCGATTACCATGATGAAAAAGACCGCGCCTACCTGAAAGAGCTTGCCTCATCCATTATCGGCGACGCCCCGACGGTAAACGCCGCGGTTGAAAAGATCTCCCGGTGGGTGCGTAACAACGTCACCTATCAGCTGGGTGCCCCCATGGACGCCATCGGGGTCATCAAGTCGAAGAAGGCTTTCTGCGTCGGCTACGGGAATGTCACCGCCGAGCTTCTCATCGCCGCGGGTCTCCCGGCAAAAAGCCTTCACTGCTACGTCCCGCCGAAATGCGGCTGGGGATTCGGGAACAATGGAGGGGGGCACGCTTTCATCGAGTACTTCCACCCCAAGGCGGGATGGCTTTGCGTAGACCCCCAGCTGACCCTCAATTTCGCCGATCCCTATCATATCATGAATAACGAATTCAAATCGGAAGTGGCCAGGGTAGATGATATGTATATCGTTGATTTCCAGGAAGAGCCCAAGGCCTGGCCGGTGTACCGGGCGGTCTTCGAGGGAAAGCAGGCACATCCCGCCTTTATCTTTAAGATCAGGAACAGCAGCGGAACTTTTGAACTGGATGATGCAGTTGTTTCTTTCAAGCACATCCCTTCATCGAACTTCTTCGGCGGAGGGCATCGAGACCTTGACGGCATGAAAATTGATGTGGGCGGTTCCATGATCCGTGCGATCACGTCAAACAGGGCCCGCCGGTTCACCCTTATACTCACCGACGCCGGGTATTTTGACAAGGACCAAGACGAGGTCCTTTCCGTTACATTGAAATCCTGTCTCGCTGTTATTCCTTTTCGATTCAAGGGGATCAGTCAGTATCATTTCGACATTGACTTCACGGACGCCGGAAAGGTGAAGAGGATATTGTTTCGTGACGAAAAGGGGGGCGCCCTGAAAAATGCGCCGGTCCTTCTCACGGTGCAGGGGATCAAATACCCCCTCTTCACGGACCAGAAGGGGGCGGTGCATTGTATCGTCGACGCGGAAATGGCGGAGGCCTCCTTTGCAGAGAAAAGTTATTCCGTATCCTTTGCCAAGTCGAAGACGGTCCGCGTGCCTCCCGGCCGGCAGTCGGGTGACCCGGCAGAAGCGTACCTGTCGGAAAAATCCATCACCAGGGGGCCGGCCCTGGTGTGCTCTCTCTACGATGAGACGGGCGTGCCCTGCGCCGATGCATTCGACAGCATCACCCTTTTCGGTAAAAACCAGCCCCCGGTGTCGATAAAGGCCGAAGCCCCGGGAGTCGCCTATTTCGGTTCGAAGAGCCTGAAGGGCGACATGTGGCTCCTCCTTTCGGCGGGAAACCTCTACATCAAGAAGGCGGTTTCCTTTACCGGCGATGAAATCGTAAAGCTTGCCGTTGACCCGGGCAAGGAGCGATTCACCGAGATCGTCTCGAATGAGCCGTCATTCATCGCGAAGGCTGATTTCTATGAGTACTACGGAGGGAAGTCCCCCATGAAATACCCGGCACGGGACAACCGCATCGAGGTGAGCTTTCCCCAAGGCGAGTATGTTTTGTCGGACAACCCCAACGGGGAGGGACTGGCGATCTTTCCGATGGGTGGAGCCGCGGCAAAGCGGGTATATGACCGCTCCGGGCTGACTCTGGATGATTTCATAAAGGCGCAGAAAGCGGCAAGGGGAAACGCCGACTTCGCGGCAGGGGTTATCCGCCATGAAGGGGAAATCCGTACCGGAGGCGCTCTCTGGATATACGACACAGCGGATAATTCGATGGTGAAAAACCCGATGGACGGTGATGGTTTCTTCCTCATGGAGAAATACCGGGAGAACCGGCGGTACCGGCTGTTTTATTACGAAAAGGGGCTGATGGTAACGAAAGAATTCGCCGTCACTCCCGGTGCGGCGGGTCTCCTGGTGGACACGGCGGCGCTGAAGAATAGGGCGATGAAAACCTTCAGCGGCGGTGGAATGTTCCCCTGGCAGTCGCCGCTTACCTTCATCCACCTGGTCCCGGCCTTCAAGAATTTTTCCTTAACGCCGATATCGCAGAAGGTTGCCAGCGACGAGTCGGGAATGTACCGCGTTTTTTGCGACACCGGTGACTTCTTCTTCTCCCCGAGCGGCAGGATTGACGACGCGGTCCTGATATCGGCGAAGGACGGGAACCCTCCTGACAACCTGCCCCGCAACGACGAACTCTTCGGCTCCATGGATGAACGGTTCCGCGTTTTGAGCGCGATCTATCCGAAGGAAAATCCCTGTCTGATCGCCCGGATCAAGGACAAAAAGGGAATTCCGCTGAGGAACAAGACGGTCTCCCTGCATGACGGCAAGACGACGAGGAACGCAAAGACCGACATGTGGGGCTTTATATTCGCCGAAAACATAGTTGCAGGAAAAACCTGCACCCTCACCTACTCGGAACCGGGGATATGCCTGGTCCATATCTTTAAGCATCCGGGTCAGGGCGTATTAAGAGAGTCGGTGGAACTTGGCAACAACGCCCTGTACTCCTTCAAGGTAGACAAGCATGACGGGCACTTCTACCGCGCCGTTCCCTACATTGACAGGGGGGCCCTGGCGTTCCGTCTTGACGCGCTGCGGCCGGATGCCAACGGGAAACTATCACTCTACAGCAACGGGGAGGAGCGGTACTTCAAGGTCGGGTCAAGGGGGATGCTGGTGATGGCGCAGAAAAAGGGAACGCTGAAAGTGGTCGATTGCGAATCAATCAAGGATGACCAGTACCAGGTCTACGCCGATATCGCCAAGACTCTCGCCGCGGAATCCACCGTTCTGATTTTCAGGCTCTTTCGCGGCAGGGAGCTCCAGGAGGGATATCAGGCGAAGCTGATCCAGGGTACGACCAGGCCGATCAAGGTGGGCGATAAGGGCGTCGGCTTCGCCGGGGATATCGAAGAGGGGAGCACCCGTTTTGTCTTCGGCGGCGGAGGGGGCCTGGTGGATAAAACGATCTCGGTTAAAAATGGGCTTAACATCCTCACCCTCGACATGGAGCGCGACAGTCTGCTCCGCGTCGAGTGCCCCGGCCGAAGGTCCATCGTGCTCTACAGGAACCCGACCATGGAGGGGGGCAGGATGGTCTCCTATGATGAAAAGTATTCCGCCCAGAGCGACGATGAGGGGAAATGCTTTATAACAGTCGATCCGGGAGTTTACCATTTGGAAACATCGCCCGGCCAGTACCGGAAGTTCGTCCTGAACGCGGGATCGAGGAAAACAGCAATCCTGAGATGAGACGGCTCGTGAAGGAGGGATCGTCGAAATTGATCGACCGGGAGAGGCCCGGGGAAGGCGGATTCGCGATACTTTCGCCTTTCCTTACATGAATATGACATGGTTCCTGAGGAATGCCTTCATTCGAAAAAAATTAAAGTTGTATCCATTCCATTCAAAAATTATTGAATCCCGATTCTTATCCAAGATAATCATATCGTGTATTTCATAAAAGCAGACTTAAATAAAATCACCTCGTTTAGATTCCTTCCCGCGCGTTTCTTTCCGGAAAAATATTCCATTCCTTTCATGTACTTCAACAAGGAGGCGGGGTTATGCCGGATTTGTCCCGCTTTATCCAACGGCTTTTCTTCATTCGGACAGAGAGTCCCGATACGATTCAAGCACGCATCTTCTACTCTCACTCCCCTCCGCAAACGCGTTCTTTCCCGCCTTCTCTGAAAAATTTTTTTATCTTTTCCCCCTCCCCGTCGTTTATCGGGTATCACACAGCCATTCGATGAAAAGGTGACATTATGAGATTTCTCCCTGCGGTATTGGTCATCCTGTGCCTTTCCTGCGGCGGCGGCGAAAGCCCGCTTGAACTCTACCGGAAAGGCGCCAGGGCGTTTCAGAAAAAAGAATTCAGGCGGGCAAAGGAGTTATTTCAGAGGGCCCTTGACGGCGACGGTTCATTGCTGAACGCGTACCTGATGCTCTCGAAAATCTGCTATTTCGAAAAAAATTTCCACTGCGCCCTGGAGCGCCTGGATGAAATTCTGGACCGCAACCCGGACCACATCGGCGCGCTCTACTGGAAGGGGAGGACCCTGGCGGTGTCGTCGGCGAAGGACGGCGAGGCGGTGGCATGCCTTCTGAAAGTCGTGGAGCAGAACACCCATCACCTCCCGGCCCGCCAGCTTCTGGCTCTTCTGTACGAAAAAAACGGGAAATATGCCGACGCGCTCCGCCAGTATCAAAGCATCGCGATGGAGGAAGAGGTTTTCCTGAACGCCCGGGCCAACCTGAGCGTCCTCTACCTCCGCATGGGATTAAAGGACAAGTCCGGAGAGGAAATCGCCGCTGCGGCCGGCATGGCGCGGGCCGCCGGGCATTCGGTGAAAAACCTGGAAACTATAAAAAAGGAGATTGAATGATGAAAGGGCAAAAAAAGACGTTAAGAAGGAAAAAGATCAAAAAAAAGGAATCGGATACCAGCAGCGGGGGAGTTGAACGGGTTTTTGAGAGAATCCGGGTACGCGGCATCACCGGTGACACCGGAGTCTCACAGGAACGTGAGAACAGCCGCGCTCACCGGAATAAAGGGAGCAATGACGCCGACGGTGATGCGATCGAGCAGATCGGCCCGAACCTGTGGAAACTGAAGATACGGATTCCCGGTGCGCTTTTAATTGCGGTATCGCTTCTGCTTGCGGGCATCCTGTCCTGCGCTCATTTCGATTTCACGGCACGGGACATGAACATGGCGGCGCGCCCGTCAAAAATCGTCATCGGCAACTTCGACCGGCGGCAGGTGTCTTTCAACCCCTATCTGGTGCAGAACTTCAGGGACGCCGTCGGGTACGAGCTCTTCCGGCTCGGCTACACGGTCGACCAGTACCGGGACACGGGCGCCGACGCGAAGCGCGGGCCGGCCATACTCGGTCCTGAAAGGGTCCGCGAGGCCTGCAGAGCCCGAGGCGCCGACCTTTTCATCCAGGGGGCGGTGTCGGAACAGGAAACCGGCGAGTTCACCGACATCGACGTGCACACCCTGGTCACCTTCAGCGTTCATGACCGGGACGGCGCGAAGATCGGCGAGGCGTACCTTTCCGGTTCCGACAGGCTCGCGGACGTGGAGGTGATGCGGGCGGTGTCGAAACGTTTCGTCCGGGCGCTGCACGGAAGGATCGATTCACTGCCGAAGTGAACCCATGGTTCGATTTATTGCGACATTATGCGCCGCGGCGCTGATCGTTCCCGGACTGCTGGCGGGGGGCGTTGCCGCGCAGGAATCGGCGGGAAAAGGCGCGGACGATTCGGTCATTTCTCCGGGTACCGTTTCGGAATTCGAAGACCCCGTTGAAACGGCGGATTCCCGCGTCAGCGGGAATGACAGCAGGGAGAGTGTCGGTGACGATAAGGATAGCGGCGGAAGCGGGCTCTCCATCTCCGGCGGGGATGCGGAGCCGCTGACGCTCACGCTGGAGGACTCCCTGGGCATCGCCATCACCAACAATTTCGAGCTCCGGGCAATCGGCGCGAAGAAGGAAATCTACAGTTGCGGCATACTGGAAAAATGGCGCGATTATTTCCCCTCACTTTCGGTGTCCTACCTGAAGAGCGAACAGACAGGCAGACACGACACCGACTCGCGGCGGCACACCCTTTCCTTCGAGTCCAACATCACGGTGTACGACGGCGGAAAGAGGGGGCTTGCCTACGATATCGCGAAGCTGGAATCGATCCTTGCCCGGAACGACTACCGCATCGCGCTGAACCGGCTCATCATGCAGGTCCAGGCGGCGTATCTCGAAACGCTCCAGCTCAAGGGGACCGCGGCCATACACAAAAAGACGCTGGAGAACGGCATGCGCCAGCTCGCCTTCATCAGGATGGAGCGGGATCTGGGGGAAGCGACGCCGCTGAACGTGCTGGAGATCGAAACCAAGGTTATGGAAACGCGGCTCGACATGGAGCGTGCCCTGGACGAGTACGCCACGGCGCTCAACAGGTTCAAGCAGTTCCTTAAGATCAAATGGCGACGGCCCATAGAGCTTACCGGCGACGTTGAATCGGATTATGCGCTCTATCCTCCCCCGGCCGGGGGTAAGCATATCGACGTGGACGAATACGTGGCCCTGGCGCTGAAAAACCGGAAGGAAGTCGAGTCTGGCGATGTGTCGTACGCAATACACAGGAGGGCCCATCAGCTGGACAGGCTCTACTACTTTCCGAAATTTTCAGTCGGCCTCAAATATTCGCTCTCCGACGACAACCTCGCGGACAGGATCCTTCCGCGCGACAGGAACTGGGGGATTATGTTCAAGGTCTCTTCCGCCCTCTGGGGCTCCAGCGGCGACGCCGGGTTGTCCTACGACAGCACGGACAACGGGGCTGGCAGGGCCGCGTCAAAGAGCGCGTCGGTGCGCATCATGGACAGCCTCTCGTACAGGCGCGGCATCATCGAAAGCCGCATCAACATGCTCACCGCAAAAGAGAAGGCCCTGGACACAAGGGAGCGGATTTCCCTGGAGGTGCTCACCGGGCTCATGAACCTTGACAATTCATGGAAGATGATACGCCTCTCCAAAAAATGGCTGGATGTGTACGATGCCCTGCTCGGCATCGAGCGTCTGAAGGCGGACATGGGGGAGACGATACGGTACGAGCTGGTGAAAAAGGAGCTGGAGCGGGGCCGGGCGGCGGTGGCCCACCTCGACGCGCGGGTGAAATACCTGGTCACCGCGTCCAGCCTGGAGATCGCCATGGGGCTCGACATCGGAGAGCTCCGGCTCTCGACAATAAAAGCGGGTGTACGGTATGAAAATGAATGAAGGCGTAACGAAGAAAGTGAAGAGAATATGGAGCCTCCCCAAACCTGGCATCGCGGCGATCGCGCTGGTGCTGCTGGTGGCGGTCGTGCGCTGCGCGGTGTCGTTACGGAGCGGCGAGGCGGACCGGAAGGACGCGGGCGTCATAAGCGCGGGGGACGTGGAAACATGCAGGGCCGAACGGAAAGAGGCGGCAGAGGAGCTGGAGATGCTCGGCCAGATCATTTTCAGGGAAAAGGTGGCGGTCGCCTCAAAGGTGGAGGGGCGGATCGCCGGAATCCGTGTCAACGCGGGGGACAGGGTCGCCGCAGGTTCGCTTATCGCCGAGATCGAGCGCCTGCCGCTGGAGATCCAGCTGAAACAGCAGGAGGCGGAGCTGGACATCGCCCGGAAGGCCTTTGACCTCGCCAGGGCGAAATACGAGAACGCGCTCAAGGCCGTTGAGGTGAAATTCAAGATGATCCAGAAGGCCAGGGCCGATCTCAACGACAAGAAGGTGTCCTTCGAGAACATGGACCGCGTGCTGAAAAACAGGCAGAAGCTCTTCGAGGCCGGGGGAGTGAGCGAAAGCGAGCTGAGGACCATGAAGGCCCAGCACACCACGGTGCACACCTCGCTTCTCAACACCGGGGCCGACCTTGAGATACAGCTCGTCGGGTTTCGCGACGAGGATATCGTCTCGGCCGGGTACGCGCTCCCCCAGGGCGAAAGGGACAAGATCGAGCTCCTGAAAAAAATCAACACGAGGATCGAGTACGCCGAGCTCGAGTCGGCGCAATCCAGGATACGCCTGGCGGAAAACAACGTGAAGGCAACCGGGCTCATGCTCCGGGAAACCGTGATCCGTTCTCCCATCAACGGCATCGTGGCGTCCAAGAACATGGAGGCGGGTGAGATGATCAGGAGCGACTCGGTGATCGCGGTGGTGATGAACATCGACAGGGTCTATGTCGCGGTCAACGTAAACGAAAAGGATTTAAAGAAGCTGAAACAGGGGCAGAAGGTCGATTTCACCGTCGACGCACTGGGAGACAGGGCTTTTGAGGCCCGCATCGCCCGCATCTCCCCCGTCCTGGACGTGAAAACCAGGACCGTGGAAGTGAAGGCGGAGACGGCCAATCCCGGCATGGCCCTTGTCCCCGGCATGTTCGCGCGCGCGAAGATACGCGTGGGGAGCCCGGAGAAGCGGCTCATGGTGCCGCGGTCGTCGCTCATCTCGGTGATCGGCACCGAGGGGGAGCTGTATCTGGTGAAAAAGGGGATCGCCTTCCGCCAGAGGGTCTCGCTTGGCACGGAATTCGGAAGCGAGATCGAGGTGCTCCGGGGAATAGAGGAAAACGACACTGTGGTGGCCGAGGGCGTACACACGGTGTATCCGGGAATGGTCGTCCCGGCGCGGGCGGGTACAACGTCGCCATGATCGAACAGCTCATACGCCGGCGGGTCACCACCGCAATGATATACCTTGGGATATGCCTTCTCGGGGTGATCTCCCTCGGCCGCCTGCCGGTGCAGCTCCTTCCGAGCATCGAGTTCCCGAAGCTCACGGTCATCACCCCCTACGAGAACGCCCTCCCCTCGGAGATCGAGACCCTGGTGACCCGTCACGTCGAGGAGGCGGTCAGCGCGGTGAACGGCGTGGTGTCGGTGCAGTCGGAGTCGCTTGAGGGAATCTCGCTGGTGACCGCCTCCTTTCAGTGGGGCACCAACATGGACCTGGCGCTGGTGGAGACAAAGGAGAAGGTGGACCTGGCCAGGGGACAGCTTCCGCAGGACGCGGAGTTGTCCATGGTGGTGAAGTTCGATCCCCGGGCAGAACCGGTGATGATCTATTCCATTGTAAACAAAAATGGCGATTTCCGCCAGGTGCGGCGGCGCATCGAGCGGGAGATAATCCCCTATCTGGAGCGGGTCGAGGGGGTGGCGCTCGTGGAGGCAGGCGGCGGATACCGGCGGCAGATCAACATCGACCTGGATGTGGCCAAAATTTATTCACATTCCCTCTCGCTGGCCGAGGTGATGGAGCGCGTGGCCGCGGAAAACCAGAGTTTTCCCGCGGGGTACATCGAGCGGGGTACCGTCGAGTACCTGGTGCGGGCCGTGGGCGAGTTTAAATCCCTGGACGATATCCGCGGCGTGGCAGTGGGTCGGAACGAGGCGGGGGTTCCGGTGTACCTGCGCCAGGTGGGCACGGTGACGGACTCCTTCCGCGACCGGAAGTCCCTGGTGCGCAGCGACGGCGGCGAGGCGGTGGCGCTCTACATCCGCAAGGAGCCGGGAAAAAACACGGTGGAGACATGCCGCCGCATCGAGGAGGAGTTCATCCGCATCCGGGACAAGTACCGGAACGATTTCGAAATACGCCCCGTATACGACCAGTCCGAGTTCATAAAAAATTCGGTGGACAACGTGTTTTCCGAAGCGGTCATCGGGGGGCTCATCGCGTTCCTGGTGCTCTACGTCTTCCTCGGGGAGCTCCGCGCGCCGGTGATCATCGCCACGGCGATCCCCGTATCGATCCTCGGCACATTCGGGCTCATGTATTTCAGGGGGATATCGCTGAATACCATGTCGCTCGGCGGGCTGGCGCTCGCCATCGGCATGATGACCGATTCCGGCATCGTGGTGCTGGAGTCCATCAACCTGAAGCGGAACGAAAAAAATACGAAATGGAAGGACCCGATACGGCCGGTGATTGACGGCACCAACGAGGTGATGCTCGCCAACATCGCGTCGAACGTCGCCTCGGTGGTGGTGTTCCTCCCCATCGTGTTCCTGAACGGCCTGTCCGGCGCGCTATTCGGCGAACTGGCCCTCACCATCACCTTCACCCAGATCTTCTCCACCGTGGGGAGCGTTACCCTCATTCCGATGCTGGCCACGGTAAATGTGCCGATACCGGAGCGGCTGAAGAAATTTCTTTCCGGAGGTTCCCACATCCAGAAGAGAATCCACGACACGGCGGACCGCATCATGCACCGGACCGAGGAGCTCTACGTCAGGGTAATCGAGGCGTCATTATCAAAGAAGAAACACGTTCTGTACGGCGGCGTCGCGGTGATGGCGCTGGGGCTTGCGCTCTTTCCGCTGGTACGGGCCGAGCTCATGCCCCGGGTGGATCCGGGGGAGTTCACCGTGGACCTCACGCTGCCGCAGGGGACCACGCTGGAGGAGACCGCGGCTTTGAGCGCGCGGGTGGAGGGCTATTTCCGGACAAGATCCTACGTGCGCGCGGTCTTCGCCAGGATCGGGTCCGACCCGGAGGAGAGCGTCACTGAGCGGACGTCCGGCAGGCGCGCCAACAGCGTGCTGGTAAAAGTGCTCCTGTCAAAAGGGCACCGGCCCCGCGTCGACGAGATAATCCGGCGATTCAGGAAGGACGTCCCCTTCGGCGACCGGGTCACGGCTGACGTCATACTGAAGGAGAGCGTCATCGAGTCTGTGGTGGCCAGGAGGCGCAAGCCGGTGCACCTTGAGGTGTACGGAAGCGAGTTTTCGATGCTGAAATCCGTCGGCGACGCGGTGAAACGCGCCATCGGGACGGTCCCGGGCGCAACCAACGCATCCTCCCTCTTCGACCGGGGCGATCCGGAGCTTAAGATCGAAATCGACCGTAACCGCCTCGCCTCGCTTGGCGTGCCGGTGTTTCACCTCGCGGCCACCATCAAGGCGGCGCTCCACGGCGAGGTGGTGACCCGTTTCCGGGACCGGGACGAGGAGATCGACATGCGCGTGCGTCTGCGGAAGGCGGACCGCGACGGCAGGGAGTCGCTCTGCCGGATCATGGTGAAGTCGGAATCGGGCGCGGTGGTACCGGTGTCGCAGTTCGCGGCGGTCACCGAGGGTACCGGCACTGGCAGAATCATCCGCTCCGAGCAGAGCAGGGTGAACGTGGTGACCGCGGACGTGACCGGAGACGACAGCGGCGTCATCAACGGCGTGCGGGCAGCAGTTTCGCGGCTTCGTCTGCCGGAAGGGTACGAAGTGAGGCTCATCGGCGAACTGGACGAAGCGGTAAAAGTGCTCGGCGAGATGCGCTTCGCACTGATACTTGCCATCGTCCTCATTTACATGGTGCTGGCCGCGCAGTTCCAGAGCTTTACGAGCCCGCTCATCGTGATGCTCTCCATTCCGGTGGCGTCGCTCGGCGTATCAGGGGCGCTTCTCCTCTCCGGAAAATCGCTGAACATCAATTCCGGCATAGGCATCGTGCTGGTTGCCGGGATCGTGGTGAACAACGCCATCGTGCTCTTCGACTACATCATGCTGGAGCTCGGCCGGGGGCTTTCGGTCCGCGATTCGATCGTGAGCGCCGGCAGGCGCAGGCTGAAACCCATTCTCATGACCACCCTGGTGAGCGTGTGCGCGCTCCTTCCGGTGGCGGTCGGTATCGGCGAGGGGACCGAGCTGCAGCAGCCGATGGCGATAACAGTGCTCGGCGGCATCACGGTCTCCACGTTCCTCACGCTGGTGTTCATCCCCACGGTGTTCGCCGTGACCTTCCGTGACAGGGGGAGGAAAAAGTGAAATACTTCCTCGAGAACAGGATCAGCGCCTACATGCTCTGCGCCTCCATCGCCGTGATCGGCGCCATAAGCTGCGACCGACTCGCCGTCTCGCTGATGCCGCAGGCGCAGTCGCCGGGGATTTCGGTGATTGTCGAGTACCCGGGCGTATCGCCCGACACCGTCGAGCGGATTATCACCAGACCGGTTGAAAAAATCGTGAAGATGGTGGAGGGGATCGAATCGATTGACTCAGTGTCCGAGGAGGGGAAATCGCGCATCAACATCACCTTCACGATTGACTCCGACATGCGGCTGTCGGCGCTGAAAGTGCGCGAACGGATATCCCTCATCCGGCGGAGCTTCCCCCGGGAGGTGCAGGAGCCGGTGGTGGTGCGCTACGACCCGTCGGACCGTCCGGTGATCATCGCCACGGTCGAGAAGAAGGGCGCCTCGCCCGCGGAGGTCCGGGAGATCGCGGAGCGGACGCTGAAGCCGATGCTGCGGCGGATCGACGGCGTGTCGGAGATTTACGTGGCCGGCGGCATGCTCAGGGAGATACACGTTGACGTGAACCGCGACCGCTTCGAGTCGCGTGAAATCAGCTTCGGCACCGTCGCATCCGCGGTGCGGGACGGGAACGTCTCCCTTCCGGGCGGGGTCCTGGAATCCGGTGGGACCGAGTACATGGTGAACACCTCGTCGCGCTTCCGCTCCCCTTCGGAGATCGCCGGGGCGGCGCTGATGACCGCGAACCGTGGTTCCCTGGTCAGGCTGGGAGACGTGGCCTCGGTGGGCTACTCATTCAGGGAGGCGGACGAAATCAGCCGGCTGAACGGCGCGGAGCGGATCACGCTGTACGTGCACCGGTCGGCGGACTCCAACGCCCTTTCGGTGTGCAGCCAGGCGGCGGACGTTATCTTGAAAAACCCGCAATTGCGCGGAAGGATCCTCTACAATCAGGGTGATTACATACGCCGCGCGGTACGCACCGTGGCAGAGGCGGGCGTCTGGGGGGTGGTCATCGTAATCATCGTCCTGGCGCTCTTTATCCGAAAAACGGTGCCGGTGCTGGCCATCAGCCTGTCGATTCCCTTCTCTCTTTCGGCAGTATTCGCCATGATGTATTTCGGGAAAATCGACATTAACGTGATGAGCCTTTCGGGGCTCGCGCTAGGTGCCGGCATGGTGGTGGACAACGGAATCATCATCGCGGAATCGGTGTTCCAGAACAGCGCGATCACCGACGACACCATCCACCGGTCCGTCCTTTCGGTGCGAAGCGCCATCGTGGCCTCAACCCTGGCCACGGTGATCGTGTTCCTCCCCGTAGTCTTCGGCAACGCGGAGACTCGGCGCACCTACGGCGACCTGGCCTTCACCGTCTCCGCCGCGCTCCTGGCGTCGATGTTCGTGTCCGTCGTGCTCATACCGGTGCTCTTATCGGCAGGGGTTACGGGCACGACGGCCTTCCCGGAGAAGCGCATCCCCGGGATTATCGCGGATAAGCTTCAGATGATGTATCGGTACCTTTTCAGCATCATATTCCGTCATTCCTGCCGGCACGATGTCGGCGTGTCAAGAGCGGTCAGGACAACCGAAAAGGCCGTACCCGCGCAGGCGGGACGTTCCCTCGTTTCCGTCATTCCCGCGCAGGCGAAACGTTCCCTCGTTTCCGTCATTCCCGCGCAGGCGGGAATCCACTACGGGAATGACTACTCAAGCACTCTCATTCTCCCGGCTAAAACCGGGAAAGCGACGCCCCTGCCTGACGGGGGGAGCTGCTACGGGAAATTCGATGGATTTCATAAAGTAGATTCTGCTGGTCAGGATGGCCAAATGCCGAGCGCCGACAGGATGACGAAAAAACGCGCGGCCCGCCTTCGCGGGAATGACAGTGCGCCTCGCGGGGATGACGGTCTATTGGCAAAAATAGCAGGGACGATCGACCGGGGAGAAAATAATTTCCTACGCTTCTATGAACGGGCGCTGGACCTCTCTTTCCGCAACAGGGGCCGCGTCATTCTGTACACGGCAGGCGCGGCGGCGGTCGCGGTGATCCTCTCCTTCTTCCTGAAAAGCGAGGTGGTGGACCCGTCAGCCGGCCGCGAGTTTTACGTGTACATGGAATACCCCACCGGCACCACCCTCAAAGCCACGGACGCTTCGGTGAGAAAAGCGGAGGCGGTTCTCCGGAAGATGGGGATCGCAGAGACAATCACCACCAGGGTGGAAAAATGGCGCGGCACGGTCGCAATAACCTTCGACGAAGGCATCGCCTCGCTCAGTGAACAGAGGAAAATCAAAGGCAGGATCCGGGACGAGCTGAACGGCCTTATCCGGCAGGACGGCGGTTTCGCCTATATTTCGGATGCAAACGAGATCGCCTCCCGGGAGCTGGACATACACTTTCTGGGAGACGAGAACGGCGTGCTCCGGAACCTCGCCAGGGACGCCGCAGGGAAAATCCGGCAGGTGCCGGGTATCGAGGAGTGCGTGCTGCGGTTCAGGGAAGGGAGGCCGGAATATTCCCTCCTGGTGGACCGGGAGCGGGCCTCCGCCACAGGGGTAACGGTGTCCGACATCATCGAGTTTTTCCGCTCCGCCCTCTACGGTCCGGTGATCACCAAGTTCATCGACACGGACCGGGAGATTGACGTGCGGGTGCGCTACGAAAAGCGCCACAGGGACGACATCGCCGACGTTATGAACTACACTGTCCGGAACGGCGAAGGCAACGCAATACCGGTGAGCGCGCTGGTGACGCTGAGGGAGAAGGAGGCGGAAACGCGGGTGTGGAGGCGGAACGGCCGCAGAAGCGTCACCATCACCGCAGGGATCGGCGACCTGGCGTACGACGAGGCTGCTGAAAGAATAGCGGAAGCGCTCGGAACGGTCAGCTTTTCTCCGGAGTACGCCTTCGAGATGGACAGAAGCCTGGAGCGGATGAGGAAAAACAGGAAGGCGGTCACCGCGGCCGTGCTCCTGGCGGTGCTGCTGGTCTACATGCTGCTGGCGTCGCAGTTCGAGTCCCTGGACCTCCCCCTGGTGATCCTCACCACGGTCCCGATGGCGCTCATCGGCGTGATCGTGGCACTTTTCGTGACCGCATCCACCCTGAACATCGCGGTGTACATCGGCGTCATCACCCTCACCGGAATTGCGGTGAACAACGGAATACTGCTGGTGGACGCGCTGAACGCGAAATATCTCGACGGCGCGGTGACGCGCGTCTCCCTGGACGGCGCGATAAAGGAGGTGTGCGTTTCACGGGTGCGGCCGGTCATCATCACCAAAATCACCACCGTCCTCGGCATGCTCCCGATGCTGCTTTCCGGCGGCGACGGGTCAAACCTGTGGCGCCCCCTGGCGGCCACGGTGATCAGCGGCCTCGCCGTGTCCACGGCCCTCACCCTGTTGGTGATTCCGGTGATCTCTTCGTATCTGTTCGGCTACAAACTCAGGCACACACAAACGGAGGAACGCCATGGATCAGCGTTCGATCCCTCGCATACTTGACGGCATCGCCGCCGCTGTACCCCCGCAGGTGCTGCAGATAAGTTATACCGGAAGGAAAATATTTTCATAGGAGAAGTACCGTTATGAAACAAGAATCTTATCGCGATTCGATCATTTCCCATACTGTCATTCAGGCCGGAGCGAAGTCCCGGCCTGCCGGGAGAATCCGCTTTCGCGGGAATGTCGACAGATTTCCTGAAGTGGATTCCCGCTTTCGCGGGAATGACGGTGACAGCAGCGGGAATGACGGTGCGTCTCGCGGAGATGACGGTGCGTCTCGCGGGGATGACGGTGCGCCTCGCGGGAATGACGGATTCCGGAAAAAGGCGGCTCCCCTCGTTTCGCGGCTGGCTGCGATTATTGCGGCGGTCTTTATAAGCGGCGGATGCGGCGGAGAGGGTTCGCAGCTTTTCAACTTCGACGACTTCGATGTCGCACAGTGCGTCCCCATGGCGGGCCAGACCGGGGTCGATCCTGACACTGCGGTTGAAGTCTTCTTTAATACGGACGCGAGCGCACCCGATGTGGAACGCGGCTTTTCCCTTTCCGGCGCATCGGGAAAGGTGGAGGGAAGCTTTTCATGGATCGGCAGAAGCGCGTTCAGGTTCGTCCCCCGGTACCAGCTGAAGATGGCGGAGCGGTATTCCGTCGAGATTCCGGCGAGCGTCAGGAGCCGCGACGGCAGGAAGCTCTCCGCCGCCTTTCTGTCGGATTTCTACGTGGGTGACCATGCCGCGAATCCGGGCGTGGCGTCATCCGTTCCGGCGCACGTGAACGGCGGCGCGGTGACCGATCCGTCAACGCTTTCGGAGATCACCTTCACGTTCACCAGGGCCATGGGCCGGGAAAAAACCCAGGCCGCCTTTTCCATCTCACCCTACGTGTCCGGCATTTTCCAGTGGTCACCGGACGGCACAATCCTCACCTACCGGTTCACCTCCGCCAGGCTGGAATACGGAAAGACCTATACGGTCACCGTCGGGTCCGCTGCCGAGGACCCGGCAGGGAATCCCATGGCGCGGGATTTCACGCTCATCCTCATCGCAGGGGATGATTCGGAGCCGCCGTCTGTCCTGGGAATAAACGAAACCGGCGGCATCGCGGACCCCTTCTGGTACACGCCGGAATCAGGGATTGAAAACAGCATCGCCCGCACCATGAGCACGGTGTACACCTGTTTCAGCGAGCCGATGGACAAGGCGAGCGTGGAATCGGCCTTTTCGATAACCCCCTCCGCGGACGGGTACGTGACCTGGCTTTCGGACCGGGTGATGCGCTACCATATCGAAAACCCGCTCCAGACCGAACAGGCGTACCGGATCGCCGTTGACACGGGTGCGAAGGACATCCATTCACTGCGCCTCCCGGAGCCTTATTCGGTGATCGTCCGGACGACCGCGATCGAATCCACACACATCACCGTCGGGAAGGTATGGGGGTCGGGCGACAGGGACGCGCTGCCGGATGACGCGGCAAACCTTCTCTTTTCCGGAAACGCGATCCCGTGGCCTGTGACGATTGACCACTACGTCGATACCGGTGACGGAAACGGTTTCAGGTATTGCTTCATGGTCCAATTCATCAGGGAAGTCGGCGGGGCGGAGGTTTCAATGAACAAAACGTCACTGCTTGAAAATTACCTGGTGGAAGATTACGATCCGTATACGGCGCCGAGAGTGATCGATATAGACTGGGTTTCCGCCGGCGTCGGCAGGATATGCATCGCCGGCCTTCTGCACGGCGAGCCGATTCCGGTACTCTACCGGTTCTCCCTTTGTGGGGGGAACGGCGGCATCAGGGACTCGCCGGGGAACACGATGGAAAATAAATTCTCGTTTGAGTTCAAGGAGAAACTGCCATGAGACGCGTTATCAGGCCCTTATTCGCATCATTTTTACTGCTGCTGACCTCCTGCGAGGTGGACAATTTTCTCGGGACATTCAATTTCGATTTTTCCCAGCCCGCAGTCATGGGGTCGATCCCCGCGAACCGGGAGGAAAACGTGGGAGAGGACGCCGCGGTCACGGTCTATTTCAGCAGGGAGATGGACCGGATCAAGACAGAAAACGAGTTCACGCTCTCCTCCTCCGGCGGAAGGGTGAAAGGGTATTTCACCTGGGACCCGGGAAACAGGATCATGACTTTTCATCCCACGGGCGGCGGGCTCACCGGCGGCCGGATATACACCGTAATGATCACCGCCGCGGCTGAAGACACCGCGGGAAACGACCTGGCCGGGCCCTATTCGTCGGTATTTTATGTCGGCTCGGACATCACGCCGCCGGAGGTCGTCCGTCACACGCCGGCGCACAACGCCTTTATCGCGGACCCGCATCAGAATATCGAGATAATTTTCTCGGAACCGATGGACTACGACAGCATCCACCGGGGATTTTCCATATCACCATCGGTGGCGGGAATCATCCGCTTTGAGGAACGCTTCGACGCAGTACAGAACCGGATGGTAACCGCCGCGCTGTTCGATCCCACCTATCCCCTCCCCTACGGCACCACGTATTCGGTGACAGTTTTTACTGCGGCAAAGGACCCGGGCGGAAACGCCGTAAGGGAGGAGTGTTTCTTCAACTTCACGGTGGGGAACGACTTCCAGCCTCCCGCGGTGCTCTGGGCAGCCCAGCCAGATCCCGAAGACGGAGGGTCCGTGACCCTTGCCGACCCCACCGGCGCGGCCGAAACCATGCTTGTGGAAAAGGACTGCGACATTATCGTGCAGTTCAGTGAAAACGTAAAATCGGGCAATCTTCAGGGGGCGATTACGATCTCCAACGGCGCCGACTTTTATCTGATTCCCGGAAGCCCGCCGGACCGGGTGACCGTCAGATTCCGGGAGCCGCTGAAAAGCGACGAACATTATCTGCTCACCCTGTCGAAATCGATCGCCGATCTGTACGACAATCCGCTGGACCGGGTCTATCGGTACCGCTTTTTCACCAACGGCAAGCGCTCGGCGGGACCGCAGGTGGTTGAGATACGGTCCGAACAGGGGGGCGATAGTTCGGTGCTCGCGGACGATTCCGCAGTGTATCCGGTGAAGATCGGGTGCAGGTTTACGGTCGCGTTTTCCAGGGAAATGAATCCGGCCGGCATCGACGTCAGCGTCATAAAGGTGGCAGGACCCGCGCCCGACAGCCCCGACGTGGTCAATCCCGACTGGGACGCGACGTTCACGAAGTATTCATTCGATTTGCATGATACGCACGGGGACAATACCTATAAAATCACGGTGGAAGGACCGGGCGTTACAGAGGATAAATACGGAAATTATCTGGAAAAGGACGTGTGCCGGTATGTGAAGTACTGGTTGTAGGAGATGGATCCGAATCCGAGGACCATTGCGATTCCGTATCACCGCATGCCTGAGTATTTTTTAATCCATTGAATATCCGCCAGGTCCTTTTCCCTGGCAGATGCTTTTTTATTTGCCAGCAGATCTTCGAAAGATATGTAAAACACGGGAACATCGCCGAACTTCCCGCTGACCCTGTTGTTCCATGCCCGGCTGAAAGAGACCCCGTTTATCGATGTTATGATATCGATTCTTTGCGGCGGCATTCCGAGTTGAATTATTTTTCCCGCCCCGGAAAGATCCTCAATGGCAATATTGGAGAGGGGGAACCCGAATGAATCCAATGCTTTAATTATCCTTCCGGCATTCCCCGGCTCGGCCTCGATGAAAATATCGATATCGTCGGTATATCTCGGCCTTGAATGAAAGGCGACGGCATACCCTCCGACTATAAGGAACCTGACCTCATGGCTGTTCAATAATTCTAAGAATTCTCTGAAATCCTTGCTTACTTTCACCGCTTATTTCCATCTGAATCGCCCTGATCGATTCTAGGATTTCAACCTTTACATTTGGATCAACCGATTTCCAGTATTCCACATCCTGGCGTTCATGATCCTGAAAACTGTCGAACTTCTTTATCACCCGTTCCATTACTTCAATTAGTGTGAAAAAAAAACAGAATGTCAATGCAAATATTCAAAGCGAAAGAATAATATTGTTAAGGTACTATAAAATAAACAGGTCGATGTATTCATTAATAAATTGATACCTCCTGGTTTTATCAAACTTTGTGTTCTAAGGGATAATTAAAATAATCATAAATGAGTTTCTTATTGATTAACAGATTTAAACTGGTTGTAAAGCAATCGACGGCAACTATTCATCTTACCCGAAAAAAATCGCTTGTATTTCAGCCGCCCCGCCCGCCCCATCGACCACATGAAGGAACACACTATTTCCGCTACCGGCCTCCCATGACGCCGGAATCCCGCGCATTCTTCGCCGCCACCGCCCAGGGGGTCGAACCCCTACTGGAGGAGGAGCTCCGGGAACTCGGCACGGCTGACATCAGGCAGACCGGGGGCGGCGTCCATTTCACCGGCGCCATTGAAACCGCGCTGCGCGCCTGTCTCTGGTCCCGCACTGCAAGCCGCATACTCATGCCGATCGTAAAGGGCGCGGTCGCCTCGGTGGACGACATCTACCGGATGGCGCGCGAAATCCGCTGGGAGGAGCATATCGCGGATGACGCCACCATGGCGGTCAACTTCAGCGGCACCGGCGCAGGCATCACCAACACCATGTTCGGCGCGCAGAAGGTGAAGGACGCAGTGGCGGACCGCCTCAGGGACCTCACCGGAAGCCGCCCGTCGGTGCAGACATCCGGCGCCGGCTTCCGCATCAACTGCCACCTCTCGGCCGGATCGCTGGAAATACGGATCGACCTCTCCGGAGACGGCCTCCACCGCCGCGGATACCGCACCGAAGGGAGGGAGGCGCCGCTCAAGGAAAACCTCGCGGCCGCGCTGCTCCTGAAATCGGGATGGCCCGCAATCGCCGCCAAGGGCGGCGCCTTTCTGGACCCCTTATGCGGTTCCGGCACCCTGGTGATCGAGGCGGCGCTCATCGCCGCCGACGCGGCGCCGGGACTGGGACGGCTGAATTGGGGCTTTACCGGATGGAGGGGCTCTGACCCCGGCATCTGGCGCAGGCTCATGGATGAGGCGCGCGAAAGGCTGGATGCGGGCCTGAAAAAGGCGCCGAAATGCTACGGCTTTGACGCCGATCCGGGCGCCGTCACCGCGGCCATCGCCAACGCCGGAAACGCCGGCGTCGCCGGTATCACCCACTTTGAAAAACGCGCCCTTGCCTCATCGAAAGCCTGGGCCGGCATGAAGCCCGGACTCCTTCTCACCAATCCCCCCTACGGTGTGAGGCTCGGCGAAAAGGAGGATCTCGCGCCGCTCTACGAGGAGCTCGGGGACACGATGAAGCGGCATTTCCTGTCCTGGCACGCGGCGGTCTTCACCGGCGAGCCGGACCTGGGCAAGCGGATGGGGATACGGGCGCACCGGGTCAACACTTTTCATAACGGCCCGATACTGTGCCGGCTCCTGCAGTTCCGCATCGCACCCGAAAGCTTCGTGGACCGCGAAATGCTGGACCGGCGCGCCGTCACTTTTAAACTGGAACGCTCCCTTGAGCGGGCCGGCGCTTTCGTGAACCGGTTGAGAAAAAATCTCCGCACCATCGGAAAGCGGGCGCGGCGCGAGGGGACAGGGTGTTACCGGCTCTACGACGCGGACCTGCCGGAATACGCGGTCTCGGTTGATCTGTACGGCGGTCTTGTCGCGGTACGGGAGTATCGCCCCCCGTCTTCCATCGACCCGGAAAAATCAGCCCAGCGCCTCGGCGACGCGGTGACGGCGGCCGCCCATATACTTGAAATCGACCGTTCACGGATCGCGCTCTGGCCGGAACGGAGGCGAAAGACGGCCGGTATGCGCGATGACTGCAGCGCGGCGGCGGTGGAGGTGTCCGAAGGGGAGGCACGGTTTTTCGCGGACCCGTCCCTGGGACCGGACGCCGGCCTGCCGCTGGAGCAGCGGAATCTGAGGAAAATCATCTTTACGGAAGCCGCGGGGAAGCGGTTCCTCAACATCAACTGCGGCGCCGGAGCGGCGGCG
>JBGSQT010000013.1:0-15060 GCA_041737965.1 Spirochaetota bacterium | reverse complement strand
CAGCAGCGGCACGTCGACGGCCGCAAGCACCCCTTCGGCAAAGCGTGCGATCTCGCCGGGGGCGATCGATTTTCCGCGGTCACCCAGGAGCGCCGCGCCGGTGTGGAGTTTTCTTGCGAGCTCGCACAGTTCGTTTATGAGCGCGCCGACATCGGCGGGCCGCACCTCGCGGAAGAGCGACGCGGCCACGTCGGCCAGAAGGTCCGGGGCGACAGCCCTGAGGGGCGCGGCGGTCCGCGCCAGCGAGCGCACCGCGATGTTCACGAACCCGGGAATGAGCGACAGCAGGCACACCATCTTCGCCGGATACCGCCACAGCTCTTCCTGCACCATCCCGGCAAAGGCGGCGATGTCGTCCGAGGAGTCTTCCAGCGCGTCCTTTATCCCGCCGAAGTCGGTTTCGGCGATAAACCGGCGCAGCGCCGGGCGCGCCAGTCCGGTGATAAATTCCGGCTCCCCGTCGTGCAGACCGGAGACGACCGCGGCCGTCTCCGTGAGGAGGGAGCCCGCTTTTCCGGCGTCCGCCTTTTCCATCAGGCCGGACAGAAAGGCCCTTTTGCCGGCGGCCGGCATCTCCGCGAGCTTCCGCATCGCCGCGGTCATCGCCCCCAGCGCGGCGTTGACCGCATCCGGCGCGATTTCCGAAAGGGTCTCCCTCCCCTCGGGGGACCCGTCGAACCCCCGGGCAAGGCTCTTTCCCACCGCGCCCGCAATTTTTTTTCTGACCCGGCTTTTACCGGCCCACGCATCCATGATTTCCGGAAGCGCCGCGCGCATGATGGCGCCGAACTCTTCTGTCCGCACGAATGCCCTGACCAGCTGCCGGACCGGCCCGCCGTCATCCGGCGCGCCTTTCACGCATGCCCCTTCCGGCGCCTCTGCCGCGGTGTTTCTCATCGCCCCCTCCTCTGCTGCCGGGATTTCGGTCCGCCCCTGCCGCTCATCGCGCCCCGTTGTCCGACAGTATCGTCAAAATATGATCGATGACCGTCCCGCCTGATGCATCGTCCCCACGGTCGCGCCCGTCGAAAATCGTCCGGAGAATGTCGGTCACGATGTCCACCTGACGGTCGTAAGGAAAATCCCTCGGCATGAAGAGCGAGTGGAAAATCATGCCGAGAAAATACATGTAGATCGACCGGGAAAACTGGAGCGATATGCCGAAATTTCCGGCCATTGCCCCGGTATAGTGGTCCGAAAACTCGGCGAAAAGCTTTTCGCTGTCCGGAGACCCGTTGCGGAGCATGTCGATGGCAAGGAGCATTGTGTTCTGGTAGACTTCGCGGCTGCTTTTCCAGAAATCCCGGACTCCTTCGAGTTTCCGGTCCATGGGGACGTCGGCGGACATCCGCTCGATGTACTCGGACACGTTGGTTTCCCGGACATGGGTGAACATCTGGTCCAGCATGCTCTCCTTTGTGGGAAAGTAGTGGTACAGCGTCCCGGTCGAGACGCCTATCTCGCGGGCGATCTCCCTCATGGTCACGCCGGAATACCCCTTGCGGGTGAAGATGGAAAAGCATTTGGCGATCATCTCCTTTCTGTACTCGTCGTGGTCGACTATCTTGGGCATCGCTGTTTCCTTTATATTAATGCAAATTTAATTCACCGGCGCGGGTGACCGTCACCGCGCCTTTTTCCTGTTTTTTCCCGCTGCTCCCGCTTTTTTCGGCGCCGCTTTTTTCACTCTCTTTTTGGCGCCCTCTCCTGCCAGGTGCTTGGCCAGCCTTTTTCCCAGGCAGATCAGAGTGAGCACCGGAGGAAGCCCCCAGGGTTCGGGAATGACGGAACAGTCGCACACGTAAAGATTGTCAATCCCGGTCTTCAGATTGGAATCGAGCAGGTGCCCTATCTTGACGGTGCCGCCGGGATGGGCGGCGAAATACCAGGTCCTGTATATCCCGCGGGCCCCGGCCTTTTTTAAAATCTCCCTGGCCTGCTCGTATCCCTTGAGCAGGGAGGCCTTGTCCGCGGAGGCAAGCCCCTTGCGCACGCCGCCGCCGTCGGTGAGCCGCCCGCCCAGCGAGTCCCTTGCCTTGATCATGATGCGCAGCGTCTTTTTTCCGGAAAAAATCCGGTGAAAGCGGAACACCTCGGCCGCCATCGCCATGTCGAGCTCACGCGGGAGGGGCATGTCGGTCATGACGTAGCCGTCCTTCTCGTTGTGAAAACCGGCCGACATCGGGATCTCGTCGTCCCTCGCCCGCACGTCGTCGACGATGCCGGCGGCGGTGACCAGCGGGTCGAAAAAGAAATCGTACCCCGCCTCCCTGATGCCGCTCGCCCTGAGGATCACCGGCGTGCCGATCCCCCCCGCGGCGATAACTATCCTGTCGGCGAAGGCCCTCTGCGTCCTCCCGCCGCGCCTGAACTCGACCCCCTGTGCGGCACCGCCGCTGACGATCACCCGGGACACCCTGGCCCTGTCGAGAAATACGGCGCCGTTCCGGACCGCCTCGTCCACGTACATTCGGGCGCTCCACTTTACCGGGCCCGGGTCGCCGAAATACCCGAAGGGATAGCCGGGCTTCCATTTCGCCGTGTCCATGAATTTGTCCAGCCTCTTCCAGTCGATTCCAAGGCTCCGGGCGCTCTCCATTATCCTGCGCGCCATCGGGGTCATCATTTCATCGGTGAGCGGGTTGATGGGGAGCTCTTTTCTGGTCTCTTTTTCCTCGGCTGTGATGTCGATGCCGTGCTTCTTCATCATCCCGTGGGGCACTTTAAAGCAGGTGGCGTAATAGTAGACCGAGCTCCCCCCCTTGCAGATGCCCCGCACCATCGCCAGAAACCCCCTGGTGACGAGGAGCCCTTTCCCCGGCCAGCCGAGCCATCTTGCAGCCTGCCACAGCCTTTTCAGATATGACGCGCCGATCGCCTCTCCGCTTCCCCATTCCAAAAGGAGCGTCTTTTTACCCCGCCCCGAAAGCTCCTTCGCCACGGTGGCGCCGCCGGGCCCCGACCCTACAATAATGACATCAAAACGCAGGTCTTGCGTATCCATGGACAACCCCTCCTGCGGGCAATCTTTTTATATTGAACATTCGGTATAGAATAACTAATTGCCGTGTTTCTGTCAAGCCCATTTCACTATTTTTTCACCATTCACGCGCTTATATAAGGAAGAGCGGATTTTTCAACAGAAATGATACTGCCGAATTCCAGATATTTCACATAACTTAATTCTTCTTGACAGATTTGAATTTATATCAAATATAAAAGTCGATCCACAACAACGGCATTATCCTACAATGAACGCATATGAAATAGCGGCGCAATTACTTCCATATATTCTTTCCGTCCTTATCACATCCGCACTATTCGCGGTTCTTCTTACCCGCCTGAGGATACAGGGAACAGTCGCGCTGTTAACTGCCGGCATCGGAGAATTGATCTGGATAACAGGCGCAATTTTTGAAATCATCTCATCCGGAATCGAATACAAGCTTTTCTGGGACAACGTTCAGTTCATAGGGACTTTTACCGCTCCGATAAGTCTTCTCGTTTTTGCCATGTATTATTCAAATCTCCCGCCGCGACATCCGCGCAGACTCTGGTTCACTTCTTTCGGATGCCTGGTTCTTCTGTCCATTTTCTGTTTCACTGACAGCTGGCACCACCTGATACGTTACAACATCAGAATAATCCCCTACAGCCCGTTTTCGATACTGGCCTACGATATCACTCCAGTGTTTATCGGGCTGATGGTCTTTACATATTTTATACTGTTCGCCGGGGCCGGTATAATTTTATTAAGGCTGGTTTCCGGACACACGTATTACAAGACCCAGTCTGCGTATATGCTGGCGGGGATCATGCTTCCCGCGGTCGGCGCCCTGAGCGTTTTCCTTGATATCACATATTACGGCCAGAGGGATTTAACGCCGATCTTCTTCGGCTTCGGCAATCTGTTCCTTCTGTGGGGAATGATCAGGTTCAAATTTATGAATCTGATACCTGCGGCAAGAGAAAGGATTATCGACGATCTCGGCGACGGCGTAATAATCCTCAACGCCGACAACAGAATAATAGAATGCAATAATGCCGCGCATCTGCTCTTCAGCGCATTTGATAAGGATATCATCGGAAAACATGTCTCCGATCTGTACGGTCATTGCATGGAGCTCGAGAGGATACTGCGCGATCCGGAGATGCGTTACATCGAGACGCTTTTTCACCTCGAGGGTTCGCTGCGAAATTACGAAATCACGATAAAACACCTGACCCATGAAAAATCCGGAGTCAGAGGGCTTATCCTTATATTCCAGGATGTCACCAGAAGGTATAAAGCGGAGGAGATGCTGCGGCAATACAATATAACGCTTGAAGAGAAGATAAAGGAACGCACGAAAAAAATAGCAAAAAAGAATGAGGAACTGCTCCAGGAAATAAATCGCAGAGAAAAATACGAGATACAGCTGAAAGAGACCCTCGCCGACAGAGAAATTCTTCTCAAGGAGATCCATCACAGGGTAAAAAACAATCTGCAGATAATAGTCTCCCTGATTTACCTGGAAATGCACAGAGATATCAGCAGCCAGGGCGTGTCACTTTTTAGCGATACTCTCGCGCGCATCAGGACCATGAGCATGATCCATGAAAGGCTGTACAGCAACTCAAATTATTCACATATTGACTTTTTATCTTTTACCACCCAGATGGTCCAATCATTGAAAGAAAACTTTGGCATACTCGCCCAGGGGATAACAGTCAACCTGTCCATACATGAATGCGTTCTTGATATCAACAGGGCGATTCCGGTGGCCCTGATTTTAAACGAGGCCCTTACCAACTCGTTCAAGCACGCGTTTCCAGATGAACGAGGGGGGACGATAAAGATAGATTTCACCCATAATGATTCCGGCGATTATGTGCTGAATATCTCAGACGACGGTATCGGGATTTCCGGCCGCATCGACCGGGAGCATTTCGGCACTCTGGGCATGGAACTGATTTATAACCTGACAAAACAGATCAATGGGGAGTGCAGTATTGAGGGCGGAAACGGGACACGTCTTACCATTTCCTTCAATGCCAAAGGGGGGATAAACGCTTCAGAAGCGGGCTCACTGATGGAATGACGGTAATTTTTACTGTTTTCTCTGTGGATATTATCAGGTCACCGGGCATGCCTGTTGCCCAGACCAATCGAGCTGACACCAGGCAACCCTTCTGATTATTCGCCTCCGCCTTCATAGGGCAATATCGCCCAAAGAAAATGCATGTATTGATTAGCCAATCAAGATTTCCATGATCAGCCGCAATGTCAGTAATGGTGCATCTAGAGGACGATCTTAATGCCGAATTTACGGCATCTTTACATTTTACATACATAAAACTGACAATAGCCCAGTATTTAATTAACAATGAACAATAATAAAGAATTCAGATCAGGCCTGGTCAGGGAGCTTGAAGCTTTTCTCGGTTTTCAGCAGAGGAAATTTCCCGACCACGAAACACTCACAATAGACCTTCACTGCCACGACCGGAACAGCGACATTCCGGACGAACTCATCGGCCGCCTCCTGGGAATACCGGAAACCTGGCTCTCCACCGACGAGCTTATCGAAATTCTGGAAGGCCACGGGTGCGACACATTCACGGTGACCAACCATAACAACGCCCGTTCCTGCTACGAACTGAGGGAAAGGGGGGTGGACGTGCTCACCGGCGCCGAATTCACCTGTCAGGTTCCGGACTTCAAAACAGGAATACATGTACTTGCCTACGGTTTTACGCCCAACCAGGAAAAAATTCTGAAAAAACTGCGCACCGACATTTACCGCTTCCAGGAATACACGAGGGAGGAGGACATACCCACGATATGGGCGCATCCGCTGTACCACCACCGCCACAAGGGGATGCCGCCTCTGGAGTTCTTCGACAAAATGGCGCTCATCTTCGAGCGGTTTGAGGTGATAAACGGCCAGCGTGACACCTGGCAGAACATGCTGGTCAAGGTCTGGCTCGAAAGTCTCGATGAGGAGACGCTTGAATCGCACGGAAAAAAGTTCGGCATCAGGCCGGACCGCTACTGCCGGCACCCCTACCGAAAGGCCATGGCCGGGGGTTCCGACAGCCACATGGGTATATTTACCGGCCTTACCGGCACGAAGCTGCATGTGAAGGACCTTGCGGAAAAGCTCAAGATCATGAGCAGGTCCAAACTTGCCCTGGAGGCCATTAAACACGGGAACATGGCCCCTTTCGGCTCCCATAATGACAGCGAAAAGATGATGGCCACCTTCCTGGACCTTTTCTGCCAGCTCACCCTGAACATGGAGGACCCTGGACTTCTGCGCCTCATCCTCCACAAGGGGGACGTAAAGGAGAAACTGCTCGCCTTCACCATTGCGAACGGCATTGCGGAAATAAAACGCCACCGGGTGACCGTGCAGTTCCTGGATCTCTTTCACCGCTGTTTCACCGGCAAGGTTCCGGGGAAAAGAAAACGGCTGATGGTCCCCACAGTGTACAAGGCAATATTCGACGAAGCATCCCACATGGCGGTCACACGCCGCGACAATCCGGAACAGATTGTGCACAAATTCAGGGAGTCAATCCACAGTATCTATGACCACCTCAACCGGATACTCATCGACCGCCTTCAGGTGAAGTTTGAGAAGCTGGACCGGGAGCAGAATCTGTCAGGGATGAAAGTGTCCGAAATCTTCGACACCCTGGAATTCCCCTTGAGGCTCCGAGATTATACCAGCAGCGGAACGCGGCGCCGGCTGAAGGGTGTGCCGGAATTCAGGCTGAGCGAGTTCCTTGACGGACTCTCCTTCCCTTTTCTCGGTTCGGTGGTGATTCTCGCGGCCGCCTATGCCAGCGCCCGGGTCATGTTCAATTCGCGAAAGCTTCTCACCGCTTTCGCAGACCGTATCGGAAAGCTGAAGCACTGCTCCCGCGCGCTGTGGCTCACGGACACGCTGGAGGACACCAACGGCGTCGCCATGGTGCTGAAATCGATGCTCCACGAAATAAGGAAACGCGACATCCCCATCGATCTTATGGTTTGCAGCAACACGTTGAAATCGGAAGACCATCTGATAGTGGTGAAGCCGCTGACCGAATACACGTTTCCGTTTTACGAGCATCAGCCTTTGCGCCTTCCCAACATCATGGACATCCATCGCATTTTCAACGAGGGGGAGTACGACCGGGTAATTTGCTCCACCGAAGGCCCCATGGGGATGATCTCTCTCTATCTAAAGACCGCTTATTCGGTGCCGACCTATTTCTACGTCCATACGGACTGGATGATGTTCGCGCGACAGGTGCTCAACTTCAACCACGAAAACAGGAGCATGCTCCGCCGTATTCTCCGGGCTTTTTACAGGGGCTTTGACGGCCTTTTCGTTCTGAACAAAGACCAGCAGGCCTGGCTTAACGGAAAAGATATGGGCTTTGACCCCAACAAAGTATTTCTGACTGCCCACTGGGCGGACGAGGGATTCTCGCCTCAGAAATCAGGCAAAAAGGAAATCTTCGGGGTCGACGAGGATGATCCGGTGCTCCTCTTCGCGGGCCGCCTCAGCGACGAAAAGGGTGTAATGGAACTTCCGGCCGTGTACCGTTCGGTAAAGGAATCATTCCCCAATACGAAAATCGCGCTGGCCGGCACGGGACCCAGGGAAAAGGATCTGAAGGAGGCTTTACCTGACGCCGTGTTTCTCGGATGGGTCGATCATGCCGAACTCCCCCGGGTCTATTCCGCTGCGGACATGCTAATCCTCCCTTCCAAGTTCGACACCTTCGGCTGTGTGGTTCTGGAGGCGCTGAGTTGCGGCCTGCCGGTGACCGCGTACAACACCAAGGGGCCCAAAGACATCATCCTGCACGGAAAGAACGGATACCTTGTGAAGACCCGCACGGAAATGAGCGGCGCCATAAAGGAATACCTGTCCGGCAAGCGCCGTCAGAAGTCTTTCAGGAAGGCGGCCGGAAAGAGGGCTGAAGATTACGATCCGGACGTCATCATTCCGCGCTTTCTTGAGGATGTCGGCCTTGCGGCACCTGACAGGAGCGGCGGAAAGAGAAAATGACGGAACCATGGCTGTGGTGGAAACACGGAGTCATCTACCAGATTTATCCGCGAAGCTTCTATGATTCCAACGGCGACGGCGTCGGCGACATCCCCGGGATCATTGAAAAACTAGATTACATAACCGCACTCGGCGTCGACGCAATCTGGCTATCCCCGGTAAACGCCTCGCCCATGCGCGATTGCGGCTACGATATAAGCGACTACTACCGTATAGATCCGGTTTTCGGCACAGAGGCCGATTTCAGGCGTTTGATAAACAAGGCCCATGCCCGGGGACTTCGGATCGTCATGGACATGGTCATGAACCATACCTCACACCTACACCCGTGGTTCCTGTCGTCGCGCACCACGCGGAAAAGCCCAAAACGGGACTGGTACATATGGCATGACGGCCACCGGAACCGGCCGCCCAACAACTGGCAGTCGATCTTCGGCGGCAGCGCCTGGATGTGGGACGAACATACGCTCCAGTACTTTCTCCATTCCTTTCTGGAGGAGCAGCCGGACCTTAATTGGAGAAATAAAGAGCTCCGCGCCGCCATGTACGGCATGCTGCGGTACTGGCTCGATCTGGGCGTTGACGGTTTTCGCCTCGACGTCGTCAACTGGTTCATCAAGGACGGCCGTTTCCGAAACAATCCGGCGATCCCGGGTGTTCCGATGCTTCAGAAACATATCCACGACAGAAACCGGCCGGAAATGCACGACATCATGAAAGAAATCCGGCAGGTCCTGGATCAATATGACGAACGTATGGCGGTGGGCGAGGTGTTCACCATGCCTCCGGGTAATCCATCGCTTTCGGCCTCCTGCCTGGGGGACGGCGCTGACGAACTGCACATGGCCTTCGATTTTTCCCTGATGTACAGGCCCTGGAACGCGAGGAGCTACTACCGGTGCCTGAGACGATGGGACAGGTCTATTCCGAAGGAGGGGTGGCCCTGCCATGTCCTCTCCAATCACGACCAGCCAAGGGGGATGAGCAGATACGGCGGCGGCAGGGACGGCGTTAAACGCGCAAAAGTGGCGGCGGCGCTTCTTCTGACCCTGAAGGGGACTCCCTTCCTTTATTACGGCGAGGAGATAGGAATGAAAAACCGCCATGTGCCGCGGGGGGACATGCGCGATCCCCTGGGAAAGCGCTACTGGCCCTTCTTTCCGGGGAGAGACCCCTCAAGGACGCCGATGCAGTGGACCGGCGGAGAGAACGCCGGTTTCACCTCGGGAAGGTCCTGGCTTCCGGTGGGAGTCGATTACCGCGACATCAATGTGCAATCCCAGGAGAACGACAGGTATTCGGTCTACCGGTTCTATAAATCACTGCTGGCGCTGAGAAGGGAAAAAACAGCGCTCCATCGGGGAAAATGGAAACCGGCCCTGAAAGGGCGCAGGGGGGTTCTTGGATATTACCGAGAGCATGAAAAGAATGTAATTTTCATCGCCCTTAATTTCATCGGTAAAAACAGAAAAGTCCACATTCGGGACCGGGGACAGTGGAAAGTGCTCCTGTCCACCCATAAATTCAGGAACACATATTTCAACTCACTGGAATTCAATCTCTCGCCGTATGAGGCCACCGTTCTTGAAAAGACAGGGCCGCTCGAAAGTGCCGCCTCACCCTTTCCCGGAACATCTGCTTCCTGTCCAACGAGATAATAAAGGAAATGTGAAATAATTTTTTATTGCAATATTTGCGCGCAAATATATTAATTCTTGCAAAACGACTATCGATCGACCGAACTGAATCGTCACAGCGAGGCGGCCATGGGCGATGACACAAAGATCCACGTGGCCTTCAGGTTCCACGTCAACTTCTACCATTCATACCGCGGAGACCGGCCGGACGAATCCGGCTTCGGAAAGGACATAAGGATCATCCGGAACACCCTGTCCCTGCTTGACGGCTTCAACGCAGCGGGGGTGCCGGTATGCGGCACATGGGACCTGGAAAACTGCTTTTCGCTGGAAACCATCATGCCGGAACACTGCCCCGATATCATCGAAGCCATCAGACGGCGGGCCGGAGATGGAAGGGACGAGATCGAGATAATGTCCTACAACAACGGCCTCCTGAGCGCGAGCAACGCCGCGGAATTCGAGCAGGCGACCCTTCGCGCCGTCACCAACGACTCCGGCTCCGGCGTCAGGGACCTTTTCGGCGGCTGCGCGCCCGTCGTTCGGCCCCAGGAGATGATGTACACGCCGTCCTTCATCAGGCTGTACAGGCGGTACGGCATCGAGGCATTGAGCCTTTACTACAGCGCCATCCCCTTCACCTGCTTTGTCCCGAAGCTCACGGTGCGGGAAAGGTTCAATCCCCTGGTGATGAAGTACCCGGGCATGGAGAGTTCACTCACGGTGCTGCCGGCCCACAATCACGGCGACCTGGTGGACAATCTGTCGCTCAGGTGCTGGCTGAAGCGGCTCAGAAAATCACAGATGGCGATGAAAGAGCCGTCTGACCTGCTGATGCTCCTCGATTTCGACGCAGACGACGAGTTCTGGATCGGAATGGACATTCCGGTCCTGAAAAATCTCTTCTCAATCCTGAGAGGGCTCGGCGGCATGATCAACAGCATCAAAGACCTCCCCTTTGTGAAATTCACCACGCCGTACCGGTATCTCAGCTGCCATCCGCCGGTGGGGGAGATAACCGTGGGCCAGGACACGGCTGACGGAAGCTTCGACGGATTCGCCAGCTGGTCCGAGAAGTGGTCAAACCATCAGCTCTGGACCGGAATCGAGCGCTCCAGGGTCCTGGAGATGCAGTCCTTCAGGCTCGCGGAACTCCTCGCGGGGCAGGTCCCCCCTGAGGCGCGCGCGCTGATGAAACAATCATTCGAGGACCGGCTGAAGGCCCTTTCGACGACCCATTTCGGAATGTCGGCGCCGGTGATGAACAGGCCCAGGCTCGAGAAGGGGGCAGACCTGGTGCATGGATCGGTCGACAAGGCGAAGAGGGCCTTCGACATGCTGAAGGACGGCATCCTGAAAGCCGCGGAAGACGGCACCATCACGATACTCGATTACACCCGCGGCGTGCCGACACAGGCGGTCGCGTACAAAACGGGGCCGTCGAAAACGCTCATGCGGCTTAACCTCGCCCGCGTCCCTGAACGCGGGTCCGTGGCCCTGATGGACGACGAGGGGAACCGGATCGAGTCGGCGGTCATTGAAAATGACACGGGCGCCGAGCTCCTCTTCCTCGAGGAATCAGACGGGGCCATCCGCAGGCGCTACCGGGTGACCGGCACCGCCGGCGGTCCCGCGCAGAATCGGACAGGCGGAGTGAAGGCCGGCAAAACCGGGCTTTCATGCGGACCGCTCTCGGTGGTCCCGGACATACCGCAGGGCGCCGTATCCATAACCGGAAGGGGGGACGGCGGCGCATGGAGCATCATTCTCAGAAGCGCCATCACCTACGGCGGCAGGAGATACGATTCCGGCGGATGGGAGGTGGTCCGGGCCGAAGAGTTCGCCGGGGGGCAATTCGGCCTCATGAAAATGAGAGGGCGCATCGAATTCGATTCCCGGGGAACAAAGAGGGCCGGAATCGAACGCGAATTCGTTGTGTGCGCCGGTCTTCCGTACCTGTATTGCGCCGTGACGGTCGGGTTTCCCCGGACCGCGATGCGGAAGTACGACAGGGACAAGGCGAAACGGCTCCAGCGGAAATGGGACGGAAACTGGCAGGAGGTCATGCCCTGCGAACTCATGCCGGAATTCACCGGTTCGAAAGAGCGCCCCCTCAGAGTGTGGAAGCACAATTATTTCGGAGACATATCGTCATTCGGCCCCGACTACGGGGCATGGTCGAAAAACAGGGAACTCGACTCGGTGAACAATCAGATCACCTGCGGATGGGTGGCGGTGTCCGACGGTAAGAACGGCCTGCTCCTGGCGCAGAGCGCCGATTCGCTTGCATCAATGGCCTTCTGCCCGATGAGAACCCGTCTCGCAAAAGGCGGAACGAGGGTGTACCTGAATCCGTTCGGAAGCTACACCGGGCGGCAGTACCGCTATCCGTCGGCATACACCGGCCTGGGAAGAAAAGCGGCCGTATCCGGGTCAGCATCCGACCACCTGAAGCCCTACGCCCCCTCGTATAACGGGAGGGAGTTGAAGTTTTCGCTGATGATAGCGCCGTACAGCGGCGACAAGCCGGACGAAAAAACAGCCGGAGACGCCATGGCCTTTTCATATCCCTACATGGTCCTGTCCAAATCGGACTTTATCAGGGAACAGGCACACCGGAGCTGGGACAGGCCGGCGTTCAGCCAGCCGGGCGACGAGGAGGCAACATAACATGAACCTGAAAATATCGGGCAACGAAAAACTGAAGGAAAAAACATTCGCCTCCTTCGGCGAGATCATGCTTAGGCTGTCCCCTCCGGGACACGAAAGGTTTCTGCAGTCGCCGAGGTTTGACGCAAGTTTCGGCGGCGGCGAGGCCAACGTGGCCGCGAGCCTGGCGATACAGGGAGCCTCGTCCCGGTTCATCACCGCACTTCCGGACAACGACCTTGGCCGCGGCGCCGAGCGCTTCCTGAAGGGTTTCGGCGTGGACACGGGAAAAATCGCCTTTGTGAAAAATTCGCGGCTGGGAGCGTACTTCATGGAAAAGGGGGCGAACCAGCGCCCCTCGAAAGTCATCTACGACCGCGGGGGGAGCGCGATGGCGGAAATTCCTGAAGGGCTGATCGACTGGGGCCGGGCGCTTGAGGGCTGCGCTTGGTTTCACATAACGGGTATCACCCCGGCGCTGTCGCGCAGGGCCGCCGACGAGTCCCTCGCCGCGATGAGAAAGGCGAGGGACCTGGGCCTGGCGGTGTCGTGCGACCTGAATTACCGGGCGAAGCTATGGAATTACGGCGTTCCGGCGCGCGAGGTGATGAGGGAGCTCGCGTCGCTGAGCCATATCGTCATCGCAAACGAGGAGGACTGCCAGAAATCGCTCGGGATCGGCGAAGACATCGATCCTTCCGGCGGAGAGATACCTGAAGAAGGCTACCGCTCCCTTACCGACTCGGTGCTGGAGCAGTTCCCGAACCTCCTGATGGTCGCAATCACGCTGCGCGGGAGTTTTTCCGCCTCCCGCAACCGCTGGGGCGCCTGCATCAACGACGGGACCGGCGCGCGCTTTTCCCGGAAATACGACATCACCGACATCGTCGACAGGGTCGGGAGCGGCGACAGCTTCTGCGCCGGGCTCATTTACGGCCTTGCACATTACGCCACGAAAGAGGAGGCGCTGGAGTACGCCGCGGCCGCATCCGCGCTGGCGCACTCAGTCGAAGGGGACGTCAACCTTTCGACACGCGAAGAGATAGCGGACCTGTGCGGCGGCGACGCGGCCGGAAGGATCAAGAGATGAAACCGGGCCGAAAAAGCCGCCCGGTCCAGGACTCGCGCGAAAAGTATCGGCCTTGACGGCGTGAGTCATATATTGTATACTGAAAGAATACATCTGGGAGCGAATGGAAATGAACGGAAATTTCGGAATAAAAGACTGCGCGCTGATCGCCATTGCCACGGGAGAACAGGCGCAGAATCTGAGGGAATTCAGGGACCGGCTGGCGGCGACACACCTCGGGTGCGTCTACTATCATTTCTGGGCGGGACTCCTGCGCCACCGCTTCGACGACCCGGAATTTCAGAACGACTTCGCCGTGTGGGCGTCGAGGGCGCTCCACGATCCGCCCCTGGCGGAGAGGCTGTCGCTGATAGATCCGAACCGATACAGGGACCTTGAAGAACTCAGGCGGGAGGTGATAGAGATCATCGAGGAGCGCCTGTACGAAAAGGAGTACATACCCTGGGCGCGGCAGGGCGACAATTTTCACTTCGTCCGCTCCCAGATCGTGGTCTTCGACAGCGGCATCCGCGCCGCGGACCCGGCCGCGCTGAAAGACATCATCCCCTCCCTCCCGCTGGGGAGCGTCTTCTACCATTTCATAGACGCACGGCGGAGGACCGAGGAGCGGAAAAACGATTTCTCGGTGTGGCTCGGCGCGCTGGGCGGTCGATACGCCGATCTCGCCGGGAAGCTCGACTCCATAGACCCTTATTTCACGACGCTACGGAAGCTCAGGGAGGAGATTTCCGAAGTATTCCGGGAGCAGATTACGGGGGCGGCCTCATGAAAAAACTTCTGGAACAATACGCCGCGGTGGTCGGCGACGACGTGATCGGCCACCTTCGCCAGCTCGCCTCGCCGCTCAAGGGAATGAAAGTGGTTCACGTGAACTCCACAAGGGAGGGGGGCGGAGTGGCGGAGATACTCAACCGCCTGATACCGCTCAAACGGGAGCTCGGTATCGACGCGCAGTGGGAGGTGATAACCGGTGACAGCGAATTTTACCAGTGCACGAAAAAAATGCACAATTCCCTTCAGGGAAACCACGACGACATATCCGACGAGCTTCTCGGAAATTACGAGAAGATCAACAGGGAAAACGCGGAAACGCTGAGGCCGAAACTCGAGGACGCGGATATCGTCTTCATCCACGATCCCCAGCCGGCGCCGCTGCTGAAAAACATGCCGGGGCGCAAAGGGAAATGGCTCTGGCGGTGCCATATCGACGTGAGCCATCCCTACAGGGCCGTGTGGAAATACCTGAGGGAGCACGTGGTCCCCTACGACGCGAGCATCTGGTCGCTGCCGACGTTCGCCCAGCCGCTCCCTCATCCGCTCTATCTCATCCCGCCCAGCATCGACCCGCTGAGCGACAAGAACATGGAGCTCCCCCGGAATGAGATCGACCGGGTCCTCTCGCAGTGGAAGCTCGACAGGAACGTCCCGATCATGACCCAGGTGTCCCGGTTCGACAGGTTCAAGGACCCCATCGGCGTGATCCGGAGCTACAGGCTGATACGGGAACACACGCCGGTGCAGCTGGTGCTTGCCGGCGGCGGCGCCAGCGACGACCCGGAGGGCGCCCAGGTGCTGCAGGAAGTGAACGATTACGCGGCCGGCGACCCGGACATCCGAATCCTGGAGCTTCCGCCGG
>JBGSQT010000041.1:0-25142 GCA_041737965.1 Spirochaetota bacterium | reverse complement strand
TGCCGCTGCTTTCCAACATGTGTACCGCATCAACCTTAAACTGCCTGTCAAATCTCCTTCTTTCACTCATTGGTAACCTCGTTAAGCATAGTATCGTATTATACGCTTAACTTCGTGTCCCCTTTTTCGGGGCAGGGCCAGCCCGAAACGTGAGTCCGCGCAAAGAACGGTGCCTGCCCGGAATCATCCCACTCTTTTATCATTGACAGCGCCTGTGCATGCGTGTAGGATATTCTCTGGGCTGAAAAGGAGGAGAAGATGACCACTCAGAGTGATGTGTTGTTATATGGCGCAATTTATGTGGCGGTATCGCTGATAATGGGTACGGCGACCCTTTTTGTTTTTTTCAAGGCCTTTCATCTGCTCACCAGAAATATCGACGACATACAGGAAATCAAGAAAAACAATATCTCCGTGGCCATGATCAACTCTGCTATGGTGTTTTCAGTGGCGCTCTTTGTGGCCGAGGCGGCGGATGCGGCAATGGAGGCTTTTAAAAACACCATCTTCAATTACGCCGCGGTCATATCCCTGAAAGGGAAGCTCCTGATATTCGGAATCATGCTCTCGCACTTTGTCCTCGCCGCGTTGATAGCCTTTGCGGTACTCTGGCTGTCCATAGCCCTGTTTATCAGGCTCACCAGGACCATCGACGAGTTCGCCGAAATCCGCCGCGACAACAGGGCGGTGGGGATATACCTGTCCGTGTTCATCATTTCAATCGCCCTCATCCTGAAGCCGGGAGTGGGCAGGCTTCTCAAGGGTCTGATCCCTTTTCCGGACGCGACGAGTTCTCCGAAGATATCGCTCGCGGATTCCCGCAGCTTCGATGCGGCACGGCACCCGGATGACGGCCGAGACGGCTGCCGGTGACGCGGGAGCTGAACGCATGAGAGGGATGAGCCTGCACTCCGGCCGACTGCTCCTCTGCCTCGCCCTGCTGTGTGTCCAGGCCTGCGTGCGCGAGGAGGTTGCCGAGACTCCGCCGGCGGCGCGTGAAGTCGTCGACGAGCGGGACGCCGGGAGCATTACCGACGGTGAAGAGCGGACCTACACCTTTATCGTGGACAGGCCCTACAGGATCGAGTTTTCGGTAAGCCGGAAAGAGATGGACGCGGCCGAGCGGGTGCTCAAGGAGATCGACCTCGAATCAATTTCAGGAAAGACCGGAGAGACCTTCGGTCTCAATAGGAACGACCCGGATTTCAGCCTCCTCTACTGGAGGGGCATCTACAACAGGGTCTACAACAGGAGCAGAGGGACGGTCGAGAGGCTTGCCGGGGTGATCGGCAGGATAAGGCGCGAACAGGGGCTGAACGACGTCCAGACGGTATATCTCATCGCCAGGTTCGTCCAGTTTATGAAATATGATCTCCCTCCCGGCGTGGGTATTTATTCGCCGGTACGGACGCTCTATGAACAGGGGAAGGCGGCGGTTGCCGGGACCGGGGAGCAGCGGCCTGACGGATGGAACGGCGCCGGCGATTGCGACACAAAGTCGCTCCTGATGGCGATGCTCCTCCAGGCCTGCGGGTTCCGCGCCGTGGTTTTCGACTCCTACCGGTATCAGCATGCCATGACCGGGGTCGATTGTCCCGGCGCCGACGGCGTGTCCCTTGACTTCAGGGGGGTGCGCTACTATTTCATAGAATCCACCTATCCGGGCTGGAACATAGGGCAGATGCCCCAGCAGTACGGCGATACCGGGTTTTTTTATCCCATTGATCCGAGGGAAGACCACCGGGGCGTGATCAACGTCGCGGCCGCGGGTCCGGACGAACCCATTTCTCGGGACGGCGGGGACGCGGACGGCGCGGTTTCCTCCCAGGGGCCGTCGGAGCGGGAGCCGAACAACTCCATGGCGTCGGCGGACCTCGTGTCTTCCCTGGTACTCGGGGGCCGTGTCAACGGGAATGACGCCGAGGACTGGTTTCTTCTGGGGGGACAGGAGGGGACCTACGCCTCTTTCACTCTGGTCCGCGGCGATGAGAGCGACATGGTGATGGAGGTGTACAACAACGGATCAATGGTAGCCTCCACCGGCGGCGCGGGGAACGATTCCCTGATCTGCTCCATTCCGGGAAGGTGCCATGTGAGGGTGCGCTGTCTGCGCGGGGGAGGCGAATACGCCGTCTATATCAATCCAGGCGGTCCCGTCGACAGGGAGCCGAACGATTCGGCAGGCATGTCCAGCGAGGTGTCGGGGATGGTCATTGCGGGGTCTCTGGAAGGGGCCGGGGATGTTGACTGGTATGCGTTGAAAGGGCAGGAAGGATACAACGCCGGCTACAGTCTCCGCTCTGCACCCGGTTCCGGCGTCCTCTTCGAGGTGTTCAACGACGGCCTGAGCGCGGGACGGTCCCGGGGTGGTAATCCGCTCATCGCCGAGCACCCGGGAAGGGTCACCCTGCGCGTCTGGTCCGACAGCGGGCGGGGCGGGTGGTACGTCATCACAATTGAAAGGAACAGGTGAAAATATTTTGGAACGCGCCGAATTAAAGGATCTCCTCGCCGGGCTTGCGGAAAACAGGCTGTATGCGGGCAGGCTGCTTGTCACCCGTGACGGAGAAGAGAGGGAATTTCTGGAGAACTGGGTGAGGGATGAAAAAGAACCCGAAAGTTTTCCGGGGCAGCTGCTTCAGGAGATCGAGAAATGCCTGCGGTGCGGAGACGCGGAGTCTAAAAAGATGCCGGTGGGGACCGGAAAAAACGGCGTTATGATAATCCTCAACTCCCCGCGACTTGTCCATAAAACGGAAAAAATTCTTTTCCGTAAAGAGGCGGGGGAACTCCTGAAAAAGATAATCCTGTCAATGAAGCTTGAATTCGAAGAGTGCTATATCACCAATGTCATCAAATGCGAGTCTAAGAATCCCCTGATGAAACCGAGCAGCCAGCTGGGGCAGTGCGATGCGGTGCTGCGGATGGAGATCGAACACGTCAGGCCTTCGGTGGCCGTTGTGTTCGGCGACATCATGCCCCTGCAGAAGATCGTCAAGGAGAGCAAAAGCATGGTGTGGTTCAACGTCGAGCATCCGATCACGCTTATCAAGAATCCGGAGTTAAAGAAGGGGGCATGGAACACCCTCAAGCTGGCGATGAGAGAAATCCGCGGCACCGGCCGTGAGTCATGACCGGCCTCCCGGGCCGCTCCGCCGGCCGCGTTCCGCCCCGTCAATCCATGCTGAAATGGAATCCCACGCCCAGGGTGAGATACACCTGGGTGCTTTCCATGGAGCTGTTGATTCGTGCGATGGGACCAGGCGTGACGGCATAGTATGCCTGGTTTTGATTTCCCTCCAGAAAGACCGCGTTGACGCCGCACTCAAGCGAAACATAGAACCAGCGCCAGAACCGCCAGGTGAAATCGACCATGAACAGCCCCGCGACCCCGGTGGCCTTGCCGAGACTCAGCTTCGACCTGAGTATGTGGTCGTCCCTCTCCCACCCGGTCGCGTAGGGGGACACCGCGATCTTCAGCAGGATCGAAATACCGCTTCCGAAATCGAAACGGGGATAGAGCACGAGATAGGGGAGGTAGTATTTCGCCTCATAGGTGAGCACAAGGCCGGGGACAACGGTCGTAAATCCCGGAAGGCCCGATGAGATGTCAGCCTGTACGACGTTTTTCACGTCGAAATCCATATGCTGGTAGGTGAAGCCCGCGCCTGCCGAAAAGGAAAAAAAGTTTATCCTGAAAATCCTGCAGGAGATGTCGGTGTCCCAATAGATGAAGGTTTTGCAGAAGGCGTCGCTTTCGGAATAGATGACCTTGATCTCGTCGGAGTTCCAGTCCGAGTCCCTCATGATACCCGTCTGCTCGTTGATGTTCATGGTGAACCGGCAGCGAAGGGCGACCCTGTCCGCGATATCCGCATTCAATTCGGCGTACCAGGTGAAGAAGTCAAGCGGAAAGTCCAGCTCGCTCAGCGGGAATACCGTGTATCCCACGGTGCCGTCTGGTAACGTCACCCTGTTTCCGATCTGATACTGGGTGTAGGCGAAGGAACGCGAGAAGCCGGTCTCGAGGTCAGCCGTGAACGGGACGGCGAGAATCGGCACCGGCACCGCCAGCGCCGAGAGCATGATAAGAGCACGTACTGTTGCTTTAATTTTATTTTTTTTCAATATGGTCATCCGGATGGCTGCCCTGACCTAAGTAAAGCGGCTCCGGTGAGCCGTCACCGGAGCCGCTGGTTTTTCAGTTATGTTGCCTTTGAGGATTTGCGCACCCTTTGCAGGGTCACGCGATTTTTTCGGCTATGGACGGATGGTTACCGAGTAACTTCCGCTGCCGTTATGAGACCATACTTTTACGCGAACATGGCCCGGTGTATGAGCGCTGCAGCATGAGTAGGTGTCCATGCCGAGGTTTGAGCATACCTGCGCGCCGTCATTGAATACCGCTAAGTCGAAATCAACCCCGCCGCCATGGCTGAGGCATATTGTCGGGCTGGTGCCTTCCTGTCCCTGCAGGTCTAGCCAGTCGGTGTCGCCGTTTCCAACCATAACGCCATTAAAGGACAGACCGTTGACCGAATAGTTAGCCGCGAAAGCGACGAGGCCTGCAGCGAGCAGTACGCTGGCTATAACGGAGAGCCTTATAATTTTTTTTGACATCTCAGATCCTCCTTAAGATCTCTTTTTATTTTTCGGAAATTAATGTACCTTAAATGTTGCCATATGTCAATAGAATTAATAGCACGGGTAGTAAATTAATTATGGGGGTTCACTGCAAAATGGGCGAATTTTAATAATTGTACATGAAAACGGCATATATTTTTTCAGTGTAATTATGACAAATTTTTCATTAATGATCATTTACCGCAAGAGATGTATTCTCTTTCATGGAACTGCCGGATGAAAAAATGCGTTACAGGGACGATATGCCATGGATAATGGCCCCAGCTTCACAATCGCGCAGGTTCCGGGGGAAATGAAGTGTATGCAGATGTGTTCATAGGTCTCCCGCTCAATGAGCGGTTTACCTACCGTGTGCCCGATGAGCACGCCGTTACCGCGGGTGTGCGCGTCATGGTGAATTTCAACAACAGGTCCGTCATGGCCTATATTGACAGGGTCCACTGCGAGAAGCCGCGCGATTTCGAGGTGAAGGACATCCTTCGGGTCATCGATGACTCGCCGATTTTCGACGAGAGGCTGACACGCCTGGCGCGGTTTGTGTCCGAGAACTATCTCGGGACAATCGGCGAGTCCCTCGCCATGGCCCTTCCGTCGGGTACGAAAGAGCCGAAAAAAAAACGTGATTATACCGCCGGGGAGCCGGTGTGCGATTTCGAGCTGAGCGCCCTGCAGGAATCGGTGTACCGGGGGATTCTCGAGTCTTTCGAGCAGGGGAAAAGCCGGCACCTTCTTTTCGGCGTCACCGGAAGCGGTAAAACGGAGATTTACATAAAGCTCGCGCAGCAAATCATCGGACAGGGAAAATCTGTCATCTACCTTGTTCCCGAGATATCGATATCGTCGCAGATTTATGAGCGCCTCAGACGGGTCTTCGGAGACTCGCTGGTGCTGTATCACAGCAACCTCTCCCCCGCGGAACGGCTGCGAACCTGGAACCGGTTCTACCGGGGCGAGGCGACAATCGCCGTGGGGACCAGGTCCGCGGTGTTTCTTCAATGCCCCTCCCTGGGCATGATCGCCATCGACGAGGAGCATGACGGGTCCTACAAGGAGCACAGCTCGCCGAGATACAACGCACGGCGGCTCGCCTTCCATCGGGCGTCCCGGGAAGGGGCCCTTCTGGTCCTCGGCTCGGCCACCCCCTCCATGGAATCGCTGGTGGCGGCCGAACGCGGGGTCATGGGGCTTCATACACTCGGGAAAAGGTTCGGCGGCGCGGTCATGCCGGAGATCGAGATTCTGGAGGTGGAAGGGGGGCGGCCGGAGGACCTGATCTCCCCCAGGCTGAAGCTCTACACCAGACAGGCGGTGGACCGCGGCGAGCAGGTGATATACCTTCTCAACAGAAGGGGGTTCTCGCCCATCATGCGGTGCGGGGACTGCGGCCATGTGATCACCTGCCCACATTGCGATATAAATCTGAACAGCCACAGGGGGGACATGCTGGAGTGCCATTACTGCGGTTTCCGCCGCCGTGAACCCGGTGCGTGCGAAAAATGCGGCGGCGGAAAACTCGTGAAGATCGGCGCGGGGACGCAGAGGATAGAGGAGATCATAGAAGCGCAGTTCCGGGGCATGCGGGTGTTCAGGATGGACCAGGACAGCATGCGCCGAAAAGGGGAGGCGGGCAGGATGATGGAGATGATGCGCAACGGCGATATCGACATTCTCCTGGGAACGCAGATGGTGGCCAAGGGTTTCGATTTCCCCAAGGTGACACTGGTGGGGGTGCTGATGGCAGATATCGGGCTCAATATTCCCGACTTCAGGTCCACGGAAAAGATTTTTTCACTTCTCATGCAGGTGGCCGGGCGGTCCGGACGGAGCGAACGTCCCGGCAGGGTGGTGGTGCAGACGCTTTCCAGAAGCAATCCGATGTTCGATTATTTTCAGCGGAACGACTACTACGGCTTCTACCGGTATGAGAGAAAAATGCGGGAGGATCTCGGATATCCCCCCTTTTGCAGAATGGCCAGGCTTCTGTTCAGGGGAAAAGACGAACCGAAAGTGGCCGGGGCCGCAGCCGATCTTCGCCGCGCTCTTGACCGGGCCGTCGAAGGGATGGGGGACAGGGTTCGGATACTGGGCCCGGCATCGGCGCCGCTGCTGAAGGTCGGCGGAAATTACCGGCATCATCTGATACTGAAAGCCGGGTCCGTGGAAGACCTGCGGAAGGCGATAGAAACGGCGCGTCCGGAGGTGCGCCTCCCGGGGGTTTATCTTGAAATCGACATCGACCCGGTGGAGATCATGTAATTTCGGGGAACCGGCCGCTTGCGGGTTTCGTTCCGCTGTCGCGTAACTGCCGGGGCGCGCACCCGTTTATTTCATTCCCTTTAGAGGGGACTCCGATTTCGTTAATTCACTCTCTATGATCGCCTCTATGAGCTGCAACGGGTTCTGCTGGGGGATTCCCACAAGCCTTCTTCCGGCTATAAAAAATGTCGGCGTCGCGTCGATCTTGTTTTCCAGGCAAAAGCCGATGTTCTCCTGAAGTTCCTTCTCGATCTCGCCGGATTTCATCGCGGCGAGAAACTCGCCGGCCAGGTTTCCGTGGCCGGACCTTGCCAGGGTTTCCGCTGCCATGGCGGCCGAGTACCCGGCCTTGTATTTTCTGTAGCCGGTAAAGTGCGCCGCCACGTACTCGTTCAGTATTCGCAGATGCGATGCAGCCAGCACGGCCCTGGAGGCGGTGCATGAATCGGGATATATGGTCCGTTTCACGGCGCCGTTGCACTCTGAATCAAGGGGAAAAATGTAATTCACAATCTTAACCCTGTTTCTGTATTTCGACAGGATTCGGCGCTCGATCCTGTAGAACTCGTGGCAGGCGCTGCAGAGAAAATCGGAAAAAACCACTATTGTCACTTTCGCGTCAGGATTTCCGAATACCAGTCCCTGCCGCCGGAATTCAGTGGTGTCCACGGGCAGACGGTAAAACTCATGAAGAAATCCCCGGATTTCCCCCGCGGTGAGCTCGTGGGCGCGGTCCGGGCTCATTCGTACGGAAAACAGCACCGTGACCGCGAGGAGAAGTATCATCGCCAGACCGTAGGCGGACACCGTGGATCTGCGGAAGGGATCGCCGCCCCGGATCAGGAGATTGTCCCGGAAGAAGGTCCGGAGGGAAAGCCCTGATTCCTTTCGGACCCGGAAAAACCAGACGGCGCACAGCGCGGTCAGGAGCGCGTTTATCCCGTAGGTGCTGACGCAGAGAAGGCAGAAAGCGTCCATCGACACCAGCTTTGCGAAAAGAAAAAGATCGACCAGCAGGGACAGCGCGGTAATCGGCAGAAGGAGCGCCGCAGCCGACCGGTAGAGGTCGCCCTTTGCGTCCTCGGCGATAAGGGCGGTGAAAAAAACGACCAGATAGAAGAAAAGGCCCAGCGCCGCCAGGGGGATGCCAAGGAATTCGGAGTAGGGGGAGCTGCTCACGGCCACGCAGGGGCTTTCGATTTCGGTCCCGCAGGAAAACACTCCGAGGTTTACGTCCGGGTTGTAATGCTCCAGTAGAAGCATGATCGAGAAAACGGCCCCCAGTAACGACAGCAGGACCGCGGTATAGGTGAATTTTTTCATGACTCGCCCTTTTGTTGTAAATGGATTCTTTTTCCGCACAGGGTCAGGTAGTATCTTCCGCAGTTTTCGTCAAGTCTTTCCAGCAGTTCAAATGAGGGGGAGCGCCTGAATTTCGCCGGCATGGTTCCCTGCCGCACCGTGCAGTAGAGGGCGTTGTCCTTTCCGTAGGAAAGCGAATCGATGTCCAGATCCTCCTCCTCTCCCGTGGAAAGGGTAAGGCGGATCGTTTCGTGGATGCCGAAGCCGCGGCAGAGCACGCCGGTGACGAATACCGGCGCGTCCTCCACCGTGATCGGGTAGACATGGTCCCCGTAGCTGATCACGTAGGTCCCGTCATCTGTCCTGGCGACGGACCTGCTGAAAAATGACGCAATTTTTTCGTTGGCGATCTTTTCGCCGTTGTGAGTCCAGTTTCCTTCCCTGTCCAGAGAGATCGTGTCGGCCAGCTCCCCTTTTTCAAGCATCTCCCTCAGGTATTCCGGCAGTTCCGGCGCATGTTTTTCCATCGTTCCCGCCTCTTTCACACCCGTATCATCGGATCGGTAAGCTTCAGGTGCTCCTCCAGCGCGTACCGGTCGGTCATACCGGCGATATAATCCGTCGCGGTAAGGTACACCCCGTCCCTCGGTATTTTTTCCTGGTAGGTCTCCGGAAGGGTGTCCGGATGCGCGGTGTATATCTCGAAAAGCTCCCTCACCACCCTCTGGGCCTTAACCGTCATTCTGGCCACCTTGTAGTGGTTGTAAAGCCTCGTTTTCAGAAAGGTTTTGAGCTCGTCGTTGACCTTCGTCACCTCGGCGCTGAAGCCGGTGAGTTTCTCACCCGCTTCCGCGATGTCGCGGAAAGTCTTGATCGAGCGGCCGCGGATCCTCGATGCAGTGTATTCAATGAGGTCGCTTACCAGCAGGTTTATGATCCTGCGGATCATTTCGTTCACCAGCATTTTTCTGTCGCCGCAGTCCCCGGAAAGTTCGCCGTTACCGGCCATTTTCCATATCGAAAGTGTTTCCACCTCTTCGAGCTGGAGTATCCCGGAGGAGAGGCCGTCGTCCAGGTCATGGTTGTTGTAGGCGATCTCGTCGGCGAAATCGATGATCTGCGCCTCAAGCGACGGCTGAAGCTCCGGCGAATAGTCGCCCGCCTCGGGGCTGTCATAGGTGGTGGAGTGCTTGACGATGCCCTCCCTGGTTTCCCAGGTCAGGTTCAGGCCGTTGAAGTGCCGGTACCGTATTTCCAGCTCCTCGACGATGCGGAGGCTCTGCCGGTTGTGCTCGAACCCGCCGCGTCCGGACAGGAGCGCGTTGAGCTCGGCCTCGCCGGCGTGGCCGAAGGGGGTGTGGCCCAGGTCGTGGGCCAGCGCGACGCTTTCGGCCAGGTCTTCGTTGAGGCGAAGCACCCGTGCGATGGACCTGGCGATCTGGGCCACCTCGATGGTATGGGTCAGCCTCGTGCGGTAATGGTCGCCTTCATGGTTTATGAACACCTGGGTTTTATACTCGAGGCGTCGGAAGGCCCTGCTGTGGATGATCCGCTCCCTGTCCCGCTGGAACTCTGTCCTGTAGGGGTGCGGCTCTTCCCGGTGCTTTCTTCCCCTGGATGCGCCCGAGCGGGCGGCGTAAGGGGCCAGGCGGTCGTCCTCCCCGGCCGAAAGGTATGTGCGGTCGACGCGTATCATCGCTCTCTTGCGAGCTCGGCTTCGTAGGCCTGCTGGGCCGTTTTCCTGTTCAGGCGGAGCTCCTCGTTCATCGGGTCCTCCTCCACACCCCTTGAAAAAGCCTGCAGCGCCTTTCGGTAATTCTTCTGCTTATAGTAACAGCGGCCCAGGTGATTGTAGGTGTCGCCGAGAATCTTTCCGTCATTGGCGCTCCGAATCACCATGTAATAGGTCTCGATGGCGCGGTTCCAGTCCGTCCTGCGCTCGTATATGACACCCAGCGAGAAGAGGGCCTCCGGATCGCCCGGTTTCATCAGGAGGGCCTTCTTGAGGATGCTCTCCGATTTTTCCAGGGAGCCCTCCCCCTTGTGCACCTTTGAATAGAGGAGGGCGCTGTTTATGAAGGCGACCCGCGCCGTTTCGCCGGTATCGTTGATCTCGATGACCCTGTTGTACGCCTTCAGGGCCGAGGCGTAATCGCCCCTTTTATAATAGATCGTCGCGAGTTTGAAATGCGCGTCCTGGTCCGAGGGGAACCTGCTCGCCACGGTCTGGTATTCCTGCTCCGCCAGGTCGTACAGTTTCCGGTCGTAATAGAGGTCCGCGGCCGCCAGCAGGAATTTCGGGTCGCGCGTGTTGAGCGAGCCGCCGCGTTTCCACGCGTCCACCGCCTTTTCCGGCTTTCCGGCGTGGACGTAGGCGAGGCCGAGATTGTAGTATGCCGAGTCGTCTTTCGGGCTGATGGTGAGCGCCTTTTCGTACATCATGATCGCCTCGTCGTACCGCTGCGCGTCGTCCAGGATGTTTCCCATGTTCATGAACGCCACCCTGGCGTTTTCAGTCAGCGGGTCTATCGAGGTGATCTTGCTGTACACCTGCAGGGCCTTGTCCAGGTCCCCTTTCTCGTAGTACAGCTCCCCGATCCTGGAAAGGATCCGCACGTTCCTGGAATCGACCCTTGCGACGCGGCTGTACATGTCGAGGCTCTTGTCGTACTGCTTGAGGGAGAGATAGGCCTCGCCGAGGTTTTCCAGCATCACCGCGTTCTCCTCGCCCAGCTCCTCCGCCTTGCGGAACTCCTCGAGCGCCTCTTTGGTGCGGTTCTGCCGGAGGTAGGCGATGCCCAGGTTGTACCGGTTCATCGCGTTCTGCGGCCTTACGGCGACCGCTTTTTTCAGGTATTCCTCGGCGCTGGCGTACACGTTCCTGTCCAGGTACAGGACGCCGAGCCTGGAGTAGGCCTTGTGCGCCACTTCGCCTATTCTGTCGTATGCGCCGGCCTTCTGAAAGTACTCCATGGCGGCGAATTCCTCCCCCAGCTTGAGGAGCGCCGACGCCTTGTTGTAGAGCACCGCCGGCTTTTCCGGCGCGATACTGAGCGCCTGATCGTACTGGTCAACCGCCTCCCGGTATTTTCCCTGCTCGAAATAGATGTTCCCCAGGAGTATGCGGGAGTTCGAGTCGTTGTCCTTCAGGGCCAGGGATTTTTCCGCGCTCTCCATGGCGCCTGAGTAGTCCTTGTTGTGCCTATAGGCCTGGGAGAGGTTTCTGTAAATCTCAGGGTTCTCCTTGTCGTACCTGAGCGCCCTCTGGTAGAGGTCTATCGCCTCCTTGTATTTTCCCTTTTCGTCCTGGATTATTCCCAGGTACAGGAGCGCGATGGCCTTGTCCCTGTCGCTTGAGTCGGATTCAACGACGCCGGTGAACTCGCTGATCGCGTCGGTGACATACCCCTTCTCGTAGCTTTCGATCCCCCTCTTGATGCGGATATTGTCGCTCTGGACCCCTTTCTCGCGCTCGAAGGCGTCGAAGGGGAGCAGCTGGATTTTCGACGAGGCGTTGAAAATGTCAGGGCGTTTCATCACGAAGGTGGTGACGACGAGCACGCCGGCGATGAGCACGCCGGCGATGATGGTAAGCACCACGACAGGTTTCAGCTGCCGCCGGGACTTTACCATTTCCGGCTCCACCGAGCTTATGCGGTTGGTCATCAATTCAAGGTCTTCGTCTCGGTCGCCGCCGCGTCCGGTTCCGGTGAATCTCATGCGCCGTTTTTCTCCGTTTTCAGGGATTTTCGGACAGCGTCGAGAATGCCGTTGATGAACTGGCCCGAGTTCTCGCCGCCGAACATTTTTCCCAGCTCAATCCCCTCGTCTATGGTGACCGCTTCGGGCACTCCGGGAAGATGGAGCAGGGCGAAAATCGAGAGGCGGAGTATGGATTTGTCCACGGCCGTCAGCCTCTCGAGCTTCCAGTTTTTCGAATGCCTTTTAATGAGGCCGTCGATCTCATCAATGTGGCCGATCGAACCGGTGATAAGGGCAACCGTGAAGTCCCTTATGTCGTCCGGTATCTCACCGTCGACCCAGTCGAGGGTGACGATCTCATCAAGCGGCCTGTTGGCGATTTCGAACATGTACAGCCCCTGCAGGGCGTACTCTCGCGCTTTTCTTCGGTGCCCCATCGTCAGATCTGTCGGTAAATGCTGATCATTTCGATCGCCGACATGGCCGCGTCGAAGCCTTTGTTCCCCGACTTCGTGCCGGCCCTCTCGACGGCCTGCTCGATGCTGTCGGTGGTGAGCACGCCGTAGATCACCGGGACCGGGGACTTCAGCCCCACCTGGGCGACTCCCTTTGATACCTCGGAGGCCACGTAATCGAAATGGGGGGTCGATCCGCGGATCACCGCGCCAAGGCATATCACCGCGTCGTATTTTCCCGATCCGACGAGCCTCTGCGTCACCGGGGGTATTTCAAAGGCCCCGGGCACCCAGGCCACGGTAATGTCCTTTTCTTCGGCATTGTGCCTTTTCAGGCAGTCAAGCGCTCCCCCGAGCAGCTTGTTGGTGATGAATTCGTTGAACCTGGACACGACTATCGCGACCCGTATCCCCGAGGCGTCGATTTTTCCTTCAAGTGTTTTCATTGTTACAGCCTTCCGGGTAAGTTTCTTTATTATGCCGGCCGGAACGACGGCCCGTCGCTTTTAGACAATACATTCGGGCCGGCTCCGTCAAGCTTTTTTTACCAGCCCGCCGCGGTCATCACGCTGAAGGCGTGGTTGAGCCTGGGTGCTTCGGGGAACAGCCTGCTTCCCATTCCGTGGGTGAACCAGACCGGGAGGCCCCCCATGGCGATGATCCTGAACCCGTATCCCCCGCCGACGATGTTGCTGTTGCCCGGGAGGAATACGTGGGCATAGTCGAAATAAAAGTTGAGACGCAGCCTGCCGCACAGGTTGAATCCGTAGCTCATGTTGGTCAGGCAGTAGCTGTTCACCCTGAAAGTGTCCAGGGTGAACCCGTGGACCACGTCGAGCCTGGCGTTGTCGATGGTGCTTCCGAACCTCGGCCTGTTCAGGAAATCGTTGTCAATCCCCCCCTTGAAGAGGAATCTCAACACGAAATTGTGGTGTCTCCCGAAAATCACCCCGAATTTCAACCAGGCTGAGGCGATCATGAAATTTCTCGCGTATGAGCCGGATTGCGGATCTGCCGCCTCGCCCCACCAGTCCCACCTGCTCCGGCAGCCGTATCCGGCCCAGGCGTACAGCAGGATCCCCTGCGTGAGCTGGTCGATCCCCTGTTCCCGCAGCGACCCGATTTCCAGTATCAGATAGGGGAAGATGTTCACGTGGTCCTGTGGCATGCGGAAACCGTAGGGGGTGCGCCGGCGTACGAAAAAATACTGCCGCGAATCCAATCCGTATCCGGCGGTGAGGTACCGCGCCATCTTCCACCGGAAGATCAGCATTTCGGACGTGTAGTTGGTGTAGAACCTGTTTTCCTTCTTGTATGAGGACCTTGCGAAACCGAGGTTGGTGCCGCTGGCGTACAGAAAGGAGCCTATGAGCACGCCCTGGAGGGAGGTGTTGCGGAAGGGGAAGTTGTTCTGTTTGATCTTCAGGGTCATCTTGTATCCCACCCAGCTGAAGGAGAGGTCGGTTTTGCTTCCGAATATCCCTTTATGGTCGGTCATGAACACCGGCGCGACCGTGGGATCGCCGCTGTCCGGCGTGAACTCCGCCAGGAACACCACGATGTTGTCCAGCTCCTCTTTCGCGCTCTCCCTGATCGATCTCGCATCGACGTCGTTCTGTATATCCGAAACCTCGCTTTTTCTCGGCGCGTTGTTTTTCTTCTCACTGTACGTGGGGACCAGTGTCTTCATTCCCTCAATGATGGGGTTCTTGTTTTTTCCGCCGTTTTTCTCCTCGGCTGAGGTGGGGCGTGGCGACGATATGGCGCCGGCGATGAAGAGTGAGGCGGCAAGCGCCGCGGCGCTTCGTGTGAATATTTTTGGCATCGGCTGTTTCGGACCGTTTTTTACGGTGTACTATGCCGGCGCTGCGGGTTAAAATCAATCCATTTTTATCGGTTACCGCCGGCGGACCGTTCCGCGGCAAGGTGACACCTCAATCTGTCCGCCAGGATCTTCATGACATTGATGGCGATGGAAGGCTCCTCCCTGATGGCGACGATGAAATCGTTCCTTTTAATCGAAAGGAACCTGCATCGTGTCAGCGTGCGCACGCTGGAACTGCGGGGCTCGGTGTCGATGACGGAGAGCTCGCCGATGCAGCTTCCGGGACCGAGGGTTGACACTGTCCTCTCGCCGGAAAAAACCTCCACCTCCCCCTCGACGAGAATGAAAAGCTCGTCGCCGGGATCGCCCTGCCGGATCATGATCCGGTCGGCTTCGAGGTCCCTCTCCGTCGTGATTCCGGCGAGCCTGACGAGCTCCGTGACCGGCAATCCGCCGAAGAGCGGGTTTTCCTGCAGGATCACGATTTTCCCTATCTGGTCCAGCATGTCGTGTTCCTCCTTTATAAGGACTATTGGCGGGCCCTCAGCCTCCGGCCGCGCCCTGTCGGCGGTTTCCCTGAAGGCGGTCTCTATATGCTCCGCGATCGCGGGGATGAAATTCGTGAGGTGCGCGATCCCTTCCGACAGCGGGCGTGTCGGTCCGCCGGCTTTTTCTGATTCCGGAAAGGCGGCGCCTGACAGGAGGGCCGCCGCCTTTTTATGGTCCCCGCCTGCTGATTCCAGGTATTCAAGGAGGTAGCCGCTCATATCGGCGTCCTGAAGCAGGAGCGCCGCCTCGTACACCCGGTCGATGTCGATGCCGGTAAGGAGCCCCAGCGCCTTCAGCACCAGGACCCTGTGCTTGTCCAATGCCTCGGTCAGCACCAGGTCCATGAATCTGTCTAAAAACGGCTCCGCGCGGCCGTGTGACCCGGTTGTGACGCCGCGTTTTATCTCAATAAGTGCGGCGAACAGGGACGTTTCATGCTCCAGGAAACGGTGGATCGTCTTTATCGGCCGGGCGTCTGCCGCCTCCAGGTACGCCAGGTAGTTCGCCTTTCTGTGGAAGCCGATATCGTCAAACAGCGCCTTTTCGATGAGCTGAACCGTGTCGCCGTTTTCACGGAACCGGAACATGTTTTCCATATCGCGCTCCTGTATTCCCGGACGATTGTCCAGAAGGAACAGGATTTCGCGGGGCGTTATGTTTTCGGACATGGCGAACAGCGGGGTCAGGAAACGGAGATCGGCATTGATATAGGCGTCCAGAAGCGAGGCGGTCTCAATCCGGTCAAGCGAATTCATGTAGGGAAGCAGATATCTCAGAATCAGGGGGTTCGAGGTTTTGTGCGCGATCAGTATGGCGAAACCCCGCACCGTCTCGAAAGGGAGCACGTGAAAGAGCATGATGAACTCCGCGAGCTTCATGTTTTCCTCCAGTATGCCCCGGACGATCCGGCCGGTCACTTCCTCGCCGCTTTCATTGACGTCTTCATCCAGGAGTTTCCTTACCGCAAAGGGCTCCACCGCCAGCACGGTTTCGAGCCTCCTTCCGGCCAGAATGCCCCGCCGGTCCTCGGCGGAATACCCTCCGATGATCGAATAGGCAAGCGAGCGCACCAGGGGGGACCTGTCGCGCACCGCCATCGCCAGTATTTCCTTCTCCCCGCGGTACCGCGTGGTTTTCAGGTAGCGGAGCATCGCCTCCCTTGTGTCGGGCGAAAGAGAATCATAGGCACCGGCGATCGACTCGAGAAGCTCCATGGACGGAGAATCGTTGAAGAGGTCCTCCATGAGCTTCGCCGCCCTGGCAGAGCTCTTTTCCATGAGGGCCAGTTTTTTCACCTCGTCGTATCCGAGGACGGCGGACCCGTAACGCCGAGCCCCGCCTGCAAGGGTCTGCTTCAGCGAATCGACGTAGGCCCGGTTCTGGAAGAGTGTCAGGGCGATGTAGACGGCCCCCAGGAGAAGGGTGAGGGCGTACCCGCCGGTTCTCGGGAGGCCGTCATGGATCAGAAGAATCGCCGCGCCGCCTGCGACCATTCCCAGCGGATTGACGATGCCGGAGATAAAGGATTTCACCTCGGCCATTCTGTCGCGCGGTGAGGAGGCCATGATTATGTTGAACACCGGCGACCGCAGTATGGGGGCCATGTTTTTCTTGTTGAAACGCAGGAGTATCGCGGCGGCCAGCCCCGGGGAGGCGATGAAAATCAGAAATAACGCGAAAAATGAGACCGGGTACGCCAGGTTCGATCCGGGCACGCCTGCCCGGCGGATGATTCTGGCGGTGAGGGTGGTGGTGACGACAAGGGTCGCCATGTCGGTGGTGAGGGTGTACATGCTCAGAAAGGAGGTGAGCTCCTGTTTCGAGGGGAAGCTCGCGTTTATTATCCCGGCGAAATAGTATTCCGACACCTGGTTGAGCACCGCCATGACGAACACCGCCATGACCGAATAAAGGAAGATGGGGGACGAATAAGAGGAGCGTATCCGGTTTCCGATCCTTTGCAGAACCGGCCGTTCGGGCCCGGGGGCGGGGTCGCCGCGGTTTGACGAGCGGTACCGCGGCACATTTCTCGCCTGCAGGTAGAGGAGCGGGAAGGCCAGCAGTACCGCGTTTCCCGCCCACAAGAGGGGGCCGGTGCGCTCCATGCTCTCGGAGAGAAACGAAAAGATCACGGCGCTGGTGACGACCCCCCCCAGTTTGCCCCCGCCGATGAGGAACGGGATGATCCTGCGTGAATTTCTTATGTTCAGATACCGGTACGTGTAGTTGAAAAAATGCATGTCCAGGAAAAATGAGGACAGAAAATTGCCCAGATACAGGTAAAAGGGGAACCAGCGGGGGAGGCGGTCGATGAAAAAGAACGACGAGACGAGGGGCATCGCCACCGCCGCGATCAGATACAGGTATCCCCGGTGGGGATCGATTTTCAGGATAAGGTAATTGTAGAGAAGGCCGCCAATGATGAGCGTTATTCCGCTCTGGACGAAAAACCCGGAAAACCCGGCGGCTCCGTATGTCTTCAGAAAAAGAGTTTCGCTGTATATCTGCCCGAAGGCGTAGCAGGAACCGGAAAGAAAATAGAGAAAATAGAGCGGAATGACGAACGTGAATTCGCCGCTCTGGATCGAAACAATCCGCCAGACCGCCCCCTTCAGGTTCATTTTGCCATCATGGCCTTTACCATTTCAAGCGCTTTCCTGGTGTCGGGATTGAAGAAAATTTTAAACCCATCCTGCCAGTTTTCCTCCCTGAGGCGTTTCTGCATCAGCTCGGCCACAGGTCTTCGCTGCGACTCTTTCAGCATCATGAACGCCCTGCCGGGATTGTCGATCCACGATGTGACGACTTTTTTCGCCCTGTCCATGAGCTCGCTCTCCTCGGCCACATCGTCCACCACGTCGAGCTCCCTGGCCCTGGCCACGTTGAACATCTGGCCGAAATACATGATGTCCCGGAACTTTCTGTCGCTGTCGAAGCCGTACCGCATGATCTCGGTCTGCACGATGGACAGTCCCAGGCCGATCTTGATTTCCGTCATCCCCAGCATGATCTTGGGATGGTTCTTAGCGACGCGGTAGTCGCACGCCATGGCGGTGATGAGCCCGCCGGCCACCGCTGCGCCGTTGATGGCGGCCACCACCGGCTTTCTGCACATGAACAGGTCGATGTATACCTGCTCCACCTCATTGAAGAAGCCGACAACCTCGTCCAGGTCCTTGAATCCCAGGAACATGGGGAGATCGAAACCGGCGGAAAAGGACTTCCCGGCGCCGGTAAAGACGATCCCCTTGACCGCGTCGTCGGTGTTGGCCTTGTCCACGATCCGCTTCAGGTCCTTTACCGTCTCGCCGGTGATGGTGTTCATCGGCGCGTTGGCGAAGGTGGCGATGATGATTCCGTCCTCGATTTTTTCCTGCAGCATAATGGGTCTCCTTATTTATATAGTAGTATTACAGCAGAACCGGGGTCATAATTCGCCATTTGCGGGTTTTTAGCAAGTGGAATTTTTACATCCTTCCCGGGGTGAATTTGATTCAGTCTGCATAACGGGGCTCGCATGCGATCGGAGCGGTATGACGGAAATGGGGGGAGCCTCCCGCGAAACTCGCCCGCCGGCCCCCTGAATTCATGGGCGGCGGCTCCGGGATGAGCTAAAAAATTCTTGACAACATCCGGCATCGACAAATCATAACCATGTCTACGCCATTATTGGCGCGGGGGCGATTAGCTCAGCTGGTTAGAGCGCCTGCTCGACACGCAGGAGGTCAATGGTTCGATTCCGTTATCGCCCACAGGAGCCCTCCGATCCAGACAGGGCCTGCGGGCCTTTTCTTCGACTGCGCACCGCGGTTCTTACCCGAGATCAGATGCCGGTTACATGAATGCGCCGCGGTCGGTGATGACGGACCCGGGGTCCGGCAATTTTTTTCTTATATGGAGAACCCAGTGAGCAACGAACTGACCCTGACGCTTCCCGACCGGTCCGGCATCCAGGTGCCGTCCGGTTCCACCGTATACGACGCGGTCGGCGTCATCGGAAAGGGACTGCAGAAGTCCGCCCTGGCCGCGGAGCTTGACGGCCGGGCCGTGGACCTCTCGGCCTCCCTTGACCGCAACGCCGATCTCAAGGTGATCACCTTCGATTCGGAATCAGGAAAGGACGTGTTCTGGCACTCGGCGTCCCACCTCATGGCGCAGGCGGTCAAGCGCCTCTATCCGAAGGCGAAGTTCGCGATCGGCCCTTCCATCGACAGCGGGTTCTATTACGATTTTGAGCTGGAGAAAACACTGGGGCCGGAGGACCTTGCGGCCATCGAGGCCGAAATGAAGAAGATCACCGAGGAGAAGATCAGCATCCGCCGGGAGGAGCTTCCCCGCGCCGAGGCGATCGCCCTCTTTCAATCCATGGACGAGACCTACAAGGTGGAGATGCTCGGCGAGATGAAGGATGACACCGTGTCGATCTACCGGCAGGGCGATTTTTTCGATCTCTGCCGCGGGCCGCACGTTCCCGACACCTCGTACATCAGGGCCTTCAAGCTTCTCTCCATCGCCGGCGCCTACTGGCGCGGCGACGAGCGGAACAGGATGCTCCAGCGGGTCTACGGCACCGCCTTCCCCCAGGAGAAACAGCTCAAGGAGTATCTGGAGTTTCTCGAGGAGGCCAAAAAGCGCGACCACCGGAAGCTGGGGAAGGAGCTGGACCTTTTCTCCATCCACGACGAGACCGGCGCCGGCCTGGTGCTCTGGCACCCCAAGGGGGCCAGGCTCCGGAACATCATCGAGGACTTCTGGCGTCATGAGCACTACGCCAACGGCTACGATATGGTGACGTCGCCCCATATCGGCAAATCCCAGCTCTGGCAGATAAGCGGGCACCTGGATTTCTACAATGAAAACATGTACTCCCCCATGGACATCGAGGGGCAGAACTACTATACAAAACCGATGAACTGCCCCTTCCATATCGTCATGTACAAGAACAAAGGCTGGTCCTACCGGGAACTGCCGCTCCGCTGGGCGGAGCTCGGCACCGTGTACCGGTACGAGCGGAGCGGCGTGCTCCACGGCCTCCTCCGGGTGCGGGGATTCACCCAGGACGACGCGCATCTTTTCGTCCGGCCCGACCAGATGCCCGACGAAATCGACCGGGTACTCGCCTTCTGCCTCCGCATGCTGCGCTCCTTCGGGTTCGAGGACTTCAAGGTGTACCTCGCCACCAGGCCGGCGGAGAAATCGGTGGGTGACGAGTCCATGTGGCAGGCGGCGATTAAGGCGCTGCGGGAATCGGTGGACAGGGCCGGAATCGCCTATGAACTCGACGAAGGGGGGGGCGCCTTTTACGGGCCCAAGATCGACATCAAGATAAAGGACGTGCTGAACCGGGAATGGCAGTGCTCCACCATCCAGTTCGATTTCAATCTCCCGGAGCGCTTCGATATGACCTATGTGGACACGGACGGGAAAAAGCACCGGCCCTACATGATACACCGGGCGCTTCTGGGCTCGCTGGAGCGGTTTATCGGGATTCTCATCGAGCACTACGCGGGGAAATTCCCGGTATGGCTTTCGCCGGTGCAGGCGACGGTGATCGCGGTATCGGATACGGAATCCGGGTATGTTGAAAAGGTCTGCGCTGAACTGAACTCGAGGGATTTCCGCGTGGAACCCGACCTGCGGAACGAGTCTATCGGCTACAAGGTCAGGGACGCAATCGGAAAGAAGGTCCCCTATATCTGTGTGGCCGGCAAAAAAGAGGCGGAGGCGGGGGAAATATCGGTCCGAAAACGGGGCGAAAACAGCGCCCAGCCCATGAAAGTCGACGAATTCGCGGCGCTGTTACGGTCCGCCGCCGACGCGCGGCTTTGAAAAATTTGTACGGTCTTTTTGTAAAATTTTGTTGATTTTATAAAGCCTGTTAGTGCATTCTGTCACGAATTATTATGTCAGTATAATCCTTATTCAAGAATCGATCAGGAGGACGGTTATTACCGAGCGATACGACAAATTCCGGGTAAACGAGGAAATCACGGCCAGACAGGTTCGACTTGTGGGCGATGGTTCTGAACCAATTATCATTGACACGAGCGCGGCACTCGGCATGGCCAGGGAAAAGCTGATGGATCTTGTGGAGATATCGGCCAACCAGGATCCCCCTGTAGTCAAGATCATTGATTACAGGAAGTTCAAGTTCGAACAGATCAAAAAGGCCAAAGAGGCGAAAAAGAAGCAAAAAGTCATCCATATTAAAGAAATCAAGATGCGGCCGAACATCGATTCCCACGATTTTGATCATAAAATCAGGCATTCCATCGAATTTCTTGAAAAGGGAGACAAAGTCAAATTCACCCTTATGTTCAGGGGACGCGAAATGGTGCACCCGGAGCTCGGTTTCGAGGTGATGAAAAAAGTCCAGGAAAGGCTTGTCGATATCGCCGTGGTGGAGCGGGAGCCCTCGCAGGAGGGGAGAAACATCACCATGTTCGTGTCGCTCAAGGCGGCAGTGAAAAAATAGCGTATTCATCAATACAGAAAAGGAACGTACGATGCCAAAAATGAAATCGAACAGCGGCGCAAAAAAGAGGTTTTCCCTTACCGCGAAAGGAAAAGTAAAACGCGCGAGCAGCTACAAGGGACATCTGCTGGAAAAAAAGTCATCGAAAAGAAAGAGAAATCTCAAGGGATCAACCATATGCGACAAGGTTGAGGAGAGAAAAGTAAAACGCATGCTTCCCTACGCGTAACACTGTCCGTTACACGGGGCCGCGAGCGGGAGTATATATTCAAAAAGGAATAAACCATGGCACGAGCAACAAACGGAAAACAGCACCATAAAAAAAGAAGCAAGATCTTAAAGGACACAAAAGGCTACTACGGCGCCAGAAGCACGCTGATGAGGACCGCCAAGGACGCGCGGCGGAGGGCGCTTTCCAACGAATACAGGGACCGGCGGAGAAGACGCCGTGACATGAGACAGCTCTGGATAGTGAGGATCGGCGCGGCCGCCAGGCTTTGCGGGATATCCTACAGCAGGCTCATGTCCGGGCTCAGGATCGTGAAATCCGAGATCAACAGGAAGATGCTCGCCGAGCTTGCGGTGAAGGATTTCGATTCCTTCAAGAAGATCGTCGAGACGGTCAAAGGAGCGGCTGCCTGATTTTCTGACCCATGAAACAGGGCAGGTCAACAGCGATAAGCGCCATGGCAGTGGCGCTTTTTTTGTCCCTGCCGGCCGCGCGGGCCGCGGCGTCGCTTCAGCTGACGGAAACCGTCCACATGATTCCCGAAGACGAGGTGGAGCTCTTTCTGAACGAACAGTTCATCAGGACCGAAGAGTACTACCGCAGGGACAGGGTCGGCGCCGGACTGGGAATCCTCCCTTCTTTTTCGCTCTGGTTTGAATTCAACCTACTGACCAGGGGAACGGTCCCGCCGGGACGGAGCGAGATCGGCGACCTCTTCGTGAAAGGGAAATTCTTTATCGGTCATTATGCCTCCCACCGGCTTCACGCCGCCATGCTGCTTCGTCTCAGGATCCCGACGGGTAAAAACGCCTATGCGTCCGAGGACTGGAGAAACCTCGCCCTGGGGAAAAACGAGCTTTCCCTGGGCCCGCTCTTCAGGCTCGATTTCCTGGCTCCAATCTATCTGCACCTGAACGCCCTCTACACGTTTCGTGAGGGCGACGGCGAGGATTTTTACGGAGGGTTTTATTTTAATATTTTTTCCGGAGAGACCTGGTCCAAGGTGTTCGGCCTGAATCCCGGGCAGCAGGGAACTTTTCTGCAGTCACGCAGGCTCCTGAACGACTACGTATCCTTCTCTCTCGCCGCCAACAGCGACGCATTCTATCCGGTCATCCCCTATATCGAGTGTTACACTTCCGTCCGGCTGTCGCGTTCGTCCGGGGCCCTCGACTCTATACAGGTGGAAGCGCTGGGCGTCAATCCGGTGTTCCTGGTGTCAGCAGGGGGGAGATACTTTTTTACCGAGGAGGTCTATCTCGGCCTCTATTGCGTGGTTAACCCGCTGTGGCAGAAGGATTACATAAAGATCATCTACGGGCTCGAATTGAGCCTTCAGTTTTGACCCCGCCGGCCCTCTCCGCCCGGCTGGCGATATGCCGGGCGGGGTAAATATGGGGAAATGGGCATAAATTCACTTGACTTTTCCATGGAATGTTCCTATAAATGAGGAAGGGTTTTCTGAAATGAGCGTCCCCTGCGGGTTCTTCAAAAGGTCTATTCCGTCTGCTGACGTGACGTATTCTGATTATTTTCATCGGGGATTATTGTAATGGTGACACGCTCATTTGCCGACAATTAGTAATAGATTCGGCAGCAGTATGACCGCTTCATCCGACTGAAGAATGGAGGTATGTTTCATGATCTCAATGCAGCAATTGGAAGAGCTTGAAGGCAGAGTGGTAAAAGCGTTGCAACTTCTCAGCGATCTCAGGGCGGAGAACGCGAAACTCGAAAGCGATAATGATTCATTGAAGAGCGAGGCCGAAGAGGCCAAATTGAGCCTGGAAGAGAAGGAACAGGAGATCGAACGTATCCGTCGTGAGCTCGATGAATCCACCATGGAGCTGAAACAGCTCCGTGAAAAGGAGGAAGTTCTCGAGAAGAAGGTCATCAGCATGCTGGGAAAACTGGACATCCTCTCCTCCTCGGCATCACCGGCTCAGGCATCCAGGCCCGCCGCTCCGGCCAGAAAGCCGGCGGAACCGGCCGCCGTAAAAGTTCCCCAGGACGAGGACGATGAAATAACCATTATCGATGACGTAGCGGCCGACGAAGGACGCGACGATCTTGAGATAGAGACCATCGACGAGTCAGAAACCACGGAAAGGGTTTCCGAAGACGACGACATCATAATAATTGACGACGATGAGGGCAGCCTTGACGTCGACGCGGCCGTGGAACGGAGAGGGGATGCCGGCGGAGAAGACGACGAAATCATACTCCTTGACGATGACGAAGACGAGATAGTCATTGATGAAGTGGGTGATGACACGATAATTGTGGATGAGTCTGAAAGGCCGTCACGGCAGTCACGGGACGCCGGGACCGGAAAAAAGAAGGCCCTTGACGATGACGATGAGTTCCTCATCATCGAAGAGGACGACAACAGGTAAACCTTGGCAACGGGGGGAATCGTGCAGCATAACAGTGTCAGAGTTGAGATTATGAACCAGGTGTACACCATCAACGGTGACGCGCCGGCCGAGCATATTCTCCAGCTGGCGGATTATATCAACGGCAAGATGAGGGACGTGTGCTCGAACAACGCTAATTGCTCGCCCCTGCAGGCGGCGATTCTGGTGGCGCTCAATATCACCGACGAGTACTTCCAGCTGAAGAAAATTCAGAGCAATTATGACGGCGCGGTGGAGCAGAAGGCCCAGGCGCTTATATCCATGCTGGAAGAGGGCCTGATCGGCGATATCTATTCCCGGGTGCAGGTTTGATACGCCATATTCCCGCATAACGAGAGAATATTTAAAGCTTCAGACGCGGTGATACGGTGGTGTTCATCGCGTTTTTTACTATTAATAACCGCAGATTTCAACCCATGATGTTACACTTTTTAACATATCGCGGAGTATAACGGTAAAGCGATGGATGACTTTACGCTTTTCAGCGATGAGGAGCTGGTGTCGCTCTTTAAAAACGGGAGCGAACGCGCTTTCGAAGAGCTTTACGGCAGATATTCACCGCGCCTGAAAAGACTCATTTATCGCTATGTGCAGGACGGTGACGCGGTGCATGATATTTTTCATGACACCCTGATGCGGGTCATCCGGCATATCGGAACCTTTAACGTCCGGATGAGCTTTGCTTCATGGATATACCAGATCGCGGTCAACTGCACCAGGAACCATCACCGGAAGCACGCCAGGGACCGCACCCTCGTCCAGAAGGAGTCGGCCCGGATCGCCGAAACGGGGCGCGGTACACCCTCCCCGGACGATGAAGTAATGGAGGAGGAGGACCGTCTGGCATTCGACGAGGCGGTGTACGCTCTTGGCGATAAATTCAGGGACGTGTTTATTCTGAGATACGATCATGAAATGAAATATCAGGACATCGCAGCCGCACTGGAAATATCCGAGCGGACCGCGAAATGGAGAATGAAGGCCGCGGTTGAGCGGATCGCCCTTCACCTGAAAGAAAAAGGAGTGATCTGACGGGAATTATGACCGTAAAGGATGAAATGCAATCAACGCTCGTCCGGCTTAAAACCGATCGCCGGTTCAGCGGGGCCGATCACGAAAAGCTCGCGCGTCTTTTTCGGGAGGCGGGGCTTTCGGTGCCCGGCGAGGTGATGGGGCCGGTCATGGACCCCGGTGAACTGCTCGCCCGGGCCCGCCGGGAAACCGCCGATGTCCGCCGGAAAACGGCGTCATGGAGGTCCGGGTTCCGGATCGCGGTGCCGGCTGTCGC
>JBGSQT010000040.1:0-44243 GCA_041737965.1 Spirochaetota bacterium | reverse complement strand
GCCGCGCCGCCGGCATGCTGAGCGGATGCCTGAAGCCGGTGATGGTGATCGGCAGCCAGGCCATGCTCTTTCCGGAAATGGCGGCGCGGCTTTCGGCGGCGGTGGAGCGGCTGGGCGTGCCGGTGTTTCTGGCCGGAACGGCGCGGGGGCTCCTCGGAAGGGACCATCCGCTCCAGATGCGCCATCACCGGCGGGTGGCCCTGGGGGATGCGGACCTGGTGCTGCTTGCCGGAATGCCCTTCGATTTCAGGCTCGACTACGGCCGGTCGGTGAACCGGATGGCCGGGGTGATCGCGATAAACCGGAGCGCCCACGACCTGTACCTCAACCGGCACCCGTCCCTGGCGATACACACCGATCCGTGCATCTGCCTCCTCTCACTGGCGGAGGAGGCCGGGCGCCCCTCGCCGCTCTGGGCATCCTGGACCGAAAGCCTCAGGAAGATGGACCGGGGCCGCGAGTCGGTGATCAGGGAAATGGCGGAGACGAAACGCGGCCCCATGAACCCGCTGGACCTTCTGATGAGGCTCGACGGCTCGCTTCCGGACAATTCCGTGCTGGTTGCCGACGGCGGCGACTTTGCCGCGTCCGCCTCCTACATCATCAGGCCCCGCTCGCCCCTGTCGTGGCTCGACCCGGGGGTTTTCGGCACCCTGGGTGTCGGCGCCGGCTTCGCCCTCGGGGCAAAACTCTGCAGGCCGGCGTCCGACGTGGTCATCATCTACGGCGACGGCGCGGCGGGATACAGCCTGCAGGAGTTCGACACCTTCGCGCGCCACGGCGTCGGCGTGGTCGCCGTCGTCGGAAACGACGCGTCGTGGAGCCAGATCGCCCGCGACCAGGTGGAAATTCTCGGCGACGACGTGGCGACGAGACTCGCCCACAGCGATTACCATGTTGTCGCGGAAGGTTTCGGAGGCAGGGGGATCCTCCTGCGCGACCCGTCCCGGACGAGGAAGGCGCTGTCGTCCGCCCTTAAAACCGCCGGGCGCGGCACGCCGGTCCTCATCAACGCGGTCATCGGTACCACCGATTTCCGCAGGGGGTCGATTTCGATGTAAACGTCGCAGCCGGCGGACCATCCGCCGGCCCGGACCGGGGCACACGATCAACCCCGTCCGGCTTCATCCACTCTGATGCCTCCAGGTCATCTCACCATGATAAAGGAACTGCTCATGGTGCCGCAGATTTCGCAATTCTCCGGGAAAGTACCCGCATAGGTGTTGCCGCACACCGGGCATACCGCATAAAGAACCTGCATATTTTTGAAATCCTTTCCGTTCAGCGATTCAAGGGCCGCGGTATAGAGATCCCTGTGGCGTTTCTCAACCTGAAACGCGTAGTCGAAGCTGGTCACCGCGTCGGCCTGTTTGTCTGCCCTGGCAGCGGTGATGAATTCGGGATACATGGTGTTCACTTCATATGTTTCACCCTTAATTGCCGCGGCAAGGTTTTCAGCCGTAGAGTTAATCGTAATTTCCGGCGCTGCCACGTCCATTTTCAAACCGAGCTTTTCGAGCACCGCTGTATGATTTTTTGCGTGAATCCCCTCGGCCTTCGAAGCGGCTTCGAAAAGGAGGGCGATTTTATCCAGCTTTTCAGCCGCTGCTTTTTTCGAAAAAGCCGCATAGGATGCGCATGCCTTTGTTTCGCCGTTTATGGCGGCTTTCAGGTTTTCAACGGTCTTCGAATCGGACACCCTTCCGCCGCAGGAAAACGCGAAAATCACACACCCGACGATGAAAAAGGAAAGAATCCTGTTCATGACAAACCTCCAAAATTTTTTTTCTAAATCACCCGCCATAAGCCGCATTATTACCGCCTCCGGCGATATGTTCCGTTCAATACGCTACAATAATACCCCTCTCAGTATAAAGGCCGCAACGCTGAAATATATGACCAGACCTGATACATCCACCAGCGTGGCCACCAGCGGCGCAGACGAGGCTGCCGGGTCAAAACCGAAACCGCGGAGAATGAACGGAAGCATCGAACCGGTAAGGGTGCCGAACATCACGACTCCCACAAGCGAAAATGAGACGGTAATGGCCACCATAAGCCAGTGCGGACCGTATATATCGGTAAACAACGACCATATGGAAATACGCATGAACCCTATGAGTCCCAGCGTCAGCCCCAGAACCAGTCCCGATAAAAGCTCCCGTCTCATCACAAACCACCAGTCCCGGAGCGTTACTTCCCCCAGGGTTATTGCCCGTATGATCAACGTGGCGGCCTGTGATCCGGAATTTCCGCCGCTCGATATGATAAGCGGCACGAAAAGCGCCAGCACAACGGCCTTGGCGATCTGATTTTCAAAAAAACCCATGGCCGTTGCGGTGAGCATCTCTCCCAGAAAGAGGATCACAAGCCATCCGACGCGATGCCTGATCATCTTCCAGAGCGACGTCGAGTGGTACGGGTACTCCAGCGCCTCGACGCCCCCGAACTTGTGAATGTCCTCGGTGTGCTCCTCCTCCATGATGTCGATCACGTCGTCAACGGTGACGATCCCGATCAGGTAGCCCTTGGAATCGGTCACCGGAATCGCCACCCGGTCGTACTTTTCAAAGAGCTCCACCGCCTTCTGGCGGTCGTCCATGGCGTAGAGATTGATGAAGGTGCGGTCGATGATGTCCTCTACCTTGTTTTCGAGGGGCGACAGGAGCACCTCCCGGATCCTGATATCGTCGATCAGGAACCCCCTGGCGTCGGTCACGTATATCATATTGAGCGATTCGATGTCCTGTCCGTGCCTCCGGATGTAGTCAAGGACCTCGGCGATCGTCCAGTCCGCCTTAACCGCGATATAGTCCGGCGTCATGTGCCGGCCCACGCTGTCCTTCGGGTATCCCAGCAGGGTCCTGGCCACGGACCGCTCGTCCGGTGACAGCAGGCTGAGGAGCTGTTTTACCGTGGGGCCCGGGAGCTCTTCCAGAAGCGCGGTCCTGTCGTCCGGCGACATGTTATCCAGGATGTCGGCGACTTCGCCCCGCCCGAGGGATTTCAGCAGGCTTTTCTGCACCTCGAGGTCCAGGTACTCGAAGGCGCCGGCGCCGAGGTCGGGGGGGAGTATCCTGAATACCACGGTCTGCTCGATCTCGGGCAAATCCTGGATTAGCTCGGCGAGGTCATTAGGGTGCCATTCCGCAAGGGAGTCGCGAAGCGTGGCGAACTGGCTGTCCCTGATGAGCTCTTTTATTTCCGGAAGAATCAATTTCCCTATCATCGGCTGGCGCTCCGGCGTATTGATGCGTACAGGCACAACACCGGCACGGAGTTGTCAATTATTAAAATCCTGCCCCCCTGTGGGAAGAAAAGGTTGACGCGGCGGCGCGATCTTCTCTATGATGCGGGGAATTCATTCAGGAGACATACCGATGCGAATCTGCGTTTACTGCGGGTCCAGCCTGGGCAATGACCCGGCCTACCGCGCCGGGGCCGAACGGCTCGGCGCGCTCATAGCGGAGGGGGGGCACGAGATGGTGTACGGCGGCGCGGTCATGGGCCTTATGGGCGCGGCCGCCAATTCCTGCCTGGCCGGCGGGGGCCGCGTGACCGGCGTGATTCCGGAAAAACTAATCGCCATGGGAGTGGTGAAGGAAGGCCTGCACCGGCTGGTGGTGACAAAGGACATGCACGAGAGGAAAAAGTCGATGATGGACCTCTCCGACGCCTTTATCGCCATGCCCGGCGGACCCGGCACTCTGGAGGAGGCGTTCGAGGTGTTTGCATGGATGCAGCTGGGCCTGCACGAAAAGCCGCTGGCCCTGCTCAACCTGCTGGGGTTCTACGACGGACTGCTGGCGTTCCTCGGCACCGTGTCCGCCGGCGGGTTCCTCAGGACGGAACACCTCGGGTATCCGATAATCGAATCCGAGCCGGAGCGCCTGCTTGAGAGGATCGGGTCGTACTCGCACCGCGCCCTGGACAAGTGGGAACAGATGGCGGCGCACCGGGTATGATTCAGCAAGCGCCGGTACCGGCGCATCGGATCGGCAGGCCGGTCGCGGCCCGCGACAGCCGCCGGCACCGCGCCAAAAGGCGCGGAGAGAAACAGTAATCCATAAGGAGGGACCCATGTATCCCATGAGACTGATCGTGTGTCTTGCCGGCGGGGCGATCGCCGCCGGAATCTGCGTCGGGGGGATGTGGCTCGGCGGGCAGGTGGCGATGACGATGCCGGTGGTCCTCTCCACCGCAGCGAACCGCCTGCTCATCGGGTTCGTCATCGCGGCGAGCGGCTGGCGGCTGCACTATCTCGTCCATGGCGCGGCAGTCGGCCTCATCGTGACCCTTTCCGTTTCGGTGATGATCCTTCCGGACTTCAGGGGGTTTCTGATGTTCACCGGCGCCGGCGCCGCGTACGGCCTGCTTATCGAGCTGGCGGCGACGCGGCTTTTCGGCGCGGAAATGGAATAGGTTCACCCCGCAGGTGCCGGTCAGACAGCGGGGGTGATCGCCCTGATCGGCCCCTTGATCTGCTTGTTCTTTTCGTAATTCTGCAGGGTGAGAAGCAGGGTGGAATTGATCTTCTGGTTTTTGCTTCCGAGGATCACCCCCGAGGCTGAAACCAGGTCGTCGGCGAGGTACATGCCCACCCTGAGCTGATCGATGGCGAACTCGCTGGTGACATACCGTTTCTTTTTCGTTTCGACCTCTTTGAACACTTTGAGCGCGGTGCCGAGAACCTCAGGGTCAAAGTAATTTGCGTTTTTCCTCATTTCCTCCGCCGCAGCGTCGGGATACATGCCCGAATTGACCAGCCTGTCGTACTCCAGGGCGATGTGTATGATCCGCGCCCCCAGCGGAAGATCGCCGCCGGCGGGGCCGTCCTCCGGAAACCCCGATCCGTCAAAACGCCTCTCCTGATACCGGATTATGTCGGCCACCTTTTCGAGCCGGGGAATATTCACCACCATGTCCGCCGCCACGGCGGGATGGTTCTTGAACATGAAGTTCTCGAAATCCGCGAGCCGTTTTCCGCCATAGGCCTTTTTCAGTATCTCGTCCGGAATCGTGACGCACCCTATCTGGGAGAGCATTGCCGCGATTTCGATCTGCCACCCGTTTTTCGGCCGGAGCTCAGACACGATCTTCGCGGCGAAACTTCTTATTCTCTGGGCCCTGTGGAACGCCTGCGGCTTTGCCAGCGCCAGCAGGTCGGTGAGCACCCGGATGCTCCCGCCCAGCGTCTTGCCGAGGAGCTCCCGCTCCGAAGTCACCAGCTCGTACTGGCGCGCCGCGTCGAGTATGTTGGATGAGAGGTCCTCGGTGGAGCAGGGCTTGGTGAGGAACCTGAATATCTTCCCCTTGTTGATGAGCTCTATCACCGCCTGCATCTCCGCCTGCCCGGTGAGCATGATCTGCACCGTGTCGGGCGAGAGCTCCCTGAACTTGGCGAGCAGTTCAACGCCGTTCATTCCCGGCATTTTATAATCGGTGATGATTACGGTCGGCGGTGTTCCTGTTTTCAGCGCGTCCAGGGCCTCCTGCCCTGAATTCGCGGTGACAAGCTCGAATTGATCTCTCAAATTTCGGCGGTATGCCTCAAGAATATTGATCTCATCATCCACGAGCAGTACCATCGGTTTCATTGTCCCTCCTCCTGTCACTTTATTTCAGCTGAGTGAAAAACATGCCCCGTCAACGGCAAAACGCGTTCAATCCATCACGGACCGCCCCCGTTTTTTTCCGACAACGGCAGTCTGATCACAAACGACGTCCCCCTGCCCGGCTCGCTTTCGAAATACAGCATGCCGCCGTGTTTGTCCACGATGATGGAATGGGAAATGGGAAGCCCCTGGCCCGTACCCTTCCCCACTTCTTTCGTCGTGAAAAACGGATCGAATACTTTTCCCTTTATGTTTTCCGGGATGCCGGCGCCGTTGTCTTCGACGCGGATTACGGCGAAGTCCCCCTCCCTGACCGTGCGTATGCGCAGCACGCCCCGTTCGATGGCCCCCTTTTCCTTCGCTTCCCCTATCGCGTCAACGGCGTTGACGATGAGATTAAGCACGACCTGGTTGAGTTCCGCCTCGAAACAGGGGACCATGGGAAGCGACGGGTCGAGGTCAAGCTCGAGCTCGGCAACGTATTTCCACTCGTTTCTCGAGACAGTCGCGGTGTTTTCTATGGACCTGTTGATGTCGGCCGGGACCTTCGTGCCGGCGCCCGGGTGGGCGAAGGCCTTCATCGACTGCACGATCTTCGACACGCGCTCAACGCCTTCGAGTGATTGAGCAGCGGCCTTCGGAAGTTCCCGCATGAGATAATCGAGGTCGACGGCGGCCATGAACTCACGGAGCGACGTCGCCGTGTCGCGGCAGCTTCCGTCTCCCCCGGCGGATTCCAGGTGCGCGACGAACATCTTTTGCAGTTCCATGATGTCGCCGATCGATTTTATCATGAACCTTAAATTGTCGCCCACGTACTGCAGAGGCGAGTTGATCTCATGGGACACGCCGGCGGCGAGCTGCCCTATGGCCTCGAGCTTCCGTGCGTGGAGAAGCTGCTGTTCCATTCTGCGTCTTTCCGTCAGTTCCTGGCCGAGTATGATGAACCCCTCCAGCAGGTCGCCGCCGCGGCTGAGGGGATTGAAGGTAAGGCCAAGCAGCCCCTCCCTCCCGTCAATACGGACATATTTCACGTCATCGATTCTGACCGTTTTACCCATGGAAATGCATTCGCTTATCGCCTCATAAATCAATACCCAGTCCCAGTCGATGCCGCATTTCACAAACGGAAGATTCAGGGCCGATTCGGACGGAATTCCGAACAGGTTTTCGGCATAGGGGTTCCAGTGGGTGATCCTGTCCTTCACCGATACGCCGATTATGATGCTGTTAATTGAATTGAGAAGCAGGTCCAGCTCCTCGTGCTTTCTTCTGAGTTCGATTTCCGCGTCCACCCTGTCGGTGATGTCGAGCATCACCCCCACTATGCCGGCTATGCCGCCGTCCGCGCCCGAAAAGGTCGCCTTGTTGAACTGGAAACTGTGGTATTGGCCGTCCGCGCACATCACCCGCGCCTCGTAGACCTGAACGCCCGGATTGCCGAAAAGCTCCCGGTCTTTTGAACTGTATTTTTGCGCCAGTTCACGGGGTATCGCTTCAGGCATGTCAAAAACCGTGCTGCCTATGATTTTCTCGCGGGGAAGCCCTATCACCATGTCGGCGAAGGCGCGGTTGCAGCCGAGATACGCGCCCCGGACGTCCTTGTAAAAAACCGGGCTGTTGATGGTGTCGATAAGCGTTTCAAGGAACCGGTAGCTCGCGCGGAGGTCTTCCTCGGCGGCCTTCTTTTCGGAGATGTCCTCGATGATGCCGTCAACCCAATCCACCCGCCCCGAGGAATTCCGGTGCACGCTTCCCGTGACGCTCGCCCATCGCACCGCGCCGTCCTTGCGTTTGAGGCGCAGCTGGCGTCTATCAGTAAAGCCTTTTTCAATGAAATCACGGATAATCTCCTCCCGTTCCGAATTGTCGAGATAAAGATCGGAAATTGAGAGGTCGAGAATCTCCGTGACGCTGTCCGCGCCGTAGAGCCTGACAAGGGCGGGGTTCGCCTGAAGGATGCGCCCGCTGCCGGCGATGGAGGAGCGGAACACGCCCACCGGGATGTTTTCCACAAGGGACTTGTAGCGTTCCTCGCTTTCCTTCAGGGCGTCGAAAAGAGCCTGCCGGTCGCGCAGCATGTTTCTTTCCTTTATGGCGCGCCGCACCGCGGGGGCGAGTCTGGCCAGGTTCCCCTTCAGGACGCAATCCGTGGCGCCCCTTCGAATCGTTTCAACGGCTTTTTCCTCGCCGATCGTGCCGGTGACATACACGAAGGGGATTCCGGGAAACTTTTCCAGCGCCATGTCAAGGGCGGTGTCGCCGTCAAAGGAGGGTATGTGATAATCCGCGAGTATGATGTCCGGCTCCTGCAAGCCGAGGGCCTTTACATAATCATCGCCGGTGCCGGCTGTCCTCATGGTGAACTCGATGCCGTCGTGTGTGAGGCGCGCGGCGATCATCTCCGCGTCGGAGGGATCATCCTCGAGGAGGAGGATTGATATACGCTTTGCTTTCGGGTTTTTTTCCATCGTTATACCTGACATTCTTTTCCGGCCCCCCCACCCCCCGGAGGGGGGCTTTTTATTTTAGCCCCCCTCGGGGGGGTGGGGGGGTATTATCTCTCCGTGGTTAATCATCACACCGGCAGTTCATTGACGGCGCACCAGAAATGCCCGATACACTTCAGGGCCTCCTGAAGGTCCTGGAATTCCACCGGCTTCACCACATAGGCATTGGCGCCGATCCGGTAGCACATCGAAAGATCGCGCTCCTCCCGCGAGGACGTGAGCATGACCACCGGTATGCTTCTGGTGCTTTCGCCCGCTTTGAGCTGCGTGAGGACCTCGATGCCGCTCATGCGGGGGAGTTTTATATCGAGCAGCACCAGCGCGATTTCCCTGGACGCGGCATCCTTATTCTGTATGTACTCCATCGCTTCCACGCCGTCCTGCGCGCGCTCAACCGTCACCCTTAAGTCAAGTCCGCCCAGGACCATCCGGATGAGCTCGGTATCCTTGTCGCTGTCCTCAACCAGCAGTATCGTTTTATTTCTTTCCATGGTCCCCCCTTGTTTTCGAGTCTGTGCTGATAGTAATACTCTCGATAATAGCCACGGAGGCACAGAGACACGGAGAAAGACAGAGAAGATTATCTGCCATTTCTATGTTTCCGTGGCCCCCTACATCCCCCGGAGGGGGGGTTACCCCTCCGTCTCTCCATGGCCCTGCGGCCCATCCGCCGCCGGCAGTGTAAAATAAAAACACGCCCCTTTGCCGACCTCCCCCTCTGCCCAGATCCTTCCGCCGTGACGCTGTATGATGCTTTTAACCGTGGCAAGCCCTATGCCGGTCCCCTCGAATTCCTTGTCTGAATGGAGCCGATGGAACACCCCGAAGAGCTTGTCGGCATACTTCATGTCGAATCCGGCGCCGTTGTCCTTCACGAAATACACGTTTTCTCCATTCTTCGTCTCGCACCCTATCTCTATCGCCGGATGCTCGTTCTTGGAAGTGAACTTCACCGCGTTTGAAAGGAGGTTAACCAGCACCACGCGAAGCATGGCCATGTCCCCCTTTGCCGCGGGCAGGGGATTCCTGGAAACTGAAATGGAACGGGCTTTTATCTCATCGGAAAGATCTTTGACTACATTTCCGGCCAGGGACTCCATGTCGACAGGTTTCACGGCAAGATCCGCCCGTCCCATTCGCGAGAAGGTCAGCAGGTCGTCGATAAGCTGTCCCATTCTTTTCACGGAATCGCTGATGACCTCCATGTAATGGCGGGCCTTCTCGTTCGGCATGTCGCCCATCTCCCTCCTGAACATCTCGAAAAAGCCGTTGATATGGCGAAGCGGCGCCCTCAGGTCGTGGGACACGGTGTAGGAGAAGGACTCGAGTTCCCTGTTCGCTTTCTCCAGGTCCGCGGTGCGTTCTGCGACTTTCCGCTCCAGGTCGGTGTAGAGCTCCCGGAGGCGAATTTCCGCGAGTTTGCGTTCGGTGATGTCGGTCATTATGGCGGTCAGCCCGGTAACGATGCCGTCCTTGCTGATGGTCCTGCTTGAAGTCCGTACATAATGGATCGTTCCGTCCTTATCGAGGAGCCGGTACTCGTATTCATTTATATTTCCTTCAATCGTTTCGGCGAACTCCTCTATGAGCCCGGGCAGGTCTTCAGGGTGTACAAGCCTGTCGAACCGCGTGCCGACAAGCTCGTCCGCCCGGTAACGGCTTATCCGTTCAATTACGGGGCTTACATAGGTTATAACGCCGCTCGCGTCCAGGGAATAAATCACGTCGTTGATGTTCTCCACCAGGACGCGGTACCGCTCCTCGCTTTCCCGTAAAACCTTTCTGGACAGCTGTTCGTCCTCGACAATGCCGAGGAGGACCCGCCGGGAACGGTCCTGGTTAGTTATCATTTCCTGGAGACGGGTGTTTATTGCCTGGAGTTCTTTCTCGCTGTCCCGAAGCGCCGTTTCCGCCCGCTTGCGCTCGGTGATGTCAATATTAACGCCCTTCAGCGCAATCACTTTATCATCTTGAAGAACCGGGATTACATTATTTTGAAACCATTTTTGAGTTCCGTCGGGCAAGATGATCCGCATTTCAGAGCTGGAAGGCGTTTTGTCTTTTAAGACTAAATCAAAGTGTTCTTCAATTATATGCCAGTCATCCGGATGTACCCTGTGTTTGAAATCTTTGAATGAGGGTTCAAACTCGAATGGTGTATACCCATAGATGGTAAAACAATTCTCTGACCATTTTGCTGTTTGATCAATCAAATCCTGTTGCCAGCTGCCCATATTGGCAATTTTCTGTGATTCATTCAGGGAATCTTTACTCGCTCTCAGCGTCTCTTCCGCGCGTTTGCGCTCTGTAATATCATCAAATATCGCGACGATTTCCCCGGAAGGGAGTCTGTACACGAAGTTTTCATACCAGCCGGTCTTTCGCTCATCCTGGTAAAATCTTTCCGGAAGATGGGCCGGTCTGCCCGTGCGCCATACCTCTCGAAACACCTCTATCAGCCCGAATTTTTCAATGCCGGGCCGCACTTCAAAAACGCTTTTCCCCACCAGCCGATCGCGCGAATCGTTGTCGATCCTTTCAGCGGCACGGTTGAAGTCCTTGAAAATAAAATCACGGCCGTCGTCGCGCACTTCATATACCGCGACGCCGCTGTGCATGTTCTCAAACAACTCCCGGTATTTCTCAAGTATGGCATGCTTCTCTTCATCGATTCTGACCCGTTCGGTGATATCCGTTATTGCGATGCGGACCACGGGGGCCCCGCCGGCCATCGTCATGATGCTGTCCAGCCGGGCATGGAACGCGGCTCCGTCCGCGCGCTTCAGTTCCAGCTCGCAGGCCAGTTTCTCTTTCCGACCGGATGCCGCCGTAAAATGACGGTCCCACGCATCGAGGCTTCCGGGCGTGATGAATTGCCGGAATCGCTGCTGCAACAGATTCTTTCGTGGCACGCCCAGGAGATCGGCCCCGGTCAGGTTGGCCTCGGCTATGACGGCATCGCGGGTGAGGGTGAAATACCCGGCGGGGGAAAAATCGTACAGGTCCTGTACCCTTTCCCTGGATTCCTCCAGGGCGAGCTGGGCATTCCTCAGCTCCTCATTCTGCATCTCGAGCTCCGCCTGATGCACCCGGAGCTCGTGGACCAGTTTCTCAATGTCCGGTGTTTCCGTGACCCGTGACGACTTGCCGGACCCGGTGACTTTTTTCTCCGCCGCGGCCCTCAGGTCATGGACGGCTTTGTCTTTCTCACTGCTTTTCTTTCGCCCTGGCATCAATAGTCCTCCTGTACCCGGCAAACTCCGGCTTTCCACTTATACTGGATGAAGGCTTGAACAGTAGCCACAGAGGCACAGAGACACGGAGGGGGTTGCTGCTACTGGTTCCCTCCTGGGCCCCCTAAATCCCCCGGAGGGGGACTTTTATTATCCTGCCGGTGGTTTAGCCCCCCTCCGGGGGGTTGGGGGGCCTCCGTTCCTCTGTGTCTCCGTGGCTAATTGTATACATCAGCCTTCCGGCTCACCGGCATACCTTGGTGGTTTGCCGGTTTCCTTGAGAAGATCGTTGACCTCCTTTTTGAGCTCCATCACCCGGTCCTCGCGGTTAAGCATGGCGTCATACCAACGCTGGAGTTCTTTCAGCTTTTCCTGAAGTACCTTTTCGGCTTTGCTGCGGGTGATGGCAATTCCTATGCTTGCGCCCAGTCCTTCATAGAAGTGGATCATATCCAGAGTGAAACAATTGGGCCTGTGGTCATTTAGTTGCAACAGTCCGATGATCTCGCTGCCCGATCGCAATGGAATCAGGGCCACGGATTCGTAACCCTCACCATTGCAGCGGTTACGAGTTCGGGATTGACGGTCACTTTCAGTAGTGGTTGCCAGAAGGTCCGACGTGCAGTTGCTCCAGAAGCTGCCAGACGTGGTAAAAAACGGCTTGTCAGTGTCGATTCGGCCGCGAATAACATTTCCGCACATACATTCCAGTACAGGGTTGCCGTCGGAATCGCGGCAGATATTTCCATCCGCGTCGTGTTCGCACAGGTACCGTTCGGCGTTCACGAAATCCCCAGGAAAACCGTTGGTTTCATAATAAGGATAATCGTCGCCTTCTTGTATCCGTAAGCCGACGGCTTCTATACTAGAGTATTTCTTGATCATCTGTAAAAGTTCATGAATGAAATCCGTTTCGGCATTTACTATGTTAAGTTGATATAATATATCCCGGGCGAGCGTTACACGATCCGTTGCCAGCTTGCGTTCAGCGATTTCTATCTTAAGCTCCGCGGTCCTCTCCTCAACCATCTCTTCCAGCCGGTCGTTCAATGCCGTCAGCTCTTCCTGCGCTTGGATCAGCTCCGTGTTCCGGATGACCGCCGCTTCATAGGTGGACATGAGCATGCCGAGCATCTGCTGCTGGTCCGCGGTGATGAAACGGTTTTTCCCGCCGATCCTGATTTCCACCCCTACGCGTACGCGCTCAGTCTTTCGCAGTTTCATGTTGACGAGAATGTTGGCAATATTCGATATCAGGTACTCCTCGCTGTAAGGCTTGCTGATAAAAATGTCGGCGCCGCATGCCAGGCCTTCCAGGACGTCCTCGGAGCTGACGAGCGAGGTCAGCAGGATCACCGGGATGTCCCTGATGCCCTCGTCCGATTTGATTTTCCGGCAGAGTTCGTAACCGTTCATTCCCGGCATGATGATGTCGGTAATAACCAGGGTGGGCGGATTCGTCTCCACACATTCAAGGGCTTCCGTGCCGTTGGCGGCTATCGTTACATTGAAGGAATGTTCTTCCAGCAGGTATTTCAGTTGTTCAGCCTGGGTGGGGCTGTCCTCGACTATCAGGATATTGACTGTTTCTTTAACAGGGCTTATTTCAGTGGTCATTTGCATCCTCCTTCTCTTCTCCTGCCGAGATCGGCCAGCATGGCTGCTATGCCCTCGGGTGACAGGACATGGGCAGCCGCGCCGATCTTGACGGCCTCGCCCGGCATCCCGTACACGATGGAACTTTCCTCGTCCTGGGCGATGGTAACGGCCCCCCGTGCTTTCATCGTTTTCAATTCATCCGCTCCGTCCCTGCCCATTCCGGTCAGAAGAACGCCCGCCGCGTGTGGTCCGTAGACCTGCGCGACGGTGCGGAAAAGACAGGCCACCGAAGGGCGAAGGCCGTTCTCAGGGTCGTGATCGAGCAGCTGTATCCGGTGGCCCTCGGAGACACCCATGTGCGACCCGTCGGGCGCGACGTAGGCCTTTCCGGGCAGGAGTCCCTCGCCGTGGGTTGCGATGCGGACGGGGAAACGGGCCGCGCCGTTCAGCCATTCAGCAAAGCCCTGTGTAAATCCCGAGGCGATGTGCTGGACTACAAGAATCGGATACGGCAGGCCTTTCGGTAACGCCGAAAGGATCCGCAGCAGGGCCGCGGGCCCTCCCGTGGAGGCGCCTATGGCCGCTATCTGGATGTCAACTCCCGATTTAGACGTATGCGGTGAAAGTTCCGTGACGGGCTCGCGGTTCATTCCGGTTCGCAGCGTGCGCTTTACCACCCTGATTTCGGACATCAGCTTTACAGTCTGGATGAGCTCCCGTGAAGATGAATCGAAATTCTCATGCGTGAAGCCGGGCGGGCGGTGCACCACCGCCAGGGCGCCGGCCTCGATCGCCTTGAATGAAGAGCTGATTTCGGTGACCCTGGTGCTCCCGCTCACGATGACGATCGGCGTGGGCCGGATTTCCATGATCCGGCGGGTCGCCTCGTAACCGTCCATGACGGGCATGTGGATATCCATGGTAATAACGTCGGGCCTTTTTTCTTCAATGGCCGTGAGTGACTCCGCACCGTTCCTGGCCACGCCCACCACCCGGATTTCCGGATCGCCGGAGAGTATGTAGGTTAAGAATTCCTGCACCACCGGCGAATCTTCCACTATGAGTACTTTAATCATACCTGACCCCTATAAAAGCCTTTTAACCACTTCCAGCAGATTGCTCTGATCAAAGCTGCTTTTCACGATATACGCGTTGGCACCCGCTTCAATACCGTGCTCGCGGTCTTCGCGCGATTCGAGGGCGGTAACCAGGACCACGGGAAGATCGGCAAGCTTCTTGTCGTTGCGGATTTTAGCTGCCAGCTCAAATCCGTTCATCCGCGGCATGTCCACGTCCGACACTACGAGGTCAAATTCACCGCTCCTTGCCCTGATGAAGGCGTCCATGCCGTCGACGGCCGTAGTAATACGGTACCCTGCGGTCTCCAGGATGTTCTTGATCAATGTTCGCGCCGTAATAGAATCTTCAGCCACGAGAATATTTATCGGTTTGACGGTTTTCAACTGTCCTGTTTCCTCAATCCTGGCCGGGGCGGATGTTTTTAGGGCGGATTTCAATAGATCAGGGACGTTGAGTACCGGCACCACCCTGCCGGTACCGAGGACAGTCGCGCCGGCGATGTTCCGGACACGAACCAGCTGTCTGCCAAGTCCTTTCACCAGCACCTGGTGTTCTTCAAGAACCTCGTCCACCTGGAAAGCGATGCTTGAATCACCGTACTTTATTACTACAGCGGATATACTTTCCGTGGTTTTGCTTTTAACAGCGGGTAATTCCAGAACGTCACACAGCCTTACCAGGGAAATAATGTGACCGTCCAGATTAATCGTTTCACGGTTCTCCACCGTCCCGATTTCCTCCCGGTTTATTATTACTGCGCGTTCGACATTGAGAGTAGGCAGGACGAACACATACTCGTCCGTGCGAACGAGAACGCCGCTGAAGGTGGCGAGCGTGAGGGGCATTGCGAGTCGAAAGGCTGTCCCCCTCCCGGAATGTGTTTCCACCGATACGGTCCCGCCGAGCTTTTCCGCTTTTTCCCGTACGATCGCCAGGCCAAGCCCCCGTCCGGAGATGTCGGTGATCATGGGGCTGGTGGTGATGCCAGATGCAAAGATGAGCGGTATGATTTTCCTCTGTTCCAGGCTGCCTGAGGTTTCCCGGGATAGATAACCTGATTTGATCGCCACGTCATGAACCTTTTTCTCGTCGATTCCCTCGCCGTCGTCGGATACGAGGATTTCCAACTGTCGGCCGTCCTTGATCCTGAAATCGATAGAGATGGTTCCCTTAGCCTTTTTATTCAGAAGAATTCGTTCCTCCGGTTTTTTTATGCCGTGGTCTATGCAGTTTCGAAGGAGGTGGATGAGGGGATCTTTCAATTCCTCCAGTATCCGCTTATCGATTTCAATCTCCGCTCCGATAATGACCAGTTCCGCTTCCTTCCCCTGGTCGCGGGCAAGATCGCGGACCATCTTCGGAAAAACCTCCGTAAGCGCCGACGCGGGAAGCATCAGCAGTTGCTTCATCGATTCAAGGTGTTCCTCCACCATCCGTGAGATGGTGCGGAAGTCCTGTTCCGCTACCCGTGTCACGGCAGTTAGCTTATCCTGGAGCGTAGATAAACTTATCTCTTTCCAAACCGTGTCCACCCCCCGACCCATGACCCCTGGCCCCTGTTCTTTCCATTTTTCGGAGCTGTCCTTCAATGAAGCGAGTGCGTGGTCTATCTCCTTCAGCTCGATAACCCGCTGGCCCGCGGCCATTTTGATGAGGATCATCTCCTCGGCCTGCAGAAGAATCGGATCAAGCCTTGCCGTGGGTATTCGCACGGTTTCCATGGTGATCCGTTCGTCTGCCGCCTGGGGGGCTGTTCCATCGGAGCTCTCGCCTGCTGAATAAGCTTCCATTACGGGCTCCGGTGCCGGGGGCTCGATAACACGCGGCGGTTCTTCCGATGTTATTTTTGTTTCGGCCCCCCGGGATAGTTCCGCCAGCCGGCTGATTAATTCCCTGGTTTTTGATTTTTCACCCGTCGTTCGTTTCTCCCTGGGTGACGATATGAGCTGTGTTATTACATTGATCGCCCGGTGAAACAGGTCGAACAGCGCCGGCGACAGGGTGATTTCACCGCGTTTCAAAGCGGAAAACGCTCCCTCAAGGGGCTGGCACACGGCCTCGATTTCTTTCAGGTCCACGGACCGCGCCGCCCCTTTGAGACTGTGCGCCTCCCGGAATATCGTTTCAATCAGCACTGTGAATTCATCTTCGCCCGGATTTTTTTCCAGGTCCATGAGACCTGCGGAAATCGCGCGGATGTGCTCTTCCGCTTCAACCCGGAATGTTTCCAGAAGCCGTTTGAGGAATTCCCTGTTATTTCCGTCCATTGCCGTACCTATCCCTTGAACTGCTCAATCATCTCCTTGAGTTTCTGTCCCAGTTCGTTCAGGTTTTTAGCCGAGGTCTCAACCTGCCTCATGCTCGCGACGGTGTCAACGCCCGCCTGGTTGAGGTTTCGTATCGCGATGCCGATCTGGTCCATGCCAACCACCTGCTGCTGGCTCGACGCCACTATCTGCGTGGCGGTCTGCACCGCCTCGCTTGAGCTCTCCGAAAGAAGGCCGATCGCCTTGCCTGCCTGGGCCGCCTGATTCACCCCGGCGTCCACCGCTTTGCTTCCCTGCTCTATGGACATGACCGCTGAGCTTGTGGCTCTCTGCACGTCTCCCAGTATGTTCCTCACCTGCGCGGTCGCCTGTTTGGACTGTTCCGCCAGGATCTTGATTTCCTGCGCCACCACGGCGAATCCCTTTCCCTGCTCCCCGGCCCGGGCGGCCTCGATGGCGGCGTTGACCGCGAGCAGGTTGGATTGGTCGGCTATATCGGTGACGGACGCGATGATGCCGCCGACGGACTGGGCCTGTTCGCTTAACCGCACTATCGTATTGGCGATCGACTCCATCTGTTCACGGATCTGTCCCATCCCGACCGACGTTTCATCCACGGCCTTGCGTCCCGCCTGGGAAGCCTGGTCGACTCGCTGGGCCTTGTCGGCCACGTTCTTTGCCTTTTCCGAGGAGAGCTGTGCGGCCTGCCGTACTTCCTCCACCGTCGTTGTCGTCTCGCTGATCGCCGCGGCGGTCTCGGCGGTGCCCGTCGCTATCTGGGCCGTGGCGGTCATGATCTCGCTGGAAGCGGAGGCCAGGACTTCGACGATTTTCCTCACCTCTTCCTCCACGCTCTTTCGCCTTTTCTCCTCCCTGTCACGATGAAGGCGAGCCATCAGGCTCGGGGCGATCTGGCTTCCCAGCTCTTCCAGGAGGGCGATGTCATTTTCATTGTAATCGACCTCCCTGTTGGCCACCTGGATGAGCCCTATCGCCTCGTCGCGGAAGATGATGGGAATGGAAATGTGCCTGTTGATGGGGATGTGCCCCTTGGGTACAATGGTTGAAATTTCATTCGTGAAATTGGTCTTTTTCTCCTTCAAAGCGCGGGGCCAGGAACCTTTCCCCCAGGCGTCACAGGGAAAGCGGATGTCTTTCTCGGGAACATTGCACTGGTCCCACCATACGCCCCGCGTCATGGAAGGGACCATAAGGGACCCGTCTTCGTCGATATAGCCGAACACCCCGTATTTGCTTTCCGTCACATCGAGCAGCACTTTCAGCACTTCCGAATATAAATCCTCGTCGGGCGTGTTGAGAAATACCTGGGCGATACGGTTTTTGGTCACCAGCTCCTTTTCCTGCCGCCGCATTATCTCTTCGCCTTTCACTTTCTCTGTGATGTCCTGGAAGACGCCGAGGACTCCTATGATGTCGCCCCGTTCGTCTATGACGGGCGTTTTGACCGTGTGGACCCAGGTTTCCTGTCCGTCCTGGATGTATTTCTCGTCGAATTCATCGGTCTGGTTTGTCTCCATGATCCTGACGTCATCCTCGTGGTACTTCGCGGCGAGTTCCGGCGGAAACAGGTCACTGTCCATTTTTCCGATCACCTCATCGGGCTGGAGCCCCAGATCATCGGCAAACTTCCTGTTAATCGCGATCCATCTATAGTCGCGGTCCTTGAGGAAAACCTTCTGCGGAATGTTGTCCACGAGGGTCCTGAATTTTGCCTCCCGAGCGCGGATCTCCGCTTCACCCCGCTGGCGTTCAATAAATCCCTGGAATGTCCTGAAAATATACCATAGTACCACGAAATAAACGGTAAGTCTCAGGAAGTGCCAGAACCACCACTCCGCATGCCACGCCTCCCCAAACGAAAACAGAATTGCGGAAGAGCCGTTCAGCATGCAAAAAATCGAGAAAACTGCTTCCTCCTTTTCTCCGGTTGACACATAGCGAATAAGAAACATCACCGCTGAAATGAAGAACAGAACGCCTGTAATCACATTCAATACGGAAGCGGTCGCGGTAAAGTGCCCGTCTATCATCATTATGGGCATCGCTTCCGGAAAGGCAAGCGCCGCGGTCCCGGCGGCTACTGCCGCAGCAGCGGTAAAAACCGGAGGAATCCTGAAATTTTTAAATGTAATGATACGTATCGGGAGACACGCAATGCTGAAGAAAATTCCGCCGGAAAGAACAGCCAGAACGTGAAGCCAGACCCAGTTGTTTCCCGTTTCGATGCCGGCGTGATATCCGTCAAGAATCCCCATGCCGATCAGGCCGGATGCAATCCAGATGTATCGGGAGTTTTCTTTGTTTTCATCGATCTTCATTAATAGAAGAAGGGCGAGGAAGATCGCGGCGACAAAACCGACGGTTTCGCATGCAGAATGAAAAGGTTTCTGCACCCACAGGAGATTGCCCGGCAGGGATACGAACACAAAAAAAAGCAGGAAGGGGAGAGCTCCGCCGATCAATATGATCCATAATACCGTAAATCGTGACGTCTTCATTATACTTTCTCCTTCTTTGAATTCCATGGGGACATCGGCATGCCTGCGGTCCGGCCATGCCCACTTACATCCGGTACTGTTCCACCAGTTGCTTGAGTTTCTGCCCCAGCTCGTTCAGGTTCTGCGCCGCGGTCTCCGCCTGGCGCATGCTCGCCACCGTCTGTAATCCCGCCTGGTTGATGTTCTCCATCGCTATGCCGATCTGGTCCATCCCAATGACCTGCTGCTGGCTCGACGCCACTATCTGCGTGGCCGATTGCGCCGCTTCCGTGGAACTCTCGGCCAGTATGCGGATTGCCTCCCCGGCCTGGGCCGACTGTTTCACACCCTCCTCCACCGCCTTGCTCCCCTGCTCGGTGGCCATCACCGCGGCGCTTGTCGATTTCTGAATGTCGCTCAAAATAATTCGGATCTGCTGGGTCGCCTGCTTCGACTGTTCCGCCAGGATCTTGATCTCCTGTGCGACAACGGCGAACCCCTTTCCCTGTTCTCCGGCCCGGGAGGCCTCGATGGCGGCGTTGACCGCGAGCAGGTTGGACTGATCGGCAAGGTCGGTGACGGAGGCGATGATGCCGCCTATCGACTGGCTTTGCTCGCTCAGGCGCACTATGGTTAGGGCGATCGATTCCATCTGCACCCGGATGTTTTCAATACCGGCAACCGTTTCCTCGACAGACCTCTGCCCGGTCATTGAAACCTGGGTAAGGCGCTGGGCTTTTTCGGATACGTTTTTCGCCTTTTCGGAGGAGAGCTGTGCGGCGTGCCGCACCTCCTCCACGGTCGTGGTGGTTTCGCTGATCGCCGTTGCGGTCTCGGTGGTTCCGGATGCCACCTGCGTGGTGGCGGCCAGTATTTCACTCGTGGAACTTGCGAGGGTATTGACGCCTTCCTGAATATTCCGGATCTGTTCTCTCAACGCGTCCGTCATTGTGCCGAAGGACTATATCAGCACGCCGACCTCATCCCCCCGTTTCGCATAAGGCGAAGTGGCAGCCGCAAGGTTTTTTCCCGCGATGTTGTTGGCCGTCTGGACGCTTATGTTCAAAGGCCTTGTAATGCTTAATGTCATTAAAATCGCTATCGAGATGGCCATCGCGATAGCAGCTGAACCGAGGATAAACATCAAAATGCGCGCACTTTTCTGGGCCTGAATCGCCTCATTGTACCTGAATGTCGTACGGTCTTCGTTGTGTTTAATAAAGTCATTATTGTCTTTTATCCATTGACGTACGCTGGGGTAGGCGACGCCAAAAATCATATCGAATGCCTCATGTGTTTTTCCTGCCAGTGCCGTTTCAACAACCTTGTCCTGAAGTTTGAAGGCGGTTTCCCCTGAAGCCTCGACTTTATCAATCAGACTCAATCCGACTGTATCTTCGTCTACAATTCTTGTTTTCACCTTCGCAAAATTCTGTTTGTATGCTTTTCTGTTTTCCTCCAGTTCGTCCCTCATCCGTTTGATGTAATCGTTGGACTGCTTGCTCTCTTTTGACATCACAATATTTCTTACGTTAATGGCCGTTTCCCTGGCGTTGTCGATCATGGTATTGGCCAGTTTAATGCGGGTATTCGCTACTTTTACAATAAACTCTAATTTATCGCGGCTGTCCGCCATCTGGCTTATGCTGACGGCGATTATTATGATCATAACGCCGATTAACAAGCTAAAGCCCAGTAGGAAGCGCACGCCGATTTTCATATTATTCAGTTTCATATTTCACTCCTTGAGATGCGATTAGCTTTATCATTGATCAATCAGCTCGTTCACTAATATTTTGTCGTCATGCAATATCGTTTTCGCGTCGAGCAGTATCACGCGGTCCCCGGTTATTCCCTTTATGTACTCAAGGCCGATTCCGCTTATGGTGGGGAGCGGCGGTTGAATCGAATTGTGAGAAATACTGCGTGTGCCGTGAATCACATCCGCGAGAATGCCGAACTCCATCATTCCGCTTCGGAGGATTATTATTTTATTCAGGTCGCCCAGCCCTTTCTCCGGGAGATTGAAGAATTTCTTGAGGTCTACGACGGAAAGTATCTGCCCGCGGACATTGACGATGCCCAGAACAAAGGAAGGCGTGCACGGCACCGGCGTGATGTCCCTTAGCGGATAGACTTCCCGCACGAATGCCGATTCTATTCCGTAGGTTTCCTGCGACAGACGGAACTCGATAATTTCCAGGAAATCCCGTTCTTCTTCGTCCTGCCGGGGTTTGTGCGCGAGTGCCCTGCCGCGTTTTTTTAAAATGGCCCGTGTTTCTTCCGGGGATGCGGCTGTCTCCCGTTCCAGCGCCTCTGCCGCGCTTTCAACCCGGCGGCGGACCTCGTTCCAGTCGATCTGTTTGTCTTTATTCATGACAGTGCCCCCATCTTGATCGTCGCCTGTATGATTTCAATGAACCTTCCGGCGGTGAGCCCCCCGAATTCCGGAAGTATGTCCTCCTGCCGGAAGGCGCCCATGATCGAAAGCGTGTTGTTGAAGCATCTTTTTGCCGATTTCGAATCCCCCTGTCGAAGGGCCACGTTGCCGAGGGTGAAGTAAGCCGGCGCGTGGTTCGGGTCGAGGTAAAGCGTCCGCTTGAGCGCCTCTGCCGCATCTTCCAGCCTGTTCAGTTCCTGGAGGATGACGGCGCGGATATAATGCAGATCGGGATCGAGTTTGTCGCCGGCGATTGCGGTATCGCACAATGCCAGCGCTTCGGAAAGTTTACCCATGTCGGCAAGCGACCGGATTGTCCCGGTCACTCTGCTATGTGTTTCACCGCGTTCGGTTGTATCAGTTCTCATCGTATCATCATTATCCGATTGAATATCCGAAAGATCTTCAATTACGGGATGACTCGATTCAGGTCGTGTTTCTTCAGGGGTTGTTATACTGTCGGGGTATGGGTTCGGCAGGACCTGTGTTTCGGACGCTATGGCGGGCTCATCAATCGGATGGATCATAACGCCTGTAGGAGGAATTCTTTCAAAGTGAAATACCGCCGACGGCATTGATCCCTGGGGCTCTTTCCGGTATACGATCGCGCCGGAAAAATTGACAGAGGAGAATTGAGGAAAGAGATGCTGGGAGAGCTCGCTGGAGCTGACTATCAGCCACCCTCCATTTACGAGGGAGTGATACAAACCTTCTATTGCCCTGCGGGCGCGAGCGGGCGCGAAATACATCAGTACGTTGCGGCAGAAGATGATGTCCATGGCGCCCGTATTGTTCAATGGTGACGGATAGATGTCCTCGGCGAGATTCAGGTAGGAGAACGTGACCATCTTCCGTATTTCCGGCACTATTTCCAGCCTGCCGCCCTCACTTCGAAGGAAAAACTTTTCCCTGAGCCAGGAAGGGGAGTTGCGGAACGACCATTCACCGTATATGCCCGCGTGCGCCTTCCGGAGGATTACGGGATTGATGTCGGTCGCCAGAATGGTGATGTTCCAGTTGTCCGGGGAGGGAATGACCCTGTGCAATGCCATCGCTATCGAATACGGCTCCTCTCCGGCGGAACAGCCGGCGCTCCATATCCTCAGCAGTTTGCCGCTGCTTTCCCGCGAACGGATAAGTTCCGGAAGTATATGCTCCACGAGGGCCTCGAAGACCTGCGGCTCGCGCCAGAAATAGGTTTCGCTGATCGTCAGGTGGCTTGCAAGCATTTCCACCTGCTCCCTGGTAATGGGCTCTGATTCGAGCCAGTCAATGAACGCCTCTACGTCGTCGAATCCGAATTCAGATGCTACTGAACCGGTTTTCCTTTCCAGGTCTCTCCACCGCTCGCGGGGAAAGTGGAGGGCCGTCCGCTCGGCGATGATGTCGCTGAAACGGGACAGCTGGCCTTGGTTCAGCGTGCTTTTCATTCCGCACCGGCCTCAAGCGCGGAGTTCAGCGCGCGTTCTTCGTCGAGGGAAAGAAACATGTCGAGGTCGTAAATGAGAATCAGGTTATCCTCCGCTTTGGCCACTCCCTTGAGGAATTCCACGAATGGAAGGGCCTGCCCGGCGCTTACCGTCTCGCCTTCGGCGCACTCCCGGATGCCGACCACGTAATCGGCCACCAGGGCCACGGTCCGCTTTGGTGTGCGGGCTAATATAAAATGGTCGTCAAGCCTGATTTCCCTGTCCGGCAGACGGAACCTCTCTCGGACGTTCACCACGGGAATTATTTCCCCCTGCACGTTTATCGCGCCCAGGATGACCCCCGGGGCGTTCGGCAGGGGGGTGATTTCCACGGCGCGCACCACCCGCTCGACCGCGGACAGGGGCAGAGCGTACCGCGGTTCGTCAAGGCAGAATACGAAAATCATCATTTCCGCATTTCGAGAGATGTCCTCTGACCTTCCGTCTGTGCTTATGAGCGATTTCATTGACATTGCATTTCACCATACTATATTTTAGCGGAACATATTAAAATAACCGTCAGTCAATACACAAAATATAACCATAGAAAGGACGACAAACCAGGTTCCTGCCGAATATCGGGGTACTATTCCCCATACTTGTCCTTCCTTCCCAATTCCCGGAGAAGAGCGTTGACTTCCTTTTTCAATTCAATGACCCGGCCCTCACGTTCCAGCATTACACCCTGCCAGCGCCTGAGCTCCTCGAACTGCATGTTGAGTTTCTTCTCCGACTGCTTTTGCTCGGTGATGTCGATGGTGTACCCGGCAAGGTATTTCGGCTCCCCGTTCTCGATGATGGGAAATTTCATCGTGGAGTAAAACCGGCCGTTCAGCTCCTCCTCGATTTCGACCTGTTTGCCCTCGTTCAGTATCTTCAGATCGTCGGCTATCATTTTTTTGGCAAGGTCCGAGGGAAACAGCTCGTCCATGGTTTTGCCCAGGAGTTCATCCAGCGGTCTGGCCAGCATGGTTTCATAATTTCTGCTGAGCCGCAGTGACCGTATCCGCGTGTCCTTGAAAAACACGTAGATGGGGCAGTGTTCCATGAACTGGCGGAATATCTCCTCGCTTTCCCGAAGGTCCCGGGCCAGCATGCCCCGTTCCATGGCGTAGCGCACAGAGCGCGAGAGCCTGGCGGCATTGATGTCGTTTTTTTCCAGGTAATCGTCCGCCCCGTGCCCGATGAGGGCCTCGCCAAGCGCTTCGTCGCTCAATCCGGTGAGTATGACCACCGGAACGATTCCGCCGGTGGCGGCTATCGTCCGGTCGAGCGTCTTGAGGCCGGAGGAGTCCGGGAGGTTGAGATCGAGGAGTATTACATCGTATCTTTTAGATTTTACAAAAGATACGGCCTCCTCAAGCCTCTCCGCGGTTTCGACCGCATGGCCGCCAAGGCGTCCGTCTTCCAGCATCTCCATGATAAGGCGGGCGTCGCCAGGATTGTCTTCAACAAGAAGTATTTCGATCTGTGTTGTACTGCCGTTCATTGCCACTCTCCATATTCACAGCCAAAATATTTTTGCTTTTCACATAACGCCATTTAATGAAAATGCCGTCAATTCCGCCAAAACATCGCCCCGCGTCAGCCGCCGTCTCCGAATCGAATGATAAATTCCGTTCCACCCGTTGACTTGATCTCCAGCTCGCCCTTCAGCTACAGGGAAAGCACCGTTACCAGCCGGAGCCCGAGAGAGGACACCTTGTCCATATCAAAATCCGCGGGCAGGCCGGCACCGGTGTCGCGAACGGAAATGACATATCCCCCCCCCTTCTCTCCCGTCATCGACACGGCGATCTCGCCGGTCATGTTTCCCGGAAACGCGTGTTTCAGGCTGTTTGTCACGAGCTCGTTGATTATCAGTCCGCAGGGCACCGCATAGTCTATCCCTATCCTGATGTCGCTGAAATCGGTTTTCAGCGTTATCCTTTTCCTGTCCACGCCGAAAGTCATGAAAAGATTTTCCGATATGGTCCTTATGTAATCGTGAAAATCGATTTCTGAAAAATTTGCCGACATGTAGAGCTTTTCATGAATGACGGCCATCGACATGATCCGGTTTCTAATGTCCATCAGCATGGTGCTCTCCCGTCCGCCGGCTTCGTCCCCGGCCTGCAGCCCCAGCAGGCTAACCACAATCTGCAGGTTGTTCTTGACCCTGTGATGCACCTCTTTCAACAGTGTCTCTTTTTCCTTCAGGGACGAAAGTATTTTTTCCTCCGCGATTTTCCGCTCCGTGACATCCTGTTTGATCGCGATAAAATGGCTGATGTCGCCCTCCGGCCCCATTACGGGAGCGATGGTCATCTCTTCGTTGTAGAGTCTCCCGTCCCTGCGCCGGTTAACGATGTCCCCCTGCCATGTCCTGCCGCTCAGGATTACGTCCCACATGTCGCGGTAGAATGCTTTGCCGTGCAGCCCCGATTTTATCAGATCCCCCGGATTCTTCCCCGCCGCCTCGCGCGATTCATAGCCGGTCAGACGCTCGAATGAGGGGTTGACATACTGAATGATTCCGCGCCTGTCGGTGATCACGATGGCGTTCGCGGCGTTCTCTATCGCGGCGCCCCTGATGCGGAGGGATTCCTCGGCGCGCACACGCTCCGTAATGTCCTCCATGATATGCACGGCGCCGGTCATGTCATTCCTCTCATCCAGAATTGGATCGACCGTAATCTCCAGCCATCGCTCCCCTACACGCACCTGGCTTTTCTCTCTCAGCTTTGACTCTCGCGCCCGCGTGAGAGGGCATTCGACAATCGACTCTTCCTGCCCATGCACGACCTGGCAGCAGTAGTGGCCGATCAACTCTTCAGAGGTTTTTCCCAGCATCGATTCCGACGCGGTGTTGTGATTGAGTATCAGCCCGTCCGGATTGACCAGCAGGACCGAACTGGAAATCGCGTTGAACGTCACGGTCCACTGCAGTTCCCTTTCCCTCAGCGATCTCTGCATCCCGGCCCGCTCGATGGCGTAGCGGACCGAGCGCGACAGCTGCGCCGGGTCGATGGAGCCTTTAACCAGATAATCTTCCGCGCCGCGGCCGATGGAGGCGCCGCCCTGCGTTTCGTCGCTCAACCCGGTGAGTATGATCACAGGCGTCATGCCGCCGGAGGCCGCCAACACACGGTCAAGTGTTTCGAGGCCGCCGGAGTCAGGAAGGTTCAGGTCCAGAATTATGACGTCGAAGCGTTTCGAGTTTACCCTGGAAACAGCCGACTCAAGCGTCTCAACTGTTTCCGCCTCATGACCCCCGAGCCGCCCTTCCGTCAGCATCTCGAGGATGAACCGCGCGTCGCCGGGATTGTCTTCCACAATGAGGATTTTGATTTTCCCGGAGTCCACGTTATTTTTCCCCGTTGGGCAGCTTCACGATGGTGAGCCAGAACGACTCGACTGACCTCACCACGTCGATGAACCGGTCGAGGTCCAGCGGCTTCACGATGTAGCAGTTGGCGTGGAGGTTGTAGGTCTTCAGTATGTCGGTCTCGGCGCTTGAGGTGGTGAGAATAATCACCGGTATTCGCTTCAGGTCAGGGTTCTCCTTGATGTCAGCGAGCACTTCCCGGCCGTCCTTTTTCGGCAGGTTCAGGTCCAGAAGGATCAGGTCGGGGCGCACGGCTCCGGCGTGTTTTCCTCTCTTTAGAAGAAAGTCCATGGCATCAGCGCCGTCCCTCGCCACGAAAAGCTCGTTTTTCAGCTTGCCTTCCTTCAATGCCTCCCGCACGAGGCGCACGTCCCCCTCACTGTCCTCGACGAGAAGTATGTCTATCGGTTTACTGTTACTGTTCATTCTGTCTCCTAAATATACATTACTAAAAGAACCGGGATCCGGACAGTTTTTCATACCCGCCAATCCCGATCCTTTCATTTTTTCGTCTCCATAATCTGCTTTTTCATATTCTTAAGCGCGGTTTTTTCGGCATACATGGCCCCGTCGGCGGCCTCAACGAGTTCATCCAGGGTAAGCCCGGCGGCCGGACTATATTCCGCGAAACCGTGGCTCAAGCTTATCTCATAGGGGCGTTCCCCGTCTTTATTCGTTTCCGCGATTTTCGCCTGGACCCGTTCCCATACCGGTATCGAACAGTCACTGGTGCATTGCGAAAGTATGAATAAAAACTCGTCGCCCCCCATCCGGCACATGACATCGGATTCGCGGAGCGATTCCTTAACGATCCTTGCCGCTGTTTTTATCAAATCGTCCCCTTCCTTGTGCCCGAAGGTGTCGTTCACCATTTTCAAATTATTCACGTCGATGAAACACACTGTCAGCGAGGTGTTGTCGCGCCGCGCCAGTTCCATTTTATTTGAAAGGATGGCAAGCCCGGTTCTCCTGTTGAACAGGCCCGTCATGGTGTCGGTTGTCGCCAGATCGGATAGCTTTTCCTCGTTCCTTTTCATCGCGGTTATGTCCGAAAATGTGACGACGAAACCGTCCTCAAACGGAACCGCCATGATGCGGTACCAGCTGTCCTTATCGTCAAAATTATAGCGGTACTCCATATCAATGGGCTCGCGAATCTCCACCACCCCGGCATATTTTTCAAAAAGGCCCGATTCCCTGTGCCCCGGATAGACCTCCAGCAGGCGCCTCCCCTGGAGATATTCGGGAGAATGGCCGAGGATGTCCTTCACCGCCCTGTTCGCCAGCAGGTACTCGAAATCGGTTATCGTATGGTCCTCGCCCCGTATTGCCTTGAATGCCATGATTCCGTTTAATGACGAATCGAGGATGCCCGCCATCATGGCCCGTGAAAGACGGAGCTCCGTTTCGACCTTTTTTATCCGCACCAGCGCCTCAACCCTCGCCAGCAGTTCGCGGTTGCCGATGGGCCGGGCGATATACCCGTCAGCGCCTGATTCCAGCCCCTCGGACTGGTGGTCGGAAGTCGTCAGCGACGAGGAAAAAAATATGACGAAGAGGTCCCGGTGCGCCGGATCGGCCTTGATGATTCTGCAGACCTCGATTCCGGATATGTCCGGCAGCACCACATCGAGAAGAATAAGGTCCGGCCTGACCTTCCCGGCAGTTTCCACCGCGCCCGCGCCGTCCGACGCCTCGTACACGTCGTACCCGGCGCCCTTCAGAATCCGGGACGAGGCCGCAAGAAGGCTCGCGTCATCATCCACCACGAGTATTTTCATCGCCCCGCTCATGGCGCTGTCCCCCGCCCCTCTGACGACTCGCGCGCCGCCGCTTCCGCGGGCAGGCTGAAATAGAACGATGCCCCCTCGCCCGGCGCCGACTCGACCCATATCCGGCCGCCGTGCGCTTCCACTATCCGTCTGCATACGGCGAGGCCGATGCCGGTGCCGGGGTATTCCTCCCTGGTGTGGAGCCTTTGAAACAGGGAGAATATGCGGTCAAAATACCGGCTTTCGATGCCGATTCCGTTGTCCTGCACGCGGAAAATATGCTCCGGTCCGGCCTGCGTCGAGGTTATCCGCACGCGGGGCCTCGCGCCGACGGCCGTGAACTTGATGGCGTTCACAATCAGGTTCTGAAACAGGCGCGCCAGATGGACAGGGTCTCCGGGCAGGACCGGCATCGCGCCCCATGAGATCTCGGCGCCCGTCTTTCGGATCAGAAGATCCAGGTCCCTGCGTACGCCCTCGAGAACTTCCGCGACCGGGACGGGGACGGTCGGGAGGGCGCCGGCATGGACCCGCGAGAACTCCAGAAGGCCTTCGATCATGGCGCCGAGCCGGTCCGCCCCGTCAACGGCGAATCCGATAAACTCCGCGGCGTCTGCGTCAAGCCTGTCCCCGTATCGGCTCTCGATTATCCTGAGGTAGCTTGAAATCATGCGCAGAGGCTCCTTCAGGTCGTGGGACGCCGCGTAGGCGAACTGCTGAAGGTCGCGGTTGGACCGTTCGAGTTCGGCGATCAGGCGCTTCCGCCCCTCCTCTGATTTTTTAATCCGCACCATGGCCTCGATCCTGGCCAGCAGCTCCCGGTTCGCGATGGGCCGGGCGATATAGCCGTCGGCGCCGGCTTCCAGACCGTCTGCCTGGTGGGTCGATGAGACCATTGCCGAGGAGATGAGCACGATAAAGCAGTCCCTGCAGGCGGGATCTTCCTTGATCTCGCGGCATACGTCTATTCCCGAACGGTCCGGAAGCGCCACGTCAAGGAGGATCAGGTCCGGCGGGGCGGATTTCGCCGCCGCAACGGCCTCCGCGCCCGATGCGGCCTCGGATACCGCGTATCCCGCCGAGTTCAACACGCGTACCGAGGCGGCGAGCAGGTCGGCGTCGTCGTCCACTACGAGTATTTTCGTCGTGATGCTCATTTCTCCGCCTGCCCCCCGTGCGACGGCGCGTTTTGCGTTTCAATCATGGCGTCGCTTATGCCCGCGAACGCGGGCTGATTGATTATCATCCAGCGGTAGAATGGATATATGTCATCAAAAGCCGGCCCGGTCAGTTCCCTTTTAAGAATCTCCACCCAGGTGTCGAGCTGTGCGGGCCAGTACGACAGGTGAAAGCCGTGGCTTCTGTACGCGCGGAACACCCACAGAACGGTGTCGACAAGGACCTCCGGGCTATAGCTGAAAAAAACCGACTCCATGAAACGGGCATGGTTCCGGTGATTGTCGCGCATCATCTCGATGTTGCCCGGCCCGATCAGCGTCTCGATGTCGGCGCGCCCTTCCATGACGCGGTTTATTTCCGCGGCAAGACCCTCGCGCTTGTCGCCGTACTCCTCCGACGACGCCGCGGGCGGCTGCTTGATTAATCGGGCGGTTTCTAAGATTTTTTCTCTTGTCATTGCGTCCCTCCTGCGTGTTCATTATGCCTGACCGGGAGGCTGAAGGAGAAGACAGATCCTCTGCCCGGTTCGCTTTCCAGGCTCATTTCTCCTCCGTGGGCGTTGATTATTTTTCTCGCTATTAAAAGCCCGAGTCCGGTGCTCTTCTCCCCTCCGGCCGCCTTTACCGATGTTCTGCCGAACGGCTGAAAGAGCTTGCGCTGTTCCTCCCTGGGGATACCCGGGCCGTTGTCGGAAACCGATACCGTGACGCGCCCGCCCTCATGGGATATGGTTACGGCAACGGCGCCTCCCTGCGGCGAGAACTTGACGGCATTGGATATAAGATTGTTCATGACCTGTATGATCCTGTCCGCGTCGAGACTGAGCTCCGGTATGGCATTCCTGACGTCGAGGGCGATTGCAATCTGTTTTCTCGCCGCGAGCACCGCGTTGAGGCCTATATTCTTCCGGATCAGCATGCACGGGTCCTGCACGCTCCGGTCGAGATCAAGCTTTCCCGACTCGATCATCGATATGTCGAGCAGATTGTCGATGAGGCCGCGCATAAACGAGCTTGTGGATTTTATTATGGTGAGGAAATTCAGATGCTCTTCGCCGAGCTGCGACGAAAGCTCCTCCGTCAGGAAGTCGCTGTAGGTCTCAACAATGCTCAGGGGGCTCCGCAGATCGTGGGCCGCCATTCCGAGAAAATGGTTTTTCAATTCGTTCAGTTTATTCAGCTCGATATTCTTCTTCTGGAGCTCCCTGGTGAGATTGGCCATTTCGTTATTGAGGCGCAGCATGCTTTTCCGCAGGTCTTCGATCTCATCCTGGTCGAGCTCGCCGATAGCGAGGATTCCGTCATCTGCCGGAGTAAAACGGACGGTGTAGGTCTGCGGAAGCCCCCCGGAGGTTATGAAATTCAGGAGGCGCGGTTTTTCATCCGCCAGCGCGTCGTCAAGAGTGAATGATCCGGAAAAATCCACGAGAACTTCCCGAAAATCCTTTCCAACCGGGTCAAGGCCCGTCAGTTTTCTGGCGCGACTGTTGGCGCCCACTATCAGCCCGCGACTATCCAGATGAAAAACAAGGATCGCGGCGTGATTCGTCAGATATGTCAGCAGTTGTCTATCCATTCGCTCTGATTACCGGGTATTGCCTTTAATCATTTTTTCGAGAACTTCCAGCGACTCGATATAGGTTGTCCCGGAAATCCGGGCAACGAGTTCCCTGCCGCCCCAGCGGAACGCCTGTCCTCCTATGATCATGTCAAGCCGGGGAAAAACGGACCGTACCGATTCCATTACGTCAATCAGCGTTTTCATCTGCGAGTAGATGCTGAGGGACAGCCCGAGGACGTCGGGTTTTTTTTCATCAATAAAGCGGAGCATCTCCTCGCGCGGAACATTCGCACCGAGAAAATAGCCGTCCCACCCGTTAAGCTCGAAAATATCCGCCACCATTTTCCCGCCCACCTGATGAAACTCGTTGGCGACGCAGGACACCACCGCTTTTTTCCCTGTATGCTCCGCGCTGAATATTACCGGATAGACCAGCGTAAAAAGGCTCTCTATTATCGATGTCGCCATGTGCTCCACGGAGACCGATATTCTGTTGTTCTCCCACAATTCACCCACCCTGTAAAGTGATTTCTGGAAGAGATCAACATAAATCTCACGGACATCGGCCCCCTGTTTTAAAAGGGCATCGGTTATGGACACACAGGCCGCCCTGTCTCCGGAAAGGAGCCGGGAAAGGAATTTTTCATATGTTTCACCGGGTATCATCGATCGTTAACCTCCTCAAACAGCACCCTCAGTGTCTCCGTGACTAAATTCAGTATTTTGCAACGGAGGCCTCTGTCCCCCGGCCCCCTCCGGGTGTGGCAGGCTCTGCCTGCCGGGGGCCCGCCCCCCTCCGGGGGGTCGGGGGGCTATTGAGTGCAATTTGACTCTAATTTTCTCAACTACAACATCTATGTTGTTGATAACATCCTCATTTGTAATCCTCAATGTTTCAATACCAGCGCTCTTCAAATATTCGTCTCTATATTCATCGTAATCTGTCCTGTTTTTATGGATATCGCCGTCGACCTCGATTGCGAGTTGTTTTTCATAACAAAAAAAATCTAAAATATACCGGTGAATCGGATGCTGGTTCCTGAATTTGAATCCATCCACCTTTTTCCCTTTCAATTCGTTCCATAAAATTGCTTCAGAACGTGTTGGGTTTATTCTCATTTCTCTCGAGAGCTCTATAATATATCTCGGTGATCTGATTTTTCTATTCATTGATACAATCGACTCCTAATTGTTCTGGTTTCTTCCCAACCTTCCATCCTATCCCTCCGGCCCCCTAAATCCCCCGGAGGGGGACTTCTGGTGTGAGTGCACAGCATCCAACCCCCTCCGGGGGTGGCAGGCTCTGCCTGCCGGGGGTTAGCCCCCCTCCGGGGGGTTGGGGGGCTTTACCCCTCCGGGGGGTTGGGGGGCTTTACCCCTCCGGGGGGTTGGGGGGCCGGTATGCTGAAGTAAAACGACGACCCCTCGCCGTACTCCGACTCCACCCAGATCCTCCCGCCGTGGCGCTCCACGATGCGTTTGCATATCGACAGGCCGATGCCGGTGCCGGGGAATTCCTCCCGCGTGTGGAGCCTCTGAAAAATCGTAAAGATCCGTTCGAAATACTGCGCCTCGATGCCTATGCCGTTGTCCTCTACGCAAAAAACGTGTTCTTCCCCCTTCTTTTCCGCAGAAATCCGGATGCGGGGCGGCGTCCCTTCCCGTTTGAACTTGATGGCGTTCTGCACCAGGTTCTGGAAAAGGCGGGTGATCTGGCTCCTGTCGGCGGAAATTACCGGCATGTCATCGTACACGATGCCGGCCCCGAATTCGTCGATCTTCAGCTTCAGGTTCGCGAGAATTGTTTCCAGGACCTCCTTCACGTCCACCTGTTCGAAGGTGCTCCCGTGGGTCTTCACCCGCGAGAATTCGAGAAGCCCGCTTATGAGCGTCTGCAGGCGCGACGCGCCGTCCACGGCAAAGCCGATAAAGTCGTCGGCATCGGCGTCAAGTTTGTCTTTATACCTGCGCGCTATAAGCTGGAGATAACTCGTGATCATTCGCAGGGGCTCCTGGAGGTCGTGCGACGCCACGTAGGCGAACTGCTGGAGGTCCTCGTTGGAGCGCTCCAGTTCCTCGGTGAATCTCCTGCGTTCATCCTCCGCGCGTTTCCGGTCGGTGATGTCGGTGGCCATGCTGAGAAGGACCCGGCTCCCCCTGCTGACCCTGCCGAGCGGCGTGGTCTGGAAATCCCAGACCCTGGTCTCCCCGTTTTTCGCCTTTACTTGCCATTCCCCGTTGTACACCGTCTCGCTGATCGAGAAAAGTTCGTCGATGTACTTCTTCCCGGTCCCCGACCTCTCGCCGTAGGCGAGCTCGGTCCAATCCGCGAGGGTGGGGATGTCTTCAAGGGTATATCCGGAGAGCTTCGTCCAGCCCGTGCTCAATTGGAGCACCCGGTCTTCCTCATCATGGATCATAATGGGAATCGGTGAACTGGCGATTGCCAGGTAGAGCCGCCGCTCGCTCTCCCTGAGGGCCTCTTCGGCTTTTATTCTGTCGCTTATGTCGATGCCCATGCCTATCAGGCAGGGAATTCCATCAAAGATGAAAAGCTTTCCGGTAAAGAAAAGCGGGGTCCTGGTCCCGTCTTTGGAGATGAAATCTGCCTCTGCAACCGCCTCGCCGGCGGTGAAGCACTCCCCGATCCTTTCCGCGATCAGTTCCCTTCCCGGGGAATCGAAGAAATCGAGCGGCGACATGCGGGAAATCTCGCCCGCTGAATACCCGGACACCCTCTCGAAATTGTCGTTCCAGCTTATAAATTTTCCGGTTTCGTCGAAGAGATAGAACAGGCCCGGCAGGCTGTTCGTGGTGCCCTTCACGAAGTCCCTTTCGCGCATCACCGCTTCCTCTGCGCGCTTTCGATCTATGATGTCCCAGGCCTTGTCCGCCAGGAGCGACACCACTTCGGCATCCCCCGCGTCGTACTCGGAGGGCTTGTTCCCCACCCCGAGGATCGCCACCACGAGGTTGTTTCTCATCACCGGCACCACGAGCTCCCGCACGACCGGCGCGTGCCCCTCCGGCAGGCCCTTCCGGCCTGGAAGGGAGGCGTAGTCGTTATGGATGACCTGCCTCCGCTCCCTCACGCAATCCACCCAGACACCGGCCCTGCCGATGTCGTAATGGTTTCCTTTTCCTTCGGCGGTGCACATGGTTTCTATCGTGTTGGTCGACCACATCTGCAGGGAGAGGGTCTTCTGGTCTTTCTCCAGAAAATGAAGAAAACCTATACAGCTTCCGGTGAGCAGTTCCGCCTCGTCAAGGGTCTTTCTGAGCAGATCGTCCCCTGAGAAGATGGAGGCATACTCGGTGAGGTTCATGGCCGAGCGCATTCCGTTTTCAATCCGCTTCCGGTCAGTGATGTCGCTGATGCTCGAGAGGACAAACCTTCCCGCCTTCAGATCGATAAAATCTGCCGAGAACAGGCCGGTAATCACGCCGCCGTTTTTTTTCCTGAACGTGAATTCCCGCCCCACCACCTCCTTTCCGTCCATGAGTTCCTGAACCACGTGTTTACGGTCTTCTTCTTTTACCCACAGGTTCAGCGCGATGGATGAGCTCGCGACGGCCTCATCGCGGGCATACCCGGTGATGGCGTGAAAGGCTTCATTGACGTCGACAAACCGCCCTTCTTTCGGGTCGGTGATGGTGATGGCGTACGGGGAATTCATGAACGCGCGGGAAAATTTCTCCTCGCTTTCGCGGAGGTTTTCGGCCGCTTCGAGTTCCTGTTCTATGTAACGCGCGCTTCGCCTGCGCCAGAGAATTCCCATCCCCGCTCCCGCGCCGGCTATCAGCGCCAGGACCACCACCGTCATCATCCAGAAGCGCTCCCGCACCGGCGCGTACACCTCCTCGATGTCCATGCGGGCCACCATATACCAGGGCGAATCGGGAACATGGCGCAGGGCCGCGATGACCGGGACCCCGCGGTAGTCGATCCCCTCCACGACCCCCTCGCGCCCCCTGACCGCCATTACCGCCGGCACCGTCATCTCGGTGAGCGGCACCTTCATGGTGAGGGGGGCGGTCTTCCTGAATTTGAGCTCATTGATGAAAAGCGCGTCATCTCCGTCCCGGCGGACAAGCAGTGTCTCGGCGGTCCGGCTCGCGCCGGGCCACCGCCTGAGGAGCGGAAAGAGGTAGCGTGAGGGATCTATCATCAATACGACAATGCCCTGCGCACGGCCGTTATCGATGACCGGGACCAATATCCCCAGGTGTACATGTTCCTCCTTCTCATGCCGGTGAAAATCGAGGAACTCGACCCGGTCCGTGCGCAGCACTTCCCCTGAATGCTCTCGGATCAAATTGCACGCCAGCGCACCGGCGGGTGGGACCGACAGGCGCAGGGTTCCCTGTGTATCATAGAGAATGATGTGATCATACTGGGATGCGGCCTGTAAATTTTTCAGCCATGTCCGGAGAGTCCACAAGGCGCCGGCGTCGGCCGGATCGGATATGACGCGGCGGACAAGCGAGGTAAAGGCCGGGTTTCCCCGCAGTACGGCGGCGTCGCCAAGGCGTTCCCGGCGCCAGTGGACGATTTCATTTGTTTTCAGGTTTGCGATGGCGGAAAGCTGCTGCTCCATTTCGTACCGGTAGTGTTCCCGGTACCCGCGGTAGTACATGAACCCGGCCGCCAGAATCCCGAGAATCAATACGGAAAAGAGCGCGACAAGGGAAGCAGGGACCGGTCTTTCACGGTCGGCCCGGGGGGTCACGCCGAGGAACCGGTGCCGGTAAAGGCCCCAGGCGATGATGAGCGCTCCCAGGGCGAAACCCTGGGGCATGGGATTCAGTTTGATGCCCGGAAGGAGGTTGAATGAGGGGAAAAGCGTTCCGCCGATCATCACCAGCGTCCCGGCGCCGAGGGCAACGACCTGTCCCCTGTACCGGCGGTAGAGACGCGCCGACGAGGCGAAAAGGACCACGACCCCCGCCAGCATAATCCCGTAGGTGTAGAGATTGTGCACGTGCATCCAGGGGCCGGGAATCCTCGCCGAGGTATCCGCGATAAAGTACGGGCCTGCCTGGAGGATGGTGACGTCGCGGACCACCCAGAGCCTGTGCCAGTTTTTTGTCCAGAGCATTGCCTGGGTGATGGCGGGAATTATTAAAAAAAGGGCGATGCGGAATTTTGAAAGCAGACCGCCTTTCCCCGTGTAATGCAGCACGAAAATCAGCCAGAGCACCGGCATCAGGGCGAAACAGACGACCCTCATGTTGAACCAGAAGAGGGCCCATCCCTCAGAGGGGCCTATCATCGAAAGACCCTGGAACAGGGCGATAAGGCCCATGAGGAGCGATATCCACATGTAGACGCCGGCGCCGGTGACGGTATCGCGCTGCTTCCGGGAATACCAGGTGATATACCCCATCACGGACGCGGTGATAATGATCGAGACAAAGTATGTGGTGATCTGCCAGGTCATAATGTCATACCGTATTTATAGTGTTTGCCGCAGAGACACAGAGGCACAGAGAAAGAGTGGGTATTATTGTTTTTAAATATAACATCTTTCATCTTCTATAATCCTCTTCATCCTTTGATCCTGTCGTTCTCCGTGCCTCTGTGTCTCTGTGGCCCCCCCCTAAATCCCCCGGAGGGGGACTTCTGGTGTGAGTGCACAGCATCCAACCCCCTCCGGGGGTGGCAGGCTCTGCCTGCCGGGGGTTAGCCCCCCTCCGGGGGGTTGGGGGGCGTTACCCCTCCAGGGGGTTGGGGGGCCGGAAGCGTAAAATAAAAACACGCCCCCTTGCCCGTTTCGCCCTCGGCCCAGACCCTGCCGCCGTGGCGCTGGACGATCATCTGCACCGTGGCCAGGCCGATACCGGTACCTTTGTAGTCCTTTTCGGCATGGAGGCGCTGGAACACGCCGAAGAGTTTGCCGGCGTACCGCATGTCGAAACCGGCGCCGTTGTCGCGCACGTAAAACAGGTGCTCGCCGTCTTTGCTGTCGCTTCCTATCTCGATCGAGGGCATTGCGGTCATCTGGGTGAATTTCACCGCGTTGGATACCAGGTTTGCGAGCACAAGCCGGAGCATGGCGGTATCGCCTGCAACACTCGGAAGGGGGCTGCGGGTTACGGTTATTCCCCGCCGTTCGATGTCGTCCGCGAATTCCTTGAGGACTTCATTCAGTAGCATTTCCATTTGAACGTCGCGCAGGGCTATATCGGTCCTCCCCATGCGAGAAAATGCCAGGAGGTCGTCGATGAGCTGCCCCATGTGCCGTGTGGCGTCGTCGATCACCTCCATGTAGTGGAGGGCCTTTCCGCTCAGGGAGCCGACGGCCTCCCTTCTGAACATCTCCAGAAAGCCGTTGATGTGCCTGAGCGGCGCCCTGAGGTCGTGGGACACGGTGTAGGAGAAGGATTCGAGCTCCCGGTTGGCCTTTTCCAGGTCGGCGGTGCGTTCCGCGACCATGCGCTCAAGGCCGTCGTGAAGCTCAACAAGCCTGGCCTGCGTCTTCTTGCGCTCGGTTATGTCCTGCTTTATCGCCACGAAATGGCGGATGTCGCCGTCCGGTCCGGTCACCGGCGCGATGGTCATCTCCTCGTCATAGAGGCTGCCGTCTTTCCTGCGGTTTTTCATCTCGCCGTGCCAAACCCTGCCGGCAAGGATTTCGTTCCACATTTTCCGGTAAAATCCGGCATCCTGGACGCCGGATTTTACCAGGTCCCTCGGATTTTTCCCGACCGCTTCATGTGAAAAATACCCGGTGAGTTTTTCATGGGCCGGGTTGGCATAGATGACGGTCCCCTGTACATCGGTAATTACGATGGCGTTGGCGGCGTTGTCCATGGCGGCGCTCTGGATAAGAAGCGTTTCCTCCGTCCTTTTGCGCTCCGTGATGTCCTGGACTATGCCGGAAAGGGATTTGGGGTTTCCGTTGTCATCTAAAATAAGCTCACCCGCCTCGGCCCACACCGTGCGCACGGTGCCGTCGGGACGTATCACGCGGTATTCCATCGGTATCGGCGTTTTCTGCCGCGTCACCGAATCATTCGAGCGCTCCACCGCCGCGCGGTCGTCGGGATGAACGGCCCCCGCGATGACTTCGGAAAGGTCGCCGGAAAACGCGTCCTTATCGATGCCGAAAATCCTGAACATCTCGTCGGACCATTCCAGCCGGTTGTCCGGAATGTTCCAGGTCCAGCTTCCCACCTGGGCAACCCGCTGGGCCTTCTTCATCGCTTCTTCGGATTTTCTTACGGCGTCTTCGGCGGATTTCTTCTCGGTAATATCGGTGCCCACTGACTGAAATTCCAGCAGGTTCCCATGGTTGTCGAAAATCGGGACGTCTATCCATGAAAACCAGCGAATCCCTTTGTTCGTTGATGTAATGGAATGCTCGTAGGTGACCATGCGCGGCCTTTCGACGATTGACCGGTAAAATGCCTGAGTTCCGGCACGGTTCGATTCCGGCACGAAATCCAGCCAGCGCTTGCCCGTTAAATCCGCGTTTCCCGCGATATTGTCGATGTAATAGGTGTTCGCGTAAGTGAGAGTCGTATCGGGAAGCCACCGGCACACCGCCACCGGCTGGTTCTCGGCAATCGCGCGATAGCGCTCCTCGCTGGCCCGCTGGGCGGTCTGCGCCTTTTTCCGTTCCACCGCATACCGTATGGAGCGCATGAGCAGGTCCTGGGAAATCCGCCCCTTGACCAGATAATCCTGGGCGCCTCTCCTGACCGACTCGAGGGCGATCGCGTCGTCGTTGTTTCCCGATATGACGACAATGGGAAGATCAGGCGCTTCATTCTGTATCCTGAAGAAAGTGTGTATGTCTCTGGAGTCGGGCAGGCCCAGGTCAAGGAGGATGATGTCCAGATTGCCGGCCTGAATGCGTTCCAGGGCCGCCGACAGGCGCGGCACGACCTCTATACTGAAGGCCACGGGGCCGCTCTCCGGAAGGAGTTCCCTGATCAACCCGGCGTCGCCCGGATTGTCCTCCACGAGCAGTATTCGGACAGGCTCAGGCATCTTCCCCCGTCCTCGTGGGCAGTTTCACAATGGTGAGCCAGAAGTCCTCTATCGTCTTCACCACCTTGATGAACTGGTGCAGGTCTATGGGTTTGGTGATGAAGCAGTTGGCGTGGAGCTTGTATGACTTTAAAATGTCCTCTTCGTCGCGCGAGGTGGTGAGGATCACCACCGGAATATGCTTGAGGTCCGGATGGTCCTTTATCTCCGCCAGCACCTCCCGGCCGTCTTTTTTCGGAAGGTTCAGGTCCAGGATGATCAGGTCGGGCCGGGGAACTGACCCGTATTGTCCCCGCTGAAAAAGAAAATCCAGGGCCGCCATGCCGTCGGTAACCACGTGCAGCTTGTTGAAAACCTTGCTGTTCTCCAGCGCCTCCCGGGCAAGGTCAACGTCCCCCGGGTTGTCCTCAACCAGCAGGATGTCGATGGGGCTGAATGAATGTTTGTCGTTCATATACGAACCTCCTGATTCTTTTTTGGCAGGGTGAAATAAAACAGAGTGCCGCGGTCTTTCCCGGATTCAATCCAGATCCGGCCGCCGTGACGTTCCACTATGCGCTTGCAGATTGCAAGCCCGATTCCGGTGCCGGGGTATTCTTCGCGCGTGTGAAGCCGCTGGAAAATAATGAATATTTTTTCCCGGAACTGTTCATCTATTCCTATGCCGTTATCCAAGACGCTGAACTGCCACGCGTCTCCCTTGTCGACGCAGCTCACATGGGCCGCCGGGATATCGCTGTCGTTGTATTTTATTGCGTTGCCTATCAGGTTCTGCAGCAGCATGATTATCTGCGAGCTGTCCGCGTGAATTTCCGGGAGCTCGCCGCTGGTGACAATGGCGTTCCGCTCCCTGATGGAGGCGGAAAGGTTCATGATCGCCTCTCCCAGCGCGGCGTGGGCGTCCATGGCGGATGGCTCGCCCCCCCGGGTGGTAATTCTGGAATAGGTTAGAAGGTCGTTGATGAGCCGCTGCATCCTCACCGCCCCGTCCACCGCGTAGTTGATGTATTTCTTCGCCCTGTCGTCCAGCATCTCACCGTACTTTTCCGCCAGGAGCTGGGTATAGCTCGACACCATCCGCAGCGGTTCCTGTAAATCATGCGACGCCACGTAGGCGAACTGCTGGAGCTCTGCGTTGCTCCGTTCCAGTTCCCCGGCATACGATTTCAGCCTTACTTCGTCCTTTTTTCTCCCCGTGATGTCCTGGATGACGACGATTCCGCCATTGATTTCACCGGAACCGGTACGGATGGGCAGGGATGAGCTGAGTATGGTCTTAAAGGAGCCGTCGAAACACTGGATAAGGATTTCCTCGTCGCTTGACTCTTCTCCTTTCTGCACTGCCCTTGCCATGGACCACTCTTCCGGCTTTATCAACTCGCCGGTGTCGGCCCACCATCCCCTGTACTCGCCGTAGCCGTCTATATCGACATATTTCGCGCCGGCCCAGATTTCCTGCCCCGCCCTGTTTCCAAGTATCAGCGTGCCCGTCTTGTCCGCTACCCAGACGCCGACCGGAAGCAGTTCCAGGATTGTCTTCAGCAGGGTTTCGCTTTTTTCAAGTTTTTCCACCGCTGTCTTCTGCTCAGTGATGTCCTGCAGCTGCGCGAGAACCATCTTCACGGTGCGGTCGGCGTGTCTCACGCACCCGACGCTTAAAATCGTAAAAAGGGGTGATCCTTCCTTCGTGATAAACCTCTTTTCAATACGGTAGCTGTCCTGCCTGTCATTTAACACTTTATTAAACTCGTGAATGTCCTTTGCCAGATCGTCCGGATGCGTCAATTGCTCCCACGTCATTTCAGCGAGTTCCGCTCCCGAATAGCCGAGCATGGCGCAGATCCGTTCATTGACGCGGACCCATCCCTTTTCCGGGGAGGTGATGGCCATGCCGATGTTGCTCATGTCGAAGTAGTTTCTGAACGTCTCCTCGCTTTCCGCGAGCGCGCTCTCGAACGCTTTCCTTTCCGATATGTTCTGCGCGATGCCGATAATTTCCCTTATTTCACCGGTTTCGGTCACCACCGGATTGGTGTTGAAATTATACCATCCGTAGGTCCCGTCCTTCCTGCGCGACCGCATTTCGAAGGAGGATTGTTTCCCGCTGATATTGCCGGCAAACGCCCCGGCGGCAACGGCCGTGTCGTCGGGATGGAGCAGCATCTGGAAACTCTTTCCGACGATCTCCTCGCGGCGGTAGCCCCCTTCCTTTAAAAAAGCGTCATTCGCTTTGATGAACTCGCCGGCCGTGTTCATGGAAAAAATAATGTCGAAGCTGTTTTCGATGATGGACCGGTATTTCTCCTCGCTCTGCCTGAGCGACTGTTCGTATGCCTTCAGATCCGTAATGTCCCTGATGACCCCCCTGGACCCGGCAACCCTGCCGTCGCTGAATACGGGGACCGGCCTGTTTTGAATCACGGCGGTCGAGCCGTCCTTTTTCAGCACCGTGATCTCTATGCTGTCCGGGGTCTCGCCCGTTTCAGCCATTTTAATGAAGATCGGCAGTATCGCGCCCCGGTCCTCCGGGGCAACAAGGTCTATAATGGAGAGGCCGACAATCTCCTCGGCTTTTTCATATCCGTGGATTTTCGCAAGCGCCCTGTTGGCGAAGGTCATGGTTCCCATTCCGTCTGTTTCGAACACGCCGTCATTCAGCGATTCTACAAGATCCCGGAACCTGGTTTCCGAGATATTCAGGTCTTTTGTCCTTTCAGCGACCCGCCTCTCCAGTTCGGCGTTGAGGTCGGCCAGCCGCTCCTCGGCGGCCTTTGAGCGCAGCGTGGCCTCACCCATTTCCACGATGTAGGCGGTGAAGTTTTTGTAGTAATTGACGATATTTGACACTTGTTCATGGGTGAACCTGGGCACCTTCCTCAGCGATTCCAGGTACGCCTCCTCGTTATACGAATAGCGGTGCGCCTGTTCGCGGAATGAATTCTCGTCCGGCGTCTCGTCATCGTAAAAAAACTGCCCGAAGAAGAGCGTGGCCGCGTGTTTGCCGGCGACGTAAATGGGGAAGGCGATGTCCCACATGCCGTTTTTGCATTTATATTCGGCATATTCGCCGCCGTGGAGAGATTCGTTGAGATGGGTGTCGCTCTCCACGCAGTAGCTGCATGATTCGGGGTTCGCGCGGTGGAATTTGGTGCAGATGTCCTGCCAGCCGGTGGCGACCACGATGGTCCCGTCCGTTTCCAGGATGCCCACGGGAAGGCCGGCCGCGGCATAGAGACCGTCCATCAGCTCCTGGAGTTTCTTGCCGTCCACTATGTCGGAAAAACGATGACCCATATACCGCTCCTTGTTTCGGCCGCCCGCTTGAGATGGCCGGGCGTCACTTGAACGCAAACCCTTCTTCGAACAGTTTCAGGCAGGTCTCGGACACGTCCCTGTCATATATCCTTCCGGCCCCGTTCCGAATTTCAGACATGGCCCTGTCAGTCCCAAGGGAGGGCCGGTAGGGCCGGTGCGAGGCCATGGCCTCAACCACGTCGGCCACGGCGAGTATGCGGGCCTCCAAAATGATTTCGTCCCCCGCAATGCCCCGCGGATATCCCGACCCGTCCAGCCGTTCATGGTGCTGATACACCGCGTCGGCGATGGGCCAGGTGTAGTCGATGTTCCTGAGTATGCCGTATCCCGCTTCCGGATGGACCTTGATCATGTCGAATTCGACGGCTGACAGCTTTGCCGGCTTTGAAAGAATCTCCGCCGGCACCGCAATTTTACCGATATCATGGACCAGCCCCGACAGATAGATACCGGTGGTTTTGTCTTTTTCAACGCCCATTTTTTCCGCGATGGCGACGGCAAGATCGGACACCCTTTTCTGGTGTCCCGCGGTGTAGGGGTCCCGCAATTCCAGGGCGTGCGACATGGCATGGATGCTGTCCAGAAGGATTTTCCTCAGCCTCTCAATGCCGCGCTCTATCTCCTCCCTGGCCCTGATCCGTTCGGTGACATCCTTCATGGTGACGACGTATCCTGAAGGCGCATCCTTCTCCACTACGGACGAGACCGTGCATTCCGCGGGAAACGTGCTCCCGTCAAAGGAGCGGACGACGAGTTCGAGGTTCGCGATCGTATCCGGCCCCGCGCCGCCGGCGGCAGGGCCCCTCTTTTCGAAAACAGGCCGGAGGGAATCGATCCCCCCTTCCAGAATCACGCCCAGGCTTTCTCCGTGAATGTCCTGTATCCCGCACCTTAACATGGCAAGGGCGGAGCGGTTGAGGAAGGTGAAGCGCAGATCGGCGTCGAGGCCCATGATTCCCTCCCCCGCCGAATCGAGTATCAGCGAGTTTCTGTATCTGAGCCGGTCCAGGGCTTTTTCCGCCCTCTGCCGATGACGGCGTTCGCGGTACTCTTCAATGGCCCTGCGTACGGCCCCGGGAAGCTTGCCCAGATGGCTTTTGTTTACGCAGTCTGTGGCGCCCCGTTTGAGCGCCTCGATGGCCAGGTCCTCGCCGATCGCGCCGCTCACGAAAATGAAAGGGATCTCCGCGTCCCTTTCGCGTGCCGCGTCGAGGGCCAGGAACCCGTCGTAGGAGGGGAGGCAGAAATCGGACAGCACGAGTTCCGGACGGAAAGACTCAAAGGCCTTCAGGTATTGGTCTTCCTCTGAAACATGGGACCAGGTAAACGGAATACCCGCCCTGGTCATCTCCTCCCTGATCAGCTCGGCGTCAACCTCGCTGTCCTCGATCATAAGAACGCGTATGGGTTCTTCTTCATACATCCGACGCCTCCTTTAATTATCCTCTCCATTGCTTCCACTGAACACATTTCGCAGGGCCAGGGTCTCATTATATGCCAGAACCAGGTCGGGGTCATCGCTGAAGGCCGCGTTGCGCCCTCTGAATCCCTCAATGGCCTTCAGGATGCTCTCAACCGATTCGGTGAGGGTTGCACGGGAAATGCCGGGAATGGCGGGATTCCTGCCCATGCGCGTGCGCAATTTCCGTATGAGAAGCTTCCTGTTCAGTCCATTCCTCACCGCGCCGACAAGTTTTTCGCTGTCAAGCTGTTCCTTGATGAAATAATTCACGGCCCCCAGCTTTATGGCGCTCACCGCCACCGTCTCGCTCCCCTGTCCTGTCATCATGATTACCGGCATGTCGCGGTGTTTTCCGGAGTTTCTGATGCGCCGCAGCAGCTCGATGCCGTCCATGTCGGGCAGGCGGTAGTCCAGCAGTACGCAATCCGGCGACTCTGCGTCCAGGAGCATGAACGCCTCCTCCCCGCAGGACGCTTCGAGAACTTCGATGCGGTAGTCCTCGCTTTTTTCAAGCATCGAACGCTGGATCTCCCGGTCGTACGGATCGTCATCGATTATGAGGACCCTGATGCTCCTGTCCCCGGCGTCATCCCCGGCAATGTCAGGCATGGGATGGCCCGCTTTTTCAAGAAGCACGTGAAAGGGGATGCCGTACAGCTCGGCAATTTTCCTGAGTATTTCCGGCGAAGGCCGTTTGATGCGCCCGTTTTCTATCTGATTGATATAGGCATTTGATATGCCTGGCCCTGCCCCGAAAAAGGGGACACGAAGTTAAGCGTATAATACGATACTATGCTTAACGAGGTTACCAATGAGTGAAAGAAGGAGATTTGACAGGCAGTTTAAGGTTGATGCGGTACACATGTTGGAAAGCAGCGGCA
>JBGSQT010000011.1:0-27493 GCA_041737965.1 Spirochaetota bacterium | reverse complement strand
GAATATATTGCTGTATTCTATAACCGGCGAAGAAGTCATTCTTCTCTTGATTTTCTGAGTCCGGAGGAATATGAATTACAAATGAGTTTGGCTCAAAATATTGCTTAACTCAGTGTCCGCAAAATCGGGGCAAGTCCACATACTGATTTACATTGCATAACATTTTCTAATGATAACAATATAATTGCTTCTGCTTCGTTTGATGATTTATGTTTGTGGAATATAGATGGTTCGTTAAGAAAAAAAATTGTTTATAGTGACCCATCGCGAAGTTTTCCAATAAGTTTATCTTTCAGTCCAGATAATCAATTGATAGCCCAGGGTGATATGGGTAATAAGATACATCTTTGGAATATTAATGGTGATTTATTGCAAACAATTGTAGGTCATACAGGAATGGTAACAAAAGTAATATTTAATCCCGATGGGGGAATAATTGCTTCTTCCTCGCGTGATGGCACAATACGACTTTGGAATCTTCAAGGAAAACAGTTAAACAAACTTATAGGGCATACTAATTATGTAAATGATATTTCTTTTTCTTCTGATGGAAGAAAAATATTATCATGTTCTGATGATAATACAATTAGGATTTGGGATCTTGATAATGGCCAATCATTATCACTAAGTTATTCAGATAATGGAGATTGGTTTATATTTAACGATAAAGGATACTTTGAATTAAATTCAACCAATAAAAACATGGTAGCCTTCGTGAAAGGCATGACCGTGTATGATCCCCAGCAGTACTGGAACACCTTCTTCACCCCAGGCCTCCTCTCCCGTTTCATGAAGGGGGAACGGCTCCCGGACATCGACATCAACACCGTGGCGTCGCAGATGCCGCGCGTGGAGATCACTTCTCCCGGGCCGTACTTCGCCACCGAAAAAGAGACCGTTGCCGTCACTGTCAAGGCCTCGCCCGGAGGCAACGGCCTGGGGAAAATATTTCTGTATCACAACGGGTGCCCTCTTGAGGAGGAATCGCGGTCGCTCAAGGTGCAATCCACCGGAGGGCTGAAGGTGTTCACCGTGGAGCTCCTGCCCGGTGAAAACCGTTTCGTGGGCGCCGCGTTCGACAGGAGCGGCAAGGCCGAGGGGCGGAGCGCCGAGGCACTGGTGGTCTGCACGCCGAAGGACCTGCGGAAACCCGACCTGTACGTGCTCTCCATAGGGGTGAGCAACTATAAGGAACGCAACATCAGGCTGAAGTCCCCGGTGTCGGACTCGGTTGCCATAGGGGAGGCGATGAAGACCCTGTCCCGCGACCTCTACAGGAACATCGACGTGAAGGTGCTCACAGACGAGGGGGCGTCCAGGGCGGGGATACTGAACGGGATCAGGTCCATCATCGCAAGGGCGAAAAAGGCCGATACCGTGATACTCTTCCTCGCCGGCCACGGCGACGTGGAGAAGGACGAATACTACTACATACCCTACGACGCGGACATCACCGATGTGGAGAAGACCGCCCTGTCGCTGAAGGAGCTTGGACGCGAGATGAAGGGCCTGAACGCAAACCGGGTGGCCCTGTTCCTGGACACCTGCAAGAGCGGCAGCGCGGTCAAGGACCTCGGGCGCTTCGCACTGATGGAGCGCGGTTACGACGAGATCAAGCGCATCGCCGGATTTGCCAGGGAGCGAGGGATCGCGGTGCTATCGGCCGCCAGCGAGAGCCAGAAGGCTTACGAGGTGAAGGAACTGCGTCACGGCATTTTCACCTACAGTATGCTGGAGGTGCTGGGGAAGCATAAAAAGGGAATCGCCACCGATAAACGGGTGACCATATCGAAGCTCATCGACGCGGTGGACGCCAAGACGAGGGAAACGTCGCTCAAGTACATGCCGGTGGAACAGAGGCCGATCCGCTATACCTTCGGGGATAATTTTACGGTGGATCTGGTGGAGTGAATCAAATAATTTCTTTCCAAATAGTATCTGATAACTAACGAGGTATTCTATGAAGAGACTCCAAATTTTGATCCAGGCAACACTGTGCATTTTTGGAATAGCTCTTGGTTCAATGGAATTACATTCAAGTGATGAGAAGCAGATTAATACTAAGGTCGATTACGACAGTATTGCAAAGAAATCAAAAATTAGTATGATTATTCAGGATGGACATACGAATGGAGTTAATAGGATTGTATTTAGCCCAGATGGCAAACTAATTGCATCTGCTTCATCGGATAAAACAATACGATTATGGAATAGAAAGGGGATTCTGCTTAAAGTACTCTTTGGTCATAATGATGAGGTGAGTTGTCTGGCATTTAGTCCTGATGGAAATACTTTGATTTCAGGTTCACGTGATAATACTATTAGAATATGGGATATGAATAAAATAGGTGCAAGTGAAGCAATTCTACTTAAAAATAGAGTTATTGATATTGCTTATAGTCCAAATGGCCAATATTTTATTTCCACTTCAATGGGAATTGAAGGTGTAAAGATTTGGAGTAAAAACAAGACATTAATACGTACATTAAATTATAATAAAATTATAGACCCGTATTCTATAGCTTTCAGTCCTGATGGGAATAAAATAGCTTCGAGTCATTTCGGAGAATTATTGTTATTTGATATTTATGGAAACCTACTCAAGATAACAGATGATAAGAAAAATGAAATAACAACTTCTATCGCATATAGTCCAGATGGTCAAACTATTGCATCAGGAACGAGGGATGTTAATCCAAACAATAATAATGGCATAATCAATATTTGGAATTCAGATGGATCATTTTTGACTTCGTTGACTGATCATAAATCAGAAATCAATTATTTAGTTTTTAGTCCCGATAGTAAAACTCTTATTTCCGCATCTTCAGATAAAACTGTTCGATTTTGGTCTAAGGGTGGATTATTAAATAGATGGCGATTAGTCAAAACACTTCAATATAATAAATCTGTAAATGGTCTAGCAATAAGTCCTGATGGTAAAACAATTGCGACAGCATCAATTGATCGGACAATAAGGTTATTGAATAGTGATGGCACATTAAAAAAATTTTTTCCTTCTTATCGTGGTTATATCACTCATGTTGAATTTAGTCCTGATGACAAGAGTATTATTGCAACATCTGGAGGAACAACTATTAATCTTTGGAAAAAAGAAGGTCAGTTGCAGCATGTTTATGCGCTATTAGATAAAGATTATATTAAGAAAGATCAATATTTACAATATCAATTTTATGAATCAAAATACAGTCCTGATGGCCAGTTTATTTTTGTTCCAGGTAGGATTTCAACCCGCATATTTGATAAAGAATTCAAAAAGATAAATACTATGGATTCAATGGATAATATTCTTTTTAGCCCAGATGGTAATCTAATAGCTGGGTTTAAGTATGTTCAATTTGGGATGGAATTAAAATTATGGAACAAACATGGAGATTTGATAAAAACATTAACTACATATAATTTAAGTGAAGCAGATACAGCAAGGATGGCATTCAGTCCAGATAGTCAGATGATAGCGTGTTCAAAAGGTACGTTGATGTATATGTGGGATAAAGCTGGACAATTATTAAACCAAATTTCAGTTGGTACAGTATCTCAAATTTCTTCAATTAAATTTAATCCAGATAATAATTATTTTGGAATTAGTCTTTATAATGGATCAATAAAACTCCTTACGAAAGATGGTAATTTAATTAGAGAAATGAAAGAACAAAATAGTGTAAGAACAATAGAATTTAGTCCCAATGGTAAATTAATTGCTTCACTATCTTCACTTGAAAAATCAATTATAATCTGGAATATTGATGGTGAACTTATACGTAAATTTGAAGGTCATACTGATTTGATAGATACTATGGCATTTAGTCATGATGGAAAAATATTAGTATCAGGATCACATGATAATACAATTCGTTTATGGAATGTTGAAAACGGAAATTCATATTCACTTTTTACATCAGGTACCGATGCAGAAAATAATCCTTTCCTTGTCGGTGTTGATGCAGAGTGGCTAATGTTTACATCTGATGGTTATTGGGACGGCTCCCGTAATTCAGGCAACCTCGTTGCCATGGTAAAGGGCATGGAAGGTTTCGCCATTGACCAGTTTGCGGTGAAAAACAACCGCCCGGATATCATAATGAAACGCATGGGCCTGGGTACTCCGGAACTGATTGATCACTACCATAAACTGTACCTCCGCCGACTGCGCCGTCTTGGACTCACGGAAGATATGCTCTCGGACGACCTGCATGTGCCGGAAACTGCCATCACCGAGAGCACACAGGAAGGACGGTCCATGAATTTGAAGATCTCCCTGAAAGATGATAAATACAATCTGAAACGGTACAACGTCTACGTGAACGACGTGCCGCTCTTCGGCGCCTACGGGAAGCCGGTGGCAGGCCGGAGCGCCGAAATCGTGGAGCGAATCGAGCTCTCATCGGGCATGAACAAAATAGAGGTATCCTGCATGAACGAGAAGGGGGCCGAATCGTACCGGGCCCTCACCTTTGCCGAACACAAGGAGAAGGTGAAGGGCGACCTTTACTACATCGGTTTCGGCGTGTCCGCCTACAGGGACGCGTCCCTGAACCTGAAGTACGCCCACAAGGATGCCCTGGACCTGGAAAAGGCGCTGTCCGGCATGAGGGGTAAATTCATCAACGTGTACGCGAAAACCTACGTGGACGGCCAGGTGACGGTTGAGAGCATCAAGGGGGCAAAGGATTTCCTCAAAAACGCAAAGGTGGACGACACGTTCGTGTTATTCATCGCCGGCCACGGCATGCACGACACAGACAGGGAGGCCACCTACTACTACCTCACGGCCAACGCCGATATCAACAACCTGAAGGGAACCGCGGCCGACTTCGATCTCATCGAGGATCTGCTCCAGGGGATCGCGCCGCGGCAGAAGCTTTTTCTCATGGATACCTGCGAGTCCGGCGAGCTGGATGATGAGACGGAGCGGGATTATTACACCGCCGAGAACACCGGCATCAAGGCGCGGGCGCCACGGGCGCTCACGCTGACCCTTAAAAAACAGCGCGGTAACAGATCCCGCGAGTATCTGTTCCAGAATGACCGGTATATCTATAATGATTTATTACGGCGTTCGGGCGCCATCGTCCTCTCCTCGTCGAAGGGGGGAGAGTTCTCCTTTGAAAGCGACAAGTTCCAGAACGGCCACTTTACCGAGGAGATACTGAAGGCTCTGAGCGGGAAGGGGGACAAAAACAACGACGGTATTATCGACTCGGACGAGCTGAGGGACTTTGTGTCTGAAAACGTGCCGAAGATAAGTGACAATAAACAGCATCCGACGGTTGACCGGGATAATATCTATATCAAGGTGGGGCTTCCGGCGGTCCGGTAACTGAGATCGGCCGCATGACGCCCCCTAACGGGCTATTCATCAGCCGCGTGAGCATCAACAATTTTGAGAGAGGAGAGACCCATTCATGAAACGATTCCATGGAACTATAATTGCCGCCGCCGCGTTATTCTGCGTCTCGGTATCCCTTGCCCAGCAGGCCACGGTGCGGGTGGGCATCATGCCCTTTGGCGGTGGAGGGATAAAAGCGGTGAGCCAGAAATCCGATGACGTGGTATCCGGACTCAGCGCCGCTCTGCACAGCTTCCGCTTTATCGCGCTGGTGGAGCAGGCCGAGATAGCCAGGATCACCGAGGAGATGGAGAAGGGACAGAGCGGCCTGATTGACGAGAGCACGGCGGCCCGGGCTGGAAAGATCCATGGAATTCAGGTGATGGTGATGGGCACTGTGAGCGGATCGCTGGTCTCCGGCAGGGCGGTGCACGTTGAGACCGGAAAGATCATCGCCACCGCGTCGGGAACGCTGTCCGATATCGATTCTCTGGGAGAGAAACTTGCCTCTGGAATTGAATCGTATCTGGCCAGAGAGACCCTGAAGCATCTCCGAAACGACAGCCCGGAGGTGGATTTCCGGTTCTGGGCGGAACGGCCCGGGCAGGCCTCGAGGGGCCTTTCTGTCGGCGGAAAGGCGAAGATCGGCGACAAAATCACCTTCCGGTTCAAATCCAGCGCAGACGGGTACTGCACCATCGTGGATATGCAGCCCAATGGCGACGTGGTGGTGCTGTTTCCAAACGACACCCAGCCGGACAACAGGGTCGCCGCCGGCAGGGAATACTCGGTCCCCTCATCTGATGACGCTTTTGAAATCACGGTAACCGAGCCGGCGGGGATTGACACCGTGGTGGCCTTTTTTACAAAGCGGAAAGTGGACTGGCTCGACCGCAGCCGGCTCGAAGGTGAGGGTTTCCTGACAGTAAAACGCGAGGAGCGTTACACCATGTCGCGTGGCCTGAGCGTCACCGCCACAAAATTAAAATCGGCGGACTGGGAGACCGGAAGCATTACCCTGGAAGTCGAGCGGTAACCGCGCTCCGGCGACTTGGCAAGCCGCCTGTACGGCATGAAATTTTAAAAATACTGATTTTTTAGTTGAATCTCTTTTTAATTTGCGGAGTATATAGTCAGGTACTCTAATTCCTGTTACATTCCGCCGGCGGTGAACGGAAGGAGCGGCCCTGTGCTGAAATTGTGCGGAATCTTCGTTATCGGCCTTGCCATGCTGGTATCGTGCGCGAACCGGCAGGAGGGAGACGCCTTCATTCTCTCCATGGAAGGCCGGTGGAAAACGATACGGGGAGACGATCCCGCGTACAGCGAGCCCGGTTACAACGACGGCAAATGGGACACCGTCACGCTCCCGTCGGGCAACCTGATCCCGGGTAAAACCGCCCTCCCTTTTGTCGCCGCGCCCGCCGCATCCGAAACGAAAGGGTTTATGTGGCACAGGAAACGCGTCGTCATCCACGGCGCGCCTCCGGCACCCCTCCTCTTTCAGGTGCGGGAGATCGTGAACGCTGACGAGGTGTATTTCAACGGGCATCTCATAGGGAAAACCGGAGGTTTCCCGCCGCGGTTCGTTTCCGGATGGTGCAATTTCCGCAGCTACCAGATTCCCGAAGAGTATCTGCGTGACGGGGAAAACGTCATCGCAATCCGCATGTATTACGACGCAGAGGCGTGGATAACAGGCCCCATGAGGATCATCGACCTGGAACATGGCGGAACCGAGAAGGCCTTCTACGATTTCATGCTGATCAATCTCCCGCAGGGGATATCCTTCTTGCTTGTCGGCATCGCCCTGCTTTTTGCGCTCATCTATATCCAGCGCCGCGAAGAGATCGTGAACCTCTATTTCGCCCTGAGCTGTTTTACGGCCGCCACCGCGATGTCGCTCCAGTACGTTGAAAACCTGTACCGCGACGGCCCCTTCACCTCGAACGGCATCATGCGGATTTCCCAGGCCAGTCTTCTTCTCTTCGTCGTGTTCTTCGCGATCATGTACCGGAGCTACAGCGACCACCGGGTGAGCGTCAGACGCCTGGTCCTGTACCTTTCGCTCCCCGTAGCCGGCTCCCTCCTCATGCTCTTTTCGCACGGCCGCTGGGAGATCATGGCATGGCGCAACCTTTTCCTTGCGACCAGCCTGCTGTACGTGGCTGACCTGTTCGCGGTCTCGGCCATTAACATCGCCCATAGGAACCGGAACGGCATCAGGATATTGTTCGGGCTGATACCGACAGTCCTGCTGGGCATCCACGACGTGCTGGCCTTTTCATTCGGCATATTCGACAGCCGTATCGCCCTCTACAGCTATGGGCTCCCGGTGCTCCTCATCGCGATTTCTCTTCTGCTTTCCAGGAGGTTCATCGAAAGCCTGCACGACGCCGAAAGGCTCAACATCGCGCTCACCGACTCGCTGGAAGAGCGTGTCCGCCTCGCTTCAATCGAGAAGGAGATCGACATCGCGAAAAAAATCCACCTCTCCGCCCTGTCCGTCGAGGTGCCCGCGCTGCAGAAATTCCGCGTGTGCGTCAAGTTTGTCCCCTCTGCGGAAATCGGAGGCGATTTCTACAATTTCCATGTCATCGACGATTCCAGGATGAGCGTGCTCCTCTCGGACGTGACCGGCCACGGGCTTCCCGCCGCGCTTATCGCCTCCATGGTGAAGATGCTCAACATCATCCTCATCCCGGTCATGGACAATCCCGCGAAAGTGCTTGAGGAAATGAACCGCATTTTCACCAGCCATATTAAAAATACCGTGCTCACCTCGACATGCCTCTATCTGGACGGGGCCGGCGGCGTCTTCCGTTTCGCGCGTGCGGGCCACCTGCCGCTCCTTGTGCACAGGGCGTCGGGCGTGCTCGAGGAGTACTGCCCGGCAGGCCGGTCTATCGGGCTGAGTGAGCATAGCTGCATCGTGCCGGTTGAGGAGGGTATCGGTCCGGGCGACCGCATCATACTCTGCACCGACTGCATCACGGAAGCCTTCAACGGGATCGGCGAGATGTACGGCGAAGGGCGGTTCAAGCGGTTCATAACTGACCACGCGTCCTTTTCTGCGGAAGAATTCGCCGATACCGTGTACGACGATCTGCGGCAGTGGACCGGGCAGGGATACCGTTTCGAGGATGACTTCACGCTGATCGTGATTGACGTGCAATAGAATAGGGGAAATATTCGGCGGTTTTCCACCGTCGAAAAACCGCCGTCCCGTACGGATGAGATTCCCCTCCATATTCTCCTGCGCGTGAATGCCGTGTTCCGGAAGACCGGCATGGGACCGCAGAAACGTGGGCACTTTCTCTTCGAGCTTGGTGGCGCGCGCCTGCGCTCCGGGCCGTTGCGCAGTTTTGTTATTGCCAATTTTTCACCCCGGCCCCATTCTGCCCTCAACGGATTGTACCGATTTCATACGACAGTAACCCGACATGAAGACCCTCAGAACACTCTTTTACCGTCACCTGAGGCCGACCCTTGGTCTGCGCCTCACCCTCTATTTCATGATCTTCGGCGTCATCATCGGCTACTTCACCTTCGTGCTTTTCACCGTGCTGTCAACCCACGAGTCACTCCGCGTCGCCATGGACGCGCTCACTTCAGTCACCGGCGACCTGACCGGCGAGGGAAGCACGGACTTCATTCCGAACATAGTAGATAAGAGGAATGCGGACCTTTCGGGCGCGGTGCGGCTGGTGGACAGGATGGTGTCGAGCGCCGGCGCCGGCATCAGGGTGAGGTACTATGTTTTTAACGCGCAGGACCGTGCCTGGAAAAGGCTCTATCTTGACAGACGCGATTTCTTCCGCCTGGAGCCGGTGCCTCCGGACACAACGGCCCGTCTGGCGGATGCTTTGCACAGCAAAATCGTGAAATCCTCCGACTTCTTTTACGGCAGGAGCGACCGGGTGTGGATGCTCGCCGGTCTGAGCACGCCGGAATCCAGGCTGAAGCACGTGCTCGAAATCACCGCGGACCGGCAGGGGCTCGACGGTTTCCTGCGCAGGCACAGGAAGATCATGGCCCTTTTCGCGCTGGGCCTGCTCATCGTGTCCACTATCCTGGGAAAGATTTTCGCCTACAGGATCACCAAGCCCATACGGAAACTCTCACACGAAGCCTCCACCGCAGCGTCCGGAAACATGGACGTGCGGTTCAGCGTGCGCCGCCGCGACGAGATCGGCGTGCTTGCCGACTCCCTGAACTCGATGAACGACCGGATACGAGAGAACGTCGGCGAGATCCAGCGGCGCATCATCGCCATGGAGACGATGAACAGGATCGTCAAGGCGGTGCTCTCTTCGATTTCCCGTAACGATCTGCTGGACCGGGTGGTGGGGATAGTTTCGGCCATGTTTCCCGGGGGTTCGATGGCCATGGTGCTCAGGAACGGCGGCAGGGGGGGGTTCGACGTGCTCACCATGTACCGGGGGGAAGGCAGGGGGCTTCTGATGGGGGACCCCTTCATTCCGGACTCCCAGATCGGGGGCGAGTATCTCGACCAGGCGAGGGAACTCTCGCAGATGAGGATACGGAAGGGGAGGAGATCGCCCGTTTTCGTGAAGGACATACTCGGCGACGCGGAGAATGGTTCCATGCTGAACGTCCCGATATTCATATCCGACAACTACCTCGGATCGCTGCTGGTCGTGAGGGGCGGATCCGGCGGTTTCATAGACGCGGAGATCGGCACCATCACCATGCTTGCCGACCAGATAGGCGTGGCCCTGCAGAGCGTGAAGGCCTTCGAGGAGAAGGAGGGGATACTCCTGGGAATCATGATTGCGCTCACGAAGTCCATCGACGCGAAATCAAAATGGACCGCGGGGCACAGCGAGCGGGTGGCGCGGCTGGCGGAGTCCCTTGCCATACGCGCGAACCTGGGGGAAAAGGAGGTCCGGGCACTCACCGTATCGGCCATACTCCACGATATCGGAAAGATCGCGGTGCCGGAATTCATTCTGGACAAGCCGGCCGCGCTCACAGAGGAGGAGTACGAAGTCATAAGGCAGCATCCGTCCGTGGGGGCGGAGATCATCTACGACATTCCGGCCTACGAGAACATCGTTCCCGGCATACTGTACCATCACGAGCAGTGGCGCGGCGGCGGGTACCCGCTGGGGCTCCGCGGCGACGAGATTCCGCTTAACGGAAGAATAATCGCCCTGGCCGACGTGTACGACGCAATCACCGCGGACCGCCCCTACCGGAAGGGGATGGGCGCTGCGGACGCCGAGGCGTTCATCCGCGCCAAGGGGGGGCAGATGTTCGACCCGTTCCTGACGGAAAAATTTCTCGGCCTTTTACGGGAAAACGGCGGCCGGTATTCCCCTGTCCGGTGAGACCGCTCTCGCGTTACCTGTCTTCCGAGTCCCACCGCGCCGCCCTGCGGGCAAGCTGATTGAGGAGCCTTTCGAGCCTGGGCGACCGCTCCTCCTTCGCCGGGATCGGCTCCTGGGTGTATTTTTCTATTGATTCGATCGCGCGCGTCAGCGTCGATTCGTCGTGGGACGAATTGAAGTAGTGGTTGAGAAGGCTTTTCGCGGTCGGCGAAAGCTCGTATTTGATCAGGTACTCGACCGTGTCGTAGAGCGCCTCTTTGAACATCATTTTGGCGTCTTCTTTTTCCTTCATCGCGCCCCTTTATAGCAGGTATTCAGTGTCTGCTGCATATTAACCCCCATAATGGAATATCAGTCAATTCTCTTATTGGCAGAGGGCTTTTTTTTCATTTTTTAGGGGTCCTGCGCGCCGTCAGTAAAATTTACGAGACGCCACTAAAAAGTATTTGTATTTCCCGCCAGCCCGGGTAAAAGTCACTATAGCAATCCAGCGGGAGGTCGATACAATGGCTACCGATACAGGTCGGATATCCGCCGGCGCCGTGAAAGGCTCCGGGTTTTTATACCGCGTCGTCGAAGCGGTCCCATTCCTAAAGGTCCTGATCGCCAGGGGCGGGATCCTGATGAAATGGACGGTGCTGATCTCCTTTATAACCGTGTCCGTCGTGGCGGTTTTGAGCGCGATCTTCACCATGATGGCCACCGCGGCGCTCAAGGCATCCGCGCGGCAGCTCTGCGCAACCATCGCGGGGAACATCTCGTCCGCCGAATCGATTATCACCGCGGAGCGGAGCACCTTCAGGAGATCGGTGATACTTCAGGACATCGTCAGCGGCCTTTCCAAGAGCGGTATCGACGGCTTTGAATACGCCGCGGTGTACGACACCAGCGGCAATCTCGTCGAGCGGAGCAGGGCGTACGCCGCGCATACCGTGTCCGCCAAAAGGGCCAGGCCGATTCCTGCGGACCTTTTTAAAGAGGTCCGCGGCGTCAGGGGTTTCCAGGAAGACCGCGTCGTCTGCGCCGGGTCAGGCGGTGACGCTCACTGCTTCCGCTACAGGATGCCCTTTAATTTTTTCAACGTGCCGGTGGGGGTGATCGAAGTCGTATTCACCGAGGAATCGATTCTGGGACCGGTAAAAAGGATGCGGCTCTATATCATGCTTCTGGGCGTGCTGATCCTCCTGTGCGGCGTCGCGGTGTCGGTGGTCACCGCCCGGGGGATGGTGCAGCCGATAAACAGGCTTTCCGGCGGGATGAACCGGATCAGGGAAGGGGACCTCGCAGTGGAGCTCGAAGTCACCAGCCACGACGAGCTGGGCGACCTGAGCGCCGAATTCAACGAACTCATCGGCCACCTGCGGGAGAAACTGCAGATGCAGAAGTTCGTGTCCGAATCGACGGTGTCCATGATCAGGCAGCAGTCCAAAAGCGGCGACATCGCACTGGGCGGCGCCAGGCAGAACTTCGCGTTCCTCTTCTCCGATATACGGGGCTTCACCGCAATGTCGGAGAAGCTGGAGCCGGAGCAGGTGGTCAGCATCCTGAACGAATATCTGGACCTTCAGGCGCAGATAATCAAGAAGAACGGCGGGGACATCGACAAGTTCGTCGGCGACGAGGTGATGGCGGTTTTTTCCGGCAAGGGGAAGGCGGACCACGCCTTCACCTCTGCGGTTCAGATACTGGACGCGATCAAGAAACTCAACGAAAGCAGGATGAGGAAAAACGAGATAACCGTGGAAGTCGGAATCGGAATCCACTGCGGCGACGTGGTCCACGGCCGGATGGGATCGCGGGACAGGATGGACAACACCTCGATCGGCGACGCGGTGAATCTTTCGGCCCGCCTCTGTTCCCAGGCAGACGCGGGGACGATCATCGTGTCAAAGGACGTTCTGGCCATCGCCACGAAGGGGAGGTTTACCGGAAAGAAACTCGAACCGGTGAGGGTCAAGGGGAAGGCGAAACCGATCGAGATCTACACCATCACCGGGATGAAAAAATAACACTCAGAAGGCGGAGATGATCTTGTCCATCTCCGCGCGGATGAAGTCCGTGATCCCCTTAAGGGAGTTTTTATACTGCTTCTTGTTGTGCGTGATGTTTTCGAAGAGCGCCGCCCCCTTTACCAGCCCGTCGAGGTGTTTCTCGTCGGTCCCTTTCGAGTGGAGTTCCGCGTGTTCGGTGATGTTGAGCACCAGATTGAATTTTTTCGCGATCTCCTCGAGAAGTATTATCTCTATGGAGATGTCCAGGTGGTCGCCGATGGAATTGCCGATCCGTTTGGCGCTGTAGGCGAAATTTTCCGTGATGAAGGAATTCGCCTGTATTTTCCTGGCGATCAGTTCGGGTACTTCATTGCGGGAAAGGTAGCCGTCCAGAATTTCTTTTCTGTTCATTATTTCGATCCTCCCACTGATTTCTGAATGTCCATTTTCGTCTGCGCCCGTTGACGGTACTCCTGCGCCTGGGTGTGCCCCGGATTTACGGCCAGCACCTTGTTGAACTCCGCGATGGCGGCACTGTAGTTGCCCTTGTCGTACAGCGCAACGCCTGAGTTGTAAAAGGCGGGAGCCTGCCCCGCCAGGGCGTTGTTTATCCTGTTCAGGTACTGTTCCGTGGCCTTGTAGCCTGGTTCCACCGCGTTTACCTGGCCGAAGACCGCTTTGGCGCCGAAATAGTTGCCGCTGTTGAACATCGTGACGCCTGTCCGGTAATTTTTATCAAGATTTAGTTTCCCCCCCGCCTTATCGTAGAGCGACTTCGCCTCTTCGCTCCACGGGTGGGCCCTTAGGGCGAGCCGGAACTGCCCCTGCGCCGCCGTGTACTGCTTTTTATTGAAAAGCTCCCTCCCTTTTGACACATATTTCTCCGAAGAGTCCTCGAGTTTCCTCTCTATCTTTCTCCCCAGGGAACCTGCGGCGCCTGAGGGGTTGTAGAGCTTTGCCTTCAGGGCCGTCCGGTACGCGGGGATGTACTGCTTCCGGTCGTACAGCCGTTCGGCGGTCTTCATGAGCTGGTCGTACCGCGGCAGGAGTTTTTCGCGGCATTCGTCTATTTTATCGTCCACGTCCTCGTGGTCAGGGTCCTGTTCCTTCGCCAGCACAAGAAGCGGGAGCGCGTCCTCATGGCGTCCCCGGTTGCACAGCGCCGCCCCCTTTTCGTAATTGACGTTTGCGGTGTGCTTGACCCTCCGCTCCTTCTGGTTCAGGAGGCGGGTCGTTTTGCGGAGGTATCGTTTCGCGTCCCTGTATTCCGGCTCTATGTCCACCACCGTATCGAACCGGTCGTGGGCCTCCTCGATCCTGTTCTGCCTGAACAGGTCGACTCCCTCCTGGTAGCTGCGGTCCCTCTTGTCCCTGACGGCCCTGTAAATGGCGACGCAGCCAACCAGCTGTAACAGGAGCGCCAGAATAACTGCGCTGCATATCTTTTTCGTCATTATTAACCTCCCTTTGGCGCGAGTATTGCTCGTATAGATTAAGTGCCTTTCCGGCATGATACGTCAATTCTTTTACCTGCCTTTGACGGAACCGGCGCGCTCATGCTTCTGAGACGATCGCCTCAAGCACGTGCGACCTCCTCACTTTCCGCACAAGAATGCGCAGTCCGTCGGTTGTGATGACATCGCCCCCCCTCGGCTTTTTCCCCTGGAGGAGCCGGGCCCATTCGGAAAAATGGATGTCTCCCGGATATTTTTCAAGCAGATCGGTCCGTCCGATCTGGGTAAACAGCTGTGATAGCGTGACGCCGCCGGAGACGACGGTCTGTTTGCCAGATGCGGTCAGGTACCGGGGGAGCCGGTCGTACTCGTCCTCGATGTCCCCCACCACTTCCTCCAGTATGTCCTCCAGCGTCAGCATTCCCCGGACCGTGCCGCCGCCGCCGCGCACCAGGGCCATGTGCGCGTGATCGCGCATCATCTCCGCAAAGGCGGTGCCGATGGTGGCGTCGGGCGGAAAATGCATGATGGGCCTCACGATCTCGCGCAGGTCCGGCCTGTCGGGATGGTTTTTCGCCAGGAATATCAGGTCCTTCAGGTTGACGTACCCGGTAATCGCGTCCGGGTTGCCGGGGATTTCGGTGACCGGGAACCTGGTATATCCCTCCAGGTGGACGGTGACGAAATGGTCGGTGATCGGCGCGCCGGCGTCCAGCATGATGATGTCCTCCGGGGGGACCACGATGTCGGTCACCTTGATCCGGGTGAGGTCGCTTGCGCCGAGGATTATCCTCTCCTGGTTGTCGTCGATGACGCGGCTCGTACGCAGGGCCCTGGCGTACGCGCGAAGCTCCCGAACGCCCATGCTGGTCTGATCCTGTCCCGCCGCTTCGGTGTTTCTTTCAAAGAGGGACACTATCCTTTTTGTCAGGAACTCGAACAGCGTCACCGCGGGGAAGAAGACATACCAGAGCGCAAGGATTAAGGGGCTCAGGGCCAGGCACACCTTTTCCCTGTTTCTCAGCGCCGCAGTTTTCGGGACCAGCTCGCCCATGACGATGGTGACCGCGGAGAGGGGAAGGACCACCATGGCGATTGCGGTCAGGCCGGAGACGCGTTCCGAGAGGCCCAGGGTGTCCCGGAGCCAGGGGGCGATTGCCTCCTCGGCCTGGGCCCCGCCGGTGGCCGCGGCGATCGCCCCGACAAGGGTGATGCCGATCTGGACCACCGCCAGGCTCGCCTCCATCTTCAGTTTCATCGCCACCGCCGCCCTGGCGCCCCGTTTTTTCTGGTCCGCCAGCAGTTTCAGCGAGCCGAGATTGACCGAGGCGAGCGCGATCTCGTACGCCGCAAAGAGGCCGTTGAGAACAAGCATTGCGGTGATTATCGCTATCTCGAACAAACCCATCCGTCTCCTCCCTGCGCGGCGGCCTGAAAATACGCGGCATATCAATCAATACGCGATACCGGCGCCGTAATCAAGAAGTTTTCTTGAAATCCCGGAACGCCGGTGCCGCCATTTTAGCGGGATCAGGGGGAATCTTAGTTGAAAAAGGTGTTTGACATACGGGGCGGAAAATCGGTTGATAATAAAATGACCATGGATGATGGCGCATGATGGCAACCCGAATATCGAAAAAGATTGCGGCGCCCCTGGCCCTGCTGGCGTTGATTTTTGCCGGCTGCGGAGACAACGGGAGCGCCGACGAGCCGTACTCTCCGGCGAACCTCTCCGCGTCCTTTGAATACCGGTGGGGGGATTCCCCTGCCGGCCCTGACGGCGCGCCCCTGTGGCTTGACGGGAAAGGTCCGTGGAAGCGCTGCCTGCTCCCCGCCGGTCCCAAGGACCGGCACGGCAGGAACAGCCTCTGGATGCGGGTCACGCTCCCTGCCGGCGGATGGGAATCCCCGGCCCTTCTCACCTCCGGCATCCATCAGGTCTGCGAGGTCTATCTCGGAAAGAGGCCGTTTTACCGTTTCGGTTCCTTTGACGCAAACGGCAAGGGGATTTTCCCCGGCTACAAGTGGTTCCACCTCATTCGGCTTCCAAGGGATTTCGGCGGACGCACGCTCTATTTCAGGTTTTACTCGGAATTCCAGTCCATCGGCCTCTCATCCGCGGTGATCGATTCCAACGCTGATCACCTCCGGCATATCGTGAGGCAGGACATTCTGAAGTTCTCATTGGGGATCGTCTTCATGATACTGGGCTTTCTCGTGCTCCTCTACTACGGGGCAAGGGTCCGCCGCTGGAGGGGGGACATGATAGAGGGGAGCGCCATTTTCCTCTATTTCATACTCGCGTCGTTTTCAATAGGCGCCGCCGTCATCGCCGACACCAGGATCAAGGAACTTATAGTCGACGAGCCGCAGGCGTGGCTCTACGTCAGGCTCATCGGGATGTACGTTTTCGTGTCGGCCATCACCGGGTTCATATACCACGTTTTCGAGACCCGGTTCAGGATTGTGTCAAAGGTTTTTGTCGTCGTCTTCTTCTCCTTCAGCGTTCTTTCAATCGCCCTGTCTCTTGCCGGCGCGGTACCGGTGATGTCAACGATCCTTCCGTTTAATATTCTGGTGCTCGTGGGGGTGTTTCTGCTCTTTCTGATCATCGTGTCAACCTTCAGAAAGGGGAACAGGGAATCCTATCTTTTCGTGTTCGGAATCATGATTTTTCTCGTCACCGGGGTCCGCGACGCACTGGTGGACTTAGGCGTGCTTCCCCGGTACGAGTTCGTAAACCACTGGGGGATGCTGGTCATGGTCTTTTCAATAGGCATGATCGTCGTCTACAGGATTGTGGATTTCAACCGGCGCTATTACGGATACTCCCACGAAATGCGGCTGGCAAGAAGGATACAGATGTCAGTGCTCCCCGGGGAACGGCCCGAGGTCCCGGGGATGGAGGTCGCCGCGGCGTATCACCCGATGGTGAGCATCGGCGGCGATTTCTACTCCTACCGCCACTTCAGGGAGCGCAAGCTGGGGGTGTTCATTTCGGACATTTCCGGGCACGGGGTGCCCTCGGCGCTGATTTCCCTGATGGTGAAGGTGATATTCGATTACGAGTCCGGCAACGGCGAGGACCCTGCGGCCCTTCTTGCCGGAATGAACGACAGGCTGCTGGAAAAAATGGAGAGCAATTTCCTCACCGCCTGTTACGCGGTCATCGATCTCGACAGGGGGAGGGCGTCCATCGCCAGCGCCGGCCATCCGCCGACATGGATACTGAAGCGGAGCGCCGGTTCGCTTCGGGAGATAAAGCCCCGCGGGAGGCTGATCGGCTGTTTCAAGGACATCGCCAGCGCCACGAAGGAGGTCCCCATCGAGTCCGGTGATAAAATCATAATGATTACCGACGGGATACTGGAGGCAAGAAACATCGCCGGAGAGATGTTCGGCTCAAGGGAATTTGCCGAATTCATCAAACTGATGGGATACCTCCCTGCCGGCGATTTTTCCAACGCACTGATGGAGCGGCTGAAAAAATGGATACGGCCGGAAAAACGATTCGAGGACGATCTGACCATGGTGGTGGTCGATATACTGTGATAAAAACGGTGTGATCATGGAATTTCTTCAGGGACTGCATTCGAACCTTTACCATTACGGCGAAAGCGCGGGAGGCTTGAATCTCATTCTGCTTCTCCTTTTCATGGGGTCGCCGGTTTTCGCATACCTCTGCATGAGATTCATTTTCCGTTACGCCCTCCCCCTGTCCGGAACGGTCGAAGGCCGTTACCGGACGAGAAAGAGCGTGGCCGCGGCGCTCGGGCTTGCCGCGCCCGCGGCGTTTCCTGATGAAGTGGAGGCCGGACCGGCGGACGGAATAATTGTGAACACAGTCAGGGGCCGCCGTGTCGCCGTGAGCATCCCTTCGGGGACGGGCGGGGATATGGCTCCGGGAACGGCGGTTCACAAGCCGGCCTTTCGCGGCGCCGGATCGATCGCCGTCAGCGGACCGGCGGGTGATGTAAGTCCGGGCCGGCATTCCCCGTTGCGTTTTGCCGGCCTGTCGTCGGCGAGGAATATTTGTATGGCCCTCGCCTTTATCGCGGCCGCGCTCGGAGCGTCGGCGCTCTGGGCCAGGCCGGACAGGATCATGCATGTCGGGACCAACCGCTGGCACTCGTTCCCTTTCGAGGCGGGGAAGGGCGCGGTCTATCTCGCCAGGATCGAGGGCCTGGGCGCGACCAATGCCGAGCTTTCCGTAAATGTTGAAGGAGGGCCGGTATCCACAGTGCCTGCCCGGTTTCATGGAAACGGCAGGGACGCCTGGGCGGTGGCGGTGATGCGGATGACCTCAGAGGGGAGGCCGAGGATCCTGGTGCGCTCTATCGTCCCCTGGGTCTACCGTGTCGTACTCGTGAGGAACCCCTCCAGGGTGCTCGGCTACCTCGCCCTGGAAGCGCTTCTATTCACGGCCGCCTTCTGGTTTAACGAAAAAAAGCGCCTTGTGCCGCCCTCGCCGATTACGGACGTTTCCGGTTCTGCTGCCGCCATTTTCGGCAAAGGGGCCATGGCCGCGTCGTTTACCGTTTCCTTTCTCGCCGGGTTCTGCGGCCTCTGGTACCTCGGCATCAGGGCGTTGGACAAAGTGTTCCATCTGGGGATCTGGATCACCTACGACCATTTCATCCAGGATTTCCTCCGAAGGTTTCTGAGATAAATAGAGGCTCTGACCCCCATATCTGAGGAACCGGGAGGCTCTGACCCCCCATATGTGAGGTACCGGGGGCTCTGACCCTCATATCTGAGGTACCGGGAGGCTCTGACCCCCATATCTGAGGTACCGGGAGGCTCTGACCCCCATATCTGAGGAACCGGGAGGCTCTGACCCCCATATCTGAGATACCGGGAGGCTCTGACCCCCATATCTGAGGAACCGGGAGGGCTCTGACCCCCTTTATGGCTTCCCCGCGGAGGATGGCGCCTGTCGCGCCCGGACCAGGCCGCACACCGGAAATCAGGCCGAGCGGCGCGAACGGATTTTCTCTCTGGCCAGGCACTCGTCGAGCTTGTCAAAGGATTCATTCCACCCCTGTCGCGCCATCTCCTTCCCCTCCCCCTCGGGGAGCCCGGAATGGATCAGCGTGAAGATCGTCCTCCCCCCGTCATCCCGGAACATCATGGTCATCATGAACTCGTCCGGCAAGCCGCCCGTCATCCCGTACTCTGAAGCCGGGACGATGCCGCCGGTTTCGTCGGAAAAGCTGTCTGTTGCCGTAATTTTTTCCGGCGCGACGATTTCAGTGTACACCCCCCTGGACCAGTATTTCCGGCCGTCGGGCGATTCCATGCAGTTGAGGTACTTCCCCCCCACGCGAAAATCAATTTCACTGTAGGGGGTGGTGAAATGGAGCGGGCCCCACCAGCGCATGAATGACACCGGCTCGGTCCAGTATTTCCACAGATCCTCCCGGGGCGCGTTGAACACCCTGGTTATGACAAGATCCCCCTGGTCCGAATCCGTCACCATGATTTTTTTTGCTGTATCGTTTGCCATAATATTTCCTCCCGAAATCAGACAATAAAACCTGTAGATGACCCTCTTTCCGTTGCGGTAAAAAGAAGGTCAATCACTCCTTAAGCGAAGACCGTGATCCTGCTGTCATAAGGAGTATATACCAGTATACAGGCAGGCCGGGGAAGAGCGTACATTTTTTTGACTTTATCCCCGTGGCGGGGCATATTTTCGGCATACTGTGGCGGGAGGACAGACCATGAATCTGAAGGGGAAAACGCTTCTCATCACCGGGAGCAGCCGCGGCATCGGAAAGGCCATTGCGCTTCGGGCGGCCCGTGACGGCGCGAATGTGATTGTGGTGGGAAAGACGGGCGAGCCGCATCCGTCACTGCCGGGCACCGTGTTCAGCGCGGTTGAGGAGATACAGGGAGCCGGTGGAAGGGCGATCCCTGCGATATGCGACATCCGTTTCGAGGAACAGGTCCTCGGGGCGGTGGAGGCGGGGATACGGGCCTTCGGGGGGATCGATATCGTGGTCAACAACGCCAGCGCCATAAGTCTCACCGGAATCGCCGGCACGGAAATGAAACGCTTCGATCTTATGTTCGCCGTGAACGTGCGGGGTACCTTCATGACCACGAAGACCGCCCTGCCGTACCTGAAAAAAAGCGAAAACCCCCATGTGCTCGTGCTCTCGCCGCCCCTGGCCATGGAAAGCCGCTGGTTCAGAAACAACCTCGCCTACGCCATGTCGAAATACGGAATGTCCATGTGCGTGCTGGGCCTTTCCGACGAGCTTGCCGGCGACGGCATCGCCGTAAACGCGCTCTGGCCGAGGACCGCCATCGCCACCGCCGCGGTGAAAAACCTTCTGGGCGGAGACGAGCTGATGCGCCGCTCCCGGAAGCCGGAAATTGTGGCCGACGCGGCGTATTTCATCCTCACCTCTCCGTCCCGTGAAAACACCGGGAATTTCTACATCGACGACGAGGTGCTCATGTCCCACGGCGTGTGCGACCTGACTCCCTATGCGGTTGATCCGGGCCTCCCCCTTCAGCGGGACTTCTTCCTTCATGGCGAGGGGGACGTGGAAAACTATTGCGCCGAAGAGTAGGCGGAGGCGTGATTTTTTTCGCGGTTCAGCTTTTTCCTCTGTAAATCCACAACCGGTGGATCGGGCTTCTTTTTGGGTTGACGGCGAGAAGGGAAAGAGTGAGTATATTGCCGGAAAAAATAGGACGGTTGAATACACGTTTAAAGGTATCTTATGATCATATATCCCTCACTGCTTTTTTTCTCCTTTATGATATACCTTCTGTCAGGGGTATTTGTTTTAAGGATGCGCCCGAAATCCCCGGTCAACCGCCTTTTTGCCGCCCTGTGTCTGCTTTTCGGCGCGTGGTCTTTTCTGTATCTCATGGCACAGGGCGCCGATGACATCGCCGGTGCATGGCGGTGGTATACCGTTTCGTCCTTTTCATGGATAGCGGCGCCCGCGGCCCTTCTGCATTTTATGCTGCTCCTGAGCAGGCAGGGGAGAAACGGGGACAGGCAGGGATGGCTCTATGTGGCGCTGTACGTCCCGTCGGCGGTCTTTGCCGCCAGGATGATGACCGGCACGCTGATTGTCGCCGGTTTTGAAAGGGCCTCCTTCGGATGGAGGGAGATATATGCGCCGCTCTCCCCCTGGTCATCGTGTTACTTCATATACGCATCCCTGTATGTATTCGGCGGGCTGGTGATTCTGTTTCGCCGTGGAATGGCGGAAGACCATCCAGCCATGAAAAAACAGGCCCTGCTGATCGCTGCCAGCGGTATTATCGCTTCTCTGTTGATATTCCTGTTCAACTTCCTGCTCCCCTATGCTGGCGCGGTGAGGGTTCCCAGCCTGGCTCCCATTCTGATCCTCATCTGGATGGCCGGCGTACTCATTGCGATTGTCAGATACCGGCTCATGCGTCTGAGCCCGAATTTGGATCTCAACAGCATTCTCGACACCATGGCCGATTCCATGATCCTTTTCGACTGGGACAAAAAGATCATCAACGCGAACCCCGCCGCGTTACGCCTTCTCGGCCCGGCCGATAGGCTTGCTGAAGGGACCCCTGCGTCTGAAATATTTCTCGAAAATGAGGCGTTTCAGGAGATAAGCAGGGAGTCCCTGACGAGGGAAAAGCCGGTCCACGATATCGACATCCACGGGATTACGTCGGGAGGAGACCGGGTCATGTTGAGCCTGTCGGCGTCGGCGGCCTATGATAAGTTCGGCTATCCCGTCGGTTTCGTGACGGTCTTCAGGAACATTTCGGAACTGAAACAGGCGGAGGAAAAACTCCGCTTCATGGCGACCCATGACGCGCTGACCGGGCTTCCCAACAGGCTCCTCCTCATCGACCGCTTCGCGCAATCAGCCAACAGGGCCGTCAGGTTCAACAGCCTGATCGCCCTGATGCTTGTCGACCTGGACAACTTCAAGACCGTCAACGACACCTACGGCCACGGCGTCGGCGACCTCCTGCTGGCTGATGTGACGGCCAGGATCAAGCGCTCCATTCGAGATTACGACACTCTCGCCCGTCTCGGCGGGGACGAGTTTGTGCTTCTGCTCACCGATATCATGAATGTTGATGAAATAGAGATCGTCACCTCAAGGATAATGCGCTCATTCGAGGAGCCGTTTGTGCTGGACTCCAACCGGATATATGTCACCCTCAGCATCGGAATCAGCATGTTCCCGGCCGACAGCAGTCTGTTCGAGGACCTGCTAAAATTCGCCGACGTGGCCATGTACAGGGTCAAGGGCGCAAACAAGAACAATTATCACATCTATTCAAAGGAGATGGACGGAAGCGATCTTGAAATGCTCTCGCTTGAGGAGAGCCTGCGCAGTGCCATCGAAAAGGATGAATTTGAGGTGCATTATCAGCCCATAATCGATATAGACTCGGACATGCTTGTCGCCGCCGAGGCGCTCATCCGGCTCAGGCACCCGGAGCAGGGGCTGATTTCGCCGCTCATGTTTATACCGCTGGCGGAAAAAAACGGCCTGATCATCCCCCTGGGCGGTCTTATCCTGAAAAAGGTGTGCCGCCAGCTCAGGGAATGGCTTGACGCCGGGTTTCCGCCGATACCGGTTACCGTCAACTTTTCGCCGAAACAGTTTCAGGACATCGGGATTTTTGAAAAGATCACCGAGACCTTGCGTGAATACCGGATCGACCCCCGTCAGCTGGTGATAGAGATAACCGAAAGCTCCGCCTTCGACGATATTGAGAGGTCCAGGAGAACAATGGAGAAGCTCGTCGACCTGGGAATTCATATCATCATCGACGATTTCGGCGCCAGCTATTCCTCTCTTCGGCTTCTCAAACAGCTTCCCCTGTACGGGCTGAAAATCGACCGGTTTTTCATCCAGAACATCGTGGACGACCCGGGCGACGCCGCGATCGTGAAGGCCATCATCTCGCTGGCCCACAGCCTCGGCCTGCAGGTGATCGCCGAGGGGATAGAAAGCGAGGTACAGCTGAAATACCTTCGGCGCCTCACGTTTCAGGAGGAGGAGATACTGCGGTGCGATTCGTGCCAGGGGTTTCATCTGAGCAGGCCCCTGGTGTCTGAGGATCTCATCGCTTTTTTAAAATCAAGGGATTTCATATAGCCCGGCGGGCCGCAGGATGAGACCGAAAAGGAGGAGATAATGACCTCTCAAAAAAATCCCCGGATCCTGCTCGTCGAGGACGAGTCTCTTATCGCCATGGCTGAATCCGTTGTTCTTCAAAAAATCGGGTATGACGTCATAATCGCCCGGAGCGGGGAAGAGGCCGTCGGGATCATGGACCGGAACGGCCACATCGATCTGGTGCTCATGGACATCAACCTGGGAAAGGGGATGGACGGCACCGAGGCGGCCAGGATCATCCTGGCGAAACGCGAGGTTCCGCTGGTGTTTCTTTCAAGCCACACCGATCCGGAGATCGTCGAAAAAACCGAAGGAATCACCTCGTACGGGTATGTGGTGAAAAACAGCGGCGATACCGTGCTTGCCGCGTCCATTCGCATGGCCTTCAGGCTATACGACGCCCGCGTGCGGCTTCAGGAAAAAACCTGCGTGATCGAAGAGGCCTACGAGGAGATGCAGGCGACACTCGAGGAGTTTGAAACGGCCAACGAGGAGCTCGTGCGCACCCGTGAGGAGATTCGTGAACGGGAGGAGCGGTTCCGGTTTCTTTTCAGCAACATGCTGAACGGGTTCGCCTTTTGCAAAATGCATTATGACGGGGAAATCCCGGTCGATTTCACCTACCTTCAGGTAAACGACGCGTTCACCTCTCTCACCGGGCTGGCGGGCGTGGAGGGGAAAAAGGTGTCTGAAGTCATTCCCGGCATCAGGGAATCAAACCCTGAACTCTTCCAGATTTACGGCCGGGTGGCCACGACAGGGGCGCCCGAGCGCTTCGAAATCAACCTGGCGGTCCTGGGACAGTGGTATTCGGTTTCAGTGTACTCTCCGCAGAAAGACCATTTCGTCGCGGTGTTTGATGTCGTCACCGAGAGGAAGCAGATAGAGGCCCGCAGGGATATGGCGCTGGAGGCGCTTCAGGTGAGCGAAAGGACGCTGGCAACCCTCATCGGCAACCTCCCCGGCTTCGTGTACCGGTGCGCCAACGACCGCGACTGGACGATGCAGTTTATTAGCGACGGGTGTAAAAGCGTTACCGGGTACGGCCCCGAGGATTTCATAGGCAACAGGACACTTGCCTATAACGACATAGTCCAGCCAGACCACCGGGACAGGCTCTGGGACAAGTGGCAGGCCGTCCTGTCGCGCGGCGGTGTCTTTGAAGACGAATATCCCATCATAACCGCCGGTTCTGACACGCGATGGGTGTGGGAGAGGGGACAGGGCATCTTCGGCGAATCGGGAGAGCTCCTTTTCCTTGAAGGATTCATTACCGACATCACCGAGCAGAAGATGTTCCGCGTGGCCCTCGCGGCGGCGCTGGAGGAAAAACAGGCGCTCCTGAGCGAGCTCCAGCACCGCATCAAGAACAGTCTCGCCATGATAGTGGCGCTTATCAATCTCGAATCAGACGGGTTGAAAGGAGAGGAAGCCAGGGGGGCGATGGAAAAATTGGGGAGCAGGGTCGATTCCCTCGCAAACCTCTTCAATCTCCTCTATAAATCCGGCGAGGTGAACAATCTCCGCCTGGACGAATACTTCGTCAGGATAGTCCATTCACTCGGGGGCACCTATCTTGATGAACCGAAGGGGATAGAAATGATCACTGACTTCGATCCGGTGGCGATCGACGCGAAGCGGGCGGCTACGTTCGGGCTTATTCTGAATGAGCTGGTGATGAACGCGATGAAATACGCATTCCCTGGAGAGGGGCCGGGCTTCATTAAAACGGAGTTGAAAAGGCAGGGGGAGATGACGGTCCTTGTCGTTTCCGACAACGGTACCGGCCTTCCGGCCGGATTTGACCCGTCACGGCTGTCCGGGTTCGGCCTGCGCCTCGTCAGTATGCTTGCGGAACAGCTCGAGGGTAAATTCACGATACAAACCGGCGATACCACCTCATTCCGCATCGAGGTGCCGAAGCTGTAGGACCGCAGCGGTTTCATGACCGCAATGCCGCGCCGCATAAAAAACGCCCGGTCTTTTCAGACCGGGCGTTCGTACATTTAAAAGCCGTTGTAAGACAGCGTCTATATGATGGAAACCTGGACGGCCCTGGGGCCGCGGTCGCTCTGTTCGACCTTAAACTCGACTTTTGCGCCCTCGTTGAGCGTTTTGAATCCGTCGCCGACGATGCCGGTGTGATGTACGAATACGTCGGTGCCGTCATCGGAAGAAATGAATCCGAAACCTTTCTGATCGTTAAACCATTTAACTGTTCCTTTAGACATTGAACAAACTCCTGAATTTGATAAGGGCGTAATGCCCAGCAGGTAAGCCATACTACAACTATGATTTTACTTCAGCAACTGAGGGTAATATGATAGATGGATTAATACGGCGTAACCATTTTGTGCCAGAATACATCCCTGTTCGATACTGTCAAGTATTTTTCATGTTTTTTCCGGATTATCGCAGAACAGGAAAGATACGGGAAGTCCTTGACGCGGCCCCGACTGCGTCACAGAATGTGCAATGAAAAAGTGAGAAATCCGGGAGGGGAGTATGGGAAACGCTGAAATCACCGAAAAGGAGAGGGAAATGGCGAAGCGTTGTCTTGAATGCCCCGTGTGCGGCAGAGCGAGGACGAAGCAGAGGGGGATCGCCTACTGGTTCGTGAAGCGTATCGAGGGGGGCGTCTGCCCCTACTGCAAGGCCTATGAAAAGGTGTACGGCAAAAAAGCCCACGAAGCGATATAGGGCCGCGCTTATGCGGTTATCCATTGAACGATGTTTGGGGCTTCCTGCGCGGGGCGCGGCGGGACTCCGGGGCGGTGGGCATGCCTGACGGCCGCAGCGCGAAACCGGACAGGGAGAAGATCACCGGCGAATACGGCGCCCTTACGGGCCTGTATGAATCCGTGCTCCAGCGGATTGTCGCTGATGTGCGCGACGCGCTTTCGGCGCGGGGACTCAATGCCGCGGTGAAATACCGCGTCAAGGACCCTCAAAGCTATTTCGGCAAGCTGGTGCGGCGGATGAAGGACGCCCGCGGCGCCGGTGCGGGGATCACCGATATACTCGGGATCAGAATCGTCTGCCCCTTTCTCGAAGACCTGGAAAAGGCGGAAAAAGTGATCCTCGAGGGCTTCGAAGTCGCTGAATACGAGAAAAAGGGGACCCAGCACTCCTTCAGGGAATTCGGGTACGATTCCGTGCACCTGATGCTCAGAGTCGGAAAGTACCTCCCCGCGGAGCGGAAGGGGCTGTGCGATCTCTGCGAGGTACAGCTTTCAACGATCCTTCAGGACGCCTGGTCTGAAGTGGAGCATGAGCTGGTCTACAAATCCGGCTTCACCCCCTTCGATATTCCGCTGAAAAGGAAGCTTGCCGCGCTCAACGCCAATCTCACGCTCGCCGATATAATTTTCCAGGAGATACGGGATTACCACCGGGGCATACACTCCCAGATGAAGCGGAGACGGGACGCGCTTTTCCATTCCATCACGCTCCCTGGAGAGGATGACGACGGCTCATACAATATTGCCGCCGAGGACCGCGGGCGGGAGGCCGGCGGGAAGGCGGCGGTTGAAGCCATGCCGGACGATTCCATCGACAACGTGCTCCTGAAAGCGATATCGGCGCACAATATCGGGGAGTACCGCCTCTCCATCGATCTCTATGACCGGGTTCTGTCCCAGGAGGGGCTGGCGGATGAGGTCAGGTCGGTGCTTTTCAACCATCGAGGCATGGCCTGGCTCGCGCAGGGGATGTATGCGGAGGCGATATCTGATTTTTCCGAATCGGTACTGTCGGACCCGCGGAACTTTCGGGCGTACAACAACCGGGGGATATGCCGGCGCATGACCGGCGATCACGGCGCCGCACTGGAGGACCTGGGCCGTTCGCTTGAGATAAACCCCTATCACGCGGACACCTATTACACCAGGGCGCTGGTGTACTACGACCTGGGGGATCCGGTGAGGTCCCTGGAAGACTGTGAGAAGGTCATCAATTTCAAGCCGGATTCTGAAATGGCGAAAAGATTCGCCGGGCTTCTGAGAAAAAAACTTTTTCAGGAGTAATCCCGCCTTTTTTGATTTTTCGCTCCCTGAGGGCCCTGACTTCAAGTTTTCAATGCAATAGAGGCAACGACATCACAGGCGGATTTCCATCCAAGAGACTTTCGAGGCCTAGAATTAATAATGTGGAGTATTTCAGAAAAACGGTCATCCGTCAAGCCGCGAAAGCTTTTATT
>JBGSQT010000010.1:0-3559 GCA_041737965.1 Spirochaetota bacterium | reverse complement strand
ATGTTTCCCGCCGCGCCCCACGGGGCCGTGTGCGCGGCGCTGCTTCCCCGCGCGCTCCTGGCCAACTGGCGCGCCGTGCGGAATCATGGATCAGCCGAAAGCCTGGAGAAATTCAGGGAGGCCGCGGCGCTTTTGACTGGAGACACCCATGCTGTGGTGGAAGACGCCATTGACTGGATCGGGTCACTCTGCGCGGACCTGAGCATTCCAGGCCTGGCGCGCCACGGTGTCGGCGGGGACCATGTTGATGCGATCGTGGAACAGGCCCGGAAGGCGAGCAGCATGAAAGCAAACCCGGTTGAGCTCACCGAAGCGGAGCTGGCGGGAATCGTCCGCGCGGCATTGTAAGGGCATGCCACGTGTCCTGACATTAGTAAGAAATAATATGACTTTATAATTACGGTCGATTTGGGCGCAATAGTGTTGTATAATATTCAAGAGCCCCCTAAATCCCCCGGAGGGGGACTCTGTTGAAATCGTTGTTGCTCATTTTACTTGAGCCCCCCCTAAGGGGGGTTGGGGGGTATCATAGGATAATGTTTTAGCCGCGAGGTAGCACCATGAATTTCACGAATATCCTTGTCAGGTCCCTTCTCCGCCTGCTGGCGGCGATCTATAACCGGCGTCCTTCAAAGAACGCGTACCTGCGCGGCGATGACGGATGGATCAACTTTTCCATTGGGGTCCGCACCGAGGACTTGAGCGTTGAATCGGCTATCAGGTTTCATGACGGCACCGTGTCGGTCATGAAGAAAATTCCCGGCGACATAGACTCAATTCTCATCTTCAAAGACAACGCCTCCATCATGGAGGCCATCAATCTGCCCCCCAATGAGATGGTGCTGTTTTTGATTAAGGGCAGGCTCCGCATTGAGGGGAACTTCGTCTACCCCAATGTTTTTAATTATTTGATTTCCCTCCTCCTGCACAAGAAGCATAAAAAGATGCAGGAGAAGCTGATACGGGAGCACTGGCGTCAGAAGATTGCGGATTCCCTGAAAGGGGGGCTCGAACCGGCCCCGGCTGAAAATAAGGTTCGCGAAGGCATGCTGAAGGCGCCGGCCCGGGACCCCGGCGTAAAGTTTCTGACCGACCAGTATCTGCCGGAATACTCCTTTGCTGATTTTCCCCGCCTGAAGAAGTTCCTTGACCTGCATTTCACTACGAAGCCGGAGATCTGCCACGAGCGGGTCCGCCTCATGACCGGATGGTTCCGGGAAAACGGCTTCGAAAAGAAACCGGACGGCACTGACTGGACGCCCGAGCTCCGACAGGCCCATGCCTACAAATACATGATGGAACGCCGGAAACCAATTATCCGGAAGGACGACCTCATCGCCGGCACCTCCACAACGAAGGATATCGGTGTCATCCTCTATCCCGACGCGGTGGGCACCATGATCTGGAGCGAGCTCGGCAATGTCGCAGACCGGGAGCTTAATTCCTACGCGATCTCGGAGGAAACAAAACGCATTTTACACAGGGAGGTGTTCCCCTTCTGGACGCAGCGGAATTTCCGGGAGTGGGTGCGGAAGGAGTATGGCAAACCCCTGTGCCAGCGCATCGACGAGCGTTTCGCCGTGTACTTCCTCTGGAAGACGGCGGCCCTGTCCCACACCATAGCGGATTTCCCGAAGCTACTCAGGATCGGGACAAAGGGCTACATCGAGGAAATACGAAGAGAGATGGCAAAGACGCCGGACACGGACAGGGGCAAGAGGAACCTTCTGGAGGCGATGATCCTCTGCTTGGAAGGCCTGACCGCCTACGCGAAGAACCTGTCGAAACAGGCGGGCGGGGACGCGGCGGCTGAACAGGACCTTGCCAGGAAACTTGAACTGCTCCGCCTTGCCGAGATCTGCCATAAGGTGCCGGAGAACCCCTGCGCGACCCTGGACGAGGCGGTTAACGCCGCGTGGATCGGCTGGGTGGGGCTCCACATGGAGAACACCAATGCGGGCCTCTCCCTCGGCAGGATGGACCAGTGGTTCCAGCCCTATTTTGAATCTGACATGGCGAAGTGTTCATCAGAGGAAGAGCGCAATGATTGCATTAAGAAAACCATAGAACTGGTCGGCTGCTTCTACATGCGCTGCACCGACCACCTGCCCCTGGTGCCGGACATCGGCAATTACCTCTTCGGCGGAAGCTCATCCGACCAGGCGATCACCCTGGGGGGAGTCACCCCCGACGGCGAGGATGCGGTGTGCGACATGACCTATATATTCCTGAAGGTGACGGAGATGCTCAGCATCAGGGACCCGAACGTGAACGCCCGCTACAACCGGGAGAAGAACAGCACGGCCTATCTCCGGAGGCTCTGCGAGGTGAACCTGATGACCACGGCGACACCGTCGCTCCATAGCGACACGGCGGTCATGGCATCCCTGGAGGAATTCAACTACGATCCCCGCGACCTGCGCGACTGGTCCGCGACCGGGTGCGTTGAGCCAACATTGTCGGGCAAGCATATCGGCCACACCAACTGCATGATGATGAACATGGTGGCGGCACTGGAGATGGCGCTGAACAACGGCCGGCACCCCCTGATGAACTGGAAGGTGGGGCCCGAGACCGGCGTGATCGAAAACGGAAGCTTCACGGATTTCGAGGAATTTTACAATGCCTTCACGCAACAGTTCAGGTTCCTGATAGACAATGCCATCGAATATAACAATATGCTCGGCAGGGCCCACGGCTATATCAGGCCGACCCCGCTGCTCTCCGCACTGATTGACGGGCCGGTGAGGAAGGGCCTCGATGTGACAAAGGGCGGGGCGACATACAACAGCTCCGGCGCCGCCTGCATCGGCCTTGCTGACATCACCGGTTCCCTCATGGCGGTGAAGAGGCTTGTGTATGACGAGAAAAGGGTTTCACTCCCGGAGTTCAAGAGGGCCATTGACGCGAATTATGAAGGATACCCGCAGCTCCATGCCATGGTCATGAACCGGGTGCCGCGCTTCGGCTCCGGCAGTGACGAGGCGCTGAACATGGCCCAGCGGGTAGCAAAATTCACCCATGACGAATACTACGGACATGAAAACTACCGTGGCGGCCGTTACACGGCCGGCTTCTGGTCCATGTCGAACCACGTGATCTTCGGCAACATGACCGGCGCGCTCCCGTCAGGGAGGCAGGCAGGCAAGGCCTTCAGGCCGGGCCTCACGCCGGAGCCGAACGCGTCGAAGAACCTGCTGGACAACATCCGCGACGTGGCGAGGCTCGACCCGAAGACCATGAATAACAACATCGCCTTCAACGTGAAGGTGGTGCCGAGCGTGAGCGAGACCCACGAGGCCATGGTGAATAACATGTTCTCCTACGTGAAGACCTATTTCGATCTGGGAGGCATGCAGATGCAGATGAACGTGGTATCGTCGGCGGTCCTGCGCGACGCCATGGCGCACCCGGAGAATTACCGGAACCTGATCGTGCGGATATCGGGCTACAACGCCTACTTTGTTACCCTGAACCGGGAAATGCAGCTGGAGCTGATCGAACGGGCGGAGTACGGGGTATGAGAAATATATGCGGCGTGGGGGGGGGGGGGGGGGGG
>JBGSQT010000009.1:0-252936 GCA_041737965.1 Spirochaetota bacterium | reverse complement strand
TCGACCTGATCGCCGGCGCCGCCTCCTTCAGCGAGGCGGTGCGGGGGCACGGCCCCGAGGTGACCGAGCGCCCCGGGATGCGGCTTTTCTCCGCGCGCCACCCCCTGCTGACGCTCATGAATCCGGCGGCGGTCCCCAACGACGTGGAGCTGGGGGAACACTACCGCTGTCTCATCATCTCGGGGGCCAACACCGGCGGCAAAACCGTTCTTTTGAAAACGATCGGCCTCTGCGCCCTCATGACGCTCCACGGGCTCCATATACCCGCCTCGCCGGATTCCACCATGGGCGTTTTCACCTGCATCATGGCCGACATCGGCGACGACCAGAACCTGGCCCAGTCTCTGTCCACCTTTTCAGGGCAGATGGCGGTGATCCGCGAGATGCTGGAAAGGGCGGACCGCGCCGCGCTGATAATCATCGACGAGATAGTGGTGGGCACCAACCCCCGCCAGGGGTCCGCTCTCGCCCGGGCGGTCCTGGAGGAGCTGACCGTCCGGGAAAGCTGCGTCGTCGCCACCACCCACTACAACGAGCTGAAGGAGCTCGCGTCGAAAGACGCCCGTTTCATGAACGCGTCGGTTTCCTTCAATACCGGCACACTGAAGCCGGAATACCGGCTCCATACCGGCATACCGGGTACCAGTTACGCCCTGGAAATCGCCGGCAACTGCGGAATTCCGCCGGCGGTGCTCGCCCGCGCCTCGGACCTCCTGAATGAGAGCGAGACCGGCGCAGACGCCCTGATCGAGCGGATGCAGAAAATGGAGGAGGAGATGCGGGAGGAACGGGAGGCGGTCCGCATGGAGCGGCAGGCGCTGCGGGAGGAAAGGGAGCGCATCGGGCTGAAGGAACAGCGTCAGCGCCGCCGCGAGGAGGAGATTAAACGGCTCGAGGGGATCTCCTTTATCGAAGAAATCCGGGAACACCGCCGCGGCATCGCCGAGCGGATCAAACGCATCGAGGAGGCTGGCGTCGCCGAATCGTGGAAGGAGTATGAGGCCCTGCGGCGTATGGAAGAGGACGTCATGGAGGAGATAAAGGACGGCGTCGGCGAAATGTTCCGCGACCGCTACGAGCCGGTAAACCCGGAATCCCTGGCGCCGGGAAAGCGGATCTTCGTGCTGCCCCTTGAAAGGGAAGGGGAGATCGCCGCGGTGGACCCGGAAAGGGAGACCGTCACCGTGCTGCTGGGCGGGAACATCACCTCCCGGTACCGTTATCACGATCTGCTGTCACCCAGGGACCGGGGAACACCGAAAAGGAAAACCAGCGAAAAAAAGACGGTGACCGAGGACGTCCGGGAAACAGAGGGGAGCGCGGTCCCCATGACCATCCAGACCAGCTACAATACCGTGGACCTCCGGGGGATGCGCGTCCTGGAGGGGCTCCGGAAAATGGAGGATGACCTGGACGGCATGACGCGAAGCGGAGTCGACAGCGCGGTGATTATACACGGCCACGGCACCGGGGCAATGAAGGAAGCCGTGCGGAGTGCCCTCCCCGGCTCCCCCTACGTCAGGGACTTCAGGGCCGGAGAACAGGGTGAAGGGGGTGACGGCGTCACCATCGTTCTTCTGAGAAAGGGATGAGGACGCACGCATACAATTTATTTACTTGACATGTCCGGTGTCGGTCGGATAGCTTATAATGGTCCCGTTACCGGGAGTTCGCGTTTTATTTCATTGCGGGGACTGAACATGGACATCATTGAACTTCATGAGAAAAGCGGCTATGTGGTGATAAAAGTTCTGAGCGATGATTTCGCGCTTCATGAAGTCACCAAGGTGTCATCAAAGACCATAGCCCTGCTCCAGAAATTGAATTATCCGAAAACCATAGTGGACCTGAACAGCGTTCATTATATAGACACCTCCGGCATCGGATTTCTCGCCAATACGAAAAACCTGCTTAAAAACCACGATAGCGAACTGCTCATTGTGTGCAACAATGAGAGCATTCTTGACATAATGCGCATCATCAAGCTGAATACTTTCGTGAAAATCTATTCCACACTGGACGCAGCCGAATTGTATTTTTCCGGAAAATAACGGGCCGGCACGCTACCTGATTTCCAGCGACACCCGGTACGTTTTAAATGCCCGGGCCTTTGTGTTCCAGGGCTGGCGGTATTCGAACACAATGTCCCCCTTCCCTTTTCCGGCCGCGTTGTAAGAAAACACCTGAAATTCAAACCCGCCCGTCTCGACCGTTTCATTTGACGCCTCCTGTTTCGGGGCGCCCCTGAGTTCCACGAAGTCGGGGGCCTCCTTCTGCTGCCAGCCGTATCCGGTGCCGAGTTGCGCCTTGAGCTTGACGTCAAAGGTCGATCCCTCGCGCACCTCGACCGTCTTGCCGCTGTCACCTTCGGTGATGATCACGGAAGGCCCCGAGGCGCAGGAGAGCGAAAAGACGAGAAGTACCGCAGCGGCAGGGAAAATCGTAAAAATATGTGCCATATTCACCTCGCATCCAAATCAATTACTTCATTTCAGGCGTCACCAGCACCCAGGTGGCGCCGTATCCGATGTTGTTGCACCCGTATTCAACCCAGCAGTAGCCGTTCTCTCCCCATGCGCTCCCCCATGAATTCTTCACGTGATAGGCCCGCTTCGCGTCGTTCCAGCCGACGATGGTGATCGCATGATTGATGTCCCTCTGCCCGTAGGTCGCGGCGAACTCGTTGAAAACCCCGCTGGCGTAGGCCTGAAATGCCGGCGTCACTTTGATGCAGGCGGCAATCGGGCCGTAACGGCACAGCGCCGTTTTCATCTCCTCCACGGTCGGGATCCCGGCGTCTTTTCTCAGGTATCCCCAGGCGGCTATTTTGTACTGCGAGGGCATCACCGGCCTGCAGAACTGGTCGCTGTTCTTGTAGGGGACCACGTTCTCCGTGGTCACGCTCGATTTCATGAGATACTCGAAAACCTTGCCGTACCATCCGCCGCCGCAGGATCCGGCCCTCCTCCCGGCGTTGTCCACCGCGCAGTCCAGCAACTGCTGCTCGGAAAGGTCAAGGTCGAGTTTTTTCCGGATAAGAAAATTCGATTCGATCACCGCGGTGGAGGTGAAGGCCCAGCAGCTGCCGCAGGTGTTCTGGAAACGGACCGGGGTCACCTTCCCCCTGGCGGCCCAGGAGAAAGCCGCCATAGTGGGCACCGGATTGTTTTCGATGTCAGTGTCGAGATTCTCGATTCTGTCCAAATCGCGCCGGTCGGTATTGTCGGTGTACTGTTCGTCTTTTTTATTGGAATCATCGTCCCTGTATTCGTCTTTTTTTGAATCGTCGCGATACCGATCGTCACGGTCGGAATCGTCGATCGTCCCCTCGTTTTTCTTATTATCGTTCTCATCATACCTGTCCCGGTCGTCTTGAATCTTGTCCCTGAGGTACTGTTTGTACTGCTCCAAGAAATAGCCCCAGAGATACTGGCCGCGATTGTACTGCTGTGAGGCGCTCACATCGATGTCTTTCGGGACCGACGCGCCGGTGATGTCGGCGATACGGTACTTCATCATTTCATTTATCTCGGCCACGAAGGTGAGGTTCCGCTTTACGATGTCCTTCTGTATCTCTGCAAGCATCAGCCTCATTTCCTCGGGGCCGCGGACGATTTTGGCCTTTTCGGATTCAAAGCCGCTGATGATCTTCTCCTTTGCTTCCTTGAAAGTCTTTTTTTGTCCCAGGGCGCCGTTTTGCTGACCCTGAAAGGAGATGGAAAAGAGCGCCATCCCCATGAGAACTGTAAGGACCAAAACCGATCGTTTCATACATTATCCTCCGGCACCGCCAGCATTGAGCATAAAGATAGTATAGATACCGGACTGTGTAAACAATATTTTCGGTTTCAGGAAACAATCCCGTATTCAACCCGGCACGCCGGTGAATATTCATTAACATTGGAAGACATTCTGTTTACTTGCATACAGTCTTTTACCGGGAAATCAATATTTTTTTGACTGACTGAAAAGAACGGATGTATATTTATGTCAGGATCATGAGTTACGGACACTGAGGTCCCACGGGACTCCAGTACAGACGGCTCGACCCGATTCAACTGATATCATATTATCAGAAGGTTATGCCGATATGACATCGCAATTCATAGGATTAATAAAGGGGTACTTTACCCCGGAATACGACCCTCCCCCTCCAGAGGATAAAATCAAAAAGGGGATAGACTGGGTCGGCAGCGTTCCGTTCCTTTTATTCCACCTGATGTGTGCGGGCGTCATCTGGGTCGGATGGAGCCCATTCGCCGTCACATTCGCCGCGGTCTTCTACTTCATTCGCATGTTCGGCATCACCGCGTTTTATCACCGCTATTTCGCGCACCATTCCTTTGACGCCAACAGGGTTTATTCATTTATCTTCGCTTTTCTCGGGTGCTCGGCGATGCAGCGGGGCCCCCTCTGGTGGGCGGCGATCCACCGGCACCATCACATTTTCACCGACGTGGAGGGGGACGTCCACTCTCCGCTCCTGCAGGGTTTCTGGTGGAGTCATATCGGCTGGATACTGGCCTATGAGAACAAGAGGACCAGGATCGAGTACCTGAAAGACTGGCTCCGCTACCCGGAGCTGGTGCTTCTCGACAAGTTTGCGCTGGCGGTGCCGGTGCTCACCGGCGTGCTGGTGCTCGCAACCGGGCACCTTCTGCACCTGTATGCGCCGGGTCTCGGCACCGACGGCCCGCAGCTCCTTGTGTGGGGCTTTTTCATCTCCACGGTCATGTGCAGCCACGCGACCTTTTCGATCAACTCCATAGACCACATGTTCGGGTCCCGCAGGTACGATCTCCCCGACACAAGCAGGAACAATCTCCTTATGGCGGTGCTCACGCTGGGCGAGGGGTGGCACAACAACCATCATCATTATCCGGTCACCGCCCGGGCCGGTTTTTTCTGGTGGGAAATCGACTTCACCTATTATATGCTCCGGATCCTGTCCCTGATCGGAATCGTGAAAAACCTGAGGCCGCTGCCGGACAGGATCAGGGACAGGAACCGGCTGCAAAAAAGCAAATAACGCGGCCGCAGACGCAGGCCCGTCAACGCCGGATTGGACCGAAGCGGCGATTGTTTCTTCGTTTATTCGGGAAAAAAGCAGAAAAAAAAATGTTGAAAAATCCGCCGTCCTGTCGGAAATCTGTCCACTGAAAAACAATCACCGGAACGGAAAGGATACTGGAGGATCGCAATGTCAAAATCGGCGGATACGAAAAAAGACGCGAAAAAGAAACCGCAGAAAACCCAGAAGGAAAAAAAGCAGGCCAAGGCCGACAAAAAAAAGAACAAGGACCGCCAGTAACGCGTACGTAGACCCGCCGGAATCAACGTTGCGTTGACGCCGGCGTCCCCTGGAAAGTGTCAGGAACCGTGAAAAGCGAGGGATACGCCTTCATCGCCTTGATCATTTCCCTTGTCTTCATTTCCCTTCCACTGCCATTCAGGTGGTATATCGTGTCGTAGAAATACTCTTCCGGATATACGAAATCACGGGGATTTCCGATCATCGGAATGCCCAGGGTCTCCATATCGCGGTAGAGAGAATTGAGTTTCCCGGTGACTTCGCGCAATTTATCGCCGTTCCCCTTCTCCACCATCAGGGGAGGAAAGGCGATATACAGCTTCGCCCCCTTCTCTACACAATAGTCCCTGAGCTCTACGTATATGTCCCTTGCCTGGTCGGTCAGTTTTTCAGGCACGATCTGCGGCGAAATCCCGAGATGCGGCGCCACATTCAGGTGCCCCAGGTAGTCGCCGTACTTGTTGAACTTCGACCTGCGGTAGGTGTGCTCGTCCACGGTACTGGGGCTGAATACTCCCCTGAGGCGGCGCTGGAACGTGATGGGAAGGTAATCGAAGTAGGATTTCACGTTCCGCGGCGTAAAGTAACAGATGGCCCGGGGATAAAAAATCGTCACCTCGACAATCGGGGCCATCCCCCCGACATTCGGGTCGGCCAAGAGCTGATATTCGAAGGCGGCGATCACGGTGTCGCCCCTGCCGAGATAGGGCTTGATCTCGTTTGCGTAAAACTGGAGCCCCAGCCCGCCGTGATACCCCATGTTCACCACGTTCTGCCCGGTGCGGCGGTGGATCATATCGCTGTCGGTGCCGAAGGCGAGGCTCGATCCGCCGATGAGGATTATCCTCGGCCTCTGCGTTATCTCCAGGTTCCGGTGCCGGTCCTTCGTGGCGGCGATATAGGAGTCCTGGTCCACCGGAAGAAAATAGACCGCGCCGATGATATAGGCAAACACCGTGGCGACGAAGAGCGTTGATTTTATCAGAAATTTTTTCATACTTAAAATTGAAAGTAAATGAATTGCATAGTCTTATACATGCCGATCAGTATCCCGAACACAAACAGATGATAGAGCGCCCATCGGACCAGCAGCGGTTTTTCGCGGAGCATATGCCTGATGCTGCCGTGCCGCTGAATCGCGTGAAAAACCTCGACCACGATAATCACGAAAAACATGGCGACGAATTCCGCGGTGCTGAAACCGAGCGCCGCACCCTGAAACGTCAGGTTATCGAAGAGATGCGCCAGAATATATAACGCCACCTCGACGGACTGCGACCTGAAAAAGACCGCGCCGAAAATAAACAGGTTGAGGGTCACAAAAACCGCGACGAACCCCTTCATCCCCTCAAGCACCTTCGGAAAGTAACTCCTGGTTTTCACGAAAGCCATGAACAGAAGGAGCGCACAGGCTGCGGCGGTCACCACGCCCGCCGGCGACCAGACTTGCATGCCCCTCCAGTATGCCGCCGCGGCAACTGCGGCACCGGCGGCCCCGTAGACGGCGGCCGGCACGCGGGCGATCAGGCCGAAGATTTTGTCCTTTATGATGAGCCTTCTTTTTATGGTCAGATGGCTTATGATGATGAACAGACCGTTCATGGAGCCCCACAGCACGAAGGTCCACTGCGCGCCGTGCCAGAGCCCGCTGAGGGAAAAGACGATCATGATATTCAGGTACCAGCGCCATTTCGGCACCCTGTTGCCCCCCAGGGGAATGTACAGGTAGTCCTTGAACCAGGTGATAAGGGAAATATGCCACCGCGACCAGAATTCGTTGATGGTTTTGGCATGAAAGGGGCGGTTGAAATTGTCCATGAGGTCGTACCCCATCACCTGGGCCGAGCCTATGGCGATATCCGAGTAGGCGGAAAAATCACAGTACACCTGCCAGGCGAAAAAAATGGCGGACAGAATGAGCACCATGCCGTCGTGCGCCTGCGGGTTGATATGGACCCTGTCCACGTAGAGCGCGAGCCTGTCGGCCACCACGAGCTTCTTAAAAAAACCCCACGCCATGAGCTTGAGCCCGTCGGTGACCCTGTCGTAGTCGAAGGTCATCTTTTTCCTGAACTGGGGCAGAAGATATTTGGAGCGCTCGATGGGGCCCGCGACCAGCTGGGGGAAAAAGCTCACATAAAGTGCGAATATGCCGAAATGCCTTTCCGGCTCCCTTTCGCCGCGGTATACGTCGATGATGTACCCGATGCTCTGAAAAGTATAAAAGGAAATTCCTGCGGGGAGTAAAAACCCGAGCAAAGGCATCTTTCTGTCGACATTGACCAGATCGAAGAAACCCTGCACCGACCGCGCGAAGAAGTTGTAGTATTTAAACAGAAAAAGCACCCCGAGGCACAGGACGATCGCGGTCGTGAGGATGATCGACTTCGTGCTTTTCGGCTTCTGGTGCATCAGGATGCCCGCCCCGTACACCACAGCGGTGGTGAACAGGATCAGCGCGCCGTAATTGACGTTCCAGCACATGTAGAAAAAATAGCTGGCGCCGAGGAGCATGATCCAGCGGAACCGGTGAGGCATCGCGAAAAACGCGATGCTTACCACGGTGAAAAAGAGCAGGAATTCCGGTGAATTAAAAAACATAGTTTTTATCGAGAGAATTTTGTGACGCAGTCTACCGGAAGGGGCTGTTTTATGTCAAACGAAAAAGAGTATTATTTCCGCGCGCGGGGCACTCATGCCGAAAGGATCATGCCGGAACCGATCAGTTCCGCGCCGCAGCGCACACCCAGGTACCCCCGGTAGCGATTCATGGTCTCCAGCTTTTCCGCTTCGGTTTTTCTGAGCGCGTTTCTGGTTCTGGTGATCGCCCCCTTGAGGTCCTCCCCGTACCATTTCATCCTCGACTCCTGAAGATCAAGCTTGTGCTGAAGCTCGGCTATGGCGTCATTATAGGATTTCTCCACCTTCTCCATTTCCGGATAGAGTTTCATGTCCAGGGTCTCGGTTATCGAGGCGGCTTTTTCCCTGAGAATCGCCGCGAGCTTGGATTGGGCCGCCTCAAATCCCCTGTCCAGCACACCGGCCGCAAGGGATGGGGCCGCCCCCTCCCCTTTCAAGCCGGCATGGCCGTCGCATCGGAGCGTCCCCTGTATGATCCCCTCCTCAAGCTCCTCGCAGACCCGGTCCCCCCGGTACCGGCCGCACTCCACCACCACCGGCACCAGCTCTCTGGTTTCCGACACGGACGTTATGGACACGAGAAACAGAAAAAGCAGGCCGGCAAAGGGCCTTCCGCAGTTGACACGCAGGATACAGGGCACCTCGCAGAAATCATCGGACTGCGCATGGCGCATCAGGGCGTCCACCGCCGGGTGACCGAATGCCAGGAACTGAAGGTCCTCCCGCTCCAGCGCCAGCATACTGTTGAAAGTGCCGTAAAATTCGGCGCCGTCCCTTCCAGTGACCCTGTAGACCCCCTTGGTCCCCCTTTTTCTGGCGATTCGGACCGGAGCATCGCCGTCCTGAAGGCGAAGCCTTTCCGCAAAATCCTCGATTCTCCTGTTTGAAAAGGTGCGCTCCTTGAGGGTGACCCTGTAGTACTCGTCGTAATTGAAGTCGAGCCTGCGAGCCACGGTCAGCTCCGAAAGCTTCTCATAGCTCGCTTTCGCGTCCCGGACCCTCGCCTCGATCTCCCTCTCCACCTCCTTCCCGGATTTTACGCCGGAAGCCATGTCCATGAACAGTTTCCCCAGTTCCGCCTCCTCGCCGATCTGTCCGAGGAGTACGTCCATGGCGCCGATGGACTGCTCGAATATTTTCAGCTTTAGAGTGAGTATTTCGAGCACCCTTTCGGCCACGGTGTCCCTGGTGGCGAAATTGTAGATGTACACGTCGCTCTTCTGCCCGAAACGGTGAATCCTGCCGATCCGCTGTTCGATCTTCAGCGGCGACCAGGGAAGATCGTAATTCACCATTACGCTGCAGAACTGAAGGTTCCTCCCCTCCCCCCCCGCCTCGGTGGAGATGAACAGATCGGCCTCGTCCCTGAACCGTGCCACCGCCGCGTCCTTTTCGTCCCTGTTCATGGACCCGTTGAAAGTGACGATGCGGTATTCCGAGAGGATCCCCTTCAGGTACTCCTGGGTGGTCATGAACTGGGTGAAGATCACCACCTTCTTTCCATCCTCCGCCACCACCTTTTTCAGAAGCTCCCTCAGCTTCTCGCCCTTGACGCTCTCCGACACGGACCCGGCCAGCGACACAAGGCGGTCCAGGGTGGCGATTTCGATCTTCAGCTCCGCGACGGTCTCTTTCAGGGTAACGGCGCAGTAATCCTCGGGGTTTTCGCTGTCTTCGACGAGCGAGAGGTCGATCTCCTGCGCCGGGGGCGCCTCGTTGATCTTTTCAAGACGGGCCGCTTCGTCAATGAGCCGGTTGCGCCTGTTCAGCAGGGCCCTGTGCAGGGCGTAGTGGGACGAGTCGAGGAGTTTCTGGAATACCGTCATCACGAACCCGACGGCCCTGTTTTCCCTGGCCATGGCCCTGTTGTACTCCTCAACCACGTACCGGGTCGTTTCGTCATAGAGCAGGCGCTCGTCCGGATACAGCGCGAACCTGACGGTCCTTGCGTGGCGTTTCGTGAATCCCCCCACCTCCTTTTTGGTCCTTCGTATGACAACCCGGGAAAGCGCCCCTTTCAGGTCCGGCGCGCTGCCGCTGTCGATGCAGTAGGTGCGGTAAAAGGTCTGGAAAGGTCCGAGCAGGTTTTTGTCGATGAGCGAGATCAGATAGTAGAGCTCCTCAAGTTTTCCCCGAAACGGGGTTGCGGACAGGAGCAGGAGCGACCGGGTACGTTTGGAGAGTATCTCCGCCACGGAGTAGGCCAGGGTGCTCTGCTTCGCGTCGCGGCGGAGCCGGTGCGCCTCGTCGAACACGACGATATCCCATCCGGACTTTCCGATCTCATCCGCCATGTCGCGGTTTTTGATGAAATCGATCGAGCAGATGGCCCTCTGGAACCGCATCCAGGGGTCATCCCCTTTTTTCAGGAGCTTTCTGGCCGATTCCAGGGCTTTCCTGTCCACGATTTCGTAGCTGTCATTGAATTTCGCCGCCATCTCGCTCTGCCACTGAGACTGGAGCGAAGACGGACAGACGATGAGCACCCTGTCATGGCCGTGGCGGAAGTGAAGCTCCTTGATGACAAGGCCGGCCTCGACCGTTTTGCCCAGTCCCACTTCGTCCGCAATGAGAAAGCGGTGGTCAAGGGAATTGATGATGCGGTGGGTGCTCTCCACCTGATGGGCCAGTATCCTGGTCCTGGAATTGGACAGGGACATGATCTTGTTATACGCGTGGGTGAGCTGGAGGAGCCATGCCTCCGCTTTCAGGAGCAGGCGCTCGCCCGGACCGAAGTCCCCGCGCGCGAAGAGTTCGCGGGCGCCCTCCGTCCACGTCACGGACGGCTCCATGACCGCTTCGCAGCCTCCGTCTCTGTCGGCAGGAAAAAGCTCTGCCGGGGCGCGGCCGCTCATAGGTTGTCCCTGGTTCCAAAAATCATTGCGAGTACCTGTGGATGCGACATAAAACAGACCGCGGCATTTATTACAAGCAGTTTTTAGGGAAGCTCGAGGTCCTTCTCACGACTCGATGAAATACGCTCCAAGTCCCGCTTTCAGCCGTTTCCGGAGCGTCATCTCCGCCTGCATTATCCGGTACAGGGAAACCCGCCTTCGCCTGGACGCGACGATCCGCTTGACCCCCTCGCATACTCGGTCTACAATCGCTTCCCGCAGGTTCCCGCTAAATGCGTCAATCTCGTCATGCAGGGTCGATACTATCTCGCAGTGTATATGGTATTCCTCCAGGTCTTTGTAGAATCGGTCATCCAGAAGGGCTTCCCGGAACCGTATTTCCTGGTATTTTACCGATTCAAGCCTTCGGCGTTTCAGATAATCCAGCGCCTTGCGCTTCGCCACCGTGACGATCAGGTTCAGCGTACCGGGCGATTCCGGATCCATATCGTACCCCTTCTCCATCACTTTCATGAACGAATCCTGCATCAGCTCCTCTGAAACGAATTCGTCCCTCACCATCCTGTTGAGATATATGCGGATATTTCTCGAGTACTTTTCGTAACAGCGGACAAAGCCGTCCCTGCCGTCACTGTTCAATGACAACCGTTTCATGATCCCTCTCTGTAGCCAGTGTGTATGAATTTTTCCCCGGGGAAGGTGCATTAATTGAATGGCGCCTCCGCTCACGGGAGGAATTAATTTTTTTTAAAAAAATTTTTTTTGCCGTATTCCCGATATCATTGACAGAAGCATGAAAAAGGGAAGCATTGGAAAAGAGGATCAGGAGATGAAAAAAGTCCGTGTGATACTGTACCAGAAATCGCTGGGAATACCGCTGACAAAACGGGACGTGGCCGAAATGAAGCGTTTCCGGCCGCATTTCGTCTGTTTCCCCGAATACTTTTTCGTGCTCCGGCGGCTCGGCAACCACGGCCAGACCCCGCACAACCAGGAGATGCAGATACAGAGGATCCGCCTCCTCTCAAGGGAGCTCGACGCAACGGTGATCGGCGGCACCATGCCCGAGGTTGCCGGAGGCAACATGTACAACACCTCCTTTATCTTTCATGGCGGCGAAATGCTCGGATCGTACCGTAAAAAGCGTCTCTTTTTCGCCGAAGTGGGGAAGCTCACCCCCGGTGACGATTACCGCGTATTCCGGTCCCAAGGTATCACCTTCGGCGTGCTGATTTGCGCCGACATTTTCGACGAGGCGGGATTCCTCTTCATGAAGGAGCAGGGGGCGGATATCATCTTTTCGCCCACCTTTTCCCTGAAAAAAAACGAAACACCGGAGGAAAAATTCCGCCGCGACAACGACATCTACGTGCGTGGAGCCGCCCTTTCCGGCGCGGTCATTGTCAAGGTATGCGGGGTGAAATCGGAATACAAGGACTTCCTCCAGGCGCGGAGCCTCATCGCGGCGCCGGAAGGGGTGCGGTACCGGGTTGAGCCCCATCAGGAGGACACGGAAATGATCATCATGAAGGAGGTGGAGATTCCCGGCGCCGGGTAAAGGAACCATTCCCCTCGGCGGCGGATACTGCCCTTGCAGAAAAACAGAAAGGGGCGGCCCTGCGGCCGCCCCGGTGACACATGATGATGCTGTTAAGATTTTTACGGGACAGTCTCCGACCCGTTCCCTTACTGCTCGTCGGTTTTCGGCAGTATGTCCTTGAAAATGTCCTTCTGCTTGTCCTGCTGCGCCTTCACCGCGTCCTGGGCCTCGCCCTTCTGCCCTTCGGTGGATCCCGCAACTCCCTTCACGTCGGTGTCGCCAAGGACCTTGTTTATGTTGTCCTTGTCCTTGTCAACCTGCTCCTTCACGTTCTGCTGGTCTTTCTGAATCTGCTCCTTCACCATCTCGGCGTCGCGCTGTTTCTGCTCCTCAACCGCCTTCACGATCCTGTCGCGCTCTTCCTCGAATTTCCTCCTGATGTCGGCCTGCAGGTCCCTGATGTTGCTCAGGATGTCCTGGATCATCTTCCTGTTGGAATCGGTGAGTTCCTTCACCGTCATGGGGCGCCCCTGCTCGACAACGACCTCCTCTCCCCCGTCGACCACGACAACGGCTCCCTTCCCTTCAAGGGATTTGTTAAGCGTCTCAAGATCCGCTTCCAGGTCGTATTTCTCGCCTGCGGCCTCATCGCCCGCAAGGGACTTGTTCAATACCGCCACCTGCCCGTCAAGGCAGGCGATATTGCTCTTATCACCCTCTTCGGCAACAAGAAATTCGGTGCCCCGCACCGCCGCGATCGTGGTGGGGGTCTTGATCCGGTAGGTCTCTCCCTTGGCGAGCTTTCTGGCCACCTTGGAAAAGAGCCTGCCGCGCTCAACATAGAACTCGCTCTTTTCAGAGTTGGTGGCGATGACGGTCACGAGCTGATCGATCCTCACCGAACTCTTTTCAAGAATCTTGATGACGTTGGTCCCGAAATATATATCCACCATGGATTTGGCGCCGGTTTCTATGGTGTTCCCCTTTTTCACGGCATCGCCGACCTTGGCCTTGGCCTTGTTCCCCTCGGTAACAATAAACACCTCTCCGGCAATGAAATTTACCGCTCCTTCGCGGGCCACTTCGGTCTGCGTCTCTTTTTTGCACGAGACACTGAACGCCATCAGGCCGATCACACACAGATACGCGATTCTCTTCATTGACTCCTCCCTCTTTTTCGATGCGGATGTATGAGAAGGACCCCGCGTGTTTTCCCACCCGGGGCTTCCTGCTCTATCTTACTTTAAATAAAAATAATCGCTTCGGCTCCTTTCCGCCGGATACGCCGCGGAAAATAACGCCGGTCGACAGCATCACAAATGTAGCACAGAGGCCCGGAAAAATCAAATACTTTATTTCTAACGCAGAGCCCCTGTCCGTAAGGCCTTTGCGGCGGTGTCTCCGAAACACTTGACAAAAAAGGGGCGAACAGCATAAATTCCCATAATTACATTCTACAGGACACGACATGAAGCGCGCACAGATCGGACTCATAGGCTTCGGCACCGTGGGAAACGGCGTCTACAACCTGCTCAAGCACAACGCGGAAATAGTACGGGAACGGACCGGGATCGACGTGAAGATAAAAACGATCTGCGACCTGCGGACCGACGTGGTCGAGAGAATCACCGACGGGGCGGCGGTCACCTCCGACTGGAAAACCGTGGTTGAGGACCCGGCGATCGACATAGTGATCGAGCTGATCGGCGGAATTGAACCGGCAAAGAGCATTATCCTGGAGGCGCTGCGGCGGGGAAAGAGCGTGGTGACGGCCAATAAAAAACTCCTTGCCGAAGACGGGACCGAGATATTCGAGACCGCCGCGCGCGGGCCGGCAACGCTGGGCTTTGAGGCGTCCGTGGGCGGGGGAATTCCCTGCGTCATGGCGCTCCGGTACGGGCTCGTGGGAAACAGGGTCAGGTCGGTCATGGGGATACTGAACGGCACCACAAATTACATTCTCTCGCGCATGGAGGACGGCGAGCTCTCCTTCCAGGAGGCGCTGAAGGACGCCCAGAGCAGGGGGTTCGCCGAAGCGGACCCCACCTTCGACATCGAGGGGTACGACACCGGGCACAAGATAACGCTACTGTCGATGCTGGCCTTCAACAGGAGCATCGACTACCGGTCCCTGACCATCGAGGGGATCACAAAAATCAGCAGGATAGACATCAGCTACGCCGCGGAAATGGGCTACAAAATCCGGCTCCTGGGAATCGCGAAAGTCCTGGGCGACAGGATTGACATACGTGTCCATCCGACCATGCTCCCGGAAAAGCACCCCCTGGCGGCGGTGAGAAACGAATTCAACGCGGTCCTGTACGACGGAGACATGACGGATCCGGTGATACTGTACGGAAAGGGGGCCGGCGGCAGTCCCACCGCGTCCGCGGTGGTGAGCGACGTGGTGCAGATCATGGAAAAAGGCGGCGGCATGGCGCCGGTTCCGCTCATTTCCGGGGCGGTCAAATACCTGCCGGCGGACGAAAGGGTTTCGAGATACTACCTCAGGATCCACACCGAGGACAGATCCGGAATATTGTCCAAAATATCCGGGACACTGGGGGCCCACGACATTTCCATTTCCTCAGTGATCCAGAAAGAGGTGGATTCCATACACGTGCCGCTCATCATCATGACCCATAAGGCGAAGGAAGAGGGGATGATAAAAGCGGTGGAAGAGATGAAAAACTTCGAGTTCGTGAAAAACCATATCATGATGATACGAGTCGAGGACTCGCAGAACGGACAGGGGGAAACGCAATGAGCGAATTCAGGGCGGTGTTCAGGTGCATCTCGGGATGCGGAGTGGAATACCCGCTTGACCAGGTGGTGTACCAGTGCGAAAAATGCGGGAGCCTCCTGGAAGTGCGCCACGACACGGACCTGCTGAAAAAAAGGAGCGCCGGGGAATGGAAGCGCCTTTTCGACGGCAGGCGCGGCACAAACGAGTGGCCCTACGGAAGCGGCATCTGGAGCAAAAAGGAGTGGGTGATCCCCGACATCGACGATGAAAACATCGTGTCGATGTATGAGGGGAACACCAACCTTTTCTGGGCGAAACGCTTCGGCGCGATTTTCGGAATGTCCGACCTATGGGTGAAGATGTGCGGCAACACCCACACCGGCTCCTTCAAGGACCTGGGAATGACGGTGCTCGTTTCGATGGTGAACGAGGCGATCCACCGGGGGCGGAACATAAAGGCGGTGGCGTGCGCGTCCACCGGCGACACCTCCGCGGCACTCGCCGCCTACGCAGCCTGCGCCGGCATCCCTTCCATCGTGTTTCTGCCGAAAAACAAGATATCAACCGCCCAGCTTGTCCAGCCGATGTCCAACGGCTCTATCGTGCTTTCCCTGGACACCGATTTCGACGGGTGCATGCGCGTGGTGCGGGAAATCACAAGGGACGAGACAATCTATCTGGCCAATTCCATGAACTCGCTCCGCATCGAGGGGCAGAAGACCATCGCCCTTGAGATCACCCAGCAGTTCGACTGGGAGGTGCCGGACGTCATCATAATCCCCGGCGGCAACCTCGGGAACGTGTCGGCCCTGGGGAACGGCTTTTCAATGATGCGCGAGCTGGGCCTCATCAAAAAGAAACCCCGTATCGTACTGGCACAGGCCGAGCGGGCGAACCCGCTGTATCTTTCCTACCTGAAGGGGTTCAGCGAATTCGAGGCGATCACGCCGCAGAAGACGCTGGCCTCCGCCATTCAGATCGGCGACCCGGTGTCGGTCCAGAAGGCGATCCGCGTGCTCCGCGAATTCGACGGCGTGGTGGAGCAGGCGAGCGAGGAGGAACTTGCCAACGCCGCGGCTCTGGCCGACAGGACCGGAATGTACTCATGCCCGCATACCGGCGTGGCGCTTGCGGTGCTCATCAAGCTCGTGGAGAATCAGACCATATCGAAAAACGAAAGGGTCGTGGTAATATCCACCGCGCACGGGCTGAAATTTTCCGAATTCAAGGTGGGGTATCACGAAGGAACGCTTGCCGGGGTTGACGCCCGGTACGCCAACATGCCCATCGAGATGGCCCCCGATCCGGGCAAAATTCGCGAGGTGCTTGAGAGGGAGTTCGCGGAGCGGGCCAGGCTATGACCGCTCCAGCAGGCGGGCCATCTTCCCGAAGACCTTCCCGGTGAACACCGCGCTTTCGAGCAGGCCCCGGTAAAGGTAACGCGACCTTTCGGCAACTCGCTCCTCTTCCGTCCCCTTCTCCCCCTCCACCTCGTAGCCCTCGGTTATGGTGTGAATCACCCTCTGCATCGACAGGCTCACGATCTCCTTGATGGCGCGTTTCGATTCCACCTCCCTGTCCGCCTCGTCGAGCCGTTTCAGCAGGTACCTCATCCTCCCCTGATCGCGCCGCTCCTCCTTCAAAACCGCGGACAGGGACTCCGAATCCCGTATCGCGCGTTCCAGTACCGGCACCAGATCCTCCAGCTCGCCGATCATCGCCTTCACCGTGGCCAGGAGCCCGGCGCGCGACGCGGCGGCGCCGGATTCGGTATCGGCCCCGTCGTAAATCGCCCGCACCGTCCCGCCGATATCGATTCCCGGATCTTCGAAACGGAGGTCCGCCGAGTTCCGGTGCTGGATCCCGGGTATAAAGGCGCCCCGCGCGGTGGCGTTTACGAGATTCGGGTCGCGGCGCTTTTCAAACCAGGAGAGAAAAATCATCATTTTCTGGTTGGTATGGACCTTTTCGCCGCCTATCCCGCGGACCATGATTTTCGGCAGGGCGGTGAGCTGGGCGCGGTTGAACATTTCCTCGCGGTAAAGCCGGTTGGTGCGGAGGTGAATCTCGCAGTCAAGATACGACCCGCGGGCGTGGGCGTACCCGCCGGTAAACGAAAGGTCCTGCCCCACCATCACCACCGGCGCGGCCCCGAGCCTCCTGGCGAAATCGTAGGCGTTGGTGGACACCGAGCCGCCGTGGGTGAGCTCCCCCCGCTCGCCGCAGATCCCCTCGATCCATTTCATGATCCTGAATACCAGCCCGGTGGCTGCCGGCCTTCCGCGGAAAAGCCTGAAGGCGGCGGGGTGCGCCACCGGGTCCGCGATCAGAACGGTGCCGGTTTTCCCGGTTCCCTCGAAATAGCGCGCGTTCACCAGCTGCGGGTCCACGGTCAGGCAGAAATGCGGTTCGATCCCGTGCTTCAGCAGTATCCGATATGAGGTGTCCACCGCCACGAGCACGCACCGGCGCGCGTTTTCCCGGATAAAATCAATACTCTCCAGAAGGGACGGCCCGGCGGCGATGACCAGGGCCGGAATTCCCCGGAACCGGTCAAAAAATATGCCGGCCGCGGGAGTGTCGATGAGCCGGTTGATGTTCCTGGCGATGTTGGCGCTCCAGATTTTTTCGAATTTTGCCAGGGTGGCGATGTTCACGTCCTTGGTGGAGATAAAAGAACGCGCCAGCTCCAGTGCGTTGCGATAATAGTCCGGGTCCGCGGCGTGGGACCCGCGGTGGGTGATAAAGCTTACGGTGCGCGACGCCTTCCCCCTGAGCGCCTCCGCGAGCGTCTCCTCGTCCGGGTCCGCGAGCACCGCCAGCCTGGGGTCGCTGAAAAGGGCGGAGAGGTCCCTGTGCGACGCCGCCTCCCGCACCATGGCGGCGCTCTTCTCCAGCACAAGGCACACTGCGCCGTCCCCCATCTTTTTCAGCAGTTCCTCGACGTGATAGGCGAAGGCGAAACCGAGCACCACGAAAAGATCGAACCGTTCGGTGTCGATCTGCCCGATAAACCTGGCGGCCTCTTTCCTGGGGTCGAATTTGCTGTGCAGCGGCAGAAGCTTCCCGTCGCGCCGCGCCAGCGGGACCGGATCACCGGCGCGGTTTGACTCCACAACAAGACCCGGCTCCCCTTCTGAGCCGCGCACCGCCTGGATCAGGCCGGCATGAAGGTCCTTCATCGCCTCGAGATTTTTTGACAGCAGAGAATCCATCACTCCTCCGAAAACCTGAGATCGATCCTGCCGGTCCCGGAGAGCTCGGCGCCCGGGGCGGGCTCCTGGGCATACACCCGGCCGCTCCCGGAGAGTCCGAAGGGAACGTTCCTGGACCTGGTGATTTCCGAAAGCAGTCCCAGCGCGCCCGAGACGTCCATCCCCCGCATGTCGGGCATCGTTCTGCCGTTGAACCGGGCCCCCTTCCGGTTTAAGTCGGCGGGAAGAACGGCGCGTGAGCGCCTCCCCCCCACGCCGAGACGGGTGAGCACCCGGTCGACGATGTTCCCCACCACCGGCGCGGCTATCTCCCCCCCGGACATCCGGTCCTCCGGATCGTCCACCACCACCATGATGCACACCTCCGGGTCCTCGTAGGGCGCGATCCCCACAAAGGACGCGATGACCCTGTCGCTGTACCCCCCTTCCCGCATGTCCGCCTTTCTCGAGGTGCCGGTCTTCCCCACCACGGCGAAAATAATGGACGCCGCGTGCGCCCCTGTTCCCGAAAGGACCACCGCCCTCATCATTTCCATGAGCACCAGCGAAATATCGCGCCGTATCACCCTTCCCCTTGTGCGCGGCCGGAAATGATGTATTACGGTGCCGTCCGACCGCTCAACCGATTCGATGATCGAAGGGATCATGTACACGCCCCGGTTGGCGATGGCGCCGAAGGCGGCGGCCAGCTGCATCGCCGTGGCTGACATCTCGTGCCCTATGGACAGGGAATATTTCGAGAGGCCCGACCACTGCGACACAGGCCTGAGTATCCCCTCGGCCTCACCCGGAAGCCCGACATCGGCCCTCGCGCCGAACCCGAAACGGGACAGCAGTCCGTAAAAGGCGCCCCCCCTCAGTCGCCTCATCGCCTGAATTATTCCGGCGTTGCAGGAATACCTGATGATGTCCCTGATTCCCACCCTGCCGTGAACGTGCGCGCAGTTGATGGTCCTTCCGGCGACGTCGACGTGCCCCTGGCACTCATAGGTCTGGTTCATGATGCCGGGGACCGACTCCAGCAGCGCGGCCAGCGCCAGTATCTTTATGGTCGATCCCGGCTCGAAAGTGTCGATGACCGCGAAGTTTCTCCAGTCGAAGGGGCTGTAACGGAAATAAAAATTAGGGTTAAAGGTGGGATAGCGGGCCAGCGCAAGGATCCTTCCGGTCTTTACCTGCAGAATGACCACGGTACCCTGGGACGCCCTGTGCCTCTGCACGGTTTCGGCGATGGCCTGCTCCGCCAGATGCTGGATGTAACGGTCCAGCGTGAGGGTGATCGTGGCTCCTTCCAGAAGGGTCCCGTCCTCCCGGTCGAGATCGGCGCCGGAGAGGAGGCCGTCATATTTGTATTCGATCCCCTCAAGGCCGCCGCTGTCCGCCCCGGTAAATCCCAGCACGTTGGCCCCCAGCGTATCGTGGGGATACACGCGCCTGTATTCCTTCCGGAAGTGGACCCCCGGCAGGTTCATGTTCCGGATCTCCCCGGCCCTGGCGTTGTCGAGCCAGCGGCGCACCCAGAGAAAGCGCCGGTCCTTCCTCGAAAAAAGACGCACCAGGTCCTCCCTGGAAATGCCGACCGCCGGGGACAGCTTTTCCGCCACAGCGGCGGGGTCTCCGATTTCACGGGGATTTACGAACAGGGAATTCATTTCGATGCTCGCGGCGAGTATGTAGCCGCCGGAGTCCTTGATGGCGCCGCGTTTCAGGACGCTCCCCCGGTCGGAGTCGATGGATATCATTCCGGTAAAATGGAGCTTTACGAGCCTGGCGGCAAGAACGGCCGCGACGATCAGGCAGATCGCCCCGGCGACATATATCCTTCTGTTGATGACTTTCTGGTTCATGCGCTATCAGGCACGGTGCGCGGCGGCAGGTACCGGGAACGCAAGCGTTGCCGCCGGATTATCTGATGAGACCGAACCTGGAGAAATTGAACTGCCGGAGCTGGTCCAGGTTCCAGTACAGGACAAAGGCCCTCCCTTTGATGCGGCTGATGTCGAGATAGCCGAAGACCCTGCTGTCCTGGGAGTTCTCCCTGTTGTCCCCCAGCACGATTATCTTCCCCGCCGGTACAATCCCCTCGATGGCCCTGCTCCTGGCGCCCATGGTGTACTGCGTCACGCCCTTCGTGTAGGTTTCGTCGAGCTTTCTTCCGTTTATATAGACCGCGTTGTTCCTTATTTCAAACCGGTCGCCCGGCACGGCGATGCACCGTTTGATGTAGTCCTTGTCGATCTCGTGGGGAGGCCTGAAAATGACGATATCCCCCCTCTGGATATCCCTGAGCGCAAGCACGTACAGGTGTATCGGTCCGTCCATGAAGATCATCTTCGGGATTATCGGCCCGTAGGTAATCTTTTCCACGAAAAGGTGGTCGCCGATAAGGAGCGTGTCCATCATGGAGCCGGTGGGTATGTAATACGCCTGTATGACAAACTGTATGATGTGCACCGCCAGGACAAGCGCCACCGCGATAGCGTCGACGAACTCCCAGACCTTGGCGTAGAGCGCGGTCCGCTTGGGGGCCATGTCATGAAAGAGCCCCTTCAGTGTGTCCCTGTCATTTTCCGGAAGAAGGTTCAGCGGGAAGGAATGAAGGGCGTATTTCTCCCTGACCAGCAGGTTTCCGAGGACATTGACCTCAAGATAGGTGATGCTCTCGGCCGGGACCCTCAGCGTCCTGTCGCGGTCCGACAGCTCGACTGCGTCCTTGAGAACGCGGATTTTGCCGCCGCGGTATTTCACGTATTTGACGATATAGTTTAAAAGCCTGAACGAGTAGAAAACCGTCGCCATGGCGCAAATGAAATACATCGGGATAAAAGGCGTTTTCACAAAGGGGAGCGCCACCGGAAGGAAAAAAGTCGAATATACAAAAAGAAGAAAGACCAGCGATTTTTTCAGGAAAAACTTTGCCGCTTCCTTGCCGGCGATAACGGACAGCTCTGTTTCCGATATCTTCGCTTCGTCAAACCGAAGAAACTGCAGCATGGGAATACTCCTTTTCATTTCACCGAGCGACGCCGTTGATTTCGCAGGCAGGGCGCGGAAAAAAACCAATAAAAATGAAACAATACCGTGATTTCAACAAAATGTATTGCAGAAATAATTGCGTCTATATAAAATAGTATCATCATGGTGTCCACAACTTTTTTACAATGAAAGAAATACGAAAAGCCATACACAGCCTCTCGGAAGAGGACAGAACCGCCCTGAGCGCAAGGCTGCAGCTCAAAAACAGGTCGGAATCCATTCTCGTGTCCACACTCACCACCCATACGGGAATACACGACATCATCGCCACCCTGGACCCCCAGGAGATGAGCGTTCTCAGGGCCGTGTATCTCTCGGGCGACGGCATCACTTTCGGGGAGCTCGAGAAGGAATTGAAGCTGAAAATACCGGATATTGCCCGCTCCGCCGACATCCTCACCAGGCTCTGTCTCGTGTATATAATGAAGAACAGACAGCTGATAAACAATAAACTCGACAAGGTCTACCGCATCACGGAAATCGCGGGGCTCCTTAAAGTCGAGGACGATCACACAGTACGGGAGCACGCGGCGGGACTTGCGCAGGTGCTGCGGGAACACGACGACGACAACGTCCCCGGCCGCGATGCCATGGAGGAGGAGGACCGCCGGATCCTCTCATGCATCGCCCAGTCCGGGTATTTCGCCGCGATTCACACCGTCAAGGGGCAGGCGTCGGACAAGTCATTCGAATCCGGGCTGGAACGCCTGCTGAAGGCGGGAAAAGTGCGGGTATTCCATCTTTTTTCGCCTTCTTTCCAGACGATTTTCTCCATAGAGAAGTCCAGTGCGGTTCAGGCGCTGGGCCTCATGAAACCGGCCGCAGGGGCGCCCTCATCGGCAAGAAACCGCTATTTCTTCCTTAATAATTTACTGACGGCCTACGACACCGTCACCACCTACGGCCTGTTTCTCACAAAACAGCTGGAATTCAGAAAAATCGACATAAAGAGGATCTGCGATTCCCTCATCACCCTGGATAGCCCGCAGGGACAGGCGATAAACCGCGAAAAGATCGCCTATTTTATCCTCTATATTCTCAACAAGCTGGGATGCCTGAAGCTCAGAAAAGACATCGCCCATCTCTCCTTCAACGACATCCAGAAAGAGCTGGACAATCCCGCGCGCCTGCTCGCACGCGTATTCAAGGCGATAAAGAACCCGGAACCCGACAATCCATTTTTCACCAGCCCGTTCGAAATCCCGGGCCCTGACACCATAACCACCATGACGGGAATACTGGACGGCGCAAAACCGGTGCATCACCAGCGTTTCGCCCTTATCTACCATCTCTCCGTCATCGGCGCGCACGAAACAAAAGACAGCGCGGAGATGACCGCCTCATACAGGTCCCACGTCGAGCTGATGAAGCAGGCGGTCCAGCTCTTGTGCCTCATGGGGGTGATCGACGTCGAGAACAGCCGCTACTCGTTTTCGGACATCGGCGCCGAAGTGCTCTCCTCCTCGGCGAAAAGCCTGAGGGACCATGAACCGCCGATCCAGGGGAAGACCGTCTACATCAACCCGGATTTCACCATAATAATACCGATGGAGGAGATCGACTCGAGGTCCCTGTACCACCTGCTGGCATTCGTGCAGATACTGAAACATGACGTCATCATGCACGTCCAGATCACCAAGGAATCCATCGTGAAGTCAAGAAAACGGGGGATGCTCTTAAAGCGATTCACCGAAACGCTGGGGGCCCACGCGAAAAACGAGATACCCCAGAACATGAAATTCCTGGTCAACGAATGGTCGAGGCAGACCATCGACATCAACATAACCGACGCGATCCTGCTGAAAACCACCCACCCCACGTTTATCGACGAACTGGAGGTAGGGAAGCTGAAACACTGCCTTATCGACAGGATTTCAGACACCTGCGCCATAATCCAGAAGGACTGCATAGACGATATTGTGAAAATCGGAAGGAAGAAGGACGCCGTGATCACCCTGTTCGCGGACGATGATACCGACGCCTAATCAGGCAGGACCTGGATTTTTCTGCTCACTTTGAAATCTATGAATTCGGAAAGGGCCTTTATCGTGCTTTCCCTCACGAAATAGAGCTTGTCGTTCAATTTGGCGAGGCATCCCTTGTAGTGGGTGTATTTCATCTGATGGTCGATCCAGCCGATCAACTCCACCCGCTTCCAGTTTGTGGTAGTTTTCAGCAAAGGGAGTTTTCTCAAATGAAGCTCTCGAATCCTTCCGTCTTTCACGGAATCTGCCAGTATTTTTTCCCATTCCATCTTTTGAGCTCTCTCTCCCTATCGCAAACTGAATTCAGCGGGCATCGTGTTGTATATCGGCACAATCAGACCGGATACTAAGCGTGTTCCGGACTTTTCCTTATTATGTCAAGCTCTTTTAGGAGGCGCTCAACTTCTTCCGAAAGCGTCCTGTTCATTTCCCTCTGGCGGTCCAGTTCCTCGAGAAGCCTTATCTTCTCCGACCGCGAAAGTTCCTGGACCGATTCAGAAGCCTTGAGAATCCTGTTTGTTTCATCGAACTGCTGGGCGGAAAAATTTATGACCGATTCCTGCGCCTCTATCACGTTTTTTGCGTCCAGCAGTTCTTTCCTGCGCAGGTCCGCCAGCATCTCCTCCGCCCTGATCCTGTTCTTCATGTCGAACATTTCGCTCTGGCGGATCATGGTGAACCCGCGGATCGCCTCGTTGAGAAGCATCTGTTCTTTTAAAAGATTTTTCTCGTGCGAAAGTATCTCCTGAAATATCTTTTTTTCCTTCTCGGACTCGAACACGCTTATCCTGTTGATATCCATGAGCCCCTCGAACGCCTCTATCCTCGATTCAGCGTCCCTGGAGACATTTTTCATGATTTCCCGGTACCGTTCAACAACAATGGTTTTTTCAAGCAGGAGAAGGAAATCGCGTTTTCTGACGGGTCTCGTCAGATACTCAAGATGAAGAATATTGTAAGACCGCTTCGACACTTCCTTCAGGTCTTTCTCGGTCAGTATCAGCAGCTTTACATGGGCATGGAGTCTTCTGTCCTTTTCAATGACGCCGATAATGTCGCCGGGCGACTTTTCGATAATATCGAAAACAAAAAGGTTGATTTCGTCCTCGATGATGAAGGCCTGGCCCAGATTCATTCCATGGACGACCGTGCAGTTGAGGCCGAGTCCCTTGACCGCGTCGATTATGGGCCCGTTTTTATCGTTGTCAGTCAGGTACCAGATCGTGACTTTTTCCATGCCCCTTCTCCAAGAATTAACTGTGTGCATTACAACGGTAAAAAATAAAAATTACAACTACTTTTTCAGTTGTCCGCGACCTCGGCGCGGACAATGCCGTCATCGCCCCGGTAAATCCTGATAAGCCTTCCGTTTCCCCCCTCCATCACCGGGTTTTCCGACCTGAGTGCACCGAAATCGCTTCCCTTGATAAAATCGGTGAGAAGACCGAGCTTTCTCTCCAGCGCTTCGCGGTCGCGTTCTTCGGCGCCGCTGAAATACCTGTCCATAAGGCGGGAAAGCTCCCGTTTCGACTCGGTTTCCACGCAATTGTGTGAGAGGCGCAGAAATAGTTCATCTGCCATTGATCTCCCCGGCACCACACCTCATAAATTAGACATATTGCATACAATGTAAAGAATGAAGCCATTATATGCACGAATACACACCGGCTTCAAGAAAAAAAATTGCATTATTCAACCCCTGTTTTCCACTTGACCCAGCTTTTCTAAAAGGAGTTATTTCATAGATGAAATTTACAAGAATTATCGCGATAGCGATAATCAGCGCGACCGCGATCATCGCGCTCAACCAAAATCTTCTGTCCTGGGGCATTTTCAACCTCTTTACCGACGTCGAATACAGCGAAGAGGGGCTGCAGAAAGCCGAAAATTTCGATCCCGACCGCGACATCCTCTATCTTCCGAAAATCGAAGAGAGGGACATTTTTGAAACAATGAGGGACCTTTCGATAATAAGAAAAAAAGAGGTCCGAAAATACCTCTATATATACCTGACCTCCGGCAGAGAATACGTGAAAAGAGGCATCACGAGATCCTATCTTCACAAGGACACCATTGACAGGATATTCGACGAAAACCCGGACCTGCCCAGGGAACTGACCCTGCTCCCGCTGCTGGAGAGCGGCTTCAATCCCTTTGCGGTGTCACGAAGCAGGGCCACCGGCCTGTGGCAGTTTGTCGGGAACACATCATCGCCCCTGGGGCTGAAGGTGAACAGCTGGGTGGATGAACGCCGCAGTGTGGAAAAATCGACCAGGGCCGCGGTCCGCCACCTCAGGACGCTGCACAGGATATTCAAGCGCTGGGACCTCGCGCTTGCCGCGTATAACGGAGGCAGCGGCCATGTGGGGAGGGCGATGGAAAAAAGCGGCGCCAGAACGATATGGGAGCTCAACCGGGCGAAGGTGCTGAGAAACGAGACCGACGAATACGTGTCGCGGTTTATCGCCCTGGCGCTCATCTACAACCACCAGAGGCTTTTCGGGCTGAATGATGAAATAGAGAAAGAGTACGGCAGCGACATTGAGACGGTGCGGGTCCCGTTTTCAGTGCACCTGAAATACATATCAGAGATGACCGAGATTCCCCGGGAAGACATCAGAAAGATGAACCCGGAGCTCCAGGACGACATCATCCCGCCGAGCACCGACGGTTACCCGCTGAAAATCACCGCCAGGGCCGCGGACATTCTCCACAACGACGGGATCGCGCGTATCGAGCCGCACCGCATTCCCTCGTTTCGAAACTACCGGATAAAAAGCGGCGACACCATCGCCTCGATCGCGAAGCTGTTCAAAAAAAAAACGAACTGATCCTCAGATTCAACAATATCGCCGATCCTGACCGGATTCGCGCCGGCACGATCATCCGCATCCCGGACAAATAAAACCGGATGCGGCAATCATTCCCGGTGAGGCGGCGGATCAGGGGCGATATTTTTAAAATAAAATCTTGACGCAGGACCGGGAATGGCCGAAAGTCCCGGCTAAATAACACGCAGAGGTAGGGCCATTGGATTACTATAAAATTCAGGGTGGAGAACGGCTTCACGGATCGGTCAGGGTGTCCGGGGCAAAAAACGCGGCGCTTCCCATAATCGTGGCGAGCCTCCTCGCCGAGGGGGAGACGGTGCTCGAAAACGTCCCGAACCTGATGGACATACGGACGATCATAAAGGTAATCGAATATCTCGGCGCCTCGGTCGATTTCGACACGGAACGTCACGTCCTGAAAATCAGGGTCAATTCATTGAAGAACGCCGAGGTTCCCTACGACCTGGTGAAAACCATGCGCGCGTCGATCTACGTCATGGGCCCGCTGCTGGCGCGGACCGGCGAGGCGACTGTGTCGCTCCCCGGGGGATGCGCGATCGGTGAACGGCCGGTGGACATACACCTTTCCGGATTCGAGGCCATGGGCGCGCTGATCGACCTTGAGCACGGCAATATCCGCGCCGAGGTCTCCGACCTGACCGGCGCGACGATTGCCATGAGGAAAGTGTCCGTAGGGGCCACCGCGAACCTGATGATGACGGCGGTGATGGCAAAAGGCACCACCGTGCTGGAAAACTGCGCCATGGAGCCGGACGTGGTTGACCTGGGCGAATTCCTCATAAAAATGGGGGCCGATATTTCCGGCCTCGGCACCGACAGGATCGAGATCCATGGGGTGAAAAAACTGAACCCAGTCACTTATTCGGTGATCCCGGACCGCATCGAGGCGGGCACGCTGCTGATCGCCGGCGCCATAACCGGCGGGGATGTCAAAATCACCGGAGCGATACCGGGACACATCGCGGCGCTCACCGCCACTCTGGACGAGATGGGTTTCCCGGTGGAAACCGGGGCCGACTGGGCCTCGATCGGTCAGCCTAAAAAAGTCACCGGGACCGTGGTCCGCACCAATCCTTTTCCCGGGTTCCCCACGGACCTGCAGGCGCCGATAATGGCCCTCGGGACCACCGTGCCGGGCCTGCACGTGGTGATAGAGACGATTTTTGAAAACCGCTTCACCCACGTACCGGAACTGCGCAGGATGGGGGCCGATATAACCATCGAGGGGAACGTGGCCATCGTGAAGGGCGCGGGAGGGCTCTCCGGCGCGCCGGTGATGATGTCGGACCTCAGGGCGGGCGCGGCGCTGGTCCTTGCGGGACTGTGCGCCTCGGGGACCACGGAAATACGGCGAATCTATCACTCCGACAGGGGATATGAAAATTTAGGCGAAAAGCTCAATTCCCTGGGCGCGAAGATCGAGCGGGTAAAGGGTGGAAAGCCCTGATCGACGCGGCTGACTGCACGGCAGGTTCCGGGCGCATATCAGATGACCGCGCCTTTCGCCACGGCTGTATTCTCTCACAGGCCATGCATACCGAAAAAAAACCTGTCCGGCAACAGGGCCGTACATTCATGAAAAAAACACAATTTATTTCTTGATAAGACAGTATACGCATGATATCCTCCTGACTGCAGACACAGCCGTTCCGCGGCAGTCCCAGGACGGACGCGGAACGTCCTGCGTTACGTGAGTCGCCGAATAATCCGGGAGGTTCCAGGACAATGGAAAAATTCCTCTTGCAGTTCAACCCCATAGTACAGGCCCTTTTGGCGACAACTTTCACCTGGGGTGTGACCGCGCTCGGGGCCTCGCTTGTTTTTTTCGGCAGGGAACCGTCCCGGAAGGTCCTGGATTTCTCGCTCGCCTTCGCGGGCGGAGTCATGATCGCGGCGAGCTACTGGTCGCTCCTGGCACCGGCCATCGAGATGTCCGAGGGGAAGGCGATTCCCGCATGGGTGCCGGCCGCGGTGGGATTCCTCGCGGGAGGGGTTTTTCTCAGGCTTCTCGACAGGCTTCTGCCGCATCTTCATCTGAACTTTCCGATGGATGAGGCGGAGGGCATCAAAACCTCCTGGCACCGGAGCACCCTGCTGGTGCTGGCCATATCGCTTCATAATTTCCCTGAAGGGCTCGCGGTGGGCGTGGCTTTCGGAGCGGCCGCGGCGGGACTCCCTTCCGCCACAATAACCTCAGCCATAGCCCTGGCCGTCGGCATCGGCATACAGAACTTTCCCGAGGGATTCGCGGTATCGATGCCGCTCCGCCGGGAGGGAGTATCGAGGTTTAAGAGCTTCATGGCCGGCCAGGCATCGGCCCTGGTGGAACCGGTGGCGGGCGTACTCGGTGCCGCGCTGGTCCTCGTGGCAAGGGAATTCCTCCCCTATGCCCTCGCCTTCGCGGCCGGCGCCATGATTTTCGTGGTGGTCGAGGAGGTCATTCCGGAAGCTGAACGCAACGGCAATACCGACATTTCCACAATGGCCGCCATGATCGGCTTTACGGTGATGATGGTTCTGGACGTTGCATTCGGGTGAGGAATAGCAGACCGGCCAGACACCCTCACATCGACAGCACCTTACCCGGAAATTCTCCGATTATTCACCGATAAAATTCTTTTTTTAACCGCCATCTCTACCGATACAGTAACAAAGGAGAATGCCAATGTTACGAGGTATATATAACGGCGCAAGCGGAATGATCGCCCAGCAGGCGAGGCTCGACCAGGTGGCCAACAATCTGGCCAACGTCGATCAAACCGGATTCAAGCGCGACATAACGCTTTTCCAGGCCTTTCCGGACATGCTGATCCGGCGCGTGAACGACGACGGCGTCGGCATCCTCCCCGTAGGGTCCTACGATACGATGCCCCTGGTGGGACGGCTGGGCACCGGTGTCGAGGTGAACGAGGTGTATACGGAATTCGAGCAGGGAGCGCTCCAGCGGACTTCCAACAATTTTGATATCGCCCTGGACGGACGCGGTTTTTTCACGGTCATGACCGAGCGGGGCGAACGGTACACCAGGAACGGTGCCTTCACCATAAACCAGGACGGCATTCTCATGACCCATAACGGCAATCCGGTCATGGGTGAAAACGGAATGATCCGCCTCCAGCAGAACAATTTCATGATAAACGAAAGGGGGGAGGTGCTGGTAAACAACGCCATCTCCACCGATCCGAGGGACCCGGTGAGCATGCAGAGCAACGACTGGAGCGACGCCACCGTTATCGACAGGCTGCGCATCGTTGATTTTGAAAATATCCGGGAAATCAAAAAGGAGGGGGACTCGCTGTACCGCGAGACCGAGTACTCGGGACCTCCGGTGCCCCCGGGAGAGGTCAAGGTGGTCCAGGGTTTTCTCGAGAAATCCAACGTAAACATCGTCAGGGAGATGGTGGAGATGATCGAGGTTCAGAGAAGCTACGAGGCCAACCAGAAAACCATACAGGCCCACGACCAGACCCTGGGGAGACTCATTAACGAGGTGGCGCGCTAGCGGTGATTCAATTGCGTGCCCCCCGATTTGCCTATTCCTGCGTTATGGATTAAAAAAGCGATTCGCCTCGTCGCCGTTTGATACAGTCTTAAAAAACGTGCTCATTTTGGTGATCCTGAATATCTCCGAAACCCGTTCGGAAATTCCCATGACCGCCATTTTTTTCCCCTTTTTCGCGAGCAGATTGTTTAACGCGATAAGCAGACCGATGCCGGTGGAGTCTATTACGAACACGTCCTTTAGATCGACAAGGCAATTGGGATAATCCAGATCTTTGATTCTGTTTTCAACGGCGATGAGGATATCCGGGGTATCAAACAGATCCAGTTTTTCAACATGAATGCCCAGCGTGGCATATCCATCATGCTGTTCCAAAGTGTATTTATAATCTTGTCCGGGCATGTTCATTTCCCTCACCTCAGCAAAAGCTTTCCGAGGTATATACCGATGAAAATACCGGTTGGTGCAAGTCCCGTCAAGGAAATAATTATATCGAAATTGTTTTTAACGATACGCCCTCACCCACTTTACGGTTAATCCTCCCTGTCCGCAGTCCTGCCAAGGTAGTAGTTCAAGTAGAAATAGAGTTCCCTTCCGAGGAACAGCAGCCTGCTCTCTCTGCTTCGATATCTTGTCGTCGGCGTCGGCGACTGGTATGCCGACAGCCCCAGGTCCCTTGCCATCATCATCGCCCGTTTCATGTGGAGAGGGTCGCTTACGACGAGATAGCTGTGTATGTTATGCTCATTTCCAAGCCGGCTGGCGAACCAGAGATTCTCCCTGGTGGTGCGTGATTTCGTTTCCACCAGGACGTCATCCGGGGGAATTTTTTCCATTAACACATACCGGCGTGCCACGACTGAAGCCGGCGCCTCGTCCCGGCTGTCCCTGGCTCCGGTAAGAATTATTTTCTTCACATATCCATTACGGTAGAGCCATACCGCATGATTGATCCTCTCCTTAAAAACCGGCGAGGGATCGTTCTTCCATGCTGCCGCGCCCAGTACGATGGCCGCATCAGCGCGCCGCAACCTCGAAGTCTTGCTGAAATTAAGGATACTGAGGGAGAGATACGCAAGCGGAATGACCGCACTCAACAGCAGTACACCGCCAGAAAGCATGCAGCCTTTTCTACACATCGGCATCTGTATCAACCTGAGGATTTTTTTGGATTATGTCTCATTGCAGGCATGAGTTGCAACAAAAATTTTTAAAATTCCGCATGATAATCCAGGGGTCAGAGCCTTATTCTCATAAAAATCCGGGGTCAGAGCCCGAGATCGTTGCTGATATCGCACATGGCCCGCACCGCAAGATCGGCAAATTCGTCGATGGACAATCCCAAGATCATGCATTCCATTATTGCGCCCCTGTTGACAGAAGCGGCAAAGGCTTTTTCCTTCATCCGTTTGACCACGGATTTCGGTTTGACCGAGGACACTTTCTTGTCCGGATACACCATGGCCACGGCCGTAATGAGGCCTGTTATGGTCTCACCCGCGGCAAGGGCGTGGTGAAAAAACGTGGACCTCTTCACGCCGTGGGCCGCTTCGTTATGCATTTTCACCGCGTCGACGATCAAGGGATCATACCCCTCTGATTCAAGAATTCCGGCCGCTTCGAGCCCGTGTGTCGACAGGTCGCCGCCCGTGATCTCGACATCGAGGTCATGCAATAATCCGGCGATCCCCCAGAGATCGAGGTTTTCACCGAGCCTCGCCGCAAGCGCCCTCATCACCGCCTCGCTGGCCAGGCAGTGCTTCAGCATCCGGTCGCTTTTCACGTATTTTTCCAGCAGGGCGATCGACTTTTCTCTTATCCCGTCCATGCGCCGGTCTCATTTCATCGGAATTGATATCAAAAAAGTCACCCAGTTCCCCTGTTCGGACTCAACCCATATCTTTCCCGAGTGCTTTTCCACTATTTTTCTGCAGATATACAATCCGAGACCGGAACCCTTTACGCCTTCGGTGCCTTTCTGTTTCAGCCGCTCGAATTTTCTGAAAAGCCGCTTTCTGATATCCTCCTCCGATATGCCGACCCCTTCGTTGTGCACCGAAAAAAGCGCGGCTCCTTCGATCTTCTTCAAATTCAGCACGATTGGGGTTCCTTCCTTCCCGTATTTTATCGCGTTATTGACCAGGTTCCTGACCACAATTGTGAGGAGATTGCTGTCGCCGTGGATTTTGATTGAATCGTCCATGTCGGTCACGATCGTCATCTTCTTGATGTTCTCTTTCATTTCAGGAATTTCAACCACCTCACGGATGACGTCCGAAAAGTTCAGGTCTTTTTTAAACGAGTCAAGATCGTCGATTTCCATTTTCGACAAATCAATGTAGCTTCTGATTATATCCTCGAGGTATTCGCAGTTCCTGAGTATGGTTTCCACGATTTTCTGCTGTCCCGGCTCGAGATTGCCGAAGTAGCCCCGGTGAAGCGTCGACGCGGTGGTGTACACCGCCGATACCGGGCTTTTGAGCTCATGGGACACGATTGCCATGAGGTCGAGCATTTTTGCGTTCCTGGCGCCCTCCCTCGAGTTTACGGCGTTTTTTATCACATCACGGAGTTCTTCCGGCGTGAAAGGTTTCGGGATATAATCGAAGGCGCCGTTTTTCAACGCCTCCCGTGCAGTCTCGACATTCGCATAGCCGGTGAAGATGATTACGGTGATCTCCGGTTTCTCCTCCCTCAGTTTTTTCAGCACATCGAGCCCGCCGATACCGGGCATTTTCAGATCCGTCACCACAATATCATAATCCTTTTCCGCGACTTTTTGCAGTCCTTCTTCGCCGGAAGAGGCGACATCTATACTGTACTCCTCGTTGGAGAATATCCTCCGGCAGCTTTTCAGTACGATATCCTCGTCATCGATGAACAACAGTTTGCTGCTCATAACATCCTCCCTTAATCTGAATCTTTTCCCGGTGCATGGACGCGCCCCCCAACCGCTGTTCCGCATCCAGAGATTATGATACGGGCAATTTTACAATAAATTCAGCCCCCCGGCCGACCGAGCTTTTTACGTCTATGATTCCGTTGTGGCGCTTGACTATTCCGTAGGTGACCGCAAGCCCGAGGCCGGTCCCTTTCCCCGTTTCCTTTGTCGTGAAAAAAGGATCGAATATTTTACCGAGATTATCATCGGTTATCCCCATCCCTGTGTCGGCAAAACGGACCGACACCATGGGCGGGTCGCCTTCCATCTTCGTTGTGATGCTGAGAGTCCCTCCTTCCGGCATCGCGTCAGCCGCGTTAACCGAAAGATTATTCACCACCTGTCTTATCTGGTTCACGTCTACGGATATTTCCGGAAGACTCTGATCGAAATTTCGGATGATCGCGATTTCTTGAAAAGCTATATGCTTGGAAAGAATCAGGAGGCAATCGTCTATTATTACATTGATGTTCGCTTTAACCTTCTCTATCTGCGTCTCCCTGGCGAAATCGAGTACGCCCTTGACTATCTCCCGGCACCGGATGGTTTCATCCCGTATCACCCTGAGATCGTCCGCGTAATCGGTGTCCTTCAAATCCTCCAAAAGCATGCTGCTGTAGGTAAGGACCCCGGTGAGGGGATTGTTGATTTCATGGGCGATTCCCGACGCGAGCCTCCCGAGCGAGGCGAGTTTCTCCGATTTGACTATGGTCCTTTCCGCCTGTTCCTGAAGCTTTATGTCACGATCCCTGATGGCGTCCACCATTGTATTGAACGCCCTGCTGATGTTCAGCGTGTCCCGATCATCCTGCGGCTTTATATCGATTTTTTTATAATTCCCCAGGGCGATGTCGGCTGAAGCGGTTATTACTTTTCTTACCGGCTCCAGAAAAGTATTCACAAGATACACCGCCAGTCCGATGGCCACAAAAGTGGTGATCATGATCACCGCCAAAAACGACAATGTCGTGTTTCTCAGAATCAGCCTGTACTTGTCCTCCAGTATCCCCACGTACAGGATGCCGAGCACCTGGCCGTTGATATCGTAAATCGGCCTGTACCCCGACAAATACCACCTGTTCACCACAAAGGCCTTGTCGAGCCAGGTTTTTCCCTGCTCATAGACGCGACGGTACACCTGTTCGGATACCTGTGTCCCGATGGCCCTCTTTCCGCTGTCATCGCACACGTTGGTCGCGATTCGGAGGTCCTTCAGGAATATCGTGGTGGTGCCGACGTCGTTGCCGTCGATTCTTTCCTTTCTGAAAACCAGTTTTCTAAAACTGTCAATAAGCCTGTCGTTATTGTTCAGCAGCACTGACGCGTAGAGCGTCCCTACAATCTTCCCTCTCAGCATAATCGGCGACGCGACTTTTATAACCATCGCCCTTTTCTCCATCCCTGACGATCTTTTTCTCGCGCGCGGGGTGGGAACCACTTTGATGAGCGTGCGTTTTGCCAGGTCTTCACCCTCCAACTCAATGCTTTCATACGACAGCACATCTGTGCCGTAACTGGATTTTTTATACTTCCTGACCCAGCTCACATATTTGTAATCCGAAACGCTGTCGCCGTACTTGGAGAAATTGTTCGCCCGTACCATTATGTTACCGCCGGCATCGACCACGTTTACGATATCGAATTCGAATTCATTTTTAATCTGGACCAGTTTTCGGAACAGGTATTCCCTGTTATACGCGGCCGTTGCGTCGATTATTTCAGCGGAGTTTGAAAGATACTTTATTATTTTTGATCGATTCAGTATCTCTTCATTATACAGATACCCGGCCGCGTCGAGGCTGTTCTGCACATTGTCATAGGCTTCACGAATTATGCTTTTATTGATTATATTGATGCCTATAATAATTGAAAGAATCCCGTTGAGAAATACGATAGACAGCAACGCGACTATCATCTTGAATCGAATATTCGGCCTGAATATCTTTTTCATCAGTCCCAGCACCCTCACCGCGGCAATATCTACGCTGAGACATTGTGACCATATTAACAGCGGTTTTCAAGAATAATACCGGCTTTCTGATGCTATTTTACCGACCTCTCCACCTTGGCAAGGAGTTCATCGATATCAATCGGTTTTGTCAGAAATTCATTGACCGCAGGAAGAAAGCTCTCCGCCTGATTCAGCGAAAACCGCGAATTGGTCACCTGGTTTATTGCCGTCAGAATGATAATCGGCAGGTTCCTGAATTCGCTGTATTTTGAATTCTCCCTGCTGTTCCGGATCTGATACACGGCCTCGAATCCGGCGGTGTCGGTTTCCATCATAACGTCAAAAATAGCCAGGTCCGGCTTGACCGTAAGGACTTTTTTCAGGCCTTCCGCCCCGCTGTAGGCCACCTCAACCTCGTAGCCTTTTATTTTCAACGCCTGAGACAGGCTCTGAACCAGATCCTTATCGTCATCGACCAGTAAAATCTTATGTGCCATGGCGGATTACCCTTCCCGTTTTTTCCTTTTTGTTGATTGTCAATTGATCAGCTTATAGATCACGTTTCTATCTTCCCAAGCCTTGTTTCTCTCGTAGGCGTCTATCGGGAACTCCATCTGTTTGAGCTCGATCGGCAGCGCTTTCTTGTCCACGAGTCCGAGCGCCAGCGCGACTCCGTAAATGATCGCCTCAGGTTTCGTGGGACATCCGGGGATGAAATAATCCACAGGTATCGCCTTGTCCCCGCCTCCGGTCACGTTGTAGGTGTCGAACCAGCAGCCGCCGCCTGTTGCGCAGGAACCGATGCCGAACACCAGCTTCGGCGCGGGCATCGCCTCATAGGCCTTTTTGACCAGCGGCAGCGTGGGCCTTGTCACCGCGCCGGAAAGAAGCATCACGTCGGCATGACGCGGGGATCCGACAAGCTTAATTCCGAACCTCTCCACGTCGTAATACGGCGTCAGAATGTTCAGAATCTCTATGTCGCAGCCGTTGCAGGCTCCGCTGTTGCAATGGTATACCCATAGTGATTTGGGAAACATCTTTTTTGACAGCTTCGATAACATGACAGTCTCCTATATTTTTTCGGGTCTCTTGAATTGGGCCGTCTCCTGCAGCAGTTTCAGGTCGAACTGATCCGAGGTCTTCCGTATCACGGTTCTTGCCTCCAGGTTGTCGTATCGGTACCCTTTCAGGTCCATCCGGTCGACGGCGTTTCCTGTTTCCATCTCGTAGCATCTCCCGCAGCGCTGGCAGGTAAGCATGAACAGCTCCATCGTTTCGGTGATGTCGTTTTTATCGCCTGTGGCGAGCTCGTAGTTTTTCGTCATGGTGATCGCGTCTTCCGGGCACACATCCGCGCATCTGCCGCAGTAGGTGCATCGCGACCCGTCATACATCATCACCCTTATTTCCTGGCAGATGTCCCTCACCATTATGGTCCTGGCGGGACAATGGTTTGCGCACCCCCCGCATCCGACGCACTTGGTGTGGTCCCAGTAGGGCGCGCCGCGGAAATCTTCAGGCGCCGGTCTCGGCACGAAGGGATAATTCAGCGTGACCACTCCGGGTTTGAGCACCATGAGCACCTGTTTTATCTTGCTTGTCAGCCACATAGTTCCGTCCTCGCACGTTTAGTTTAGAATCCCCTCACCGACAGTCCGACGGCGCAGATGGATATGATTATCAGGACCGCGTAGTATTTCACCGCCTGATCTATTCTAAGTCTCGGGTTCGTCGATCCGATGAGCGCGATCACGACGAAGACGAGAAGCATTTCCGCCAGCTGTATCGCCATATCCGCGGCATAGTACCCCGTCTCGGCAAAGGGGAGAAACACCGCGACAAACAGGAAGGCGTAGAACATCTGCTTCATCATCATATAGTACTTGAAGAGCGCGTAATTCGGTCCGCTGTATTCGATAAACGGACCCTCAAGAATTTCTATCTCCGCCTCGGAAATATCGAAGGGCTGCTTTCCCACGAAAGCCTGGAGCGCCAGCAGATACACCGCCATCATCGCCACGATCGAAACGCTGTACCCGAATCCGGTGACGCTGTACATGGCGCTCTGAAGGGCCAGGCTCTTGTACTTCACCGCTCCCAGAATGAGGGTCATCGCAAGGACCGGTTCCACCATGATCATGGTGACCATTTCGCGGCTCGCGCCTATCATGGCGAAAGTGTTTTTGCTCGCCAGGGCGCCGAGCAGAACGGACACGCCGCCCAGAGTGAGAAGATACACCACGGTGATGATGTCGGCGTACCTTCCGGCGAAATTCTGCCTGAACGCGAAGGGTATCACGAACACCACCGCGATTATCGACGCGAAAGCGGCAAGCGGCGCCAGTTTAAACGACCAGTTGTCGGCCGAGTTCACGGTGTTCTTCCCCAGAAGCTTCAGCAGATCGTAATAGGGCTGAACCACCGGCGGCCCCTGACGGGACTGCACCCGGGCGGTGATCTTGCGCATTATCCCGTCGAAGAGCGGCGCGCAGAGAATGAAAACCATCACATTTATCAGAGAGTATGCTATATCCATGTCCGACTCCTCACTTCTTATACTTCCGAGAAAGCTCCTCCAGCTCCCTCTTGCCCACCATGTTCCTGCTTCCCGACTTCACGTCGACCACCGCCACCCTGTCGGTGCAGGAAAAGCAGGGATCGATACTGCCGAGAATGATCGGAAAGTCCGCGAACTGGTTGTTCAGGAGCATCGCCGGCACCCCCTGCAGGTTCGGATACGTGGGGGCGCGCACCCTCCACCGCTCCGGCCTGTTCTCCTCGCCTGTGATCACATAATGCGTGGACTCGCCGCGGGGCGCCTCCACCATGGTCACCGCGTGTTTCATCGCCGGGAGCGCTTCCGGCGCCTCGAGGAGTATCTCCCCCTGGGGCATTTTCTCGAGGCACTGGCGGATGATTTTTATCGATTCGTATATCTCAAGAACGCGGACCAGCACGGTCCCCCACACGTCACAGGAGTCCACAACCGGCACGTCGAACTTCACCTCGTCGTAGGCGGCGTAGGGATGGTCTCTCCTCACGTCGATATCGACCCCTCTGGCGCGGGCCACCGGGCCCACGAGGCTCCATTTGATCGTCTCTTCCTTGGTGATACAGCCGACGTTTTTCGTCCGTCGGTGAATGGCGGTGTCACCGATTATCGACTTCTGGATCGTCATGGTCTCTCCTTCCACGTTGGAGAGGATTTTTTCCATTTCGCTTCTCAGCTCGGGGGTGATGTCCCTTCTGACCCCGCCGATTATTATCATTCCGTAGGTCTTTCTGTTGCCGGTGAGTTTCTCGCAGAACCACATGATCTGCTCGCGCACCCTCCATGCCTGCATGAAGACCGTGTCGAAGCCGATGAGATGCCCGGCGACGCCGAGCCAGAGAAGATGCGAATGAAGGCGTTCGATCTCCAGCATGATGGTCCTGATGAATTCCGCGCGTCTTGGGATCTTCATCCCCACCGCCATCTCCACCGCCTGCGAATAGGCGCAGGCGTGCACCGATCCGCAGATGCCGCAGATGCGCTCCGCCACGAAGGGGATCTCGTTGTAGCTGAGCTGCGTCTGGCACAGTTTTTCGATGCCGCGGTGCGTCATGAATCCGCGGTAATCGCATCCCTTGATGGTCTCGCCGTCGACGTAGAGCGCCCAGTGGCACGGCTCGTGAAGGCTTGAATGAAAGGGGCCGATGGGGATCGTGGTGGTCCCCGCGGGCGCCTCGTCGAGCTGGTACGCCACGTCCTCGGCCGCGGGCGGCACCAGGTTGTAGGGGACCTCCTTCCTCAACGGGTAAATTCCGTCCGGCCAGTCGTCGGCCGTGATGAGTTTTTTCGGTTTCGGATGTCCCTCGAACTTGAATCCCAGCAGGTCCATGTACTCCCGCTCGGACCATCCCGCGCTCGGCGTATCCGGAGTTATGGAGCCGAGAACCGGGTTGTCAACCGGCGCTCCGGTCCTCAGGATGACCGCAAACTTGCCCTTGTCGAAGGCGTACGTGTGGATGAGTCTCAGGGTGCTGTCCCTGTCAATGTTGTCGTATCCGATGCTGACCATGTAACGCGCGCCCAGGGACATGATCTCCCTGGATACCTCGGTGAGCTTCGCCCCGTCGACATCAACCATGAGCCTGTTGGCGTCCGGCGTCTCGGTGCCTTTGACCGCGTCGCCGAATTTGCTCTTCAGGGTCTGCGCTACGCTTTCTATCGTATTCATACACTACCTCTTTCTGCGATTAGATCATTCATTCTTTCCGTTGCCGCCGGTCCACCAGAGAAGGTTTTTAAGCGCGGCAAACATGCTCCTGTCGGTATACCTGTTGTGATTATTGAGACTCTGATATCCGCACAGCCACGTCGGGGCCGTGACCTCTTTTGACCCGCCGGAGATCCTGAGCAGGTATGAAATCAGGAACGCGCAGGCGATCACCAGAAGGATGATTACCGGAAAAGCCGCCGCGATTACCGCGCCGGAATAAAAATCCCTTACCTGTATCCCCGCGGGAGACAGGCCCACTATCCGGCTGAAATCGTAGGACGCGAACCTTCCCTGCATTACCGAACCCGCCGAGCCGCTGAACACCGATATGATGATCCGATAGAAGAGGAAAGGCATCAGCCCCTGCATGAGGCACACCGCCGTAAGTATGAGTTTGGGGACGAGCATGGTCGCCGGGACTTCCTTCACCGGCTTTTTCACGTTCCATTCGTGGCCCACCGAGGTAAACATCATTCCGAAAAATTTAACGTAACAGGCCAGGGTTACCGCGCTCGTAAAAAGTGCGATAATTCCGAATATCACGAGGATCATCACCGTGTTCCCCGCCAGCAGAGAGCTGGATATTATCGCCCATTTGCTGGAGAATCCGCTGAAGGGCGGCATTCCGGCGATGGAGAGGGACGCGATGCCCGCGATGACCGCGCTCACCGGCATGAGCTTGATGAGCCCTCCCAATTTGTTCAGGTCCTTGGTGCCGGTGGCGTAGAGAACGCTTCCGCTGGTGAGAAACAGGAGGCCCTTGAAAATGGCGTGGTTCATGACATGGTACAGTGAGCCCATCATTGCGACCAGGGCCAGCGTCCGTATCATGGCGCCCTGAACGTTTATCATTATCATCGCGGCGCCGACTGCGAATACGATATAGCCGATCTGCCCGATGGAGCTGTATGCCAGCAGTCTCTTCGCGTCGCTCTGCTTCATCGACTGCACCGTGCCTACGAAAAGCGTCACGACGCCGACAGCGGCAACGACGACACCCCATGTCATGCCGTCAAAGGCGGCGGTTGCGGGGACCATGAAGAGAAAAGTCCTCATGATGCCGTAGATTCCGGTCTTCAGCATGACACCGGAAAGAAGCGCGCTTATCGGAGAGGGGGCGATTGAGTGCGCATCGGGAAGCCAGAGCTGCCCCAGGGGGAACACGCCCGCCTTGAAACCGAAACCGACCAGGAGCAGGCCGTATACCCCGTAAAGATAGGCGCCGTTTGTCTCGCCGATTTTACCTACTATTTCGTGCATCGAATCGCCGAAGGCGTATCCGTTTATGAAATACGTCCCCGCAATCACCAGCAGCCACGCGAGCTCCATGAGAATGAGGTATTTGTTGGAGCTTCTGACATTCTCTTTTTTCCTGTATTCAAACTTGATCAGGAAATAGGAAGAGACCGTCATCAGCTGCCACGCGATGGTAAAACCCGCCGAAAGATCGTCCACCGTCAGAAGGAGGATCATCCCCGCGATGAAAAGCGGGAAGCAGAGATAATACCAGCGCAGGCTGTATTCGGGATAGTGCTCCATATATTCTATCGAATAGAAGGCGCTGATGATCGCCATAAAGGAGACGATCCCGACGAAAAGGCCGGCGAAGCCGTCCAGGAGAAAGTGAATCCCCAGGGGGCCGAAACTGATGAGCCGCGCCTCGTGCGCGCTTTCCCCGAATATCGATGAATAGGCGACGTATATCAGGATCACGCCGGCCGCCGCGGTCATCAGGAAATTGACGATCCCCGCCGTCTTCCGCCTGCCCGCCAGAAGGGGCGTTATCACCGCGGACAATGCAAGCACTGACAGGGCGATGAGTAGACTGCTATAGATATCAGTGTTCATGAAGAGACTCCTTCCCGGTATTTAATGATTCGATGAGGTATTCATTGAGTATGGCGGCGCTTTTTTCTACCGACTCCGTCAGTCCGTGGCCGAAATCGATGTCCTCCGGAACGATGCCGAGCAGGTATGTGCGCTTCCCGCGCTCCTCCAGAATCCTGCTGCAGAGGCCGAAGGCGAGCTTGTGCGTCGACGCGCCGAATTCCGATTCTTCAAACTCATCAAGTTTTCCGAAAACTACCGATCCCGGCTCGCCGGGGACGCTCACCGCGTCAACGAGGATCACGTTTTCGCAGTCGCTTTCGGCGATGGTGAAAACGAAGCTCTCTATCACGTCCTCGGCGTTGATCACGACGCATCTTTCCGGATCGGCGTGTTTCTTCAGCCTGTCGGTGATGTACAATCCCACGGCGTCGTCCCTGCGGTAGTAGTTGCCGATCCCGACAACGCAGGTTTTCAGCCGGAGGGCTTCGTCTATTTGCGCAAGAAGATCCATCAGATCTGCTCTCCCAGGGTCTTTATCTGCCGGTATGTGTACACCGGCCCGTCGGTGCACACCAGCGTCCTGCCGATTGCGCAGTGCTGGCATTTACCGATGCCGCATTTCATGTGGCGCTCGAGGGTGGAGATGATGTCGTCTTCGCTGAGGCCTTTCGACAGGAGTTCCTTTATGACGGCGTTGAACATCACCGGGGGGCCGCACACGAAGGCCACGGTGTTTTCCACCGGTATTTTCGCCTTGTCGATGAGGTTGTGGACGAAACCGACTTCCCCGGTCCAGCCCTGCTCCTCCCTGTCTATAGTGACGAAGGTTTCAAACCCGTCGATCTTGAGCCACTCGTCTATGTTGTATCGATACATAAGGTCCTTTGACGAACGGGATCCGTACAGCAGTATGATCCGTCCGAACTCCTTCCTGTGCTGGAGCACATGCATAATGGAAGAACGGAGCGGGATGAGCCCGATGCCGCCCGCGACGTAAATCACGTTTTTCCCCTTGATTTCCTCAAATGGAAAACCGTTGCCGAAGGGACCGCGTATCCCCACCTTGTCGCCCGTTTTGAGTTCATGGAGGGCGCCTGTGACCTTTCCCACCTGCCTTACGGAAATGTGGAAGCGGTCGTTTTCCGGGCTCGGAGGCAGGGATACGGCGAATTCCCCGGCACCAAAAATGGTGCACATAATAAACTGACCTGATCGTATCCTGAACTTCTTTTCAATCTCCTTGTTTTCAAAGGAGAGATAAAACGTTTTCACGTCCTCGATTTCGTCCTTTATCTCGTCCACGACCGCGATTTCGGGCACCGTGACGATTGTATACGCGCTGTTATCGCTCATGTTACACCTGCCTCGATATTTCTTTTCTTATATACGTCACCACGTTCGGCAATCCGATGTCGCCGGGACATACCCTGGCGCATCTGCCGCAGCCGACACAACCGGGGCGCAGGTATTTTTTCGACTGGGAATAGGAGAGCTTGCAGAAAAACCTCTTGTTCCTTCTGTCTTCCACCGGTTTCCTGGGATTATGCTCGCCCGCCATTTTGGTATACCCCTCAAAGGAACATGAGTCCCAGGTCCTGAGCCTGTTGGTTTTCCCGTCCAGGGTATTGACGTCTTCGATATTAAAACAGGAACATGTGGGGCACACAAAGGAGCAGGCGCCGCATTCAAAACACTGGTTCCCGATGTACTCCCATACGTCGTTGCTTATGAATCCGGTGGTGATTCTGTTCATGACACGGGATATCCACGCCTTGTTTTCCTTCGCCATCGGCACGAAGTCCGAGATCGACTTGTCGACGGCTTTTTTCTTAAGAGCCTCCTGCTCGGCGGTCGCTTTCGGAAGCGCGAGCTTTTTCGCCATCGCCTCGCCCCCCGCGCTTCCCGTTTCGAAGAGATAAGAATCGCCGATGTCGGTCAGGTTTACGTCATATCCCTCCTGGGCCGAGGGACCGCTGTCGGTACAGACGCAGAAGCACTGTTCGAATGGCGATGTGCAGGTGTTGGCGACGATGAACATTTTCTTGCGATGCTCCACATACACCTCGTCGACAAATTCCTGGCCCATAAAAAACCTGTCCATCGCAAGCAGTCCCGTAAGATCGCAGGACCTGATGCCGACAATCGCTTTCGGCTTCAGAAGATCATCCATCGCGATTTTCGCCTCTTTGGTGTTTTTGTTGTACTGGTATGACAGTATCCGCTCAAACTGGGGAAACACCACATTCTTCGGCGGATTATACGAAATCGGCGCATCGATACGCAGGTCATTCACGTTCTCCGGCTCGTCGAAGAGCACCTGCCCCGACACTTCATGAAGCATCGGCCCGTACAGGGTGTATGAATCCTTGATCGCCAGTAAGAGCTTCTCGACCTGATTTTTCTGTAGTACGAACATAATTACACCTTCTCGATTTTTACTGGAATTATTGAATCCTCCCCGCCTTCGGCGGCGGTCGCGTGCTCCAGGAGGAATTGAGTGATCATTTCCTGGACGAAATACGGGACGTACGCGGTACCGGGTTTCACGTCGCCGGATATCCTCGCCGCCACCTTCATTGATCCTTTTCCGGAAATGATATTGACCGGCCATCTGTCCCGAACGCCGATCTTCTTCGCGTCATCGGCGCATATTTCGACGAATCCCTGGGGATAGAGAAGCAGAAGCGCGTTGTATTCACGCTTCGGAATGTTTGTCTTTTTCATGATATTGTTCTGGTGCCAGAAATAATTGGCCTTTCCGGTCATCAGCACATACGGGAACTCCGCCGTGGATCCCTGGACTTCATACGCGGCGGGCACCTTGACGAATTTCAATTTCCGCTTCATCGACTGGATGTCAAGCCTGGGGGTCCCTTTTTCATGTGACGCATCGCAGGGCCATTGAACGCCGAATTCTTTTTCCAATTTCCCGTATGAAATGGCCGAATACTCGGGTACCACCTTCGCTATCTCGGTCATGATGTCTGATGCGGATTTATAGGGCCATGACACGCTGTTTTTTTCCGCGATCTTGGAATACAGCTGCCAGGCGGGCATGACGCTGAACTTCGCCTCGAATTTCTTTGCATTGAACTGCACCCTTCTTTCCGTGTTGGTGTACGTTCCGTCAGACTCGACATACGACGGGATCGGAAGGACCACATCCGCGAGAGCGGCGAATTTATTGGTAAAGGAGCCCAGATAGACGATAAACTCGATGTCCTTGAGCTTCTCTTCATTCCTGATGATCTCCTCATCGTGGTCCACTACGACCAGCGCCTTCACTTTGGGAGTCTTGGCGGAGAAAAGGTCATGTACCGCTTTCCCCGGTTTTGCGTTGAGTTCCGTTTTCCACTCGGTATTGAATGTTTTTACGTTGGATTCCTGAAGTTTCCTGTATCCCGGCAGAAGATCGGGAGAAACGCCCATATCGTAACTGCCGACAATGTTGCAAATCCCGGTGACCGGGTTCACGCCGCAGCCCTCTTTGCCGATTTTTCCGGCGGCGAGGAAGAGGTTGAATATGAATCCGATGGTGTCCCGGTCGAGTCCTGAAATTCCGGAGGAAAAAAACGCCATCGCCCTTTCAGATTTCGTAAGACATCTGGCAACATCTCTTAACTCATCAAGCCCCACTCCAGTGAGCGAGGGGACATCATCAAGGTTCAGGGCACCCAGCGTATTCGCGAAACCCTCGAATCCCTCGGTATGTTTCTGGATAAAATCCAGGTCCTGAAGGTTTTCCTCGATAACCAGCCGGGCCAGAGAGGCAAGTATCGTCTTTTTCGAGCCGGGTCTGGCCTGGATATGCCTGGTTGACAGGTTCGCGATCTGAGTTTTCCTGCTGGACACAGTCACGACAGTCGCGCCGGCTCTCGCCGCCATATGGATCTCGCTGCCTATGATCGGATTTTGTTTTGTTATGTCCGTTCCGACCACAAGAATGAAATCAGCCGATCTGATGTCATCGATGGTGCCCAGCATGGCGGGCATCCCGGCACCTTCCATCAGAACATCCACGCTGTTCCTGTGACCTGAATCCGAAAGCAGACTGATATTATTGCATTTAAACACGGACCTCGCAAGCTTCGCCAGCAGATAGTTATCCTCGTTGGAAGAACGCGGCGAACCGAGAAACGCGATCTCATCCCCGGAATACTTCGACAGCCTGCCGGCGACAAGGGAAATGGCTTCCTCAAACGACGCTTTTTCCGGCGATCCGTCCTTCTTTATCAAAGGATTGGTAATTCGTTCCTCACTGTTCAGGAGTTCGTGGATGTGCCACCCCCTGACGCAGAGCTTTCCTTTGCTTACAGGATGGCCCGGAGATGGGAATACCCCGGTTATGGCGCCATCGGATATTTTGATCAGATTACCGCATCCCGTTCCGCAAAAATTACATACGCCTGTCTTATAGCTCATATTAGCAACTCCTCGGAGAAATAAACCGCCCGGGAGAAATCTCAAACCGGTTTCTCCCGGGCGAATGATCCGTTATTCTTTTTACGGGCAAAAGGATTAAATAGGCAGAAATCAAATTATTTAAGAGAATATCCACGATGTCCTTTTCCCCACACTGCCATACTCCGCAAAAATTGAGATCAACGTGATCCGCTTAATCGTAACTGTATAATAGATAGGCTATATCGGCAGTTTTGTAAATAGGGGTATTAGCTGACTTACCCGTGGGTAAATCTTACTATACATTCTTGGAATTATGATACGAAAATAGCGGGAATTATTGGGGGGACTCATCCTTTGCGTGGTCCAGCATCCATTGCACCGCAAGCTGAACGACATCGGACGAGCTGTTGATATTCAATTTATTTTTAATTCGTTCACGGTAATTTTCAACAGTTTTGATGCTTATGCTCAGTTTTTCGGCAATATGCCTGTTTCCCAACCCCTGGCCCAGGTACTGGAACACCTCATATTCCCGGTTTGTCAGCGATTCAATCGAAATATGTCTCCCTCCCATGGAATCATGCTGAAAACGATCGATAAATCTTTCTTTTACGCTATCGCTGAAATACTGTTTCCCCTGAAGAATGGTCCTGATGGCGCTGACTATTGTGCCGGGTGTTTCCTGCTTCATGACATATCCGCGGGCACCGACGCTGATGGCGCGTTCAGCATACAATGTTTCATTATAAATCGACAACACAAGACAGGGCAGACCGGGATATCTTGATTTCAACGCCTTGATGAGGTCAATGCCGCTTGTACCCCCGAGTGAGATATCGATGGTCAGCATGTGCGGTTTCAGCTGTCCCACCATTTTCAGCGCTTCATCGGCATTTTTTGCCTCGCCGCACACGAACAAGTCCTCTTCCCTGTTGATTATTTGCGATAACCCCTGACGCACGATCGGATGATCATCCACCACCAGTATTCCGAACTTATCCTTACTGCGTTCCCCGGCAGTATACATTTTTTGTAGGCTCTGACCCGCGGCTTCCCTTGCGAAGCTCTCCTGCTGCCTGATCACGCAGGAGATTCTTGTGCCGCCCCCGGTATTTTTGCTGATGGAAAGGGCCCCGCCGATTATCCAGGCCCGGTACTGCATGATACTGAGGCCCGTCCCCTGCCTTCCGCGGTTCGTCATATCAAACCCTATGCCGTCATCGGTCACCTCAAGGGTTATCATGCTGCCCTGGCCGCGCAGTGCGACGATAATGTTATGCGCATGTCCGTGTTTCACCGCATTGTTCACCGCCTCCCTCGCAATATAGTAGAGGTGGGACGTTTCAGCGGACCCTTCAAGTGAAATCTCCCCTTCCTTTCTCAGTATGCATCGCATGCCATTCATGGCCTTTACGCTTTCACACAGCTCTTCAAGCGCGGCGATAAGCCCCCCCTCCTGCCTGTCGACGGGACAGAGCCCCCTTGCGAGGTCCCTGGTCTGGTTTATCGCCTGGGAAAGCATCGAGATGATTTCATCCATATCCGAGGATTCTTCCAGCCCCATGTCCTCAAGTTTTATTTTCACTATCTCGGATTTGAATATGGTCCCCGCAAGATGCTGGCCAAGCCCGTCATGCAGGTTCTGTCCGATGCGGTACCTCTCCTTCTCGTTGTCGTTCATGATTATTTTTTCAAGACGCCTGCGCTCGGTGATGTCAATCCCGACAAAATAGACGAAATCCAGCTCCCCATTGTCACTGAACATCGGCCTGCCGTGCCATTCCACCAGCATTTCGGTGCCGTCTTTCCGATGAAGAGAGTTTTCAAAAGGCTCTTTTTCGTTTTCGTCAATAATCCGCCTGATCCGCTCCTCGGTGACGGTCCGGTATTCCTCGCTTACCAGGCTGGCCGTATAATTCTTCCTTTTCAAATCTTCGAGTGAATAACCGAGGGCATTTAAAAGCGAACGTCCCGCGGTTAAAATCGAACCGTCTATGCCGGTGGATATGTAATACGCAGGCGATGAATCGTAAAGGCTCCTGATAAAATCCCGCTCCTTGATGAGCTTGTTTCTTGATTCCTGGAGCTCCCGGGTCCGTTCGTTCACCGTTTCTTCAAGTAAATCTTTCTCTTTGCGTATCAGGTCCTCTGAATGCTTTATCCGTAGCATCACATTGATCTGGGCGATCAGCTCCGTCTCGTCAATCGGCTTGGTGAGAAACGCGTCCGCGCCGATCTGGAGCCCCTTGATCCGGCTTTCGATATCGGTCTTTATCGCGGTGAGGAGTATCACCGGGATGTGCCTCGTTGTGTCGTCCTCCTTTAACCGGCGGCAGGTCTCAAAACCGTCCATCTGGGGCATTTTTATATCAAGGATTATCGTGTCAGGCAGCTCCCTGCGGGCCTTTTCCAGCCCCTCGGCGCCGGATTGCGATGTAATCACCGAACAATCGGTGAGAAAACTTCCGAGGAGCGCGGATATCGCGATAAGATTGTCATGCTTGTCGTCAATCACCAGTATTTTGTTCATGCCTTGTGACTGTCCAGTATTCGATGGTGTTTTTCAATCCGTCGATATTGAAGGGTTTGGAAATATAATCATCGCATCCCGCCTTCAATATTTTTTCGCGGTCCCCGTCCATATAGAGCGCGGTCATGGCGATAACCGGTATGTCTCTTGTGAGGGGGTCCTTTTTCAAACGGTCGACAACTCCGTAACCGTTCATTCTCGGCAGGGCGATATCGAGAAGAATGCAGTCCGGTTTGGCCAGGCCCGCTTTTTCAAGACCTTCGATTCCGTCGTACGCCTCTTCGAGATCATATTCCTCCTGAAGAAGCGCCCTGAGGGTGATGACCGTATCCATGTCGTCTTCAACGATGAGGATTCTCATCCTTCCACCGCTCCGCTCCGGCCTCAAGGCGGCTCTGACCCCGTTTCTTTCGGAGTCGCCGGTCGGGGAAATATTAAGGGGGATGATAACGGTGAACGTGGAACCGACCGAGGGTGTACTTATCACGTCGATCGACGCGTTTATCAGCTGGGCCGATTTGTAGGCGATGGCGAGGCCAAGGCCGGTGCCTTCATATTTCCGCGTAAGGGTTCCGTCTATCTGCCGAAACTCTTCAAAAATATGGGGGAGGTCGGCTTCCTCGATGCCGATTCCGGTATCAGCCACTGCGACGATGACGGAGCCTTCTTCAGTCGTCACCGAAACATTCACCCCTCCCTGTTCGGTGAATTTGACCGCGTTGCCGATTATGTTCTGTAAAATCTGATAAAGCCGCGCTTCATCGGTCTCGATATCGGGCAGTTCTTCCGGCATATCGAGAGTTATCGATATGCCTTTATCCTCGGCAAGCTGTTCGACGTTCTCGATGATGACCCCCAGGGCCGATCTGATAGAAATCCTCTTCGGTTTCAGGTCGATCCGGCCCGATTCAATCTTGGAGAGGTCCAGGATGTCGTTTATCAGCGCGAGAAGGTTTTCACCATTCCTTTTGACAATCTCGATGAACCCCTTCTGTTCCTCGGTAATGTTGCTGTTTTTATTGAGCAGGAGCACCCGCGACAGTGAGAGTATTGAATTAAGGGGAGTCCGCAATTCGTGGCTCATATTGGAAAGAAACTCCGTCTTCAGCCTGTTCGACTCCTCGACGATTTTTCTCTGCTCCTGCAGGGTGTAGTTCTGCCTCCTGACCATATCCGTCTGGCGGTGGAGCTCGTAGGTCTGGCGGTGGAGCGTGTCCTGCTTGCTTTCCAGGAGTTTATTCTTCATTTCGAGCTCTATCGAAAGTTTTCGTCTTTCCTCGATTGCGAGAATATTTGAAAAGGCGGTATTCATCACCGGACCGATCTGGTTGAGAATCCTCAGCACCGTATCCCCGTACCCGTCAAGGCCCGCCAGCGATATGATTGCGACACAGGTATTATGGGCGATGATAGGAACTGTCAAAAGCTCCCGCGGCATCACGTCGCCGATCACGGTCCTCAGCTTCAATTTCGTGTTCTCGTTGTCTATCTCCGTCCTGATGACCCTCCTCATGGCCAGGGCCCTGCCGAATTCCCCTTCCAGGGTCTCTGCGTGAAAGGTTTCGATGGCGTCGGAATCGAGCCCGACCGACGTAAGGTGCGTAAAGTCCCTTCCATCGGGGGTCAGCACGTAAAACGCGCCGATGCAGGAGCCGGTTATTTCCATCAGCTTCATGATCAGATTGGAACTGTAGCTGTGTATGTCGATCGTGGCGACCATCACCTCTATGAGATCCGAACAGGTTTTCTGAAAGTTAAGCTCGTTCACCACCGCGTCGGCCATGCTGTTGAATGACCTGGCGAGATACCCCAGCTCGTCGTTGCCCCGCACCGCATTGCGGGCCTCCAGGTCCCCTTTCTGTATCCTGGACGCGACGCCTATCAGGGACCGTATCGGCACCGTCAGGTTTCTCGCCACTATCATCGCGGCAAAGGAGGTGAAGGCCAGAAGAAACAGCATGAGAAAAACCATCCTGAGGAGCATCTCCCTGACGGGCTCAAACACTTCGCTCAGGTCCTGTTTGACCATAAATCCCCAGCCCAGTCTGGGGATGTGGGTGTATGCCGCCAAGGAATCGACCCCCCGGTAATCGGTGTATTCCATGATGCCGGTCCCGCCACGAAGCGCCTCCGTTGTCGCTTTATCGTTTGCCTTGGACACCTTGAACACGGCGTCGCTGTCACCCGGGTCGTTGAGTACCACATGGTCGCGGTTGATGATGACCGTCCGCCCCGTGTCGCTGAATTTGACTTTTGAGGAATGAATGGCTGAAAAGGCCCGGCGCAGATCGACGCGCCCCACCAGCACTCCCGCGGGCCCTTCGCGTCCGAAATGCAGGGGAAGCGAAAAAGTGACCGAGGGCCGTTCAAATTCTTTCGGAAAAAGAATGTCCCTGACGTAAAACTCCCCCCCCTTCAGCGCCTCCGCGAAATAGGGGTACCCGTAGCAGTTATACCCCACTCTTTCCCGGTCCGTCGAGTAGAGAATCGTACCCGTTGAGGTGCCCACAATGAAAAATTCAACATAAGGATCATAGTGCCTGATCCTGTTTTTAAAAATCTTGTCCATGACCGCGTTTTCTGCAGGCCCGGCGTAATTTCCCGCGAATATGGACATGCAGTTCCGGTAAAAATCCGGATCATCCGCAATCATCTCCATGTCCCCGCGGACCTTGTCGAGCCAGGCATTAATTTCGGACGCCTGCAGGTCCCGAAGCATCGAAAAACGCTCGTACGCGCGGCTTCTTACCGACGAAATTCTGTGGGCATATACGCCCGCGGCGAACAGGGAAAGAGTGACGAATACAAGCAGACAGCTCCATACAAGAAGGCGTTTTTTTATGCTGGAAAAATATAATCGGGGCTTTTTCATTGCTTGTCAGACCGCTTCATCGTGCGGGCGGCGCAGGACGCCGGCATCATGCCTTCTCATGCGCGCCGATGTTCATCTTCAGCACATACAGTATATTGAAAAGATTGCTGATGCCCCCGATGAACCGCTCTTTAATCATGCCTCTCGGTATTTCGTCGATTGTATCTTTAATGGACTGAAGCTCAGAGGAAAGTTTCTGGAAGGTGGAAACCATCGTTTCATAACCGAAGAGATCGATCAGCGTTTTAACCGCGCCCTCAACAGCAGAAACATCGCTGAAAATTTCCCGGTAGAGCGCTTTCGCGTCCTCCGGCAGTTGACGCAGGAGCCTTTCGATGATGCATATCCTCACCACCGAATATCCGAGAAGCACCTCATCGCTGTTTCTGTTGCTGAAGCGATCCGGATAGCGCTTAAAATACTCGGTGCCGAGATTTATCATGGACGCGCTATCGAAGGAGAAGTCCCCTTTCAATGAAATAACTGATTCCCTGAAAGCATCCAGATCGCTTGCTGAAGAAAAAATATCGGCAATCGCGCTTTCCATGAACCGCCTGCCTTGCGAGGGTCCGTGATCGTCCCCTTCGACTCCGCCCACGCGGAGGAAAGAAAGATCACGAACCTCACCGCAGGGGCTTATTTTTTTATAAACCGGCCTATTACGGACAGAAGAACGTCAAAGTTGACCGGTTTCTGAAAAACGCCGTTGAAACCGAGTTCACTTAAACCGATATTATTTGCCGTGGCGTCACCGATACTGCTCAGCAGGAACACGGGAAGATCCTTGTTCGCTTCTTTCAGGACCTTGGCAACCTTGGCGCCTTCATCTATATGCTCCATCATCATATCACAAAGAACTATGTCAGGTTTTTCGTTTTTAAACGCCTCGATCCCGTCTTTTCCGCTGAGAGCTATTTTAGTATCAAACCCGTTGCCGTCTAAAATTGCTTTTACAGAATCACAAATTGCCGGATCATCATCGATAATCAATACTTTCTTTTTATCAGCCATTAAATCCTCCGAAAATTGTTTCGAATAGTCAAATGAATATGTCTGATAAAAAACCTATAAAATGAGCCAATATTGTCAAAAATAAAAAAATATTTTTGATAAAAAAATGCGAAAACAGGCCCCAAAAAGGCATCTTTTTCCGGAAAGCTGTGAATTTTTGCACAAATTCGGCATTTTCCGCCCTTCGCGTATTATAATCAGGCCAGAATGAAACATATAAAAGAAACGGCTACTTCTTATCCACCACAAGATCGTACAGCCGCATGAGGCTGTTAACATACCCGAATTCATTGTCATACCAGAAGTTGAGGTCAACCATGGTGTAATACCGTTCGTCCCGTTTCGAAGTGCGGCGGTGCGTGAACAGCGAATCGTAGATGGTTGAATATGAACTCCCAATTATGTCCGAACTCACCAGCTGCTTGTCGGAATAGCACATCACTTCGGGATACGTCTGTGAATACTTTCTGAAAATATCATTGATATAGCCGTTGTCAAACTCCCCCATGATCGACACGTCCATCACGACAATTGAACCGGTGTTCGAAGGTACGCGGATCGCCGACGCCTGGGACCCGATCCCGAGGTCGCGCACTTCCGGAATGACCTCGAGTACCGCGTTCGCCGCGCCGGTGGTCGTCGGAATGATATTGTTCAGGATGCTTCGCCGTTTTCTTGTATCCTTGTCCCCGTCTTTCGGAAGCGAATCGAGCACGCTCTGGGAATTCGTCACCGAATGGACCGTCGTGAGGGCGTAGGATATCATCCGGTCTCCGAAATGGTCAACCAGCGCCTTTATCGGCGGCGCGCAGCAGTTGGTGGTGCATGAAGCGTTTGATATGATGGAGTGCTTCTGGCTGTCATACACATGCCCGTTCACCCCCACCACCACGGTGACCGAATCATCCGGGGTCAGAGCCCCTTTATTTTTCACCTTAAAGGGGGCGGTCAGGATCACTTTTTTCGCGTGATTGAGATGCCCCCTCAGCGAATTCTCGTCATTCACGGTGGGATCGATCATTTTACCGGTGGTGTCGAACACCACCTCGGCGCCGTGTTCCGACCAGGGAATGTTGCCCGGTTTCCTGAAATCCTGCGTATTGAGCCATTCTATTCTGACCCCGTTCATGTACAGCGAGCCTTTTTTTACCTCCGCCGCCCTCCCCTTTCCGATCCCGAACATGAAACGCTCATAGGGGCCGAAGGTTGAGTCGTAGGACAAATATGTCGCCAGGTCCTCTATATCTTTTCCGATCTTCCTGCCGGTGGAGATGACCACGCTCTCCTGTTCCTTCCTCGCGGTGATCAGCCATACAAGGAGTTTTCCGATCCTGCCTATTCCGTTTATGCCGACCGGGGATTTCGGTGAAACCGTTCGCATACATTTGCCTCCTTATTTTTTTTGCGTATATCGTCCGGCGACACGGATCGCCGTTGTTCGCAGAATCATGCGCGCTACACCGCGGGAAACACTTTTTTCCTGGTCTTGTGAAACCCGAGAAACACGTTCCCGCTGGAACCGTCGATCGTGATGAATTCCCCCTCACGAAGACACACTTCTTTTTCCTTCCTGTTTTCCGGAGTGATAACCGCCCTGTTGTTCTTTTCGTCTATCTTCATCATGGAAAAATCGCTCACCCCGGATTTTTCGAGGCGTCTCATCTGCAATACGGCATGGGAGGTCATCCCGCCCACGCTGGTGAGAATCCCGTCGGATTTCTTCAGGCCGATCACGTCTTCCGGCGTCGTCTCCGGCCTCACGAGTATCACCCTGTCGCCCCTGTACTGGTCCCTGATGCGGTCGATCCTTTCAATGTCGAACACCGCCCTGCCGGACACCGCCCCGCCCGATGCGGCGAGTCCCTGGCCGAGGAGCGATTCCTGAAGCTCCGCCGGCGATTCGATCAGTTCGTCGACATCGAAAATGTGCTTGGTCATTCCGCGGATTTGCAGTACGTAAATGATCCCCTCCTCGACGGTGAACTCGATCTCCACGTCGTTTCCCCATCTGTCCCGGATTTTACGCACCGTTTCAAACAGGCGCCGGTACACGTCGGGAAACCGCAATTCCAGGGACGGAAATTCCCTCAGTTTCTCCTGGTGCTTTTTCTGCTCCTCGCTGATGGGAAACACCTTGGCGACGCCGCTCACGATATCGTGCCCCTGGGCCCTGGTTTTATACTCGCCGGAAAGGCTCATCTGCTCCTTGCCGAGGTACATGCTGTACACCACGCCGGTTATAAAATCGGGATTGATATTACCGAACACCATCTTCTGCACGATCACCGCGGTCCCCCATTGGTCGGACACGTTGATGAAATCCCGGTAATTTTTGCTGACATTGGAGTTCCAGGACTGGAACACGCTCATGATGGCGTAGAACAGCTGTTTGTGCGGGTCCTTCGGTATGGAGAAACCGTAATCGTTTATGGCGTAACGGTATCTTCTCGTGAGCTGTTCCATCTGGCGGCCGGTCAGGTGCTCCTTCAGCGAGACTCCGGCCGCGTCCTTGGCTTGCTTCATCATCCGCTCGAAAATCCCCCGGTCCATGCCGTAGGAGGATATGGCGAAATCCTGGATCAGCCTGCGGTATATGTCATAGGCGAACCAGGCGTCGGTCTTGGCGTAATGGTCGATTATCTCCTGGGTTATTCCGACATTGGTGATGGTGTCCATCACGCCGGGCATGGAGAACACCGCGCCGCTCCGGACCGAGAAGAGCATCGGATCTTTCGGATTGGCGAACCGTCCGCCGGTGAACTCCTCCATGTATTTCCGGAGTGAATACGTGATTTTACGCCTGAACCTCGGGTTGTTTATGTTTCCGTCCTGCAGGCGCTTGAACAGATCGGAGGAAAGGACAAAGCCCTGGGGCACCATGATCTCCTTCATGTTGGACGCGAAGAGCAGTCCGTGGGCCTTGCTCCCGATCTCCCAGACGGGGCCGAAGGTTTTCCCTTCAGGGACAGGCTCGCGGGGCCCGGTCAGCAGGAATACGAAACTCCCCTTTCTCCGGACCCCCTTCTGGTTCAGGCACACCGCGTCCCCGCGCACCGCAAGGTCCCTGGACAGATAGTCCTTCAGGTTGATCAGAAGATTGTCGAAGAGCTGCAGCAGAGGCGACTGCATGATCTGGTCGCGCATGAAACGGTCGATGACGACTTCAATCGAGGGCTGATGCCCCTTGGGGAGGAACCGTGCCGAAATCTTGTCTATGCCGATCCTGTTGATCGCCTCACGGCATACGTATTTATAGGTATCGTTGAACCTGTCGGAAATCTCACCGTGCACGGTCAAAAGATGCGTCACCGTATCCCTGAACTGGGAAACCTTCATGTCGGGCGTGTTCAGCAGGTTCACGAAAGTGGTCATTTCAAGGTTCGCGAGCCCGTCTATCAGAAAGGTCTCGAAGAAGAGCATCAGCACCTTTTTTATCTCGTCGAAATCCACCGGATCGTATGTCTCGAGATGAAGCCGCTCCACGATACGCTCGAAAAAACGGACCCTGAGCAGGTTAATATGGAAAAACACCTTGAGCGTGTCGAATTTCTTTTCCTTATAAGAACCGTACATCGACGGTATGCCGAAAGCGATATGACGCTTGAACTCTATCGTGTCAACAGGCTCGAATTCCATGTCGGATAAAAGTGTTTCGTATTTGAGCCTGTGTTGAAGCTTGAGAAGCCCGCTCAGCGCGTCGATGTCGTTTCCGTGCGAGAGGGCCGGGAAAAAATCCTCTGATGGCTCGAAAAGGTCCTCCCGGGCGTACTGTTCCAGTTTGCTGATGGCCCTGACGTCGGAAAAATTATACTTGTCGAAAATCATCCGGTACACATGGAGGAGCGTGATGAACTTTTCCACGTTGATCCTCGAAATATCGCCCCTCCCCACCTCCTCGAACATTTCCCTGAACTCGTCATCTGAAATTTCATAAAGAAACTTCCAGATCATCGTTTCGGATATGTCGATGCCGAACCTGTTTTTTATATGATTGAGGATTTTCGTCATCTCCGTGGGATTTCTCGTTTCGAAATACGACCTGAAGACTCCGGCAAGGTCCCTTTTTTCACCGCCGCCGATCCCCGGAAAATCGGAACCGTCGACAAAAGACATGAATGCGTCTTCCCCGACAGCGGAGAGGAAGTCCCAGAACTTCTCGCCGGCATGTTCGGGGAACGCGTTCCGGGCCGCCTCGAATACGGCCCTGGCCCCCGGCTCCGCGTCCAGGTTGATCATTCTGAAAAATGAATCCAGGTTTTCGTACACCTCATCCGGCACCATCCTGTCCAGGAGGCGCCTGTCGCCGGTCAGCCAGTACTCCATTATTCTCTGTATCAGGACCACCGTCTGGCTGCTCGACTCCACATGGACCTGTTTTCTCAGAAAATGAATCAGGTCGTCCATCTTGTGGTTGGTGTCGATTGCCTCGGTAAACGCCCGGATGTTGCCGGTCGCGCCGATGTCATGGTAGAACGCGGGAAAAACGGCGGCGAGGGACGTGATGAGATAAAACTCGTCCCTGAAATCGCTGTTCAGGAGCCGTGAAATGTCCCTCTGGAACACGTCGGTGTCCTTCAGGAACACGCCGCCCAGTTTCAGGTTCACAATGAGGCTTGCGGCCAGCATTCGCGTCGCGGCGGGATCGAGCTCGATGAGATTCATCCAGGTCCTGATGTTTTCGAGATGGCTTGAATTGACGATCACGGTCCAGTCCTCGGCGATGCCGGTGATCTCGGGGAAACAGAACTTTGAACGCACCAGGATGTCTATGAAATAGTCGGTGATGAAAAGATTCCCCGACTCGATGACGTTTTTGCCGAGGTTGTAAACCGTTGAAAAGGCGGAACGGAAGTTGCCGCCGCGCTCGATTTCTCCGAGCAGGACCGGCATCACCAGGTCGATCACGCTCTTCAGCAGATCGTAATTATCGCGCCCCGCCAGGACCGCGCAGACCGACGCCGCGGTCCTGGACATGTACAGCTGGAGCTCGGAATCCCCCCCCTCGTTTGATTTTCGTATAAGAAACGAGAGCAGGAAAAGGACCGACGCGTCGTCGAAAATCCTCCCGGTTTCGATTTCATTTTTTACCGTGTAGCAGATTTTCTCCCACACCTCGGCGTTGCGCTTGAAATTGAAATTATCACGGCAATAGCGGTACGCGGCCTCCGGGTCCCCCCTGAAGGCGGCCGCCCTTGAAAGAATGTCATTGTACGCTTCCCGCGAAACGGTCTTCAGCAGCTCGATTATAGTCTGTGCGCTCTCGCTCCCCATGACATGAAGAAGCACGGTCTCTATCTCGTCCTCGTCGACCACGATCGAGCGGTTGACGTAGATCCCGTATTGCATCACAATAAAGTCATTGATCCGGTCCAGAAGCGGGCCCTTTGGCTCCGGCGATTCGGCAAGTATCCCGGCAGTCTTCAGCACCTTGTCGTTGACAAAATCGAAGTAATACCCGTCGCCGGCGTGCCCGGACATCAGGCCGATGTATTCCGGCATTTGTCGCTCGAAACACCATTTCAGCGACTCGCATTCACCCGAGGCGCCGTCCGATCTCGCGATATAATTGTAACGGTCGAAAAAAGTTTCGCTGGCCCGGAGGGCGGACCCCTTTTTCCTGGATGTGGCCTCTTTGAGAAAATGGATGAGAACCTCCAGCACGGAATGCCCGTGGGGCCCGAGAATATGGAGATAGTCGTAGAGATAGGAACGGATCCCCGCCACCGCGAATTTCCAATCGATGTTCGGGTGTTTGAGCTCCTGCACGAGAACGCCGACCTTCTGCATGGCCCCGTATTTCCCCTGCACCGGAATCAGCAGCACGTCTATGCTCTCGCGTATGTCCGTTTCCATAATCCCACCGTCATCCCACGGCCCCGGAAAACCGGCCGCCGGTTATTCTAGGCCAAACATGGCGATACCCGGCGCCGTCGATAATCACAGGAGGCGCCGTGCATTGAATGTAAGGGCTTTGAGGAATTTTGAATATGGGGGAATATCTAAAAAAACTGTAGGTAAAATCCGCTATATGAAATGGAGATTTTGAACAATTTTACAGTTAAAAATCCAGAACAAAAACCGCTCCTCCGTCACTTTCCACACGCATTGCGCCCCCGAGGCCCTTGACCAGGGCGGACACGAGCCTGAGGCCCAGCGATGCGGAAGAATCCATGCTGAAGCCGCCGGGAAGGCCGATACCGTTGTCACTGAACATAAGCTCCAGCCGGTTATCTGGCATTCTCGTCATTGAGATGGCTATGCTCCCCTGCCTTCCGTCAGGAAAGGCGTATTTCAGCGCGTTGGAGAAGAGTTCATTAATGATCTGCGCGCAGGGTATCGCGGTATTGATGTCGAGAAAAATATTCTCCGCATTGATGGACAGCCCGATGTGCCTGCTGCCGTAAAAGGACATCAGCAAACCGGCGAGATCGCGTATGTACTCCTCCATATTTATGTGCGACAGGTCGCTGGACTGGTAGAGTTTTTCGTGCACCAGGGCCATGGCCCTCACCCTGTTCTGGCAGTCCAAAAACAGCTCCACGTCTCGCTGGTCCTTGAGATAATCGGACTGGAGTCCCAGCATGCTCGATATGACCTGCATGTTGTTCTTCACGCGATGATGGATTTCCTTTAAAAGGAGGTCCTTCTCCCTGAGCGACGCCCTGATCCTGTCCTCTGCGATCTTATGGCCGGTCACGTCCTCCGTCACCACAAGCCAGCGGGACTGGTTCTCGTCCAGGAGCACGTAATGGTTGTGGATAAACCTTTTTCCACCGTCATCGCGCTGTATCCAGAAATCCAGCTCCCTGGGGATGTCGCTTCCTGAAAGGAGTCCGCCTCTCGCAGGCATGAGCCGCTCCCGCTCCTCCGGCGCCGCGAAATCAAACACTGTTTTTTCCATGCACTCGTTTCTGGGACTGCCGAAAATTTCGCAGGCCCTGTCGCTGATGAACGCCACGGCCCCCCTTTCCACGATTGTTATCCCGCTTTCTATCGTTTCCACGATGCCCCGGTAGAGCCCCTCGCTCTTTTCCAGCGCTTTTTGAGCTTCACGGCGCCTGGTGATGTCCCTTGTGGCGCCGAGGAGCCCGATATGGCGGCCGTTACTGTCGAAAAGACGCGAGATTTTACTCTCCGTCCAGACCGCGGCCCCGTCCTTTCGCACAAGCTTCAGCTCCAGAGTGAAGACCCTGTCGCTCTGCTCCCTCCCGCTTTTCAGATACGCGCGCTCCTCCTCCATGGCATCCATGATGATGCCCATGGATTCCGGGGCCACGAAGCCGTCCATGCTCAAGTCATGGCTCTCCTCCGGGGAATATCCGAGCATTCTTTCCACTGACGGGCTGATGTACAGAAACGTCGCATCGAGTTTCATCACCCAGATCAGATCGCTGACGTTTTCCGCGAGGATCCGGTATTTCTCCTCGCTCTCCCTGAGCTTTCGTTCCGCCTCCACCTGTTTGGTGATGTCGAAAAAGCTTTCCATCAGGTACTCGACGCCGCCCAGGGCCACCCTGGTCACCGTCTTTATGACCGGAATGACGGTGCCGTCGGCGGCGAGAAAGGTGCGCACCGATTTGTCCACCGACATCCCCAGATCGGTGATGGGGCATTTCCCCCGTTCCGCGGGGCAGATCACCCTGTGGCACTCCCTCCCCACCATGAGGCTCCTGTCCGCCCTGAACAGATTCACGGCCCCCTGGTTGGCGTCTTCTATTATATGTGTTTCCATGTTGATGAGAAGGATGCCTATCTCCACGCTGTTCCACAGCGTCCTGAAGCGGATTTCACTGATCCTGAGGTCCTCTTCCGCCCTTTTCCGTTCCGTGATCTCAAAGGCAAACCCGCCGATTATGGGCGGGCCGTCGGTGTCGCCGATCCGAAACTTATGGGTCTGATACACCCGCTCTTTCCCCTCTTTGTCCGCAAGCGTTTCCTCCGTCACCGCGTAACCATGGGCCAGCGCATTCCTGTCGCCCAGGATCATCCGTTCCGCAGCCTCCTTCGGATACAAGTCCTCGGTTGACTTTCCCCTGTACTCCTCGATGCCGAAGGTGTCCCGCATGTACCGGTTCAGATAGAGCGGCCTGCCGTCGGCGTCCTTCATAAAGGCCGCTGCCGGTAGATGGTTCATAAACGAGGAAAAGAGGGCCTCGCTCTCCTTCAGGGCCTTTTCCGCCTGTTTCTGCTTGGAAATATCGGTTATGATGCCGAGGATGGCAGGCGCCCCCTGGTAATCGATCAGCCTGGTGCTGATGATCGCGTGGAGCCTGCTCCCGTCCTTTCTCACCACGTCGTACTCAAAGGGAGCGACCTCCTCCCCCCTCATGTGCGACTGCAGATTGCGTATCGTCGTTTCACGGTATTCAGGCGACACAAGATTGAGAAAATTGAAGTCGGCTGAAAGGAACTCCTCCCTCCGGTACCCCATGAGCTCCTCGCACATCCTGTTGACGTAGAGTATCCTCCCGCCGCTGTTGATGAATATCATATTGGGCGATTCTTCGGCAAGCACCCGGAACATCGTCCCGGTTTTTTCATGCCTTGCGTCGCGCAGGTCCCGGGCCACCGCGACCGCCACGGCCGACGAAAGCTGTTCGCACCGGGCGACAAGGCCGGAATCGAACACTTTGTTTTTCCTGGAACGGAATTGCAGGATGCCGATCAGGGCCTTTCCGCTGCGAAGCGGTATGCAGACGAGCGACCCCGTTGGGTTTTCGCCGCTTTTCAGCGTCCACCCGCGGCAATCGTCGGTCCAGAGCGTCCCACGGTCGGTTTTTTGAAAACCGTCGGGAGGCGGCCGATCATTCAGGATGTCGTCGCATTCGCAGCGCGCCGGCCCGGCGTCATCGGCCGGTTTTTCAGCCTGTTCCGGAGGCGCCTGCGGCGCAAGTCCCTTCAGGACAAACCGGTCGTTTTCGCGCACCCACAGTTCAAGGGAATCGGCGCCGGAGATATCGGCGATCACCGAAAGTATCTCGTCAACGCTTCCGGAAAGGCCGCTGTTCAAAAGATCGAAAATACGCAGATACGCTCCGCCACTCCCGTCGGACGGATCGATGTTTTTCCGGTTTTTCTCTTTGCGCTTTTTTCCTTCCATAATAATGACTGAAATCACCTGCCTGTCATTCATGCTTCCCGCCGGAATCCCGGACTGTCGCCGCGGCAGGCGGAGTCGCGGCGTCAGAGGGTGACGGGTTTCCCCTCCTTTTTTTCCTTGTCCCAGAACGGGGATATCCGCAGAAGACTGTCCACCACTTCGGGAAGCACTGAGAGCGTGTAGTCTATGTCCTCTTCGGTCACGAACCTGCTGAGGCTGAAACGTATCGAACCGTGAGCCGAGGTGAAAGGGACGCCCATGGCCCTGAGAACGTGGGACGGCTCCAGCGAACCGGAGGAGCAGGCCGATCCGGACGAAGCGGCGATCCCCTTCTGGTCGAGATACAGAAGTATCGCCTCCCCCTCGATGAATTCGAATCCGATATTAGTGGTATTTGGCACCCTCATTGAGGGATTGCCGTTGAGATGTGCGTTTTTAAAACGGGCCAGAATCCCCTTTTCAAGCCTGTCCCTCATCCCCCTCACCCTCTGATCATACTCCGACAGGTGCCCCATGGCCAGCTCCGCCGCCTTTCCGATTCCCACGATGCCGGGCACGTTTTCCGTCCCAGGGCGGCGCCCCTTTTCCTGGTGCCCCCCGTAGAGCACCGGCCTGATCCTCGTGCCACGGCGGACGTAGAGCACCCCTATCCCCTTGGGCGCGTGAAACTTGTGCCCGGACACGGTGAGCAGGTCGCAGCCGATATCGTTGACCCGTATGGGGATCTTCCCCGCCGCCTGCACCGCGTCCACGTGAAAGGGGACTCCCTTCTCCCTGCAGAGGGCCCCGATTTCCGAAACCGGAAACACCACGCCGGTTTCGTTGTTTGCGTACATGATCGACACTATGGCCGTATCGTCGGTGATGGAGGACCGGAGGACCTCCATGTCCAGGTTCCCCGCGCCGTCAACGGGGACGTAGGTGACGCCGTAGCCGTCGCGCTCAAGTTTTTTGCAGAGCGACAGCACCGCAGGGTGCTCGACCCTGGAGGTGACGATGTGCCTCCTGTCCCTGTAATAGAAGAGGGTCCCCAGTATTGCGGTATTGTCGCTTTCCGTGCCGGTGCCGGTAAATACGATTTCGTATTCATGATCGGCGCCGAGAAAGGCGGCCACCCGATCCCTGGCGATGTCAAGGTCCTTTCCCACCCTTCCGCCGAACCCGTGAATGCTGGAAGGGTTCCCGTACCTTCCGGTCAGGAAGGGAAGCATCGCGTCAACCACTTCCGGTGCGACCATGGTGGTCGCGTTATTGTCGAGGTATATGGTCCTTTCCATGGTCTCTCCTGTCATTTCGCTTCCGCCACTTCGATGTCCTCTTCGACGAACTCCCTCAGCTTGATCTCCACGAGGTTTTTCAGGGTCACGTTGGAGGCGACGCAGTTGGCGCAGCTTCCCCTGAGGGCCACATATACCGTCTTCCCGTCGATATCCACAAGCTCGATGTTCCCCCCGTCTTTCTGGAGCTCCGGGCGGATGACGTTCTGTATGGTCTCCTCCACGAGCTGCATGCGCCTGATGTTGGTAAGGGGCTGCTTTCCCCTCTCTTTTTCCGGAGCCGGAGCCACGGCGAGTTCCTCCTCGATTATGTCCTCGATCCTGGGGATGCAGGACCCGCAGGCGCCGCCCGCCTTGGTGTAGTTGGTCACCTGTTCCACGGTCTTCAGCCGGTTTTCCCGGATCACCTTCCGGATAAGCGCGTCGGTGACCCCGAAACACTTGCATATGATCTCACCTTCGGTGTCTATCTCATCCGGTATCTTCTCCCCCCTGTACTTCGCCACCGCCAGACTGAGCGCCTCGTGCCCCATGACGGAGCAGTGCATCTTCTCCTCCGGAAGCCCTCCCAGAAACGCCACGATGTCCTGGTTTGTGATTTTGGATGCCTCTTCGATTGACTTCCCCAACACCATTTCGGTGAGCGCGGACGACGAAGCGATGGCGCTCCCGCAGCCGAAAGTCTCGAATTTCGCGTCGGTTATTATGCCGTTTTCATCCAGCTTGAGATAGAGCTTCAGCGCGTCGCCGCATACTATGCTTCCCACTTCCGCCACCACGTCTGCATCGGCGATGGCGCCGACATTTTTCGGGTTCGTATACAGCTCTTTGACCTTGTCAGTGTAATTCCACATGTATTGTCTCCTCCAAGTCTGCGAACACTATCATTTTAAAATCTTTTTTGTCAAATCAAGAATACATAAATATACAAAGAATCGTTACTCTATCCCACCATTTTTCCATTGTAATCCCGGCATAAGCATCCCCGCTCGCCTTGCACTGCCGCTTTAAAGCGGCCCCTTCCCGATTATAAAAAGAACTGAAGGGATTGTTATGTCTCCTCGGGCGGGCGGGTCATTGGCAAATGCAACGTTATGTCGCATAACTGGTCCCGATTGTCAATTAATTGCGCGTACAGGTCAATTTTACTTTCAGTTTACGGTTATTTTCTCGATAAAAATAGTAACGAATCACTCTGATCAACAGGTAATCATGATCAACGCAGTACACATTAAAGCCGCACCGGAAGACAATCCCTCACCGCTCAGGCATGAAGGCCGGGGAGCAGTCGGGGCGGTGGAAGCCTTTCAGGACATATTGAGAAGCACGCTGAGGGAATCGCCCCAATCGACGGCGCGGCATGATGACGCGGCCGGGCTGACGCCTCTCCAGGCAGAGCAATCATCGATGCCGCGGTCTGAATCCGGAAGAGCCGGGACAATCGAAAGCGGAGACCGCCCCAATGCGCGGGACACCGCAGATACGCCGGGAAACAACGACCAGGCGGTCCGCTCGCGCGCTGAGGCGTCGGTGCATGAGCAGTCCGGTCGCGCAGGCGGAGAGACCGGGAACGGCGGCGAAAGGCCGGCCGCGCCGGATGAATCAGCCCGGAAAGAACGCGGTTTGTCGGCGAAAAAAGAGAGGGACGCCTCCGGGATGACCGAACTTCAAAATCCGGGAATCGCCCTCTGGGCCGAGAAACCGGCGGTTTCCCTGCGCGTGGAACCGGACAGGCTTCCCGTTAAACAGGCGGATGCCCCCCAGAGAGAACAGGGGGCCGGCATCGCGTTCAGGGAGCTCAAGTCCCGCCTCCAGGACCTCATGACCCTGCTGAATACAGGAGAAAAATCGGCCCGGGGCGATGAAGCGGCGGCGCATGCGGCCAAAGGGCCCGAATCACCGCTTGCGGCTGCGGGACGGCCAGGCACCGGCCGCGGGGAAAACGACCCCCGCAAATTGCTGGACCAGATCAACCGGACACTGGAGAGGATCACCGCCGAGCGCGAGACGGCGCCCGGCAACCGACCCGCGGAGGCGTTGACACAGCTTCAGGGGCTTATCCAGCGGCTCGCCGGATCAACGGAGAAACAGAGGACCGATCACGGCTCCGCCGTCTCGGCAACTGAAATCAGGGATTTATCGGTGCGGATCGCGGCGCTCTCCGGTTCGATAAAAAGCGAACAGGCAGGCAACCGGAACGCCGATGAAGGCTCCCGTCACGGTCTCACGCCGGGAATGCAGGCTCACGACACACTCTTCAGGCGTTTCGCGGCCAGGCAGGACGCCCCCTCGCAGTCCGGCCGATTCCAGGAGCAGTTGCAGAACATGGTTGAACAGGCCCGCATACAGGTGCGGGACAGCGGAAACGCGTCAATGGCCCTGCGGCTCCATCCCCGCGAGCTCGGGAGCATGAACGTGAACCTGGGCCTGGAACAGGGCGTGATCAACGGCAGGTTCACCGTCCAGACCGAGGAGGCGAGGATGCTGCTTCAGCAGAACCTCGAATTCATCCGCCGGGAACTGGAGAGCGCGGGGATCGCGGTGGGGGACTTCCAGGTGAACGTCAGCGACCATGGCGAGGGTTTTAACGGAGAGAACCGGGACGGGGCGCGCCCAGCGGCACATATTCCCGGCCTGACTGAAATAGCATCAGGGTACGAATCGAACGCGATAATATCGCATAACGGCGAAATAAACGTGATCATTTAAAGGAGAATTCCATGGAAATAGGGACCAACAGATTTGAAATGACGGCCCAGGAAACAGCCCTGGCAAGACGAAGCGCCGAGGCGGTAAATTCCCGGATACGGCCAAACTCGACAGAGGCGCCCAACGAGATGGGGAAAGAGTCATTCCTGCGCCTGCTGGTGACCGAGCTCAGGCACCAGGACCCGACGCAGCCCATGGCTGACAGGGAATTCATCGCCCAGATGGCGCAGTTTTCGTCGCTCGAGCAGATGAGAAACATGAATACTGAAATGGGAAACATGCTGAGGAGCTCCCGTTCCGCGGAGGCCTTCGGGCTCCTGGGGAGGGAGGTCGAGGCGTTCAACCAGGAGACCAACGTGCAGACCACCGGCATTGTCTCCTCCATAAGGATCCATAACAATGAATTCACCCTCATGGTGAACGGCAGGGAAGTGGGCCTGGGCGACATCAGGCGCGTACAGGGACCCGAGCAGAACACGGAGATAAGGCCGGTGTCGGCGCCGCTGGTGCCGGGTCAGACGCCGCAGCAGTAGGATTTATTCGAAAGGACTCGGTCCGCAACCATTTTTATAAAACAGGAGTTGTGCCATTATGATGCGTTCACTCTTCGCCGGTGTATCCGGACTAAAAAACCATCAGACCAGGATGGATGTAATCGGTAACAATATTTCCAACGTGAACACCTACGGTTTCAAGTCGAGCCGGGTCACCTTCCAGGACATGCTTTCCCAGACCATTGCAGGCGCCTCGAGACCGGAGGAAAACATTGGAGGCATCAACCCGAAACAGGTCGGTCTCGGTATGACCATCGCCTCAATCGACAGGATATTCACCCAGGGGAGCCTGCAGACCACGGGCAACCAGACGGACCTTGCCATTTCCGGCGACGGCTTCTTTGTGGTTGCCGAAGGCGACAACCGCTACTACACAAGGGCCGGCAACTTCGGCCTGGACAGGGACGGGATGCTCATCAACCAGGCCAACGGCTTCCGCGTGCAGGGATGGAGGGCGGTCCGCAACGAGACGGGGGAAATGGTGGTGAACCCCACCGGGGCCACCGAGGACCTGATAGTCCCGGTATACAGCAAAATCGACGCAAGGGAAACGCAGAACATCAGGTACCGGTGCAACCTCGACTCGAGGAGCCCCATTGTTCCGCCCGACGCCACGGGAAGGATGAGGGCGTCGGCGGGAATCACCACCAACATCGACTCCTACGACAGCCTGGGAAACACGCACCGGCTGACGCTCACGATATGGAGGACCGGACCCAACCAGTGGACCGCCTCGGCCGCCATCACCGACATCGACGGCAACATAACCCTTGACGTGCTCCCGGGCGCGGGCCAGGAAAACCAGATGAACACTTCCGGCAGGATCAACCTGCGCTTCTCCCCCGACGGCAGGATCATATCCGTGGCGGACGGCGCCACGCCGGACGAGGTGAACCAGGGGGATCTGAGGGTCAACGCAAGCTTCAGGATACCGGGGAACCCGGAAGTGCGCACCATGACGCTCAACCTGGGACAGGCCGGGCTCCTGCAGGGGATCACGCAATTCGCCTCCCCCTCCACCACAAGGGCGGTGGAGCAGGACGGCTACAACATGGGATACATGGAGTCCTTCAACATCGACAATTCCGGGGTAATAACCGGGGTCTATTCCAACGGAGTGCGCCAGACAGTGGGACAGGTGGCCATGGCGGTGTTCACCAATCCCCAGGGCCTCACCGCGCAGGGAGACAACCTCTTCCTTGAATCCAACAACTCCGGCAGGTCCAACATAGGGCCGGCGTCCCAGGCGGGCCGCGGCAGCATCATCGCCGGCACGCTGGAAATGTCCAACGTGGACCTGTCCGACCAGTTCACGGACATGATCATCACCCAGAGGGGGTTCCAGGCCAATTCGAGAACCATCACCACGTCGGACCAGATGCTCCAGGAGCTCATCAACCTGAAACGGTAAACGCAACACCAGTCTGAATGGGAATCCATAGAGGGCCGTCCTGAAAAGGGCGGCTTTTTTTTGATGAGAAGATCGCGAAATGCGACCCTCCTGCCCTGGCGGGACTGCATTATTCTTGACATTCAGTGTTTTCTGTGGCCCATACAAGAAGAGGAATGCCATGATCCAATCGCACAGATCACCACGCCGGCTCGCCCGCAGAACCATCATACTCCCCATTCTGATGATTTTCGCGGTATCCATTGCAAGCTGCGGCCCCGGCGCCAGCGCTCCGCGGGCGGAAGGAGGAGTGCTGGACACCGAACGCTGGGATTTCGGGAAAAACGGCCCTGTCTCCCTGGACGGTGAATGGGAATTCTACTGGAACAGGCTCCTGTCACCGGGGGATTTCACCCCGCCGCGGACACCGGACACCTTCATTCAAGTACCCGGAACATGGAACGGCACCGAAATCCCGGGAGTCGGACGGATCACGGGAAAAGGTTACGCGACATACCGTCTTACGGTAAAAATCGGCGGAAACGCCCGGAATCTGGGGCTGAAGATCCTTGACGCGGCCACATCCTACCGGCTCTGGGTGAACGGGATACCGGTGGCGTCAAACGGCATTGTGGGCGTCTCTCCCTCGGCAACGCGTCCGCAGTACCTTCCCCTGATTGTCTCGATACCTGGCCCCGCGATGGAGCGCGCGGCGGACGGCGGCCGCCTGGAGCTGGTGGTGCAGGCGGCGAATTTCAGCCACCGGAGGGGCGGGCTCTGGGAAAGCATCAAGCTGGGAACGTACCGTGACATCGCGGAAATCCGCGAACACGGCGTGGCAATGACCTTCTTCATCGCCGGAGTCATCTTCATCATGGGCCTTTATCACCTGGGGCTTTACCTGCTGCGCCGCAAGGAGACCGCCACCCTTCATTTTGCCATGCTGTCGCTCCTCATGAGCCTGCGCTCGGTGATCATCAACGATCGGATCCTTATCCACTGGTTCCCGGAAATGCCGTGGAAACTCCTTGTTTCCCTGGAGTATCTCACCGCCTATTGCAACATCGTCATCATCGCCCTGTTCATAGGCGCCCTTTACGGCGAAGAGCTGAAAAAGGGGCCGGTGAGGCTCATTACCGCCGTCGGGCTGGTCTTCGCCGCAATATTCATTTTTTTAAATGTCGGTTTCTTCGCGCTGTTCAAACCGGCCTACGACCTCTTCGTTTTGCTCGGGGGCGGGTATGTTATATTCTGCCTGGCGAAATCCACGGTGAAAAAAAGGGACGGCGCATGGATCGCTCTGGGGGGGATGACGGCGCTCTACCTGTCCGGCATCAACGATGTGCTTTACAATGCACAGATAATAAACACCACCAACCTTGCCCCGCTGGGCCTTTTCATCTATATCCTCTCCCAGTCCCAGCTGCTCTCACGCCGGTTCAACCGCGCCATGGACTCGGTGGAAAAACTCGGGTGCGAACTTGCGGATCTCAACATGAATCTCGAAAAGAAGGTGAACGAGCGCACCGAAGAGCTGAGGGCGGCTTTCGAGGAGATGGAGGCCATGAACGACCAGCTGGTGGAGGCCCAGAATATAATCCAGTCCGAGCTTGAGCTCGCCCGAAGGATACAGAACCAGCTTATCCCCCAGAGAGACCCGGACAATTTCAGCATCACCTCACACTACCTTCCCATGGAGCTCGTGGGAGGCGATTTTTTCGACTACATCCACTTCAGGGAGCACGACCGGCTGGGGATTTTTCTGAGCGACGTATCGGGACACGGCGTTCCGGCCGCGCTCATCACCTCGATGATGAAAAGCTTCATACTCAAGGCCGGTTCCAGAAAGGAGAGCCCCGCCTTCCTCCTGGACTACCTCAACGAGAACATCAGCGCGTATACCGGCGGCAATTTTATCACCGCATTTTACTGCATTTACGACGGAAAATCGAAAAAACTCACCTATTCAAATGCGGGGCACCATCCTCCCGTGCTCATGGCACCGGGCGCCGTCACGCACCTGAAAAGCGCAAAGAGCGTGCCCCTGGGGATAATGGCCGCCGCGGAGCTCGAGCGGAGGGGAAAGTCCTACGCAGACTGCGAAATCGACATCGAAGAGGGCTCCCGGCTTCTGCTCTACACCGACGGTCTGACGGACGTCCAGAAGCACGACGATCCATCGATATATTTCGGCGACTGGATGTTCTTCGATTACATCAAAGACAACGCGGTACTTCAGCACTCGGATTTCGTGTACGGCCTCATGCGGGAGGTCAAAGACTTCAAGGGACGCGACGCGTACAAGGACGACATCTGCGTCATTTGCATCGACCTGTAAGTCCGATTCCGAACGGCCCTTCTGGGAATTCACCGGCGGCGAAGCGAGCCAATATGATGAGTATAATGTTTACCTGAGCAGGGGATACGCATTTACCGATTTCCCCTTTAAAATCGAATGTTACGGCTTTCTGTCCGTAACGGTGTTAATCCTTGCCGTTTTTTTGATTCGTGGAGTCAAAAAAAATAAAAACCATACCCTGACATAATTCAAAGGCAGGGAATCGGAACGACCGGGAGTTACTTGTACAGATGCTTAACGGCTTGACATAATCCGGGTATGATATAAAATTCCATCATACCCGATACCGGACGACCGCACGGGTCGCCACCCCTGAAGGAGCATGCCAGTGCAGGAACACGATTCACTGAGAGGAAAGACCGCGCTCGTCACAGGCGGAGCGAAGCGGCTCGGAAAGGCCATCGCCCTTGCCCTTGCCCAAAACGGCATGAACATCGTGCTTCATTACAACAGGTCCGAAAACGAGGCCGGGCAAACCGCGGAAAAAATCAGGGCCGCGGGCGTGGGCGTGACGCTCCACCGCGCCGACCTTTCTGTCCCCGGCGAGGCTGAGCGCATGTTCCGGGAACACCGAGAAATGAACATCGGCGTCCTGGTGAACAACGCCAGCTCATTCGGGGAGGACGACATCTTCTCCTTTTCGCTCGAGGACCTGTCACGCCATATCGCGGTGAACGCCTACGCCCCCCTGGTCCTGTCCCGGGCCTTCGCGTTGACGGGCGGGAATGGATCGATCATACACATCCTGGACACCAGGATCGCCTCCTTCGATCCGAAACACGCCTCGTACCACCTCAGTAAAAGGATGCTCTACACCATGACGCGGATGATGGCGATGGAGTTCGCGCCGCGCGTCCGGGTGAACGGCATCGCCCCAGGCATCGTGCTCCCCCCGGAGGGGGAGGACGCCGCCTACGTATCCCGCGTGGCGTCGCAGTACCCGCTGAAAAAGTCGGCCACCCCCGGGGACGTCGCGGCGGCGGTGATTTTCATTCTGGAATCGGGGGCGATGACCGGGCAGGTGATTTACCTCGACGGCGGGAGCCATCTGCAGGGGTGCGCGTACGGGATGTAGCCGTATCCGGCGCGGGTCCGAATCTCCCTTTAGTCACGGTTATTGGTGAAACCCAGCCGTTTCTCCCGCGGATAGGGATACACGTCAATGATCTCCCCCTCCAGGATACGCCGCTGCATGCAGGTCCAGAAATCAGCGTCAAAGAGATCGCCGTGCTTCTCCATAAAGATTTCTTTCACGTCGTCCCTCAGACCGAGAAACCTGGCAAACTCCTCGGGAAAGATGTCGTTTTCCCCCACGTAAAACCACGGCTCCGCGCTCATCTCCTCGTCGTAACTCCTCGAACGGGGGAATTTCCTGAAATTGTAGTCCGTAAGCAGACCCAGCTCGTCATAATCGTAGAATACGACGCGGCCGTGTCTGGTGACGCCGAAATTCTTCAGCAGCAGATCGCCGGGGAAGATGTTGGTCGCGGCCAGATCCTTCACCGCCTGTCCGTAATCGATGACGGCATCGCTCGCCGCCACGCAGCCCGCCTCCCTCAGGTAAAGATTAAGGGGCGTCATCCTGCGCTCGGTGTACAGGTGCCTGATGGCGATCCTGTCGCCCTTGACGGCGACGCTTCCGGCGCAGGTGGCGAAAAGCTCCCTGAGCAGGTCTTCGCTGAAACGGGACCGTTCGAACTCGAGGAATTCGAATTCCTGGGCGTCCACGAGCCTCCCGGCGCGGTCATGTTTGAACACGAGGGAGTATTTTCCCATGACGTCCCGGCGCGTCGACGTCTTCGGATACTCGAACCTGTCCCTGATAATCTTGAAAATCACGTCGAAGCCGGGCAGGACGAATGCCAGCATCACAAGCCCCCTGTCTCCGGGCGCGATCTCCAGCAGTTCCCCCGCGCCCTGCAGGTGCCGGAGCAGATCCCGGTAGAGCTCCGTCTTGCCGTGCTTGTTGTAGCCGATGGAGATATAGAGCTCCGCGACCCGCTTCTGCGGCATGATGGACATCAGGAACCGGATCACGTCATGCGGGTTCTCCACGTCGACGCTGAAATAGGACCTCGTGTAGCTGAACACTATGCTCACTTCGTTTTCATCGGTCAGCACCGCGTCGATGGCGACCCCCCCCTCGGAATGGTGAAGGGCCAGCACCAGCGGAAGCGCCCTCCCCTTACGCCGCATTCGCCCCACTATGTAGGCGCCCTTGTTCCTGAAAAAAACAGATTTCAACAGGTCGGTTTCGGCAGACAGGTCCATACCGGCAGCCACAAGCCGGGCGTCCAGCGCCTCGGCCGCGGCCCTGATATTCTCGTCCGGGGAATCCATCGGCGCGTCGAAGGGGAAGAGGCCGAGCACCGCGCGCACAAGCGATTCCGAATCAGCACAGGGCATGATTGTATGGTACGCCTGCCGGGAAAGGTCCGCCGGCGGGACGACAAAATCCGAATCGATGAACTCGCGGCGCCGGTCCACTCCCACGGTGACGAAGATGCGGCGAGTGATGGAGTTGAAGAAGGTTTCGGCCAGTTCGCTGTCCCCGCTCCGGTCGATCATGCGGGAATACGCCGATTTCATCATGCTCCAGACTTCCCCGTCCCTGACCTTTTCTTCCAGAATGCGTCCGGTGTCGGCGACGACGGCGTCCACGACTTTCTTGTACAGGTTGAGCCGCTCCACCGAATCCGCCTGTATGCCGCGCCAGTCCCGGCGTTCAAAACGCGATTTCGCCCTGCCGGTAATCGCCCTGAAATCGCGCCTGAAGCAGTTGAAACCGGCGAATATCACCGCGGCCCCGCCGCGGGCAGCTGTTTCCATTTCCGTCATATCGCTTCCCGTCACCCTTCCCATGGATTGCTATCTGCAAGTTACTCTTTTTTTTGCGGCCTGCCAACGCATGATTGCGGTATCGATGCCGAACGACGGGGACAGGTGCCGTAATCTCCTTGACAGCGCCGCCGCACAAGAGTCATTATCACCTCCACGGGCCTTACCATTTCCGCAACAGGCGCCTTGAAGGGATGAAAAAAACACTGACAGTTTCCCTGATCGCGGCGGGGCTGATCGCCCTGCTGACATATTTTTCTGTCAGAGAGACACCCTACGTCTCCCCGGCGCGTCGCATCCCACCGCTTCATGCCGAGGCGCTGTACGATGAAAGCCACAACAACCCCTGGGGCATCAGGGACACCGGTTTCTACGGATATTCCGGCTTTGCCAGGACACTCATGGACCACGGCGTGACGGTTACCCGCATCAGCGGATCCCTCGAAAGGGCCGTCATGACGCATGCCGGGTCCGCCGCAGGAAAGGTCCTGGTCCTCACCGTGGCGAAATTCAGCACCTACACACCGGAAGAACGCGCGGCAGCGGAGCTCTTCGTCCGCAACGGCGGCTCGCTCCTGTGTATCGGCGAGCATGAAAACATTTACGGCTCATCCGACTTTCAGAACCAGATACTGCGCCAGTTCGGGATGGAATTCAACAACGATTTCGTGGGCGAGATCATCCCCGAAGAAAAACTGGAGAAATCGGACCTGTCAGTACTCAACCAGAGGGGCGTTTCGGAGGTCCTGGGCCTCCGAAACATACACCACCTCCTGTCCGCCTCGATTAAAACCCTGCGGGACGATTCAGACACCGTGGAACTCCTGCGTGGGGACGGGAAAACAATAGGGGCGGGCAGGCGCCATCATAAAGGCAGGGTCGCGGCGGTCGGCGACAGCGAGCTATTCTGGAACGGCGACGGCGCCATCGGCATCGGCAGCGGCGACAACGGATTGTTTCTTATCCGACTTTTCCAGTGGCTTCTTGACGGCAGACTCGAACCGGCGCCGGGGAAAACGCGCTGCGTGTTCCCCAAAAGCGGCGCGAAAACCGGCATGAGGGTGTTCATCGACACCTCCTCATACGGGCTGCGTCCGGACGGTTCCCCGGACGGGCTTGACGCCCTGGCCGGTTACCTGAAAAAACGCGGCCACCGAGTCTGCGCCGGCGATGCCTGCGACGATTACGACGCGCGCATCGTCGCCGGACCTCTTTCGGAGGTGTCGTGCCCCGCGCGCGGGGATGAACGCCCCCTCATTCTTCTTGCCGGGTCATACCAGGACATTGATCCGCGCTCCCAATGGGGCGGATTGCTGCTGAATATGAAAGCAAAAAAAAGCCCCTCGATTTACCGGAATGTCGAGAAACGTTTCGGGGCAAAGTTACTCCCCTGCGTCCTCACCGACGGGGGCATGGGAAAGAAAATATGGGAAATCTCCATTCGGTACCGCAACACCCGGATTTTCCTGCACCGGGCCGGGGCCCTGGACACCGCGGCCGGCGGTCTCAAAGACTGGATCGTTCCGGAGCCCGGAGTCTGGGGTGAAACGCTTCACCCGGGAGTCGAAAACAGAAACAGGGGAATACCGATGTTCGACGGGGCGGACGTGCGGAACCCGGTGCTGGCCGCCTTCAACAGGAAACTGCTCGTAATCGCCGCGGACGATCTTCTTTCCAACTTCAGGAGCGGAGACAAGGTGTTCATCCCGCTCTGCCGATCCGTTGAAGAGTGGATGAGAACCGGGAACGCCCCGTAAGCCGCCGCTCCGCATCTCCCCGTCCGAAAGCCGCCTTCGCACGATTTTTCAGATCCCGGGTGTGTTCAATAATTAAATGTACAATTTTTTATTGTCAATGAAGCGGAAATATTTTTCACTTTTTTCATTCCGTCCGGACGGTTTTTTATTGACTTTTAGACTGCGATGCTACATAATTAATCAAAAGAAGAAAAGACCCTTATGGTAAGTGAGTGAGCACTCACTTACCATAAGGGAATCGGGCAACCTATATATAAACCTAAAGGAGGATCTTTTTATGAAGTACATCACAAGGATTTCCATTGTGGTGATAATGCTCATGTTCAGCTCCGCTCTCTTCGCGGGACAGTGGGTATACAGGCCCATGAGCATTAACGCGCAGAAGGGCGATGTGATCCTGTCCACCGGCGAAGGTTTCATCATGGACCTTCTATCGATTCTCGGCTGCTACTGGAGCCACAGCGGGATGGCGGTGGATGATGGATTCAAAATCAGGCACAACACGATGTATGTGAGCGACGTTCCGGTGGAGTACAATTACATCTGGTTTATCAAAACCACGCCCAAAAGGCTCAATCCCGACAGGCTCGCCAACGGGCTTCCCGGCATTCTCACCGAGGACATTGACACCACCTATAACGTAAAACACAATTTCGGCGCGGCGGGCGGCGCGGTCCTCAAGCCGACGGCGGCCAAGGAAACGTCATACAGGCCGTTTCTGCGGGCTGCCGCCGACACGCTGAACTACCTGAAGGGGTATTACAGGGTCAATGCCTACGTGAACATGTATCAGCTCGATTACGTAAATTATCTGATCAAGGGACGCGGCAACCACTGTTCCGGCACCTGCTGGTACGCCAATTACTTTTCCGGCAAGGCGATGAACGTGGCCTACATCCCCCCCAGCCTGGTGGCGCTCTGCGCGGACAATCTTTACAATTCAGTGAGGGCAATGGTCCGCGATGAGGCCGGCGGTTTCGGGTCCTTCATTATTGACATAGAGGGCCTCTTCGGGACCGGCGCCGACGAAAAAGTCGCCAACCAGATTGTGAACACCTTCGGGTTCGACAGGTCCTCTGACACGTCGACCTACTGGAGATCCCGGATCGGCGCAGTTTCCGCCACAGCAAACGCCCCGGATCACCTGTTGCTGTACAATTACAAAAACCCGGCGGGACACAATCCGGGCGTACAGACCACGTCCTCATCGTATTACGGACAGGTTGAACCGCTCGTGATCACCAACGGGTACTACTACTGGGTCGATTAGATTCACCGTACATAGGTACCGGAAAACCCTTCCGCGAGGAAGGGTTTTCTGTGCCCCGCACGTTTTTGGATTGCCCTCCGGCACGGGGCGCATTACAAAGTATCGTCAAACCTTTAGTCGAGACCACTGATTCTGGAGTTCCATCATGAAAAGAAAGCACTGGATAATTGCCGCGCTGATAGCGATCGCGGCCGGACTGATGTTGTATATCTGCGGAAGCGGCCCATCCGGCCCGGACAACGCGACAGCCGACGAAAGAGAAAAGCAGAGCAGGCTGTTCAACGTGTTTCAATTCATTTCCGGGGAAAAAGAGGAAAGTCCGGCCCAGGAATTCGATCCATCCAACATCAACAAATACGAGATATCCCAGGCCAATCTGATCAGGGACATCATCATTGAAAAGAACCCGGTCTGCGTGAACGAGGACTTCATGGTGACCGTGGTGGCCAAAAATCCAAACGGTCCAGACGAGCACCTGGTGTACCGGATACAGAACAAGCTGGGCAACCCGGTCATTCTCAGGTACACAAAAGCCGGCAGGAGGGAATTCTACGTAACCGTCAGGGACGAAGGAAAGCACATTGACCTGAAAAAGGTGGAAGTGACAGTGCTTGACTGCCCCGGAAGATCGGCGGTGACCCTGACCGCGCGCCTGCACAAGCTGAAATCGGAAACCGCCCAGTTTGAAGTCATCAACCAGGAGGGCCTTGCCGGCAAATGCACCTATCAGTGGGACTTCGGCGACGGAAACCGCGCGACCACCGATACCGGCTACGCCGAGCACAGCTACGCCGCCAGGGACCAGAAGACACTGCAGTCCAGTTTCCTGGTGAAGGTGAAGGTCACCGATTCGATGCAGCAGACGGCCACCGGACGCACCGCGGTGTCATTCCCCAACATACATTACCTTTCCAGGCTGATGGGAAGCGCGATACTGCCGGTGATGTACGACCACTTCCCCAAGGTCACTGAATCCGGAATAGAGGTACAAGCCACCTTTAAAAATATTTTTGACGAACCCCTGACGTTCGACACCGCCGATGTTGAACTGAAGCCGTGCAGCAGTTCACTGTCGCCCGAACACCGCCAGTTGGCGGCCTCGAGCGTGCTGGACACGGCGACGATCAATCCGGGGGCAAGCGTACAGCAGGCGGTGCGGCTGAGCGGATCGGTACTTCCGCCGTCAACCTGCAACGTGACCATTCATCTCAAGGGATATTTTGCCGGCAACGAAGAGGGGGGGGCAAAGCTTTACCTTGACATCCCGCCACGGACAAAAAAAGACGTGGATGTTCAGAAAGACAGGGTCGTTGAAGACAACGAGATGATCAGGAAACTGAACAAGGCCGCGCAGATACTCGGCAAGGGGAGGCCCATAACGCCCGCCGACATCGAGAAGCTGGACAGGGAAGGAAAACTGTAGCCGGTCAGGGCGACGGGTTCCCGGCTTTCGGATCCCATGGAAAAAAACGACGGGGCCCCGGCTGTACGGGGCCCCGTGATCGTGCATGATTGAGAAAAAGCCCTGTCCGCCGGCAAGGGTATGGCGGGCCGGACCCGCCGGATTTATTCGACTTTAGCTTCGGATTCCTTACAGCAGCCGCAATCTTCCCCGTGGGTGCATAGCTTCAGGGGAACATAGAGCGGGCAGAAACCGGTAATGGAGGTGACCAGCATGACCGCGCCGATAAGCGCCAGAATAAACGCCGGAACTCTCGATATGTCGAGGATGGCGACATTGATGAGCAGCGCCATACCGAGGATAAACCTGATATAGCGGTCCACGCTTCCCATATTCCTGTTCATGATACAACCTTCTTATAAATGGATTTACAATTCCCTGCCCGTCATTTGTACCGGCAACGCAGGTTTCCCTGCAAGAAAAATTTTTTGTATTGACGAATTTTTTTGCGGCTTTATCCAGTCACCGTGGCCGGCGATAAACCGCCGACCGAGCTCGGAATCACAGGACACCGCCAATGGCAAGAATACTGTCGGGAATACAGCCTTCGGGAACGCTTCATCTGGGAAATTATTTCGCCATGATGAAGCCGATGATCAGATATCAGGAGGAACACGACCTTTTCTGCTTTCTGGTGAATTATCACGCGATGACAAGCCTGCAGGAAGGGGACAAACTCAGGGACAACACGGTCAACGCGGCCATGGATTTTCTGGCCCTGGGGCTCGATCCCGAAAAGGCCCATTTCTGGGTCCAGTCCGACATTCCGGAGGTGACGGAGCTGACATGGGCCCTTTCATGCCACACCTCGCTGGGGCTCCTTGAGCGCAGCCACAGCTACAAGGACAAGGTCGCAAGGGGGATAGTTCCGAACGCGGGGCTCTTCACCTATCCCATACTCATGGCGGCCGACATCCTGATGTACAACGCAGAAATCATCCCGGTGGGAAAAGACCAGAAACAGCACGTGGAGATCACCAGGGACATCGCCATCCGATTCAACGGCATTTACGGCGATATCTTCACCATACCGGAACCGCAGATATCGGACGACATCGCCCTGATCCCGGGTACCGACGGACAGAAGATGTCCAAGAGTTACGGCAATACCATCAATATTTTCGAGGACGAGAAAACGCTCAAATCAAAGGTGATGAAGATCGTCACCGACTCGACTCCGGTGGAAGCCCCCAAGGACCCGGACCGGTGCAACCTCTTCGCCCTTTACCGGCTCTTCGCCGAACCGGACCGGACGGAAACGATGCGGGGGCGCTACTTGAACGGAGGCGTCGGATACGGAGAGATAAAGAAGGAGCTGTTCGGGCTCATTCGGGATTATTTCGCGCCCTTCAGAAAGCGCAGGGATGAACTGCGGGACGACCGCGGCGAAGTGGTGAGGATCCTCAAAAGAGGAGCCGAAAAAACGAGGGTGACCGCCGCGGCGACCATGGACAGGGTCAGGAAGGCCGTCGGTCTCGCCTACTGGTGATCCTTTTCGAGGCGCGCGATGAATGCGTCGATGTGCCCCGGCGTTTCCGCAGAAAATGAAACCCTTTCGCCCGTCACCGGGTGGTCGAATTCCAGCAGAACCGACGCCAGAAGCAGGTACGGGACCCGGTACTTGTCCCATTTCTTGGAATAGATCGGGTCCCCCACAATCGGGTTGCCCAGGGACGAAAGATGCACCCGTATCTGGTGAGTGCGCCCCGTGTGGAGCGAAAGGCGCAGGAGGCTGTATATCCCGTTTCTGCCGCTCCAGATTTTCCTGACGAAATACTCCGTGACCGCCTCTTTACCGTCCTCGGTGATCGTCATCTTATGCCGGTATTTTTTATGGCGCCCCACCGGCATGTCGATGACATCGTGCTCCTTCCGCATCTTCCCGACAATCACCGCGGCGTATTCCTTTCTCACCGTGCGTCCGGCGAACTGCTCCACCAGGCCCCTGTGTGCGGCGTCATGCTTGGCCACCACCATCACGCCGGCGGTGTCCTTGTCAAGCCGGTGCACGATCCCCGGCCGTATCACCCCCCCGATGCCGGAGAGATCCTTCAGGTGATGGAGCATCGCGTGCACCATGGTGCGTTCCCAGTTGCCGGGACCGGGATGCACCACCATCCCCGCCTCCTTGTTTATCACCGCGATGTGGTCGTCCTGATAGAGAATGCGAAGAGGCAGGTCCAGCGGCTCAAGCAGCATCTCCTCCGGCTCGGCCAGCTCGATGCCGATTTCGTCGTCCGTCTTTATCTTGTAGTTCTGCCTGACCGGCGAGCCGTTGACCAGCACCGCGCCGGCTCGGATCAGTTTCTGCAGCTGATTGCGCGAGAGGTCGATTTCCAGCGCTCCGGTTAGAAACCGGTCAATCCTCTGGAGATGGTATTCCTCGGGGACATAAAGCTCGAATTTTTTACTTGCCATATAATCCTTTTAATGGAGAAATCACTGCAATCAAAGGAGGAACCCGCGTCAATGACATTCCCACTCTCCGCATCGGCCGTGAAACGCGCGGCAGGGGCCCTTGAATTCATGCTTCGCCGCGGCAACCTGGTGGCGGCGTATGCCGCGACACTGCTCTATCTTGAGATAATTTATATAATGACGGTAATCCTTTTCCTCTGGGGAAAAGCGGCGTCGATCATCGCGGCGGTCATCCTTACCATCGCCTATTCGGCCCAGCTTATCGGAGTATACTTTAAAAATAATTTCAACAGGACGCTGCAGCTTCTCATAATGGAACTGCACAGCGCCTATTCGGCAGCGTTCATATTCAATTATCTCTATCAGGACACGCCGCTGAATTACCTGTCCCTGGCCATTATCCTGGCGAGGTCGGTTCTGCTGGCGGTGGAGATATTCCTGATCTTTCTCCTCACCAGCGAAAAAGTCGCCGCGACGTACCGCTGAGCGGCCGCTCAGGGCTCCCTTACATCGGGAAAACGGGCGTTTTTATAGCGCACGGCCTTCACCGCGTTCCTCATGGCCCTGAGGGTCCTCATCGGAGGGTCCGGCAGCCCGTTATTTATCATCCAGTCGAACACGTCGCCACCCGGATCCATGAGAAAATCGTATTCCACCTCAACCGTTCCGCCGCCTTTTGGCCTGAAGGCCCAGTGTCCCCGCATAAGGCGGACCCGGAGCCTCCCGGGTACTTCGGGAATGTAATTCGGGACGGCGGAAAACGATATTGTTATGATTTTAGAGACCTGGTCCTGGCGCACGGTGGAACGTGTGACGAAATCCCTGTCCTGAAGGCCGAAAGGGAACTTCTGCGCCATATAGATGACTCTTTCGGAAAGCCCCGCCCTGGCGAGCTCTTTCGATTCGAAGGCGCCGCTCATCCATCCGGTGTACGCCGGCACGTCGTTCATCAGCGCCATGAGGCTCGAAAGGGTCACCCCCTCCAGCGTCATCACCCCCCTGCATTCCCTGATGCCGGATTCGGCCGTGTCCCTGAGATAGATCGCGATCCCGTCCGCAGAACGGACGCGCTGCCAGCCGCCGTCCCCCCAGAGCGCGCCGCACAATAAAAGCGGCATGATTATGGCGGCTTTCCATTTCATCGACATGAAACCATGACCGTCCTTCATGGCTACCCCTTTTATCAGCTTTTCATTTTATGTAAAGCGATATTGTTGTTTTTATACGATCCCGGATTATCCGCAGCCGTCTGCGGGCAGGGATTGTTTCAATATCTCCCGCGATCTCACCGCCGGTCAATCCGGATAAAAAGTTATACTGGGCTCGGAGTATAAAAATACTATCACGAGACACCTCCTGCTTTACTACGGAAGACATCCGATTGACGCAAGAAATTTTTGGGGGAACTCCGGCTTTATGTCATATTCTGCCGGGAGATGTTGCCATCAGGGACTCCCGGCGCGGTAATGGACGAAAAAAGAGGTGCCGTGATAAAAATTGCTTTACTCCCCCGTTACCAGGCAATTATTATTCTATATTCTGATTATGCGCCAGAGGTGATTGATGAAACGAGGTCGATTTGTTCCGATGCTGTTCGCCGCGCTTTTCTTAACGTATCCCGCCATGTCCCTCCAGAACGGGGACATCGCCCCGAAAGTCATGCTGTTTACCACCGAGGGCGGACCGGTGAACACACTGTCCTTCAAGAACAGGAACAACGTGATTCTCAGCTTTTTTCTCGTCCCCTGCCCTCCCTGCGAAAAGGAACTGCCGCGCCTTCAAAAACTCCAGGAACGGCACGGGAACCTCAAAGTGATCCTGATATCCGATTTCAGGACAGACAGTCAAAAAGCTATCGGCTTCCTGAAGGAAATATCCGGAAAATCAGGTGTCGCCATCTCTCTCCCGGTGCTTCTGGACAGATTCGGGGACGTATCCACCTCATACGGCGTCACCAAACATCCCACCACCTTCCTCATAGACAGGAAAGGAAACGTCGTTCTGAGGGTTGACGGATACAATGAAGAGAAAGCCGGCGCCCTCGAAAGCCTGGTGGAACGGATGGAATCGCAATAGCCTGAAGCCGAAAACCGCCCCGTGCCGGAGGGAATAAAATCCGGCGGACTACATCATGGGAGTACACAACATGAAACGATTGATCTTGATCCTCGCGTCCCTGATCGCCGCCCTGGCCATAGACGCGTCTCTCCGGGCCGATGACCGGCCGAAAATCTATATCCGTGCGCTCATCTCCGCCAAGGATTCGCCGGTGCCGCAATCCCACTCCAGCTTGATATCGCAGTTCTTCGAGAATTCCATGATCAACATGATCAAGGAGAAATACGACGTAATGAGCCATTCCACCGCAAAGGCCATGATGACGGAAAAGGAGGAACTGGACGCGCTCAACTGCAACGACGAGGTGTGCATGCAGACCGTAATCAAGGCGATCCAGTCGGAGTACCTTGTGTACGGCGAAATACAGGCCATGGGGAAGCTGAAGTACATCATATCGGTGAAACTCATGCACCGCAGGCCCGGGGGGCTCGCGGTGATAGAGGGAAGCTCAATCCAGCAGGTTGAAAAGATCGAGTTCAATGACGTAAAGCTGGCGGCACAGCAGGCGGTAAACGAGCTTCTGGGCAACGCCGTGTCCGATTCCGGCGACGGCGGCACGCAGATCCCCGGGGATAACGGTGCCGGAGGGGGCGATACAATCGGCGGGCAGGACGCGGGTCCGCAGTATAACGAGCAGGGGGCGAAATCGGCGGCGCAGTTGGTCTCCGGTTCTAAAATTTCCGGCAGTTTCACCTCTCCCCAGAGGACCGACCAGTGGTACAAAATCACCGCTCAGAAGGCCGCAAATAAGACATTTACCCTCAACCATGTCCCGGGGGCGGACTTCGACTTTTCCGTATATGACGAAAACCGGCTCGTCGGCACCGCGTCCGGGACCATCTCCCCCGAGAGCATCAACGCAACCTCAATCCAGGGGACCTGCTACATCAAGGTCTGGAACTATCAAGGTACCGGAACTTACACCATTGACATAACGGATTACAGCGATCCGAAACTCTCGGCGCAGCGCGAGAAAGGGATGACAATACAGGGAAATTTCCCTTCGGCGCAGCGAATCGAGCGGTGGTACCGGCTGAACGGACAGGAGGGGATTACGCCGACATTTACGATCGACCACGACCCGTCGGCGGACTTTGATTTTTCGATATACCGCGACGACACCCTTGTGGCCACGGGACAGGGGACGTCCCCCCACGACAGCGTCACCTGCAGGCTTCCCGACACCGGGACCACGTTCGTGAAAGTGTGGAACTTCAGAGGCGCGGGCAACTTCACCATCGGCATAAACCGCGATCCGCAGGCAACCAGGGACGTTTATGTGGGCAAAAACAACAGAGGCCAGGCAATGGGGTCGGACAGGTCCTCGGCCCAGGTCGTCAGCGCCATGAGCATCAACGGATACTTCGGGTCGTCCGAGAGGACGGAACAGTGGTTCCGGCTCACCGGGCAGGAAGGGACAAACCCGACCTTTACGATAGTGCACGATCCCTCCGCGGATTTCGACTTCGAGGTGTACAATAACGACAGTCCGGCATGCAGCGCCCAGGGCACGTCAAGCGGCGACTCGGTTTCCTGCCACATACCGGGCACCTGCTACATCAGGGTATGGAATTTCAGGGGAAACGGAAACTACACGATACAGATTCGCCGGTAACGCGAAGGCCCCGCTGATTTGGCGGGGCCTTTCTGCTACGACAGAGAGAGAGGGGTCATATTCTTTTGTATTTTTCGCAATTTGAGTAAAACTGCCATCGTATCAGCATTTCGTTGCGGCCGTAATCGATGATGTCGAATTCCTTTATGACAGAATCGTTTTCATAAAGGGAAAGCTTTACATGTTTGTCGGTAACTTTGTATGTCCACATGGAAGGACTGGACGCGTGCAGGTCCATAATCTGCCGTATGCACTTTCCGTCTTCTTTAAACTGCTGCATTATCGTGGTGTCCGCTTTTTTGCAATTCTCACCCTTGTCGTCGCATCCCTGGGAGACGAGTTCCCAGCGGCCCACGATGGCCTTGTCGGGGCTCTTGGTGCAGTTCGACACCGATATGATTGCAAGCGAAAAAATTGTAAGCATCACTGCGTTTTTCATTGTTTTACTGTCCTTCTTTAATAACATATTTTTTATACTGGTAACGCCGTTTGATTATCACTGTATATGGAGACACTTCCTCAAACGGTTTCGGGACTAATTACAGCGGTTGATAAAATTAATCAACCATTTTTTCGTCCAACATCGGCGCGTTATCCACCTGTATCACATATTCTCGGCGACCGCGGCGCCGAATTCAGAGCATTTCAGCAGCGTTGCCCCTTCCATCTGGCGCTCGAGGTCGTATGTCACCCGTTTCTGCCCGATGGTCTTTTCCAGGCCGGCAATGATCATGTCTGCCGCCTCGTCCCATCCCAAAAACCTCAGCATCATCTCGCCCGACAGGATCAGTGAACCCGGATTCACCTTGTCCTGGTCCGCGTATTTCGGGGCGGTCCCGTGGGTGGCCTCAAAAACCGCCTCGGAGTCGCCGATATTCGCGCCGGGTGCCATGCCGAGCCCCCCGATCTGCGCAGCGATCGCGTCGGAGAGATAGTCGCCATTGAGGTTCGGAGTGGCGAGAACCTCGTATTCCGAGGGACGCAGAAGCACCTGCTGAAACATGGCGTCGGCGATCCTGTCCTTTATCAGTATTTTGCCCTCCGGCAATCTGCCGCCGAATTTGCTCCAGAGGTCGTCCTCTGTAACAGTCACCGAATCGAATTCATCCCGCGCAAGCTCATACCCCCAGTCGCGAAAGGCGCCTTCGGTAAATTTCATTATGTTCCCCTTTTGGACCAGTGTCACGCTCCGGCGTCCTTCCTTGACGGCGTACTGAATCGCCGCCCTCACAAGCTTTTTGGTGTTTTCCCTGCTTATGGGCTTGATTCCGATCCCGGCGTCGTCAGGAATCGACGCCTTCATCTCCCCGGTGAGAAAATCGATCACCCGCTTCGCCTCCGGGGTCCCCTCCTTCCACTCGATACCGGCGTACAGGTCTTCCATGTTTTCGCGGTAGATCACCATATCCACGGACTCGGGGCTCTTTACCGGGCTCGGCACCCCTTTTATGTAACGAACCGGCCGGACGCAGGCATAGAGCTTCAGCACCTGCCTCAGGGCCACGTTAATGCTCCGAATTCCCCCGCCAACCGGCGTGGTCAGCGGTCCTTTTATCGCAACCTTGCATTCGCGGATACGGTCCAGCGTCTTCGAGGGGAGCCATTCCCCGATCTGCTTCTGCGCCTTTTCACCGGCAAGTATCTCCTCCCACTGGATGCTCTTCCTGCCGGAATAGGCTTTTTTTACCGCCGCGTCCAGAACGACCCTGGTGGCCCTCCAGATATCCGGGCCGGTGCCGTCCCCTTCTATAAACAGCAGTATAGGATTGTCCGGAACGCTTATTTTACCAGATTCAAAACGGATTTTTTCCCCGGCCATGACGCTCTCCTTGAGTTGTGTTCGAGAAGTATACAATTAATGAAAAATGGGATTTTTTGTCAAATCCCTATTGCCGGAGTATTCATTTTTTTACGCGACACCGGGCTCTGACCCCGGTGCAGTGCGGAAAAAAGATCTTTGGGAATATCCGGACCGATGTCCGTCAGTGCAATTTCAGCAGGCCCCTTTTCTCAAGGTACTGTTCAACCGAACGCACGTGATTTTTTGCGTGATAGAGCAGAATAAAAAGCAGTGACAGGATCACATTTCGCACAACGAGATGGATGCCGATCCGCTCGTCGAGGCCCGGCCCGATCATATCCAGATGGAGGCATCCGCAATCGAAGGTCTCCCCCCGAACCAGATTGACCGAAAGTGCGAACGCGTAAAAGATCATCATTAGCACGGATATCGACGCGGCGGCCCGGATTTTATATCCCGCGACGATGAATAGTCCGAGCACAATCTCGAGATAGGGGATCACAATCGCAGGATAGGGGACCAGAATGTCGGGTATGATCCGGTATCGCATGATGAGCGCGCCGAAAACCTCGGTGTCCAGCGCCTTTATCACGCCTGACCAGAGGAGCATCAGTCCCAGAAAGACCCTGACCGCGGCCGTGGCCCCGTTGCCGTAGGCAAATTCCCTCATCATGTTTTTTGCGGCACTTTTCATCGTTCCCATCAGATCAACGCCCCTCCTCCCCCTCGGTCGGGTATCCGGCCTCGCGCCATGAAGGGAACGCCTCCTTGAGCACATAGATATGCCTGTCATACCCCATTTTCAGAAGGCGGCCGGCCAGCTCGTCCGAGGCGCCGCATGCGGGGTCGCCGCAGTAGATCAGAAGCTCCCTGTCCCCCTTAAGCGCGTCGAAGCTTTCCCGAATTTTCCTCAGTGAAAGTGACGCGGGTGATGATGGAATGTTTATTGCGCCGGGTATCCGCTGAGACGAGTACTCGGCCGCCCCCCTGGCATCGACGAAAAGAGCCGATGACGCGGCGTGCTTGATATGCGCCTCCCGGGCGGACACCGGTACGATCATCCCCTCCTTGCTTCTTGACGACCCGATGAATTCGTAACCGGGGAAAAGGATATTGGCCGCAATTCCCAGCAGGGTCGAGAGGATAACAATGAAAAAAGCGTCTCTCATGATCTCTCTGGTCATTTGACGCATGCGGTCCCTCCGGATACGGCGGTCCCGTTGGCATTGTTTTTAAAGGAATCACGTCCGATTTTTTCATAAATCCGGGCTGAAACAAAAAGGTCCACCAGTTCCTTGTCAAGTATGTTCCTGCCGGCCTCGTCCTTCAGGATATCTATCACCTTTGTCATGGGCATCGATTTTTTATAGGGCCTGTCGCTGGCGATAAGGGCGTCGTAAATGTCGGCCACCGCCATGATCCTGGACTGGATCAGCATGCTGTCCTTCCCTTTCAGGCCTTCGGGATACCCGGTGCCGTCGAGCTTTTCATGGTGCCTCAGGGCGATTTCCGGTATTCTCCGGTACTCAGGAGGCCACGGAATCTTACTCACAAACCGGTAGGTATGGACCACATGGCTTTCGATCTCCCTTCGTTCCTCGGCGTTCAGGCTCCCACGCCGGATCTTCAGGTTTTCGACGTCGAACTCAGAAATAACCTCCATGGAGTCACCGTCCACGGACACGCACCCGATCTCGCCGATCTCGCCGCAGAGATCGGCGAGCTTTTTCTCGATATCTTCTGCCACCACCGCCGGCTCGTTCAGGTCGATGATTCTGTTCCGAATCTCCCGTATTCTCGCCAGGCGCCTGTTGCGCTCATCCAGGAGTTTCCGCACCGCCTCCCCGGCGTCGTCCTTGCCCAGCCGCCGCAGAAGGTCCACCTCCCTGAAAGAATACTGGACCTCAAGGAAACGGTAGAGATAGTTGAGCCTCAATGTCAGGTTTTCAAGGTCTTTCGGATAGAGTTTTTTCGCCTTTTTGAAAACGGCCAGGTCAATGTACACCTTGCCGAAATCATGCAGCAGCGCCGCGTACTCAAGCTCCCGTATCTCGTTCTCCGTGAACCGGACCGGTCCCAGCTCGCCTGTTTCCACCGCGTTGATGGCAGACGCCATCTCCTTGCATATTTCCGCGACCCTGAAGGAATGACCCGATGTCGCCGGGTCGCGCGATTCTATCGCAGACACCGAGGCCTTTACAAACTCCTCGAACTGGTTCTGGATCTGCTGGATCATCCTGTTGTTCTCGATTGCGATCGCCGCCTGCCCGGCCACCGCCTCCATCAGGCTGTTGTATTTTTCGTTAAATTTCCTGACGTACCTGTCGAAGTCCTCCCTGACATCCAGTTTGATGGAAAATGCCTCGTCCTCAATATCGGATTTGCGGTCGACGTTCTCCTTGCTGTTGATCAGCTGGATGACACCGATCACCTCGTCGGCGTGGTTTTTCATGGGCACCACGAGCATTGAGCGGCTTATGTAATTGTTGGTGCTGTCGAATGTCGAATTAAAAGAATAGGGCGCCTCTTCAGGCAGGCTGTAGGTGTCGGGAATGTTGAGGACTTCCCCCGTGACCGCGACGTATCCTGCAATGGATTTTTTGTCCATCACCATGACGAACTCCTCCAGGGGAATGTTCCTGGAAAAGGTGTGCGAATACTTGAACCGCAGCGTCCTGTTCCCCTCGCCGTCCTCCTCGACCAGGTAAATGCTCCCGGCGTCGGCGCCGGTGATCCTTTTGCTCAGGGTAAGGATCAGCCGGAGAAGGTTGTTCTGGTCCTTTTCGATGGCAAGGGCCCTTCCGATGCTGATCAGGTTGTTCTGGTCCTCTTTCGTGTCCAGGAGGGTGCCGAGATAGCGCTCCTGCATCACCTTGTTCATGTAGAGCTCTTCGATCTCCAGCATTGTTTTCTTGACTATGAAACGGATCTCCGTTTCCGAAAGGGGGAGGGACCTGAACTCTCCGATGTTGTGGAAATACCTGAAATCGAACCCGTCCATGTCCGGTTCCGCTCCGAAAATTATAAAACGGTAACCGAGGTCCACAAATGAAAAAGGCGAGAGTCTTTCATACAACTCGGCATATTCGTCGATATGGATGAAAACGACGGCATGCAAAGTCGTATCTGATCCGGATGAAAGGGACTCTATTTCACCGGCGACGTTTTCGCCTGAAATGACCCTGTACCCGATTTGAGCAGGCACTGTTAGGTAACCGGCCGCCTTCCCGGTGACGGCAACAAGCCGCTCGATGTGTCTGCTCAGTGGATCCATGCTTTAATGACCGCCGCCATTGTTAGAACATCCGGCGCTTGCGGGTTATTGTCAATGAAAATTTCCCGTAAAAAAACCAGGGGGCCCCCGCGGGGGCCCCCTGTTCTTTCAACCGCATCAACGGTCCGTTATACCGCAGGTTTGTCGGCGGCGTGCCGGGCTCTCATTTGGAGCCGGCATTGATTATTTTTTCCCGTATCCGATGGTTTTCAAGTACCCTTCGATCTCTTTCAGCACTTCAGGATCGTCGATTGTCGAGGGGGCGTTGAATTCCTGGCCGTCGGCGATCTTCCGCATTGTGGAGCGGAGTATCTTTCCCGACCTGGTCTTGGGCAGGCGCTTCACCACGAGCGCCTGTTTGAACACCGCCACCGCCCCGATCTGATCGCGCACCATCTTCACCAGCTCATCGACGATCTCCTTCTCCCCTTTCGAAGCGCCCTCCTTGAGCACCACGAACCCCAGAGGAAGCTGGCCCTTGAAATCGTCGGCGGCGCCGATGACCGCGCACTCCGCCACGTCAGGGTGCTTGGCGATCACTTCCTCCATGGACCCGGTAGAGAGCCTGTGTCCCGCCACGTTGATGACGTCGTCGACCCTCCCCATTATGTAGATGTATCCGTCCTTGTCGAAATACCCTCCGTCGCCGGTAAAATAGTACCCGGGGAACGCCTCCATGTAGGACTCCTTGAATTTGTCGTCGTTCTGCCAGAGCGTGGGCAGGGTCCCGGGAGGGAGCGGAAGCTTCATGGCCACCAGCCCCTCGGTGCCGCGGGGAACCGGCTTCCCGTTTTCATCGATGATGTCGACGATATATCCCGGCACCGGCTTGGTAGGAGAGCCGGGTTTTATCGGAAACCTTTCGAGCCCCATGCAGTTGGCCGCTATGGCCCAGCCGGTTTCCGTCTGCCACCAGTGGTCCACCACCGGAATTTTCAGCATGTCGCTTGCCCAGTGGTAGGTGTCCGGATCGAGCCTTTCTCCCGCGAGGAAGAGGTATTTCAGGCTCGAGATGTCGTATTTTTTCAGGTATTCTCCTTTGGGGTCCTCCTTCTTGATGGCACGGAACGCGGTCGGCGCGGTGAAGAGCGCCCGTACTCCGTGCTGGGAAATGACGCGCCAGAAGGCGCCCGGGTCCGGTGTGCCAACCGGTTTCCCCTCGTACATGACAGTGGTACAGCCGTAGAGTAGCGGCCCGTAGACTATGTAGGAATGCCCCACCACCCAGCCGACGTCCGAGGCGGCCCAGTACACGTCACCCGGCTCCACTCCGTAGATGTTCTTCATGCTCCACTTGAGGGCGACCGCATGGCCGCCGTTGTCACGCACCACCCCTTTCGGCAGTCCGGTGGTGCCCGATGTATACAGGATGTAGAGCGGATCCGTTGCCTCGACCGGCACGCACTCGGCCGGCACCACGCCTCTCAGCGCCTCGTCCCATTCCACGTCCCGGGTTCCGGCGAGGGGGGATTTTGCCTGGGGCCTCTGGTATATGACGCAGTGATCGGGCTTATGTTGTGCGATCTCGACCGCCCTGTCAAGAAGCGGCTTGTATTCAATGATCTTCTTCCCCTCGATGCCGCACGATGCGGTCACGATAATCTTCGGCCTGGCGTCATCTATCCGTATCGCCAGCTCGTTGGGGGCAAACCCGCCGAAGACGACGGAATGGATCGCGCCGAGCCGGGCGCATGCCAGCATCGCCACCGCCGCCTGGGGTATCATCGGCATGTAGACGATCACCCGGTCCCCCTTCCGGAGTCCCAGTTTCCTCAGCGCTCCGGCAAAGAGCGCCACCCGTTCAGTCAGCTGGCTGTAGGTTATCTTTTCCACGGTACCGGTGACCGGGCTGTCGTAGATGATGGCGTCCTGGCCGCCCCTTCCGTTTTCGACATGAAAATCCAGCGCGTTGTAGCAGGTGTTCATCACACCGCCGCTGAACCAGCGGTAAAAAGGCGGATTGCCGCCGTCCAGCACCTTCTCGTAAGGCTTCACCCAGACGATGTCCCGCGCGGCCCTTCCCCAGAACGCGTCCGGGTTTGTTATCGATTCCTGATAGTTCGTTTCATAAAGTCCCATGGCCCCTCCATTTAATGGCATAATTTTTAAACGTTATACGACACTTATTCTTTTGCTTCCGCTACGCTTATTTGTCCAGGACGACCCTGAACTTGTATTTGTTTTCCACGAAATGCGTCCAAACGATCTCAACAGGAGAGGACGACGTGTCAAAAATCGAGGTTTTCACCGTAAGGACCGGATCGAGAACCGAAAGCCTGAGATGGCGCGCGGCATCCGCCCCGGCCCTGGTTATCTCCACCACGTGCTCCACCACGCCCAGATCTATCTTCAGCACTTTTTCAAGAGTCTCCATCATGGTCATCGTCTCGAGATGCGATTTTTCTACGAGCTCCCCCGTGGCGACCGGAAGGTAGTTCACCGTATAGCTTATCGGCTCTCCCCGCATGGACCGCAGGCGCTCGAACACTATCACCTCGCTCTCTGCAGGGATACGCAAAAATTTCGACACCTCCTCCGGCGCTGCGTCAGTATGCTTGGAAATGACCTTCACTTCCGTCTTTTCGGTTATTTTGAATATTTCCCTGTTGATCCCGGAAAGTTTCCCCCGCCCCACGGACGCGGCCTTTTCGGTCCAGTAGGTGCCGCGCCCCTGTTTTCGCACCAGGAGGCCCCTGCCCACAAGATGGTCGGTGGCATGGCGAACCGTCATGCGGCTCACGCCGAATATCTCCTTGAGCTCCTCTTCCGGAGGGAGGCGCTCACCCCGCGTCAGCGAGCCGCCGTCCAGCATCATCAGGAGATAGTCCGCGATCTGGTAATGCAGGGGGACCTGCCGGTTTTTAAAAATCACTTTTTTCAGGGACACCATCTTCACCTTCCGCCGGTTGCGTTCCCAGAAAGAGGGCATTTTTTTGATCAGCCCCGGGAGGCGTATCATTTTATGCTGTTTTACCGCGCACCTGCGCCATTTAATCCGGCTTCCGGGAATAAACCGGACCGCCGTATCATCTAATTGTATAGATGATTATACATTTTGACGCGGGTTTTCTGTCAAGCGGAATTTCCCGGTGAACACGGCGGTTTTCATCGTGCGTCACGGCGGGCGTTGCCAATCTCTCCTTTACGACGGAAATGGCGCGGTACCGGTTCGGCGGAATTATGCTTGACTTTTACGTACCCCGGGCAGGAGAATTTCACAAAGGCCATTTATCGGTGAATCCGGTTTCCCCGGACCCGATCAGGCCGTCAGAGACCCCGAAATGGCTGAAAAAGAACTGAATATCCATGCGTCGCTGGAGGAGATCGGAAAGGCCGTACTCACCTCCATCACCTACCGCCGTTATCCGATCGAGCGGCTGGACAGAATGATGTCCGCTGTTGATACGATCATAAACGACACCGACTATCTGGCCCAGTGCGAACAGCACCTGAAGTCTGCCCAGAGCAGCTATATCCTTTTTTCCCTTTCCAACATCATCTACAACCTGAAAAAAAGAGGGGAGCTGATCCTCACCCCGGAAGTCCTTAAATGGCTCGGCAGTGTCTGGAAGAATTTCATGAAGCGCAACAAGGCCTATCAGGAATTATTTCCTTCCATTGACGCCCAGCGGATACGCATGAAGAAATACTATCCCGGGGGCGGGAGTTTTGTAAACCAGATCGAGAACGTCAACCAGGTGAAAGAGGAGTTCGTCGACAACATAGATTCCAAGGAAAACCCGCTGGGGGACCTTGAAAAATTCTACCAGCAGGCGGCGGAGCTGATGACCTGGATGCGGCCGACGTATTTTTTCCTTATTGATTTTTATTATGAGTGCAAAATGTACACCGGCAGGGACATCGAAGGCTCGGCTGAAATCGAAGCGAACGGGCTTATAAAATTCGGGGAAACGGCATATAATTTCGGCGACACTGCGGTGCTCGCGTGCCAGGCGCTTGGGATACTGGAGGCGTCGTATCTGATTGTTAAGAAAAAAAAATCAGCCCGAAGGATCATTTCAATCGACGGAAAACAGAAATTTTTGACCCCTTCCGAAATTTACAACGCCTATCTCGACAAATTCAATTACATGAAAAAAGAGATCACCAATCTCAACAAGTGATTGCGGAGCGTAACGGTTCACGGGAGAGGAATCGTCACAAGAAATTTCTTTCCCGACACTGCGTCGACCTTCACGGTGCCGTTCAGCTGATGCACTATCGCCTTCAGAATGCCAAGCCCCGCTCTTTCCGATGTTTCGAGGGCAAACCCGTCGGGAAGCCCCAGGCCGTCGTCCCCCACCTCCAAGGTCAGGCCCCCCTCGGTGTGCCGGAGGTGGATGCGGATCGAACCGGATTTCCCCTCAGGGAAACCGTGCTTTAATGAATTAGTGATGAGTTCATTCAGCACTATCCCCAGTAATGTGGCACGGCCGGAGTCGACCTCCATACATTCCAGCTCCCTGTCCACGGTGATGCGTCCGGACAGAGAAAACGCGTCAGCCATTAAATCCGCGATGCGGTTGAAAAACGTATCGAGATTGACTTTTTTTATGAAGCCGGATTCGCCAAGGAGCCCGTACAGAACAGAGAGAATTTGAATGTTCCGCGAAATGCCGTCAAGGAGATCTTGCAGTTCCGCGTTTCCGGTCTCCTCCCCCTTCAAGTATATCATTCCCTGAATCATGGTCAGGTTGTTCCGCACGCGGTGCTGAAGCTCCTTCAGAAGCGCGTCTTTCTCATCGCGCGCCGCTGCGGCCTCGTTTTCCAACCGCGTCCGCTCGCCCACTTCCCGTGCAAGCTCGCTATTTCGAATTGTGAGTTCCATGGTCCTACTCCGTACCGTATCCTCCAGCTTGTCCCTCTGCCGCATCAGTTCAATTTCCGCCTTTTTCCTCACCGCCACCTCCTCACGGAGGGCCACGTTGGCGCGCCTCAGCTCCTCAGTCCTCTCATGCACTCTCATCTCAAGGCCGATATTCGCGTTTATGAGCGCGTCCTCGGCCCGTTTCAGCTCCGTAAGGTCGGTCATGGCGACGCGGATGAGGCGGCCCTCACTGCCAGTCGCCGCGACACAATCGAGCCTGGCATGGATCGAGCCTTCCTTTTTTCCGCCAAACCAGAGATCAAGCGAAAGTTTCTCGCCGTCCCCCATACGTAGAAGCGCGTCCAGCGGAAAACTTTTAGTGCTGTTCCTTCGGACCAATGCGTAAAATGACCTGTTCATAAGGCGGGACCTGGGAAGCCCCGCCATTTCGGCGCCCCTCAGGTTTACATCGACGATGAGGCCCTTGTGATTGACTGTGAAATATCCGGAGGGGGAAAAATCAAAGAGATCCAGATATTTGTCCCTGGCCTCCTGAAGCTCGAGCTGGGCCCTGCGTAGCTCTTCATTCTGCATCTCAAGCTCAACCTGATGAATCCTCAACTCCTCGACCAGGGACTGAATGTCACCGTCTTGCAGGGACTTGAGCGAGAAAGGATTTTTTGTAATGAACTTTTTCGCTTTTTTCCGTATAATGGCGTTTACGGAATCTTTTTTTTCGTTCACCAAGAACCTCTCATGTCTGTGTATTATCCAGTCACCATGCAAGCTGCGAGCTAAACTTTCAGCGCTTCGGCAGGGTCACCGTCACCGCGAAACCGCCCCCCCGGCGGTTGCCCGCCTTAAAGGACGCCCCGGCGATTTCGGCGCGGTGCCGCATTATCTTGAGCCCCATCCCCTCGCCGGCGGTCATGGCGGACGCGCCCCTGCCGTCGTCTTTCACCGAAATGCTTGTCTGCGCAGCGCCGCTGTCCACCTCAATGGCGATGCTTTTGGTTCCGCCGTGCTTCACCGCGTTGTTCACCGCCTCTCGGACAATGTAGTAGAGGTTCGTCGCAACCGCGTTATCTTCTATGACAGTCTCCCCTTCGAACCTTACCGTGCATTTAAGCCCGAATATCTGCTCAACATTCCACGCCAGCGTCGCAAGGGAGGACTCGAACCCGGACTTCTCCATCTCCACCGGGCTGAGGAGCCTCGACAGCGCCCTTGTCTGGTTCTGGCTCTCCTGGATGATGCGGGCGATCCGGTCGAGACGCTCCGACAGGTCCTTTCTCGCACCGATTTTCTGGCGCACCGACTCGAGCACAAACCCGGCCGCGGTGAGGTGCTGGCCGAGTCCGTCGTGAAGATCGTGGCTTATCTTCTGCCGCTCCTCGTCGATGATGCTGATGAGCTTCCGCTGGATGTCGCGCTTCTCGGTGATGTCTACGAAATTCAGTATCATGCCCGACACGCTCCCGCGGGCGGCCGAATAGTAGGGGGTGGCGCTCACCTGAAAGACCAGCTCGTTGCCAGAAGGCGCGGCATAGACCAGTTCGTATTCGTCTCTCTCCTCCCCCTCCAGGATTTTCTGGATGGGACAGTATTCCGAGGCGCACCGTTCCGCGCGAAAGATGTCCCGGCAGGTGGCGCCGAACAGCGCCTCCGGGTCGGCCCCGAGCATGTCGGCGAAGCGCCTGTTCACCCGCATCAGGTTGCAGTCCTGGTCCACCACCACCATCCCGACGGCGGTCGAATTGAATATCATGTCGAGCTCGGCATAGGCCTTCTCCGTTTCCAGCTCAAGAAGGCTCCGCCGCTCGATCTCGTTCCTCAGGCTCCTGTTGGCCTGCGTGAGCTCCTCGGTCCGCCGCGCCACCACTTCCTCGAGCCGCTCGTTGAACCGCTTCAGTGAGGCCTCGACGTTCCGGTGCAGCGTCACGTCCATGAGTGTAAACACCAGGCCGCGCACCGAACCGTCGTTATTCTTTATCGGAATCAGGCTCCAGTCCCAGAAGGCAACGCCCCGGTCGCCGCCGTCCTTGACGGCGAATGCGCCGGCCTTTTCCGTGTGGGGCCTCCCCGTCACCGCAACACTTCGGAACACGTCATAGCTTTCGTCCATCGGACAGAGATCGAAACGGTTCTTTCCCTCATAAAAGGAGATGTCCCTCCCTTCCGCATCGGCAAAGGCCCTGTTTACCCTGATGTAATTGAACCGCGGATCGAGGTAGGCCACCAGAATGTCGGTATTGTCGATGATGGTTTCCAGAAGGCGCGTGGTCTCCTCCAGCTTGAGCTCCGCGGCACGCTCGTCGGTGACGTCATCGTGGTTCCCGATGATCCTGACGCGTCCCCCCCTCTCGTCCCTTTTCACCACCCTCCCCCTGGAGTGGATCAGGCGGTAGCCGCCGGTTTTTGTCCTCATTCTGAACTCGTTGATGTAGATGTCGCCGTTCCCGTTTTCGAACTCCTCATGAACCTTCATGGCCCTTTCATAATCGTCCGGATGAATGAGCGACTTCCATGATTCGAGGTTCGGGGAAAAATCCCCCGGCTCGTAACCCAGCATCGTGTAATACCGCGGGCTGAAATAGACGTTGCCGGTGACATAACTCCTTTTCCAGATGCCGTCGGTGGTGGCCTCAAGGGTAAGCCGCATTTCCTCCTCCGCCATCCTGCGCCCGGTTATGTCATCGAAGACAACCGCTATCTGTCCGGGCCAGGGGGAGAAGGCGTAAATTCTGTAATGCCTTTCCAGCTGGGGGACATATGTTTCGAAACCGGCGGGAGCGCCCCCCTCGGCGACGCTCTTTAAGACCTCGGAATATTTGACCTCATAAACGCCGCCGAGATCGCCGAGGCATCTCCCCAAAGCCTCGCCCGGCCCGATTCCAACCTGCGATTCCAGCGCCCTGTTGGCGCTCACCACGCGGAAATCAGCGATTTCGCCCTTTTCATCGCAGACCGTTTCCAGGAGCACAACCCCTTCGGTCATGGCGCTTACAAGGTTCCTGAAACGCTCCTCGCTCTCCCTCAATTCGCGCTCGGCGCGGGAACGCTCCATGGCGTATCGGATTGAGCGCACCAGCAGGTTTGTATCGATGGTGCTTTTATTCAGATAATCGGCCGCCCGGTGCTGTATGGCCTGTATACCGATCTTCTCGTCACCACCGCCGGTCAGAATCACCACAGGAACCCCGGGATGGGCCGCCCCTATCCGCTCCAGCCCCTCAAGTCCACGGCTGTCCGGAAGGCCCATGTCGAGAAGTACCGCGTCGAACGCGCCTCCATCGAGAAGGGAAAGCCCGTCCTCCAGAAGTCCTGCCCCCTGGATCTCGAAACTTGGATTGACACATTCCGAAAGCATGCCCTTCACCAGCGCGAAATCTGCCGGGTTGTCCTCAATCACCAGAAGACTGACGTCGCCAGAAACCGAATTCCCTTCCGTCTTTTTTTTATCTTTCCGTCGGTCATTGCTGTTCATTGCTCGTCAAATCCCTCACCGTATTTCAATTCCTATAAGCACAATGTCGTCGTCAATCCCGTACTCGCCGATATGGCTGTACACCTCCTTCATGATCAGGTCAAGTGTTTCCGAAAGGTCCGGCAAGTCGGCCCCCTCGACAAGTCCGGACATTTCATCAAATCCGATGAGTCCCCCCTTGCCGTTTCTGGCTTCCGGAATGCCGTCGGTGTAAAGGAATATCCTGTCGCCTCGGTCGAGCCTTACGGTTGACTCCTCGTAATGCCTGTCGGGCAACGCGCCGAGAATCGTTCCCGCCGCCCCGAGCAGTTGCGCCTTCCTGCTGGATCGGCGGTACAGCGCCGGCATCGGGTGCCCGGCGTTGGAAAAGGTAAACTCGGCGCCTTCGCTGAAAAATCTCAAGTGCCCGTACACCGCGGTGATAAAATTGAAGTCCATGTACTCCAGAAGCTCATCATTAAGGAGTCTCATGTACTGGCCCGGCTCGGTCCCGTGTGCGCGGCACGCCCGGTCCGTGGCGGATTTCAGCAGCGAAAGGAACAACGCGGCGGAGATTCCGTGTCCCACCACGTCGCCGACGAACACGCCCAGCCCGCCTTCGTGCAGGGGGGTGAAGGAAAAGAAGTCTCCCCCCACTGCGCTGTGCGGGAGATGCCGGTATTCGATTGTTATCCGGTCTGAAGACCCGAAGCGCTGGCGGAGGAATTTCCTCTGCACCACCTGGGCGATATGCAGGTCGGCCTCCATTTCGGTGTTCTTCCTTCTGAGCTTGTCCTCGCTTTCCCTGAGTTCTGCTTCCAGCCTTTTCCTCTCCATGGCGTACCGGAGGCTCCGCACAAGCAGGTTGGTTTCGATGGCACCTTTCACCAGATAATCCGAGGCGCCGCGGCTTATGGCGTCCATACCGAGCGACTCATCGTCCGCCCCGGTAAGGATCACCACCGGAAGCGCCGGGTGCGCGGCTAAAATTCTCTCCAGCCCCTCGAGGCCGCGGCTGTCCGGGAGCCCTATGTCCAGCAGCAGCGCGTCCTGACATCCGGCGGCGAGCGTCTCGAGCCCTTCCTCCAGGAGGCAGGCATGAACGATGCTGAACGAGGGGGACTCGCACCCCTCCAGCATCACCTGCACAAGCCTGAAGTCCGCGGGGTTGTCTTCAATCACCAGAAGGTGTATCTCCATAGTCCGCCAGCTCCTTTATTATTGTCCTCTCAGCCCGGATCATCGAACCGGGATGGTGAAATAAAAAGTCGAACCCTTCCCCGGCGCCGATTCGACCCATATCCTGCCGCCGTGGAGCTCCGCGGCCTTCCGGCAGATGGCGAGCCCGATTCCGGTTCCGGGGTACTTGTCCCGCCCGTGGAGCCGCTGAAAGATGAGAAATATCCTCACAAGGTGCCGCTCCTCTATGCCGATGCCGTTGTCGCTTACTGAAAATACCCATTCGCCGTTGCCGTGTTTCGCGTCCACAATGATGAGGGGTTTTTTCGAGCTTCGGAACTTGATGGCATTCCCGATGAGGTTTTGAAAAATCTGCATGAAGGCGCTCTCGATCCCCTTCACCGTCGGAAGCCCGCCGTGTTTCACTGTCGCCTTGTTCTCATTTATCGTGCTTGCCATGGCCTTCATCACCTTCTTCAAAACCGCCGCGGTGTCGACTTCCGTGTCAACGGAATCGAGCCGCCCGAGCCGGGAATAGGAAAGCAGATCGCTGATGAGCCTCTGCATCCGGCTTGCCGCGTCCACGATAAACTGAAGGAATTCCCTGGCTTCCTGCTCGAGCGAGCCAGCGTACTTCTTCTCCAGGAGATTCGAGAAACTCGCCATGGTCCTGAGCGGCTCCTGCAGGTCGTGAGAGGCGACGTACACAAACTGCTCAAGGTTCTCGTTGATGTGTTTCAGCTCGTCCTCCATGACCCTGCGATAGGTGATGTCCTGGACCGTGCCGAACCCTCCCAAAATAGACCCGTCATCCGCGAACTCCATCTCCGCCATCTCCCGCACCCATTTCAACCCGTCCACGGTGACGATACGGTGCTCGATCTCGTAGGGCGCGCCGTTAATTGCGGCGGCCCACTCCCGGTCCACATATTCCCGGTCCTCGGGATGGACTAAAGAAAGAAAGTTTTCATAGGTGAGGGGCAATCCCGGGGTCAACCCGAACAACCTGTAGGTCTCGTCAGACCAGGTGAGCCGGTTCGTCCTGGTATCGAGCCGCCAGCTTCCGGTGTGCGACACCGCCTGGGCGCGGTTAAGGTCAGCGCGGTGCTCCTGCAGGGTTTTCATCAGCTCTTCCCTCTCCGTAATCGCCCTGGCCAGCTTGATGTTGGCCCAGCTCAAACGCGAAATCATGGCGGCAAATTCCATGAAAAAGGACATGCCCGAATCCACGGTATCCCTGGATATGCGGGGCACCGAATCGAGCGCCCGGACATACCGCTCTTCGTCGAATCCGAAACGCCTCGCCTGCTCCCTGAACGTTTCGATGTCCGGGATTTCATCTTCGAAAAAAAACTGGCCGGAAAAAATATTCCCGATATGGCGGTTGCCGACGAATATGGGGGTGGCCACGTCCCACATGCTGTTCGAGCATTTGTAGAGTTTGTATTCCCCCTCCGGCACGCCGCTGGAAAGCTGGATATCGCTTTCCACGCAGGCACGGCAGCTCTCCTCGTTCTGCCGGTGGAATCCGGTGCATATATGCTGCCATCCCACGCCGACAAGCAAGTTCCCGTTCAGATCAATGATGCTCATGGGAAACCGGGTTATGGCGTAAAATCTCTCCATGAGCGACTGTATGGAGTTGATGTCGATGATGTCGGCCAGATCCAGAGCCCCCACGTCTCCTTCGGGGGACAGGATCGCCTCGAGTTTCACCCGGACCCGCCGCTCGCTCTCCTTCAGCGCTTCCAGCGCGGTCTCCCTCTGGGCCTCGGCCTCCATTCTTTCCGTGACGTCAATGGCGGTCACTATGACGCAGTCCTCTCCCGCAAGTTCGATCCGTTCTGTGGACACCAGGGACCAGCGGCGGCGCCCGTCCTTTGTCCGTATGGTGATCTCGTAATTTCTGAGCCGCCCGTCCGCGCGGAGAATCTCAACCGTCCCGGCGATTTCGGACGCCACCTCGATCAATCCCGCCTCCAGAGAGGTTTTGCCGAGGAGCTCGTCGCGGCCGTACCCGAAAAGCCGCACGAACGCTTCGTTCACTTCGAGTATCCGCCTGTCCGACATAAGGGCGATCATCATGGCCGCGGGGCTGGACTGAAACACCATGGCAAACCGTTTTTCGGATCTACCCAGCTCGGCCAGCGCTATTTCCCTCTCATGCTCGATCCTCTTCAACTCTTCGATATTGACCGCCACGCCGAACCATTTGACGATGTTTCCGTCATCGCCGCGGATGGGAGTTCCGCGCAGCTTGAACCACTCGTAGACGCCGTCGTGCCGCCTCACCCGGTACTCCAGGTTATATGGCGCCCTCCCCTCCACCGCGTCGCGCCAGGCGGAAAAGGCACGTGGCCCGTCGTCCGGATGCAGAAACCTGTTCCACCCGTCACCCAGGTGTTCGTCTGCCGGGACCCCGGTGAAATCCTCCCACTGCTGGCTCAGGAAATCGAAATACCCGTCGGGCCAGGAGGTAAAGACCATGCCGGGAATCGACTCAAGCGTCTGGCGGTAAAAAGACTCTCTGTCCAGCAACGCCTCCTCCGCCGCCTTGCGCCTGGAGATGTCGGTATAGTACACCTCGAGGGCCCCTTCCCGCGGATACAGGTGCATTTCAGCCCAAAAATTTTCCCGGATGCCGAACCTGGCCTCAAAGTGAAGCGGAACAGCCGCCTTTTCCGCCTCGTGAAAGCTTTTGCTAAGAATGGAATCGGTGCCGATGCCGGTGAGCTCCCAGATAGTCCTGCCGATCAGCTCCGATCTGTCTCTGCCGAAATGCCGTTCGGCCACCGGGTTGAGCGCGATGAAACGCCATTCGGCGTCGAGGGAGTAGTAGCCGTCGGTCATGCTTTCCAGTGTCTGTTCAAGCCGTTCTTTGGTTTCTTTCAGCGCCTCCCCGACCATCTTACGTTCGGTGATGTCCATCACCACTCCCATGTTTCTCCAGGGGATACCCCGCTCGTCGGGATCCGTTCGTCCGCGTAGCAAAAGCCACCGTATCCGGCCGTCGGAACGAATGATACGGTATTCCACCTCGTGTTCGCCCGTTTCTCCAAGCGCCGCGATGTTTTTTTCGTCAAACATCGTCCTGTCGTCCGGGTGCGTCAGCGTCCGCAGCCGTCCGATGTCAACCGGCTTACTCTCGTTCAAACCGAAAAGTCTCCTGGCCTGGTCGTTGAACTCCCACTGCTGGGACGGGATGATCACCGACCACATTCCCACCCTGGCCGACTCTGTCGCCACCCGCAGGCGTTCTTCACTCTGGCGCAGCTCCTCCAGAGACCTGCTGCGCTCCCCCTCAAGAAGCTTCTTCTGTATCCACGCATACAGAAGCGGGGCGAGCCGTTCGGCGATCCCTTCAAGCAGGGCTTTCTCGGAATCGCCGTACCCTCCCTCCCGGTTTGCCAGGTTGATGAGGCCGATGGTGTCGCTTCCGAAAAGAATCGGGACGGCGAGATTATTGCGGATGACCGGGTGTCCCGCAGGGACCGGGGGCGGATCGTTGACATAGAGGGAACGCTTCTCAAGAAGCGCTCTGGCCCAGAGACCTTTCCATTTCTCAGGAGGATAATGCACGCATTTCCCCTCAACCTCGCACTCATCGAGCACTCTGGACAGGGTCGGGCAGACGAGGTGCCCGTGTTCGGCAATGTAGCCGAACACGCCGTATTCGCTTTTCAGCGCTTCGCGCACAATGTCAAGAGCACGGTCAAAGAGCACGTCCTCTTCAGTTTCGTTGAAGCATCGAAGGATACGGTTCATCAGCTCGATATCATTTTTCTCCCGCGCGAGCCGTTCCTCCTCCATCCTGATGCCGGTAATGTCCGTTTCCATCCCCGCCATGCGTACTACGTTGCCGAACCGGTCCCGCAGCGCAAGGCCCCGGTCATGTATCCAGATCCAGGAGCCGTCACTGCGACGCACGCGGTACACCTGCGAATACATATCAGTCTTTCCCTGCAGATGGGCCTGTATTGCCTCCATGACCCTCGGGGTATCTTCCGGGTGAATACTGGCGAGCCTGTCCTCTCCGGAATCGCCGGGATCGCCGTCCGCGTGGCCCCGCAGGGCTTTCCATTGCGAGGAAAGCATCATGCGGTTGTTCGGCACGTCCCAGTCCCATATCGCAGCGCCGGAACCCCGCACGACCAGCTCGTACCGGTCGGTCCTTTCCTGCAGCGCCCTCTCCGCAGCCCTTTTTTCTGTAATATCCCTGCCGTAGAGATTCACGTACCCGCGGTCCTTTATGGGAACAACAATAAACGAATAGAATCTGCCGCCGAAATCGGTTTCAATCTCCCGGCAGGCGCCGCCCTCAATCGATGAGAACACCGGGCTGAGTATGAAATCCGGGAGCACGCGTTCCGTATCGTATCCCCATCCGGAGATAAGATCGCGGGCCGCCCTGTTGCCGAATAGGAGCGTCCCGCGGCGGTCGACGCGGAACACCGGGTTCGGATTCTCATCGGGAAATAGCGCGATACTGCGAATTTTTTCTTCCGTGTCCCTTCGCTCGGTGACGTCGGTGAAGAACCCCACAATGCACGCCCTTCCGTCTATCTCCAGGTTCGACGACCGTATGTCGGCCAAAAAAACGGACCCGTCTTTTCGCCGGCACGGGAGATCTTCCAGGCGGTCTAATGTCCCGCCGCTCATTTCGATAAACGACTTTACCGCAGTACCGGCAGATTCGGGCTGATGAAGGTCGTGCACCGAAAGCCCCTTCATCTCCTCATCCCCGTACCCGAACATCGTGCAGAACGATTTATTGACAAATAAAACCCGGCCGCTGTCGGCCTCGGCCGCCACTATCCCCTCGGCCGCGCCTTCGAACAGGGTTCGGAACCATCTCTCGCTCTCCCTGATCCGCTCTTCTGCGCGCATCAATTCGGTGATGTCCTGTACCGCCACGGCGCTCCCGGTGATGTTTCCCGACTCGTCCCTCACCGGCGCCGCGCTGTTATGAATGACCGCCTCGCTGCCGTTGCTTCGGCGTATGCGCACCTTCTGACCGATGACGGTTTCTCCGTAAAGAGACGCCCGGGCCGCGGCCCACTCCCCCGGCCCCAGAGGCTCGCCGCCGTCTGCCCGCCAGGCCGTATAGCGCGCATAATCGCCGGCAGATTCCGTGCCAGGCCGCGGTTCCCCCAATATCTCTCCATAGGCGCGATTTGAGCGTACCACAACGCCGTTTCCGTTCACAATGGCAACACCAACGGGCAGCGTTTGCATTAGCGCGTCAAGCAGGTTGCGCTCCTCCAGTATCTGCCTGCGGGACGATTCGACCTCCCTCTCCAGAATCTTGGTGTCGGTGATGTCCACCGCGGCGATCCTGAAATGAGCGGTTTTGTCTTTGTCGTCCTTTACCGCCAGGCTGTCGAACCTCGCGCTAAACCTGGCACCGCCGGAGGGGACAAAACGCACCTCGCAGGATTTCCGGTTTCCGGAATTCTTCAACTCTTCCAGATGGAGGTAATAGATGTCCAGGTCTTCCTTGAAAATAAAATCGCTGAATTTTTTGCCGGCCAGGTTCTTCCTGGGCACGCCGGTCATGGCGCTTCCGGTCAGGTTGGCCTCAAGAAGGATCCCCTTGTCGCTGACGGTAAAATACCCCATGGGGGCAAAATTATACAGATCGTTGTATTTATCCCGCGCGATCTCGAGATCGATATGGGTCCTTCGCAGTTCCTCGTTCTGCATCTCCAGTTCGATCTGGTGTGTCTGCAGTTCCTGGACAAGGCGTTGCAGGTCTTCAACAGGCATTTTTTTTGCCGAAGACGGATTCTGCGACAGATACTCCTCGGCCCTTTTACGGAGCCCGGTAAAACTCGCTTCACCGTTCCGTTTCTTTTTCATGACGGCCCTTTCTCTTCCTCTGCCCCGGCGGCAAGGTCATGCAGGTACATGCGGGCCCTGTTCCGCTCAGGAACGAGGGCGATGCGGATTCTGAATTGACTGTCGATTAGGGGCAGTGTCGTCTCATCAGTCTCCTTGCCGGCGGCAACGGCCCTGCGTGCCGCGCCCGCGAGCGCGGCCGCCACATCGCGTTCCTCTGGTCCGCCGGACAGAAGCCGAAGGGTTTTACGTGCGGCAGGGTTGGCGTAGGTGATTTCTCCTTCAGACAGGTCGATCTCCGCCACCGGGTCCGGGTCGAGTTCCGGAAAAGACCTGTAATACGAAATCTCTTCTCTCGCCAGTTTGCTCTCGGTGGTGTCCTGAAAGGTTATCACCACCCCGTCGATTACGTTATTGACGGTGCGATAGGGGAGTATTTTCATCATGTACCATTCGCCGGAAAGAGACTCCACCTCCCGCTCCCGAAAGACGAGGTCCGAAAGAACTGCGCGCGCGTCGTCGATGAAGCTGTTGTAATGTATCTTGGTGACCAGGTCGCCCACCGGCCTGCCGATGTCGCTCTGGATAAGGTTGATCACCCTGGTGGCGTGGGGGGTATATCGCTTTATGCGCAAATCCATATCAAGAAAAATGGTGGGGATGCTCGTGCTGTTCAGGAGGTTCTTCATGTCGTTGTTCGACACGATAAGCTCGTCGATTTTTCCCTGGAGCTCGCTGTTCACCGTGGTGAGCTCCTCGTTGAGCGACTGCTGTTCCTCTTTTGTGGTCTCCAGCTCTTCGTTTGTGGACTGGAGCTCTTCGTTTGTAGACTTAAGCTCCTCGTTGGCGGTCTCGAGCTCCTCGATGGTGGTATGAAGGTTTTCCCGCGTGATCAGCAGTTCCTTTTCAAGGTCGATCACCTTGTTGTTATTCCTCACTCTAAATCCAGTCTTGTCAGTCGACCGCGCCAAGGCGACTGTAGCTTTTTCTTCAAACACTATCAGCAGAAGTTCCGGCGCGTTCTCCCCTCGCAACATCGGGAGAACGGTCACATCAACAGTGATGAATCCTCCGTTATACCGCACCTTCAGCCCCTTGAGGACCACGGACATCCTGCTCGTTTTCATGCGTCGGATGGCGGCGGCGATTTCCGGCTTCAATCCTTCCCTCCCCATTTCGTGAATGTTCCATTTCGCCTCGCCGGGCGCGGGCTCGAGGAACCGCCCTGTCTTTCCGTGAATATAGAGAATGTCGCCCGCCATGTTGGCGACCACGCCGGGCGGAGCGTAACTGGCCAGAAGCATCCGCTCGGCCAGATGCGCCGTGCTCGGCTCGGGTGTTTTCTTCCACACCTCTCCATTCGAATGAAGATCGGCCGATACGGGAAATTCCAATCCGATGCTCAAACGCGACGATTCGTCTGTACGCCTGAAAATCTTCCATTTTTTTTCAATCGTAACAAAAAGATCAGTGAACCCGCCGACGGATTCTGATGTTCCAAGAAAAAGGATCCCCCCCCGCCTCAGGCTGTAGTGAAAAAGAGGGATCACCCTTTTCTGAAGAGTCCCGTCCAGATAGATAAGCAGATTCCGGCAGGAGATGATATCCATCTTGGTGAAGGGAGGGTCCTTTATGACACTCTGCGTGGCAAAGACCAGCATGTCCCGCACTTCTTTCCTGATTCTGAACGTGCCTTCCTCGGCCGTAAAAAAACGTTTCAGCCGCTCCTTGCTCACGTCCGTCGCAATACTGGCCGGATAGACGCCCTGACGGGCGATATCGATGGCATCGCTGTCGATGTCAGTGGCGAACACCTGCACCCCGCAATGCAGTTTCGCGCTTTCGATATACTCTCTAAGGCAGATAGCCACGGAATAGGCCTCTTCGCCGGTTGAACACCCGGGAACCCATACACGGATCTGGTAATCGACAGGTTTTTTATCCAGCAACACAGGAATGATGTCCCGTTTCAGCTTTTCGAAAGCCTCCGAGTCCCTGAAGAACCCGGTCACGCCGATCAGCATTTCCTTGAAGAGAGAGTTGATTTCCTTGGGACTTTCCTGAAAAAAACGGACATAGGTGGATATATTTTTTATCTGGTGCATGTTCATGCGCCGCTCTATTCGCCGGTATACCGTGTTTTTTTTATAAGAAGAAAAATCATGCCCCGTGGCGTTCCTCAGGATGACAAAAATTTTTTTCATCGCGTCCGGAACTTTTCCCTCGGGAGGAATGACTTGAAAGGATGCTGTTTTATGAGAATACTTCGCAAACGCGATAAGTCTGGCCGGCATGCTTTCCGGAGGCAGAATAAAATCCGCCAGGTCCGTGTCTATGGCGCTCTTGGGCATGCTGTCGTATTTGGCGGAGTCCGGAGACTGCACCATTGCCAGGCCCAGCTCCCCCTTTATGGCCCTTAGCCCAAGGGTGCCGTCGGACCCCATGCCGGAAAGTATCACACAGACCGCGCGGTTCCCTTTATCCAGCGCCAGAGAACGCAGAAAAAAATCTATCGGCATTTTCTGGCCACTCGTCAGCACGGGGTCCATAAGCTGGAGCGTACCCTTGAGAATCGCCAGATTGTGATTGGGAGGAACAACATATATGACATTCGGCTTTACCCTGGTCCCGTTCTTTACCTGTTCCACGGTCATCTTCGATGATTTCTGAAGAAGAGACGGCATCAGGCTCGCATGGGTGGGGTCCAGATGAGGCACCAGAATAAAGGCCATGCCGGGATTCTCCGGCATGTGTTGAAAAAAACGCTCGAATGCTTCCAGACCGCCGGCCGAGGCGCCCATGCCCACCACATAAAAATCACCGGTTGATTTCAGAGTGACTTTCCTTTTTTTCACTGGAGCCTTGCCGTTTTTCCTTGTTTTGCTTTTTTTATCGGACATGTCGTCATCGCCCCGGGCAGGCAAAAATCACTACTCTTCGTAATGACAAGACCGGGAATCCCTCCCATCGAAAATTGATCATCCGTGAAGATGTTATTCCGGCGCAGTGATATCAAAGTAGCACCGAAATGGAGGTTCGTCAAGGTTAATTTAACAGGGAAAACGCGGAAAGACACGGAACGCTTCCGATATGCGCAAAAACCACAATATATTTCGCATAACGCTTTTAATCTCACCGGCTCCCCGAAAACGGCCGCCGGGGATAACAAAATTCGGCGATGGGCATCACCGAAAACCGGCATGCAGCTGCTTGCGCCGGGCAACGCTTTCCCAGAGGAAAATTTCTTGACTTTCGCCCGTAAAAAATACGGAATTTCAGCATTACACGGCGCTCGCGGGCCCGAAAGGGAATGGAGCGATCCCCGAAAAAGCACGGCCTCCGCAATATCAAAGGCCGTCATAACCAATCCGGAAAGGAGATTCTATGAAAACACCACGGTTCAATGCCCCGCTCTCTCATCTCTTCATTGCCTTTGCCGCAGTAATCGCGGCCGGTATTGCGGTGTTTCCCCTGTCGATTGGAGAGACAGTGGCCAACGTGACCGTCCGGGACGCGTCGGACAGGCCGACGGAAATTCCAAATCTTGGCAAGAAAAACGTGCTTATATTTTATGTGGACCCGGACGTACCGGACCAGAACGACCCCTTTTCCGAGGAGCTGAAAAGGCACAAATTTCCCGTTACGAAATTTTTCGGCATGGGGATCGTAAACCTGAAAGACGCGCCCCTTCTCCCGAATTCAATCGTGCGGGCGATGGTTCGCCGGGAGATGAGGAACAACGACAACGCGGTAATCCTGACGGACCCGGACCGCACATTGCAGAGAGAATGGGGGCTGGGAGACTGCAACAACAAATCGGTCATCATTCTGATCGACCAGGCCAGAAGGGTGCGTTATTTCAAAAAGGGGGCGCTCACCGCGTCAGAAATCGATTCAGTAATCGCCACGATCGCCGGCCTGGTGAAATAACACCGTGGCATCTCCTTTCGAATTTGACAGCCACGTCCACCTCTTTCCCGCCGGAAGGCACCGGGGACTGATGCGATGGATACACCGGGTGATGCCGAAACACCCGGTGCCGGAAAACACCACGGAGGAGGAGGCGCGTCGTGACCTTGAATCGAGGGGGGTGAAAAAATTTTTCAACATGGTCTATCCCCTGAATGACGGGGAGACGGGCCCGCTGAACCGCTGGAACCTCGAACGATGCAGCGCGTGGCCGGGCGCGCATCCTGTTTGCTCACTCCACATCGACACAAGGGACAAGCCAGCAGTCGCCGAGGACCTCTTTCTCGCCGGGAGCCGCGGAATAAAACTCCATCCCTTCATACAGAAGTTCAACCCCTCATCCGGAGAGTTCGGCCCCCTGTACCGGCGCATGGGGGAGATGGGGATGCCGCTGTTCCTTCATACCGGATACGACGCATGGTACGGCATGAAATTTCCGGTTTCCGACATCGAATCGATCGTGTCCGCCAATCCTGAAATGCCGGTGGTGCTGGTGCACATGATTTTCCCGCATATTCACGAAGCCTTTCGTATTCTGGAAAACCATGAAAACGCGATACTGGACGCCACCAATGTTCCCGGCTCATTCGAGTATGCGCGTGCGAAAGGTTTCCCTCTTGACGGGAAGATGCTGGACATCTTTATCAGGGGCACAGAAGAGAACAGGGAGCGTGTCTTGTACGGAAGCGATTATCCGGTGGGGATGGGTTCGCTCGAGCGAATCCACGATGATTTCCTGGCACTGGGATTTTCCGATGGCACGATAGCAGCGGTAACCGGTAAAAACGCCGAACGGCTCCTCGATGACACGCGGAGAAAACGTGAATCTTTGGAAAGACGGCCGTCCCGAAGCAGACCGGGAAAACAGGAAACTACAATTTCGGAATGAACTTCCTTATTTCCTCGCCTTTCAATTTCGGCCCGTTATAGCTTTCCATTCCGGCAAGATCGAACCGCCGGATGAAATCCTTCAACTTTTTGGTGTTCTGAAAATCCGGCGACCTGTCGTCAGCCATAAGCCGTATTTCAAACCTGTTGTTCACCAGAACCCAGACATACTTATTCTCAAAAATGGATGCGGGGCAGTGGCCCACTTTTTCCGACGAACCCTGGTAACTTTTCACTATACCGCCGTTCCCCGTCTGATCGAAAACCTGGAACCACATTACATCATGCTTGGATTCTCTGTTGCGGACACTCGCCTGCACCCAGTCGTAGACATTGACGCTGGAATAATCCAATGCGTCACCGGCCCCCCCTCCGCACATAAGGATGCAACACGAAACAACTGAAAGAACGAGCACCGGCACAGTCTTTCTCATGACGTCACCTCTCCAGTTTAATCGATTGGCATAACTGTATAGCCTGCAAAAAGGAGCACAAGCAATTTTTTTAGGCCGGGAATATTTGCCTCTTTTTAAGCGTTCAGAACGACACGGCTCCGGGCCAGAAAGTGGGAATTGATATTTTATTTTTCATTTAATATCATTTTTACTTGCAATACTTATCGCCGATAATATTATTCGGGTAAGGAAACGACACTGATGAGCGGAAAAGAAGAGAAAAGCGCATCCGGCATTCTTGAAACAATCCCGGTATTTCAGGGACTCACCTGCGACGAACTGAACATGATCATGCCGCTACTTGAAAAGGTGACCTATCCGCCGGACAAGAGGGTGATCAAGGAGGGAGCCTACGGGAACTCCATGTACATCATAATCAAGGGGACGGTCAAGGTCACAAAAAGCGAAACCGGGAAGGACGAAGTCTTTCTTCAAGCGCTCTACGAAGGCTCATATTTCGGCGAATTCTCACTGATCGACAACATGCCAAGATCCGCCACCATCACCACTATCGATGAGACCGAAATGTTCATCCTGAAAAAAGAGGCCTTCGACGCCCTTCTTTCACGTCAGATGAAAATCGCCAACGTTTTTTATAAAAATTGCATCATCGAGACTTTTTCAAGGATCAGAAACGCAATCTCGAACCTTACATTCTCACAGCACATACTTCATGAAAAGACGTCAATCCTCAACGAGATCAACAAGGACCTGTCGCTGGCAAAAAGAGTACAGAATTATTTTCTGAACACCGAGAGCCTCGACAGCGAGGAGCAGGAAGGACAGATCCGGCATTCTTATATCTATCATCCCTGCAGTGAGATCGGGGGCGACTTTATCAACATTGTCCGCATCGATGACGACCATTTCGGCATCATAATCGCCGACGTCATGGGGCACGGGATCACCGCGGCCCTTGCAACCGGCGTCCTTAAAAGCGCGTTTACCATCGCCCTCCCCCATATGGGCCTGGAACCGATAAAGCTCCTCTCATTTTTAAACACGCACATTCTCAAAGTAATCTCGGAGCTCTACGCCACGTGCTATTATGCGCTTATCAACATGCGAAAAAAGGAGATGACCCTGGCAAAGGCCGGACATCACCACCCCCTCTTCTGGAAGTCCGGCATCAGGGACCTGACAGAGATAGAAACTATCGGAAACGCCCTTGGCCTGATGAAAGAGCCGAAGTTCGGCCAGACCACAATCCCTTTCGACTGCGGCGACAAGCTTCTCTTCTTTACGGACGGCGTAATAGAGCAGACCCGAGAGGACGGCGAGATGTATTCCGAAGGACGGTTGAGATCGGCTTTTAAACATCTTGCTTCAGCCGAGAACGGGGCCATAGTCGAGAGCATTTTCAGCGATTTCAAGTCATTCACCGGCGATATCCCCTATGACGATGACGTCACCATGCTTCTTCTGGAATTTTAACGTTTCTCACTCTCCTTTTTTTACTCAATGTCAAAAAAAACCGGCCCCTCATCAAGGCCGGCCGTGTTTTTACCGATAACTATACGTTTATTCTACAAACAACCTCATTATTACCGATAACTATACACTATTCTCCCATCCCCTTGAACGCTGCATCCAGGTGAGCTTTATCAGGTGGAGTGGTAAAAATACTCACCAGCGGGATCACGGCAAAAGGGACCAACATGGCGATGGATGATGCGATCGGTGAATTCGCAGGACCAAGAATATAAAACAGAGAGATGGCAACCGTGATACCACTGATCATGCCTACGGTTATACCCGCACGCGTTGCCCTTTTCCAATAAAGCCCATACAGATACGGAGCCATGAATGCCCCGGCTACCACCCCCCAGGAGAGCGACATTAGCGTCACGATAAAACCAAGCTCATACCGCGCAATAAAGTACGAGAGGGCGATGAAGAGGCCGCTTAAAAATCTCATAAGTGCCAGAGAATTATCGGCTGAAATGTCGGGGTTAACGTGTCCTTTGTACAGGTCAATGGCCACTGATGACGATGAGACCAGCACTAGAGAGGATAGGGTCGACATTGAAGCTGAAAGAACCAGCAACAGGATAAGCGCCATAAGCCCTTCTGGCAATTGTTTCGTCATCATGTCAGGAATCAACCTGTCGAATGCGGGCATTCCATTTACTTTCGGTAATTCACTATAGAAGACATGCGTCATTGCGCCATTAAAATATGCAGTAAAACCGACCACAAACGCGAAGAGGGTTGTAGCAATTGCTGCGCGATTGATCATTGACTCGCTTTTAATGGCATAGAACTTCTGAACCATGTGCGGAAGCCCCCAGGTCCCGAATGAAGTCATAAATACGAGTGATATCAGCAATAACAATCCAGGACCACGGCCGGGGGGGATATGGATTGCATAGTTATCGGTGATTTTTCCAATAACTTCTGAAAAACCGCCACCCTTCCCGACCATTATAGCTATCAATGCGACACAACCAAGCAACATTATGATCCCTTGAATGAAATCAGTAAGTGTTATTGCAAAATAACCACCTAGAACGAGATAAATACCCGTTATTCCTATCATAATCAGCAATGCGATATCATAGGATATTCCGAAATTAACTTCAAAAAGATGCCCCAAACCCTTGAAAACAGATGCAGAATAAGGGAGGAGAAAAACAAATATTATTACTGCCGAAAACATCTTCAGATACTTCCCCTGATAGCGTTCCTGAAGAAATTCCGGCATAGTCATGACCTCAAGGTTTTGAGTCATCCGTCTTGTGCGCTTCCCCAGCACAAGCCAGGCCGCCAGGGCACCAAAAACCGTATTCCCTGCGGCGATCCAGAGCACATCTAGGCCAAACCCCCAACCAAGTTTTCCTGCAAAACCGATGAATAATACTGCAGAGAAATATGTCGTCCCGTACGCAAATGCCGAAACCCAGGGACCTATCGATCTCCCGCCAAGAAAAAAGTCATTCAGGGAAGAAGTTTTTTTCATACCCCAAAGACCAATGGCGATCATAACGATTAAAAAAATGGAAAGAAGTATCACAGCGATCATGAAATCCTCCAATTGAACACTTAAGAATATGCCATAATGACACGCTTGTAAACTGAAATAGAATTCTTAAATGTCAATATTATTTTATGGAGATTCACCGGATAAGCTTTAATGAAGGTATTGACTGTAAAATTGTATTATTATGAAAAATTTTTTTCGTTTTTTACAAACTTGGTCGTTTCCCAAATATAATGAAACCATTGGAGGTAAAAAATGAAAATTGAAACAACAATTAACATCAAACGTCAGTTATTACATCGTCTGACAATAGCCAAATCAATGTCTGGAAAAACCATGTCCCGATTAATCGAAGAAGCCATGAAAAAATCAATGAATAACTTTACGAAGATTTCGATGAACAATAGAAGGGTTCAATACCAGCAAAAAGCAGAGAAGAATAAATGGCATTGCCTTCACATCTCAATTTACGCGAGAGAATATGAATTCTTCCTTGATATGCGCAAATTCTATAAACGCTCTGTTTCATATTTAGCCTCCATATCATTAGAAAAATATCTTGACGAGATAATTGATGATAGAATTAACAATGGTGCCGATAACTATCTATTTACAAGCTACATCCTTACCGGGTATTCATTAAATAATGTAATTTGCTGGAAAATCTATTGGGGTTTACCGGAAGATCATGAGCATATTTTCAAATAGATAACACTCAAATATGCTTGGGATTAAATTTTACACTCTGATTATATCCCAATTGAGAAGACATTGAAGCCGAAGTATATTGCACCGCTTTGATTATATCGGCGTATTGCTTTTTAATTATTTCAGAATCTCCCGTTACCACAAATGCGGCGATAACCTGACCGTTATAATTGAAGACAGGAGCACCGATACCGGACAATCCGATAAAATTCTCTTCCCTGTCAAATCCGATACCTGTTTTCCTGATCACCTCGAGCTCTTCTAAGAGAATATTTTTATTACAAATTGTATTTTTTGTTAGAGCATCAAAGGTGCAAGAGTCCAAAATCCTTTCCATTTGATCATGGTCCAGGAAAGAGAGTAATATTTTACCGATAACTGTCGAGTGCGGAGGTATTACTGATCCTGCCTGGGGAAAAACCATAAACTGGTTTTCAGGTTCAACCCTTAGCACAACAACGACCTTGTCGCCCACCATCATTCCCACGTTAACCGGTTGTTTAAACTGGAAGCACAGTCTTTCTGTCCATCCTCTGGCTATATTGACAAGATCCATATTAGTGGCATATTTCATTCCCAGCTGAAAAAGCATGGGACCGAGTCTATATTTCTGTGACCGGGGGTCTTTCTCCAGGTAATGAAGCGCATAGAGTGTTTGCACAATACTTTGAATGGTGGTCTTTGGAAGGCCTAATTTATTTGCGAAATCAGTAAGACCAAGCGGAGTATTTTCAGAAATGAAAATGGAAAGAATATCAATTGCTCGATGGATGGATTGAATAAGACGGGGTTTTTTCTGTTTCCCCGGCTTTTTGCCGATACCCGAGATGTTCATTTTTTCTCCTTGACAGATACAATACGAATATTACAATATCATATATTGTACGACAATATCGTATTATGTCAATACAAATTTATTCCTTAAAAATCATACCACAGAATTATGTGCATCAGGATAATGAGAATGGTTAATAAAACTTGGGTAAAACACCTTAAAAGGAGTGCCGTATACAATATACTTCCCACGAAGGATCTTAAATAACGAAATAAGACAGTCTGGCGATTAGAAAAATGTCATACTTAACAATTTCCCTAATAATACTACTCATTATAGCAGATTTTACAATAACGATGATAATACCAGAAACAGATAGTTATCGGTAAAATCAATAAATCAGGAGCGAAATGTATATGATCTTACAAATGAAGGTAAATGAAATCGCCACTGATCCGAATACCTATGCCAGAAAGTGGAAAGAAACAACATCCCGTCCGGTCATCGGCTACTTTTGCTCATACACGCCGGAAGAAATCATACATGCGGCAAACGCTCTTCCGATGCGCATTTTTGGTGCAGGAGATGGCTTTATAAAAACTGATTCCCACTTGCAGGCTTACAGTTGTTCACTTGTCCGCGGAGGCCTGGAAGAAGCGCTCACCGGAAGGCTCGATTTTCTTGATGGCACTGTATTCCCTCATACGTGTGACTCAATTCAGCGTCTGTCCGATATATGGCGATTAAATGCCGGAATCCCGCTCCATCTTGACATTGTACTCCCTGTGAAGCTGAATACAGACAGCGCGCGCGAATACATGTTAAAAGTAATACGAAAATTCAAAATAGATCTGGAAACCGGGCTTGGCACACCGATAACTATGCATTCATTATCTGAATCGATTGAACTGTATAATCGAATTAGAAACACATTCATGGAAATATACAATCTGAGAAGCAAGTATGCCGGCATTGTAGACGGCCGCCGAATACTAGAGATGATAAAGTGCTCAATGACCATGGACAGAAATGATTTTCTCGAGATATTGACGACATTCCGGGATGAGTTAATAAATCGTGCTGCGAATTTTAAACAGGAGAAACGAAAGAGAATACTCCTGGCTGGCGGGATCTGCAACCACCCCGATTTTTACACTGTAATTGAAAAAAGCGGCGGTTCAGTTGTGTATGACGATCTATGTACTGGATCAAGGCTCTACACCGGCAATATCGATTCTTCAGGCGATCCAGTTGAATCCATAGCCCGCCGGTACATGGAGCGTGTGGTATGTCCAGCCAAGCACAGCGGCATCACATCACGGGGAAAAAATCTCGTCGAAATGGCAAAAGAGCATAAAGTCGACGGGGTGATCTTCCTTTTCCTTAAATTCTGCGATCCCCAGAGTTTTGACTACCCATATTTAAAGGAACATATGGACCGTGAGGGGATTCCCAGCATGCTTATGGAAGTGGAGGAACGTCTCCCCTCAGAAGGCCAGCTTACCACGCGTTTCGAGACATTTATCGGCATGCTCTGAAACTGTTTTAAGACCAAAGACAGACGAAAAGGAGAATAGGATGAGCGGTGACAGGATAAAAGATCCGGAAAAAGAACGCCGAAAAATAAAATCGGTCGTAAAAATGAAAGAAATAATGACCAAGTACTATATCGACGCCAAAACCGCCGGCCAGTCCGGGAAAAAAGTCGCCTGGATCACAAGCGGCGGCCCCGTGGAGCCTCTCATCGCTTTTGACGTCATACCTGTGTACCCGGAAAATCACGGCGCCATGATAGGCGCGTCGAAAATGGGAATCGACCTGTGCGAAAAAGCGGAGGCCATGGGATACGCACGTGACCTTTGCTCATACGCCAGGACCGATATTGCGAGTTCCACGGTGAACGGAGGCCCCATTGGCGGACTGCCGAAACCGGACTTTCTCGTATGCTGCAATAATATCTGCGGCACCGTGATGAAATGGTACGAGGTTCAGGCCAGGTATTACAATGTGCCGCTGTTCATTTTTGACACGCCCTTCATACATACTGAACTCTCCGATGAAGCGAAAGACTATGTAAAAAAACAGATGAGCGAATACATAGAGTTCCTGGAGCAACAGTGCGGAGTAAAAACCGACTGGGACAGGATGCGGGAAGTGGGCAGGCTTTCGATACAGGGACAAAAATTGTGGCAGGAAGTTCTGGATACCACGACACACAGCCCCGCGCCCATGACCGCCTTCGACGCCTTTTTTCATCTCGCCCTTATCGTGACCCTCCGGGGCACTCAGACAGCGGTGGACTATTACGTCCAGCTGCGCGATGAAATGAAGGAAAGAATTTCCCAGGGGATCGGCATGGTGCCGGATGAGAAATACCGCCTTATCTGGGACAATCTCCCGGTATGGTACAGAACCAAATGGCTTTCAGACAAATTCGCCTCCCACGGCGCCTGCCTTGTGGCCGACACCTACACCTCGGCCTGGAGCGGTGTCCTCCACCTTATCGACGAGAACAATTTCCTGGAGTCGATGGCCATCGCGTATTCAAGCATATACATCAACATCTCCATCGACAGCATGTTCGACATTTTAAAAAACATGATCGTGAAATACAAAGCTGACGGGCTTGTGATGCACTCGAACCGGAGCTGCAAACCCTACTCGCTCGGCCAGTATGACCTGCAAAAAATGGTCCTCAAGGAGCTGAATGTTCCTACTCTCATTATTGAGGCGGATATGGTGGACGAGCGCAACTTCAGTGAAAGCCAGATCGAGACCAGGATCGACGCGTTCATGGAAATCATAAAGCATAGGAAGTGAGCCGCGCATAACGTCACTGTCCGGAAAAAACTGCGTCAGTCAACTGTCACGCGGCGGGGGTGATTACAGGGCCGCGCCCGCGATGCCGGCTCCTGCGACATGGATTTTTTTGAATCCCGCATTGCAAAGAATCGACCATGCCTGATAGGCTCTGGCGCCGTAGCCGCACATGATCACGTACTCGCAGTCTCTATCCAGCTCTCCGAGCCTTCCTCTGAGCATGTTCAGCGGTATTTGGATGACCTTTTCCGATCCATACTGCGGTATCTTTGTTTCCGAAAACTGATGGTTCTCCCTTACATCGAGCCAGACCATTCCGGCAGCGCCCATCAGTCCGGGATACCCGGACGAGGCGCTGCATGGCGGGAGCATGGAGAGCCCCCTTTTTTTCGCCTGCGCCATCGACGCCAGATGGTGAAGCGGGTCCATCGCCTCGGAATAGGGAGGCGCATACCCGTGTTCGAGATCAATCAGATCGTCAACGACCCCGTTACGCCGGAGCATCGCGGAAAACACGTCAATCCTCCTGAGAATATCCCCCTCTCCCGCAGCCTGCAGTCCCAGAAGTCTCCCGCTTGTTCCGTCATACACCATCTTGAGCACCATTCCCTTCGCGTCTGGATAGTAATCCGGTCTGTCGCCGAAGCCTCCCCAGACGCACTGCACGGAAATACCCTCATTGCGGGCGGCTTTTTCTGTGAGGCCAACGCACCCCATGTTTTTGTCGCACACCTTTACCAGCGCCGCTCCGAGCACGCCCCGAAACACGGCCGCACCGCCGGCGATGTTTTCCGCTATCACGCGGCCGTGCCGGTTCGCAAGGGATCCGAGCGGCAGAAAGGACCGTTTTCCGGTGATCCCGTTTATCTGCTCCACACAGTCGCCGCCGGCGTAAATCGCCGGGTCCGAGGTCCTCATCTTTTCGTCCACGAGAATGCCCTCCCGCTCCCCCAGCGCGAGGCCGCAGCGTCGAGCGAGCTCCGATTCCGGCACGACACCGAGACTGAGGATCACGTAATCCACCTCGATCTCCCCTGCCGTGTCGACTTGAATTACCGGCTTTTCGTTCCGGAGCGTTATCTCCTTCACCGCTGCCCCGGTCAGCACTCTGATGCCGTTACGCTCAAGTTCTCTCTGTGCGTGCAGCGCCATTTCAGGATCAAACCCCCCGGGAAGCACCTGCGGCTCCCGCTCAATCAGCGTCGTATCGAATCCCCATACGGTCGCCGCCTCCGCCATTTCGCAGCCAATATATCCGCCACCCACTATGGCCAGCGACCCGATCCTCCCTTTTTCGGAAAGTCGCCTGAAATCGATGGCGTCCTCAGGCTTGGTAAAATATCTGACAACGGGGCTCTGCGGAACGGGGAAAGGCGGCACCTTCGGGCGCGCACCGGTGGCTATCACAAGGTTTGAGTATCCATGGACATGGATACTCTCATCTTTACAGCTCTTTACGGTTACGGTTTTATTATCGGGGTTTATCGCTATTACTTCCGCATCCGTGACAACGTCAAATCCCTTTGTATTGCGGAAAAATTCCGGAGTCCGCTCCACCCCATAGGACGTTTTCGTGAGGGAGCTGAACACGCTCACTTCACCGGACGCAAAATAAGGAAGCCCGCAAGACCCGTAAGATATGTAATGGTCTTTCTGGAAAAGAACTATTGAAAGCGACGGATTTCGTCGGGCCAGCACCGCACCGGTTTTTGGCCCGGCCGCAACGCCGCCGACAATGACTACGTCAGATCGATCTCTTGCAATCATGGTCCTTTACCGCCCCTGTGTCGATATGTAGGCGATTCTGTATCGCCTCTACGGTTACCAGACTGTGATATCCGGAAACACGCCCGCTCGTCAACAGTAATTTCGATTGCGTAAACAGCCCTAAAATGCCTCATTCAGGCAAACCAACATCGCCGGCAATGAAAAACCACAATTGCGGACCTGCAATATCCGTGTACTCCGGCCAATAAAGTTATATTTACCTATCTTCAATTGTTATTGATATTCAAATAATATATTAATACCATGTCCTTTATAAAATAACGTCTGAAACAATTCTGTGACTCACAGGAGATTGTATGAATTCAAAAATTGTTCGTTTCTTTCTGGAGCGTTATGAGGAAGAAGATTACCTGCAGAAAACGCGGGCAAAAATTCTGATGTATTTTGAATTCACTTTTATCATTTTTAGCATTCTTCTTCAATTCAGCATGCTTTTCGCCGGATGGTTCGATTTCATTGTAACCCTCCCCATGACCTCCCTTATGATTACCGGTCTTGTTATTGCGCTCACAATCCTCAGAAGAGGGAAATACTTCCTGTCGGCGAATATTTTCATCTCCTTCGCCGTACTGGTGGTGTCGGCCGGCCTGATACGCCAGCCATTTCAGGAAATTTCACTCTCCTACACGTCGTATATATATTTTGTGTTCCCCTGCATCACCATGTGCGCAATTTTCAGCACAACCAGATTTCTCACTATCATCTCCCTGCTTCTCGCCGCCGTTGATATCGTACTCTTTATCATCATGCAGTCGCTTTCAACTTCCGATTTAACGAAAATGATTATTATAGCCTTCAATAATTCGCTTTTTTCGATTGGATTTTTGTATCTCATATCCCTGCTTATCCTCAAGGTCTTCGAAAAAAGCATGAGCCTGGCACGCGCGGAGTCGGAAAAAAACCGTCGCACCAATCTTTTCATCAACGAGGTCCTGAGGGAAAATTCAAATACAGTTGTTGCCGAAATGAGCGCCATGTCCAATCAGAGCGACGTTTTTTCCGAAAACACCCACGATCAGGCCGCCTCAATCGAGGAGATCAGCGCCACCGTTGACGAGATTTCAGCCGGAATCGACAGCGTCGCGATGAACGCCCAGGAGCAGACAGGAAGTCTCAACGAGCTCGTGAAAGTCCTTGATGAGCTGACCGACGCCATCGATGACATTGACCGCGTCACCATGGAATCCCAGAAAACCGCCGGGGAGATAACGGAAAAGGCCCTTTCAGGCGAACAGTATTTACGCGTAATGGAAGACGGCATCGGCAAGGTGCGGGAAAGCTCCATGGAGATGTCCGCAATCATAGGCATGATCGGGGACATCTCGGACAAGATAAACCTCCTATCGCTCAACGCAGCCATCGAAGCGGCCCGAGCAGGCGATGCGGGGAGGGGGTTCGCTGTCGTCGCCGATGAAATCTCAAAGCTTGCCGATGAGACTGATTCAAGCCTCAAGTCGATCGAGTCGCTTATTAAAACAAACGAAAGTGAGATCGAACGCGGCCTCTCGGGAGTGTCCATGGCGGTACGCATCACAAGGGACATCATGGAAGGAATCAACACCATCAATGAAAGGATCGGCGAGCTATCACGGTACAAGGACAGGCAGGTGGCCACCAACAGTCTGGTAAACCAAAACGCGCGCTCTCTTCTTCAAAGGGCCGACGAAATCGGTTCAGCCACGCAGACGCAGAAAAACGCCATAACAGAAATAGTTCACAACATGGGCATCATGAGCGAACGATCGCAGTCCACCACCGCATACGCGGTCAAGATGGCGTACGATTCCCAGAAACTCGTGGAGATGGTTTACGAATTAAATTACAGGATCGAGAAGTACGAGGGATAAATCATGCATCAAGCCGCAGCGCCCTTATCACCGAGGAGACGTCCTCCACCCGGTACGGTTTTACCATCACCCCCCTGAATCCGTAACTCTTATATTCGGCCATTATAGGATCGTTGGCGTAGCCGCTCGATATCACCGCGACAGCTTTAGGGTCGAGCTCCATGATCCGCCTCAGCACTTCATCCCCTCCGACGCCCCCCGGCATGGTGAGATCGAGCACCACCATCCTGAAGGGCTCACCCGACAGCATGGCCTCCCGGTAGGACCGTATCGCCGCGTCAGAGCTGGACACCAGCGTCGGGATCATCCCGTGTATCCGAAAAATCCTGTCCGCAATAAGCAGCACGTCGTGCTCGTCGTCCATAATTAGAACACGGCCGAAGGACTTCGCGAGCGTGGATGCCGATTCCGGCAGTCTCATCCCCTTCCGCGCGCAGGCGGGAAGGTAGATGGCGATCTCCGTGCCGCGGCCGTCATCTGATGAAGCCGCAATGTGGCCCTCGTGGTTCTTTATCACCGACAAGGCGGTGGCAAGGCCCAGGCCGGAGCCCCCCGGCTTTGTCGAAAAAAAAGGTTCGAATATCTTTCCGATTACGTTTTTCGGTATCCCCTGGCCGGTATCTTTTATGGATATCCTTACGTATTTACCCGTTTTCAGGGGAAAACGTTCCCCCTGTTCTTCATCCACATTTTCCGCTGAAACATCGAGCACACCGCCGTCAGGCATCGCGTGCTGAGCGTTAATCACCACGTTCTGTATAACCTGACTGAACTGGCCGATGTCCACGTTCACGTTTTCCAGGTCCGGGGCGAAATTAAAAACCACCTTGACGCTGGAGCCGCGGAGCACGAAGAGCGATGATTCACGGATCACCTCTTCAATTGACGAAACCTGACGCACCGGGGCACCCCCGCGGGCGAAGGTTAAAAGCTGCTGGGTGAGCCCTTTGGCGCGGAGAGACGCCCGCTCAGCCTCAAGAAGGAGTTCCTTCACTTCACTGTTTTCCGCCACGAGATATTTCGCGAAATTTATATTCCCCACGATGGCCATTAGGATGTTGTTGAAATCGTGCGCGATTCCCCCGGCAAGTATGCCGAGAGACTCAAGGTTCTTCATCTTCATTATTTCTTTCTGGAGCTTGATATCCTGGGTGATATCCCGCAGCACGATGACCGCGCCCTTTGCCCCCTCTCTTGTCTGGATCGGCGCGATGCTCCCCGCCAGCGTCACCGGCGACTCACCCCCCCCGGTCTGGCTTATGAATTCCATCTTCTTCGGCGACTTCACCATCTCATCGAAGAGAACACGAAAGTCGTGCCTTGGATCGATACCGTCCATGAACCGGATGAAAGACATTCCCTCCTCAAGCTTTCCGAAGCGTCCGAGAATGCCCCGCGCCTGATCGTTTACCATTATCACCGTGCTCCCCGTATCGGTGGCGATCACCCCGTCCCCGATTGACGCCAACGTGACCTGGAGCCGCTCTTTTTCGGACAGGAGGTCGCGGTTGAGATGCTCAACTTTGATCTGATTCGATACGAAATCGTTCGCGAGAATGAAATTAATCGACAGGATAAACGCGGCAAACCCGATTCCGGAGAGATAAAGCCCTTCCACTTTCATTAAGAGCGCATGAAGCACGATATCAAAAACAACGCATGCCATAAATGGAATAAATCCGGCAAGAAGAGCCTTTGCGTTAAAACTGCCGCGGAATGCCCTCGGAAGGATTACTGCCAGCAGATAAGTTACCAGATACGCGACCGGCACCGCAATGGCATACTTTTCAAACACGACAGCGTTTTCCCTGTCCGGCAGCATTAAGACGATAAGCGCGGCTCCGACACATAATATTACAGTAACCACCTTCAGCTTTTCGTTCATCTGTATTCGTAGAAAATGATTTATTGACAGGATAAGGCACAAGGCCAGCAGGGGAACCGGAGCGAATACCAGTTTCCGGTACAGGACAAATGGAATGTTAAGATCATAATATCCGGGCACAAGAGTGATAAAAAATGTGCTTTCAAAGAGGGCAAAGAAAATACAGGCAAGTCCGTAAAAGAGATGATCCCGGGCCGGATTCCGTCGCAGATATATGGTTATCGAATAAACCGCGACAAAAATCAATAGGAAGAACACCGCCAGATGGGCATACTGGAAAAAAAATCGGTAGTACGACGCCAGGGACCGGGCGTATTCCCTCCCGGTGATCCCGACAAGGCCCAGTACCGCCCCCTCATAATGCGAATACACCTTTATCAGCAACGTATTGCGCCCTTGCATCAGTATCGAAGAGGGGATATCATAACAGCGGAATACGTTCCATTCATTGACGAAGGATTTCCCGTTTCCCGGCGCCCTGCCGTATCCTCCGATAAATTCGCCATTTAGATAGGTTTCATCGACATTGATGACGTTTCCAAGAACAAGCGAGAGTTTTCTTTTCCCGAAACCTTCCGGCATGAAAAAATCGCGTTTCAGCCACAGTGTCCCTTTTCGGTCCGGCATGAGCTGGTCCAGGTCCCGAAGCTCTTTAAGAGGCGAGTAACGGTGTTTTTCCGCATCCGCAGCGGTCTCCTGTCCGTCGCCCGGGGCATAAGTCCAGTTTCCCTTGAGGGGAATAACATCACCCCTTTCACCGGAACACCCGGCGGCAAACAGCGCGAATAGAACACAGGCCCCGACTGAGCGCGCGAATGCAGATACTGTGTTCTTTCTCATTTTCCCGATTTCTCTTGGCAATATTGATTTGCTCAATCAATGAAAGATCAATTTCTCTCCGTGCAGGCACGCACAATGAACAAGCCGTAAAATATTAACCCGAACCAAAAAAGATTTAAGACCTTGTCAATCCACGGTTTGGATGGAGCATAACGGCAATTCGCGATATTTGCAAGCATATTTTAACGGCCGTTTCCCGTTGAGGCTTTCCTGATTAGGCGCTTTATAAGATTTCTGCTTTCTTTAATATTGAGAAGCGCGGTGATGAAAAAATAGAGAACGCCGTAAAGACCGAGTACGATACATGCAGCCACCACCGGATGAAGGTTCATAACGCCGGAAATAGATCTCAATATCCACGCAGCGGCAGCGGAGACGATCGCGGTCCCCCATAATTTCATCAAAAAAACCGCGTTAAGGCCGGTCCTGCCGATACGGTGATTGAGCGACCTCCTAAGCAGAAGGAACTCGATCCAGCCTGAAAACCCGGCTGAAGCGGTGAGCCCCGCCACTCCCCAGCGCAAATCTATCCCCAAAACCGATGGGAGATAAAGAGAGCAGTATATCCCGGTAAGCGTTGAAAGGGCAACCCTCAGCACCGCGAAAAGAAAAGGGGTCCGCGTGTCCTTCAACGCGTAGAATGCCGAAGCGTATAACCTCCCGAGCGTTGAGGCAAGAAGGCCCACTGATGAGCCGGCAAGAATGCCCCACACATACACCGCGTCTTCCCTGCCGAATCTGCCGGTCTGGTATATCGCCCCGGCCACAAGGTCCCCGAAGGCAAGAAACGCCATGGCCGAAGGAACGATATAAAAGGCGATCTTTTGAAGGCCCGAACCAAGCCTGCCCCTTATATGCGCAGCTATTTCCTCCTCGCTTCCGGACGCGCCGGACATGAGCGGCAATTCAGCTGCGGAGACAGACATGCCGAACAGGCTCACCGGAAGGGTATACAGGGTCTGCGCATAACTGAAGGCCGCAACCGCGCCAGTGGGAAGCAGACTGGCCAGAAGTTCGTCGATGTATGCGCTTATCTGAACAACCCCCCTGCTTATGAAAACCGGGATAAAATTCTTCAATACCGTACGGACCTCTCCCATCCGTATATTCAGCGAAAGCCGCAGCGACCTGGCCAGATACAGCACCATGGGCAGCTGAACCGCGAACTGAAGCACGCTCCCGGCAACGGATCCCCACGCGAGTATTTCCGAAAGACGGAAGCCGCCTCCGTTTCCGAACACCGCAAGGGTCACAATGAGGGAAAGGTTCCAGAGCACCGGCGCCGAATAGGAAAGAAAGAATTTCCTGTGGCTGTTTAGAATACCGAGGCACCACGCCGACATAACCAGCATTCCGGCGCCGGGAAAAAGGATCTTTACCAGCGTGATCGTAACTTCTCTTTTAACGCCGGTAAAACCCGGCGCGATGGCGATGACCAGGTATTCGGCGGCAAACACCCCGGCGAGGACCATGACGGACATCAATAGCGCCAGGATGGATGCGACCGCGCCGGCGACCCGATTCGCGTCCTCTTCCCTTCCCCTGGCAATCAGCCCTGCGTATACAGGAATAAACGACGCAGAGAGCACGCCCTCGCCGAAAAGATTTTGCAGAAGATTGGGAATTCTAAAGGCAGCCCTGAATGCATCGGCGGCGGCGCTGTTGCCGAAATAGTGGGCAAAGACCCGGTCTCGTACCAGGCCGAAAATCCTGCTGATAAAGATTCCGGCGGCCACGAAATATGCGTAATGCCCCGTCCTGCGCGTCTCTTTAGGATTCCTATCTGAACTCATCGATTTTATCCCGGTCCACATCAAGCCGCCGCAACCGCCTTACGGCTAGGCATGCGGTTATTATGAGGTACTAATGGAATCAGCTCATATATTTTCAAGTGAAAAACAGCAGATAATGCGCTCCTTAATTCTCCATTAATGTGTACGACGGTTCAGTTGTGTATTTATAATTCTTTTGAAATTTTCGAATTCAAAACCGTTATTCCCGTTGCAAGCATTTTCCCTCGATCGCACACACCTTTACACAATTCTAATGCAAAATAAATTACAATATTAACTTTATATTTAGCCGAGGAATTTGACGTTACAATCAGCGATGGGATTTCGCCTCATCAACTCGCCATACTTAAAAAAAAGTATCAGGAAAGATTCAGGAGGACCATTCAAAAACCTGACGGCCCCTGACAGCCATCAGCGGATAACCGGCCGGACGACTCGTCCGGCCGCTGCACTTTGATTCCATCAACAGGAAAGAAACCGGGGTTTACGTCCATCAACCGCCTTAGCCTGAAACGCATCGTACAGGTCCAGGCAGGTGTAGACCTTGCAGTTACCAAATGGATCGTGGTAAACAAGGATTTGACGGCCCATTTCGCCGGTGTTTAAAGAAATATCCCGCATACGAAGTGTCCTGTGCCGGCCAACAGAAAGAGACCGAGGAGCGGGTCACCTGAAAAATCTCTGTATGACCGGAAGCATGGAAATGTCGTTGATGATGACAAATACCCCGATGAGAATCAGGATCACCACGCCGGCAGTCTGTATCCTCTGCATCATCTTTTCGCTGAGCGGTTTCCCACGAATCGCCTCGATGGTAAAAAACACAAGGTGACCGCCGTCGACCACCGGAATCGGAAGCAGGTTCATCACCATGAGTATTATTGATATTTTCGCCATGAGAATGATGAAAGCCGAAATCCCCTTGTAATAGGCCACATCTCCGGCGATCTTCGCGATCCTTATGGGGCCGGAAAGGTTTTCCCGAACATTTATTTTTCCCGAAAAAAGCATCCCCATCCCTTTCAGGTTCAGCACGATGAATTCATACGGTTCCGTCATTGCGTGCACCGCGGCGTCTCCCGGACCGTAGCGCACCTCTATCATTTCCGGTGAAATAACAGGGTACACTCCGATAAACCCCCTGCGTTCCGTTGACGCGTACCCGGTGTAATCGACGCCCTCCAGCGTCATCTTCATCTCCCTGCCGCCGGCTGCAGTTACCGCGCTTTTCAGTTCATTGAAAGACCAGACGGTCGAGCCCTTTACCCGGATTTTACCCTTGGTCATGAATTCCTTTGTCGCCTCGTTGTTCATGAGCCCCAGAAGCTCCTCGGCCGCGGCCCCTTTTCCGTTCCTGAGCACGATGAGTTCGCCGTTCCGTGGAGTTATCTTCACCGACATCTCGCGGCCCGACCGGACCATGCCGACTACGATTTCCCTGCCGGCCCTTTCTTTAATGTATCCGGTAAAGTCCTCCGGGGAATCCACCGGCCTGCCGTCCATGAGGACCACCTCGTCCATTTCCCGAAACCCGGCCTTTTCCGCCGCCTCCCCCTCGACAACGCCGCCGATCATCACTTTCGTTCCGAATGGGATTACCCCGATCGTGAACCGTCCGCTCCCCTCGTCATTCTGCGGAATCACGTCAGTCGTGAATGAGCGGCCATCCCGTTCCGCCTTTATCCGAAGCCTTTTCCCTTCGGAGAAAAACACGCGGCTCTGAATGTCTGCGAACCCCTGAACTGAATGGCCGTTGATGTCGACGATCCTGTCGCCGTTTTTAAGGCCCGCCCTGTGAGCGGGTGATTCATATTTGCCCGATCTCATCTGTTCGGGAATGTATATTCTATTTGTCTCCTTGGTGTACCCGGCCATGTTCATTATGAAGAATATCAGGATACCGAAAAAAAGGTTGAACAGCGGCCCCATCGCGACGGTGACGATCCTTTTTAGCGGATGGGCCGATAGGAATTCGTATTCCTTGCCGGAACGCTCCTCCGAAGGGTCCTCCCCGTAAAACTGGCAGTAGCCGCCGAGCGGTATCAGCGTGACCTGATACGTCGTGTCCCCGATCTGTTTTTTTATAAACCCCTTTCCATACCCGAGGGAAAAGACTTTCGCCTTTATCCCCACGAGTTTGCCGCCGAGAAGGTGGCCCAGCTCATGGACGAATACGCACAGTCCCAGCAGCACCACCGCGGCGATTATATAAGTGATTGCCATCATCATAGTTCTCCCTTGATTATTCTTTTTGAAACGTCGCGCGATTCAAGATCAGATTCAAATATATCATCCAGCGAAGGATTTGACTGCATCCTGTGAAGGGCGACCGTCTTTTCAACAACTTTAATTATATCGGTGAACATTATTTTTCCGTCGAGAAACGCCCTCACCGCCGTTTCATTGGCCGCGTTAAGCACCGCCGGCAGGGTGCCGCCCGCGCGCCCCGCGGCATAACACAGCTCCAGGCCGGGGTGGCGGTCCCGATCATAGGGGCCGAAATTGAGCGTCCCCACCTTTTCAAGCTTCAGGCGTCCGAATTCGTTTCCGCGCCGTTCTGGATAGGTAATGGCGTTCAGTATGGGGAGCGCCATGTCGTTGACACCCATGTGGGCGTACAGCGCGCCGTCCGTTGTTTCCACGAGCCCGTGCACCAGGCTTTCAGGGTGCATAAGCACATCGATCTTATCATAGGGCAGGCCAAAGAGATGGTGGGCTTCCATGACCTCGAGCCCCTTGTTCATCAGCGTGGCGGAATCGATGGTGATCTTTTCACCCATCGCCCATGTGGGATGTGCCAGCGCTCTGTCAGGGCCGACGCCGGCAAGCTCCTCGAGGGGAAGATCGCGCAATCCGCCCCCCGAAGCGGTGATGATTATCCGGAAAACGTCCTCCATCGCAACCTTCCTGAGCAGGGAAAACACCGCGCTGTGCTCGCTGTCAACCGGGATGAGTTCGGTCCCGGTCTCCCTGACCATGGACATCACGATGTCCCCGGCCATAACCAGCGTCTCTTTGTTGGCAAGGGCGATCCTTTTCGTCTTCCCAATCGCGGCGATTGTGGGCCTCAGTCCGGCAGCCCCTACGATGGAAGAGACCACGATGTCCGCACCCCTGCGCGCGAGCTCGACGATCCCGTCGTCCCCTTCCAAAAATTCGGTTTCAGGATACTTTTTCTTAAGGTGTCGGTACTTGTCCGATTTGAACGCTTCGGGTGACCCCACTGCCGCGATAAGGGGTGAAAACTCGCCTATCTGCCTGTCCAGAGCCTGCAGATTGTCGGAACATGAAAGTCCCCTGACTGCGTATCCGCTCCCCAGCGACCTGAGGACGCGTATCGTGGATTCGCCAATCGAGCCGGTCGACCCGAGTATGGTCAGGGTTACAGCCATAATGTTCGCGTCATGCCGCTCCTGTCAGTACCAGGTAATAGTAAAAGACAGGCATCGCGAATACGAGCGCGTCAAAGACGTCCCACATCCCGCCGTGCCCGGGAACTATGCTGCCTGAATCCTTGACATCACAGTCCCTTTTAACCACTGATTCCACAAGGTCTCCGATGTTCCCCAAAAGGCTGAAGAGAGCGCCGAGAAAACACGATTCCATATATGAAAAGAGCCTGACATTGAAATGGGTCTCGAAAATATAATTGAACAGTACCATGGACAGCACGCTGAACACCAGTCCCGAAATATATCCCTCCCATGTCTTGTTCGGAGACACCGGAAACTCGGTTCGGTGCCTGCCGAACAGCACGCCGCCGAAATAGGCGCCGGAATCGTTTATCATGACGACCGCGTTCAGCACCAGGATGTAGAATATGCCGTTGTGGAGAGACCTCAGAAGTATTATATGCGAGAAAAATCCCACGATAAAAATCACCCCGAACACGGTGACCCCCAGCGAATAGACCGCGCCCTTGATGGGGCGTGTGAATACCTGAAGGAAAAGCGTCGTCGCGATGATGAGTATCATAAAGAATATCACTCCCCGCGGATCGAAATTTCCCATGAAGAAGGGAATCGACACCATTCTTCCAAAGGCGAACAGGAACATGAAAAGATTGATGACCGCCCCCACCATCAATCCCTCGAATACAAAGGCCCTCCCCTCCTTCCCCCTGTCCGACATCTGATAGAACTCATAGAGGCAGGAGAGAGATATGACGAGGGAAATCATCAATATCGGAAGCATATTGAACCTGTCGGTAATGATTCCGGCAACATACACCGGAAGGGCGATAAGGGCGCTTGCCACCCTTTTTATGGTGTTCTTCATTATTTCGCTCATATTCCTCCGAACCGCCTTTCCCTCTGCTGGTATTCATACACGGCCTTGTATAAATGGCGGGAAGAAAAATCCGGCCACAGAACATCAGTGAATATCATTTCGGCGTACGCGACCTGCCAGAGCAGGAAATTGCTGATCCTGCATTCGCCGCTTGTGCGGATGAGAAGGTCCACATTCGGAAGGTCCCGGGAATAAAGGTGCTGCTCAAGCTTTTTTTCAGTCAGCTGCTCCCCCCGCCCCGCCGTTGCATTCCATTTATTGACCGCGTCAACAATCTCCTGCCTTCCGCCGTAGTTGATGCAGAAATTCAGGATTATTTTCTTATTTTTTTCGGTGGAGGCTATCGCGTTGTCAATGGCCCGGCGGGTAGACGACGGAAGCCTTTTAGTGGAACCGGAATGGACCACACGGATTCCCGCCGATTGTATCTTGTCGATTTTTTTCTTGAAGAATTCATCAAGAAGCTTCCACAGGTGCAGTATTTCAGTCCTCGGCCTCGTCCAGTTCTCGGTGGAAAAAACGAAAAGTGAAACGACCTTGATTCCCAGTTCAATGGCCGCGTCCATCATCAGTTCGATAACTTCCGCGCCTTTGCGATGCCCTTCCGAACGGGGCAGGGATCTTTTTTTCGCCCAACGGCCGTTACCGTCCATTATTATGGCGATATGGGCCGGAAGAGGTTTCGGCTTCAGCAATAAACGATAGTTTCTCATGGAAGCCTATATATTCATTATCTCTTTTTCTTTGTTGTCGGTATGCTTTTGAATTTCTTCAATGTATTTGTCGGTCAGTTTCTGGATGCGCGCCTGGCCGTTCTTGGATTCGTCTTCGGAGATGTCCTTATCCTTTTCGAGTTCCTTCACCATTTCATTGCCGTCGCGGCGAATGTTCCTCACCGCCACCCTGCTCTCCTCCGCCTTCTGCCTCGCCAGCTTTACATATTCCTTACGGCGCTCCTCTGTAAGGTCGGGTATCTGTACGCGTATAAGGTTCCCGTCATTGGAGGGGTTGAGGGAAAGCTCCGATTTGAGAATCGCCTTTTCGATCTCCCCGAGGTTGCTCCTGTCCCAGGGTTGGATCACCACAAGCCTCGGTTCCGGACACGAAATGGTGGCGACCTGGTTTATCGGCATTCTGGATCCGTACACTTCCACAAACACGCCGTCGAACATGGCGGGGTTCGCCCTGCCGGTGCGGATCGCGGCAAAATCCTTTTCCAGCGCCTTGAGGCTCTTTTTCATGCGTTCTTCGAGGTCCTTGATAATGTCTTCAACCATAATTACTCTCCAGAATCAGCTGATTAACGTGCCCACGCTCCCGCCGGAGACTATCCGTCTCAATGCGCCGGGTTCGAAAAGATCAAACACAACAAGCCTCATGCCGTTGTCCCTGCAGAGCGACACCGCCGTGAGGTCCATGACCCTGAGGTTGTTCCTGATTACATCGATATATGAAATTGTTTCGTAACGCTCGGCCGAAGCGTCTTTTTCCGGGTCCGCGGAAAAAACGCCATTTACCCTCGTCGCCTTGAGCAGCACATCCGCGCCCAGTTCCGCCGCCCTGAGCGCCGCCGCGGTGTCCGTTGTAAAAAACGGGCTTCCTGTGCCGGCAGCGGCGATGACCACCCGGCCGTCCGCCAGATTGTCCATGGCGCGTTCCACCGTATACTGTTCCGCGATTCCCGGCATCCCTACGGCGCTGAGCACCACCGACCCGGTGCCTGATTTTTCCAGAACGCTGGCCAGAGCCAGGGAATTCATAACCGTCGCCAGCATTCCCATCCTGTCACCGGTTATGCGATCGATCCCGAGTCCCCCTGCCATGGCGCCGCGAAAGATATTTCCCGCCCCGATCACAACGGCGACGTCAACACCCATGCCCCTGACGGCGCCGATGTCGCTTGATACAGATGAAATAATCCCCGGATCGATGTCTCTTTTTGCCTGCCCGCCCAGGGCCTCGCCACTCAATTTGAGCAGGATTCTCCGGTATCGCAGCTTCCCTGATTCCGTCTGGGGGCCCATGTTATTCGCCGATCTGGTAGCGGGTGAACCTGCGAACCTCGATATTCTCTCCGTATTTGGAAATCTTTTCCTTGATAAGGTCCTTGATTTTCACATTGGGATCCTTAATAAATTCCTGCTCCAGCAGGCATACGTCGGAGTAAAACTTGGAAAGTTTCCCTTCCACGATCTTTTCGATCACATTCGCCGGCTTTCCGGATTCCTTCATCTGCGCGCGGTAAATATCCTTTTCCCTGTCAATCACGTCAGCCGGAACATCTTCGATGTTCACGTACTGGGGGTTGGAAGCGGCAACCTGCATGCATATTTCTTTTGCCAGAACGTGAAACTCCTCGTTTCTGGCCACGAAATCGGTCACTGTCCTCAGGTCCAGAAGAACGCCAACCTTGTTATTGTTGTGGATATAGGTGGCTATGATGCCTTCGGAAGCCTCCCGCCCCATCCTTTTTTCAGCCGAGGCCAGCCCTTTCTTCCTCAGAAAATCGACCGCTTTTTCCATGTCTCCGCCGGTTTCCTGAAGTGCCTTTTTGCAATCCATCATGCCGGCCTGGGTCTTGTCCCGTAATTCCTTTATCATTTCACTGGTAATATCAGCCACTGATTAGCTCCTGATTTTTTTAAATTCGACAAAGGCCGTTCAGGCCAGCCCGGCAGCGCCGGACGGACCGCTATCGGCAATTATTTGTCAAGATACTCGTCATACTCTTCATTGTCCCTTGGTTTCTCCGCGGACGGTTCGGATCCCGCTGCTTCATTTGTCGAAACGGGCTCCTCCGCGGAATCCTTTTCCGCTGTTTCCTTCTCTTCCGAGTCTGATTCCTCAATGAGGTCTGTTTCCTGGCCGCCGGTCTGCCCTTCTATTACCGCACGGGAAATAACGTCCAGGAACAGCGCGATCGCCCTGATGGCGTCATCATTCCCCGGTATCGGAAAGTCGATCTCATCGGGGTTGCAGTTCGTATCGACAACCGCAAAAATCGGTATGTCGAGCTTCTTCGCTTCCTTGATGGCAATGGTCTCCCTTTTCGGGTCGATAACAAAAAGCGCGTCCGGAAGCTTCGTCATGTCCTTGATGCCGGCAAGTATTTTATTTTTCTTATCCAGCTCCCTCTGCAGATCAAGGCGTTCCTTTTTTGTTTCGGCGTCCCAGTTGTCGGTTTCTTTCATCCGCTCGAGCTCTTTCAGCCTCTGTATCGAATTGCTGACCGTTTTGAAGTTGGTGAGAAGGCCGCCGAGCCAGCGCTCGGAAATATAGAACATTCCGCATTTCTTCGCGTATTCCTCAATTGAGGACTGGGCCTGCTTCTTCGTGCCCACGAAGAGAATTTTTCCGTTTTTCTCAACCGTCTCTTTGACCGCTCCATATGCAATCTTTATCCTCTGCATCGTTTTCTGCAGATCGATAATATGGATTCCGTTTCTCGCGGTAAAGATGAACTGCGCCATCTTCGGGTTCCATCGCCTGGTCTGATGACCGAAATGCACACCCGACTCCAATAATGCTTTCATTGATACGACTGACAATTGCCCCTCCTGAACTCACTATATTGATTGCACCGTGGTGCTTAATTCACATTAAAAAAAGGCTTACCGTACCGCAACGGGTACGCCATGGCAGGAAGTAGGGCTTCATAAATGAGATCGCGGCGCCATGCGCCGGAAAAGTGAAGAAGCAACCGGCTTCCCGCCGATTTAATCAACGCACCTTCATTTAAAAAAGGTGCTGATGGTGACCGCATGAGCGGCCTAAACCTTCCGAAAAATCAGTACGCCGGCGGCGATTCCGATCAGTGAGGAAAGGTTTAATCTTATATGGAAATCAATGATTTCCAAATTGAACCCTATGGGCCCCGTCAGATTGGCCTGAAGGACCGTAAGGCCCGGTATGAATTTAACCGCCAGCGTTCCAAGGGCCGACCCGAATACCGCGCCCACAAGAATGAATGCGACAAGGAATCCGAGATGTGGTCTATCAAAGGTCATGGAACACGGTGCCGTCAGATACAACCTCTACTTTCACAAGGCATGTTTTGTCAACATTTTTTCATCATCATTGACCAATCAGGGAAACAATACCTCAGTCACCGTCCCTGCGAGTGGGTGCTCCGCGGGATATGAGAAATCCTCTTTTCCGGAACGCGCCCACCTTCCGCGCTCCCATACATCATAGAAAAAAGTATATAGTTTCTTGGATTTCGCCCCCACCATAAATTCAAGCCGGTAAAACTCCCGGGGGACCGCGCATCGCACCGATTCACCGTCGCCGATGCGAATCTCCATTTCGCGGGGCCTCATCATGTAACGGTCCTTTCCATACCGCTTCGGTTCCCATAGAACTATCCTGAAGGACCTGATCCGCCGGGCATCAACAGCGGACGGCTCCCTCCATCCGCCGCCGCATAGAATCGAAAAAGACGAAGAACCGAACATCAGGGATCCTTCCAGTTTTCCCCCGCCGGCGATGACGGCCTCGGCCTTGCGGTAAAAGACATTCCGGTCGGAAAAATCCACGGCCGGCACATCCGGCTCTCCGGGCGGCACCACCTTCATGTCGTCCGCGGCGGCCGCGATCGCCGCGAACAGAAGCGCGATAACCGCCTTACGAACCATGCTCGGTGATGTCCTGAAGTTCCTTCACCGCCAGCTCATGGCCGGGATCTATCGCGATGACACGCTCCAAAGTTTTTATGGCCTCTGCGTTCCTTCCGAGATGACGGAGCGAATAGGCGCACAGAATCATCGCATCGAGAAAATTGATCCTGAGCTGTGCGGCTTTCTGGGACGTTTTATATGCCATTTCAAACTCATCCAGGTGGAAATACGCCTGGGAAAGGTGGAACCATACATTGGCGTCAATCTCATTGTTTCTGAGAAACTGGAGCAGGTGGTTTACGGCGTTGGAGTACTCGGAAGTTTTAAGGTAGCACTCGCCCAGGTAGAGGTGCGTTTTTTCATCGCGCGGATTGATGGCGTTCGCCCTGAGAAGCTCGAGGACCGCTTCATGGTACCGCTTGGAGGAAAGCAGCGAAAACCCCTTTTCGCGGTATTCAGTAAGATCCCTGTAGGCCGGGTCGATCTCGACAATCACCAGCGTCACGTCGTCCGCCTGGGGGGACTTTCCGGCAAACTCGGACCATCTGGAGATTATCCGGTCTTTTGCCTCCTCCAGCGGCAGCGACATGGTTTCGACGGCCAGGTTTTTCAGCCTGATGTCGCCGAATGTTTCGCCCTGCTCGTTCCTGATCTCGACGAGTCCGTCCGTGTAGAGCAGTACCCTGTCCCCGTAATCCAGCATATCCTGCTTGTCCTCGTACATGCTGTTTGCCGCGGGGAGCGACCCGACAAACAACCCGTTGGTGTCCCATTCCTGCATTCGTCCGTCCGCGCTTCGGATGACGAGCGCCTTCTGATGAGACGCGTTTCCGTACATGACGTCAAAAGTCGGCCCTATCACCAGAAAGAACGCGGTGGCGAAATCATCGGTCTTTATCGCCTCGATAAGCTCGATATTGACCTGGCGAAAAATATCCGAGGGGAACAGGTGCCTCTGGATCGCCTCGTTAAAGCTTATCTTTGCCAGCGCGGTGATAAAGGCGGCCGGCATTCCGTGTCCCGACGCGTCGGCGATAAGCACGCCGAGATACCCCCCCTTCATGTGAAAAATGTCGTAAAAATCACCCCCCACCTGCCCCATGGCCCGGTAAAAAGCCGAAATTTTTATTCCCTCGTAGTAGAAAGGGGTGCGCGGAAGAATCCCCTGCTGAATGTTTCCGGCAAGCTCGAACTCCATTTCGATTTCCCGCTCATTCTTCGCCATCTCGGCCATGGTTTCGTTGAGCTTTCGGGTGCGGTCCTCAACCAGCCGCTCCAGATTCACATTGAGATACTGGAGGTCCATTTTCATCTGATTGATCCTGTCGGCGAGGCCCAGCGACAGGAGCGTCACCTCCATAAGCGATGTCGCGTGAAGAACCCACCTCGTCATCAGATTGTCCTCGATGAACCCGAGAATTTTCAATCCGTATACCACTGTGCCGATCCAGAAGAGCGTCCAGGCGGTCACATAATACCGGGCCGGGCGGTAACCCTTGAATAAAATGCGAAGCGAGGCTGCGGTAAGAACAACGGCCAGCATAATCGCCGAAACGACTGACACCTGGAGCATTACGGAATAATCGAACAACATGGAAAGCGGAAGCGTCACCGAGAAGGCGTACACCGCGTATCTCATCAGCCTGTCGACCCGGGGAAGGTGGTTTTTAATATGGAGGAAATGACGGGAAAATTGTATCGCGAAAATTATGCACAGGTTGATAAGAAGCGGCATCGAATCATTGTGCCACCATACGGAATCGGGCCACAGATACTGATACGCAAGTCCGTTCATGGACAATTGGAACACCACAAAAAACAGGTAATAGAGCACATAGTACAGATAGCTTCTGTCCCGGACTGAGAAGAAGACGAAGAGGTTGTAGGCAAGCATCACCAGCATCGCGCCGTAATAGAGGCCGAAAACGATCTGGCTGGTCGATACATTCATTATAAATGATTTCATCGGCCATATTACTAGATGCGGGTTCATCGGACCGATGGTTTCAAAACGGACATAGAAAGTCCTGGACGATCCCGGAAGTTCCTCTAAAAAAAAGACGAAATTCCGGTAATCCATCTCCCTTTTGGAAAAGGGCATCCGGTCGCCGGCTTCCCTCGTGTCTGTAATCACGCCTTCCGGCGAGACCGCGTAAAGCCTGACCGAATCTATCAGCGGGTACGTGACCTCCAGGGCCCATTTAATCTTTTTCGTATCCGGATTTTCGACCCTGAATCTCACCCAGCAGACGGAAGACTTGTTCCCCAGGACGGGAAATTGCGATTTCTGGGACTCGAACCCGCTGTCGCCTTTTTTTGCCAGAATATCGTCGATCGTGAGCGCTTTACCGGCATTTTTCAGTATATCCATGAAGGGGCCGGCCGGAGTCTCCGGCATTTCCTCATGCAGCCGGACCGGGCGGGGATACGCGCCAAGCCCCTCAGAGCCCAGGAACAGACTGACAACGATAGCAAGCGCCAGCCCCGGGATAAATTTTTTCAAAATCCACATGGCGGCTCAGCTCTTGAAAACAGCCACAATCGGCGTATGGTCCGAGGGCTTTTCCCATTTTCTGGGTGCAGTATCAATCCAGCAGTCGCGGGCACTTTCAGCCATGGAGGAGGTGGCCCAGATATGATCGACCCTCCACCCCAGCCCCCGCTCAACAGAGTCTTTTACCCGATAGTCCCAAAACGTATAATACCCTCCTTCCTGTGTAAACTTTCTGAATACATCGACAAAGCCCCATTCCTTCACCTTCCCCAGGGCGATATGTTCGTCGGGATGATATCCCACGTGTCCCAGAAGGCGTTTCGGATTGTGCACGTCTAACGGATCAGGCGCCACATTGAAATCTCCAAGCCAGATTATGGGCGAATTTCTGTCGAAGTTGTCCTCAAAGTAACGCCTGAGCCTGGCGAACCACTGGAGCTTGTACTGGAAACGCTCCGAATCCGGAGATGTCCCCTGCGGTACGTAGGTATTGATGATAAAGACGCCGCGATGCCGTATCCAGATAAGTCGGCTCCCCTCATCGTCGCCATTTCCGTCAAAACCGGAACCCGAGTCCACCGCGGGCTCTGTTGTCAGGATGGCGACGCCGTTGTAGGATTTCTCGCCTTTGAACACGCTGTGATACCCGACATCGGAGATGTCGTCACGGGGAAAATCCTCGTCGTTCACTTTGGTCTCCTGGATGCACAGTATGTCGGGTTTCTCGATGTCGAGCCACTTTTTCAAAACTGGCATTCTCGCGCGGACCGAATTACAGTTGTAACTTGCGATTTTCATACACGCGGTCTCCGCCCTTCAGGGCATTCTTCTGCAATAGGGATGTCATTTACGCAACTCATACATCAAACGCTGTTTTCAAGTATCGGGCCGTACCCGTTTTCATGCCGCCTTATTCGCACAATCCCCATAATAAAAACCCCTTCTCCGCGAAACCAGTGAAGGGGGTTATTCAACAATTATAGCTTCAGACGGGAAAACCGTCAGCGGTTCGTTACGATCAAACGATGACTATTTTTTCTGCTCCTTCCTGTTGTCCGGAATGACTCTCACTAAAATATCAAAGGGCTGCATGTCGGCTTTCTTTTCCAGCACCCTGCCCCGTACGATTCCCGACGAACGGTACAGCTCGATCGTGCCGACATACTCGTCGTTGCCTCTCAATACAAGTGCCGCATCGCCGCCTTTCACCGCTTTTTCATCCAGAAGATAGACAATAACCCCCTTTTCATTCCGCGGGTCCAATATAAAACCGGTTTCAGGCCTGTTGTTTTCTTTGATTTTCTCCATCTGCTGGGAGAAGGCGTAATTATACCCCCTGAGCTGGGCATTTCTGCTGGAAAGGGCCCCGACAAGTCGCGACCAGAGCATTTCATAATCCTGGATGATGGATTTCGTCAGTCCGTCGACCCTTTTCAGTGCCGGGGCCACTGAATTGATATAGGGGATATTGACAAGCCTGTTTATCAGCAACAGATTATCGGCGATATGTTCGCGCAGGTTCGAGAATCTTTCACTGTTAAAACCTGCTTCTCGGTCCATGATGGTGCTGTATTCCTTGAGTTCCAGGTCACCAATAACGCCGTTTTCACCCGAGATTGCGCTCTTATGCCTCGCCGAACGGAACACCGGATTGTATTTCAATGTAAGAAAATTAACATAGTTCTCATAATACTCCCGGATCGCATCGATGCCCGACTGCTGGGTCTTCCTTAGCTTTTCCATCCTGAGTTTATAGATTTTGTCCTCATTGGCAAGGAGGTCCGATTTTATGGAACTTTTGGCCTTGTTTATCTGCGCTTCCAGCGCCCATATTTCACGCCGTTTTCCCGCTATACGGGCCCGGTACCCCGCTTCCACCGCCTTTACACTCTTTTCCTCCTGGCCTTTGAGGTCGGAAATCCTGGAGTTTTTCTCCTCCTGGGATATCGGTTGTTCAGATATCTCGATCTGCTTGCTCAGGAAATCGCGCCTTACGTCAAGGATCGAATCCAGCATTTCAACCTGGAGCACCTGGAGGTTTATCCTTAGAATGTCAATATTGCTCTCATCATGCCGCGCCGACTGGAGGAACTCCTTGAGACGCATGTCTTCAAATTCCTGGATATCAACATTGATGTTCCTGCTTTCACTGGCCAGGTACAGGGAATACAGGTATGTAAGCCCCGCAGTAGCGACAATGAAAATGAAGATAAACAGAAAGAGCTTGTAGTTCCTGTTCTTTTTCGTCTTGGCGAATTCGGACTCAAGCGAATATACTTCCGACTGTCCATCGTAGTCCCTGATCTCATCGGGAAGGAACGCGGACCCCCTCTTCACGATTTCGCGACCGCTTATTTTGTCTTCATTTCCCATATACCGTTCCAGTTCCTCGGACAGCTTTGTTTTGTTCTTTCAGTAAACTCTTCGGCCACCGGAAGCTTGCATGCGGCAAACTGTTTTTTCGCCATTTTCCAGTCGCCCGCGTAATAGAGCTTCAGGCCGGCCTCGAAATACGCCACCTGCCGTTTGATTTTTTCATTATAATCCCTGGTGAGAATTGGCCAGTAAATCTTCTTACCCGTGGTTTTTCCCTTAACCATAACAGTGTCCAGTTCAATAAAAACGATGTCGGGATTTACCATGGCCGCTTCAATGTCTTTTTTCACATAATCGGAGCAGATGACCGGGACCTTGTATATCCTGGTAAGGCCTTCAAGCCGGGACGCCGCGTTTACATTGTCGCCGATGACGGTATTGGTCATTCTGACATACGAGCCCAGCGTGCCGTAAAAAACCTCACCCCCGTCGATTCCCACGCCTATTTCCAGAAGGACGGCCTTGTATACCAGCGCCTCACTCTTCGTAAGCCCCCCCTTCTTGCTCTGCATATCATCCTTGATTTTCTTCATGCGGTCCCTGAGGTCCCTGGTCACCTCCTGGATCATGTAGCCCGCCATTATCGCCTCATAGGATTTGTTGCTGTTCGATTCGGCGCCAAGAACCCCGAAGACCGCCAGCAGCGCATCACCGATGATCGAGCCGATGACGCCGTTGTATTTCACCACTTCGCGGATTGCCCTGTCGTAATGCAGGTTGAGCAGTTTGATGATATCGGTTCCCAGCGTTTCAGTAATATGCGTAAAGCTTTTAATGTCGGAAAAAAGAATCGTCAATTCCTTCTTTTCCCCCTCGAGCTTGATCTGGCGCTCGCGGTACGCCTTGAGCACAATGTCCTGGTTGGCGAACTTCCGGAAAATTCCTATGAGATTTCCCACGGTGCTGGACAGCGAATTGAACGCGGTACCCATGTAGGTGATGTCGTCGTTGGTCGCGCCGTCAAGATCGATCAGCTCCAGCTGCTGGGAATTGATCATTTTCATGATCGAAGAGGTGATCACATTTATATAACGCAGAATGAATCCGAGAATCACAATGCCTATGATCGCCACGACAGCCGTAATGACAATGATAACGAACCCCACAATCCGGAATATTCGGTTGGAATTGGAATAAAATTCGTTCAATTCCTCGCCACGGACGATAAAGGAATTCCACCTCGGATTGAATTTATACATTCCGAAATAATTCTCGTCATTGAACTTGAAATAGACCGGCCCCTCGTCTTTTTTCCTTGCCAGGTCGTCCCTGAAGGTCTTCAGGGTATCGGCATCCTCAAACTTTTGCACTTTCTGGATCTTGGAGGATTGAAATAGGATCGACCCGTCGTCCTGTATGCCCAGAATAACGCCCTTTTCACTCTTGAGGGTATGGATTCCCATGTTTTCAATGCTCTTGACCGAGCCCTCAAGATTTTTGTCATACTGAAAGATGTCGTACTGGTTGCCGCAGTAGGCGTAAATATTTTTCAGGTCCTTTGTAAGGAGCTCGTTCATAAGCTTGAAGAGCTCGTTTCTGTTGAACATCAGATTTATGTAGTTGGTGGTAAAATTGGAAATGAGGATGAATAGAGTAAAGGTGAGAACTATCTTGACAGTTACGGGGAAAACCCTGACATTATTGACTTTCTTCCCAAACATTTTTATCTCCGGATTATTGAATTATTAATCCCATATTAACAGCAATTTGTCAAGATTTATAATGAATGATTCCGTTAAAAAATCATAAAAACATTGTTCTCTGAAAACCATCCTTTATAATGGATGCGATTCTATCGTGTTGTTTGCATGATAACCGTTTTGTTTTGAAAAAAAAATCCTCCGGCCCTTGATTTTAACTGCGTATCAACCGATATTTTTATCAGAATACCTGTATACAATGTGTTATCCGTACAGCGAGGAACTACAATGTCAACTGCCACTGTCCCGAAAGAAGCGATAAATGTGTACAATCAGGCCTTAAAACATGCGAACCACGGACAAATGGACATGGCGCTGGAGGAATACAGAAAAGCCATAGAAATACATCCGAAATTCATTGAAGCGTATAACAATATGGGTGAGGTATACTCACGCATGGGGAAGCGGGACCTGGCCATCGAGTCATACCTTGCCGCCCTTAAAATTGAAAAAAACTGCAGGGTTTTGCTCAATCTGGGTGTCGAGCACTACAACCAAAAGAATTTCAAGAAAAGCCTCCAGTATTTCAAGGAGTCCGCCGCGTTAAGCCCGGATTTCGTTGAAGGCAACTTTTACAGCGGCCTGGTATATTACACTGACAAGAACTTCAAGGAGGCCGAGCCCTACCTGAGGAAGGTTATCCAGCTGGACCAGGCACACCTGAAGGCCAATTATCTTCTATCGCACATATACTATGAATGGAAGGAGTACGAAAAAACCATCGCCTGTCTTGACAGCATCAGGGACATCGCCGACGACAAGTCTTTCATACACCGCTATTACGGTTTCTGCCATTATTATCTCGGCAATTACGAACTCGCGGTTGACCATCTCACGAATGCGCTGAAATCAAAGCCGGAATACAAAAAATTCAGGGATTACATATCAGGCATTTCATACGAGAAGAGGCGGAAGGAGATCGGCGATATCGACAAGGCCATCAGAGAGATGGAGGAAAAAATGATGAACGGGGAATCCCGGATCACCGAAGCGACCGAGCTGAGCATGCTGTATATCTTCAACGGCCAGAACCAGAAGGCCGAAAAACTCCTCCTTACGATGAAACAAAAGATCGCGTCCTGAAACAGCGGTCCTCCCCCTTTACCTCCCGGGGCCCGTCCGGGCACCGGGAATTCAGATTCAAAAATTGTCACGATACATAAAAAATTGATGACAAACGCAGCAATCCGGAATATTTTTTTCCGCGGTAACCGCATTTCCCATGGAGGCGCGCAATGCAGGCATATATAAAATTCATTCTGGCGGCGGTCCTGTTCTCACTCATGCCGGCGGGTGTTCTTTTGGGTCTGGAGGTGGATGTTGAAGAGATCAGCAGGACGAAAAAGATCGAATTCATCAACTACAGGGGACCCGCCCGCAGCGGCGACACAGACTCGGTGCGCGAAATCCGGACAATCGGTTCAAGACTCGCCCAGGGCGTAAAGAGATCGGGCCCCAACAGGAGAATTCCCTACCTGATGAAATACTCGGTGATACACGCGATTTCGGAAAAGGAAGCGGGCAAGTATTCAGCGGATATCATATCCATCGACAGGGCCGCGCGAGTGGACCATATCAAGAACATACGAAGGATTCTTTCCGGTTTTTATCAGTCAATGTACGATTACAGCAGAAAAAACGCGGACACCCTGGCGCTCTTCACCACATACTACAACGCAGTACACCGCGGCGACATGGCATATTTCCGGGAAAAATACAAGACCGTGGTACTGGGCCGGCTGAACGAAAAAAACGCCGGAATCTCCACGAAATATTACGAATGGCCCGGCGCCACGATGCTCGTCATTCCGCTGACCGAAGAGGCGATGCGGGGAAAACTGAACTCCATCGACACGGATATAATCTCCGATAAAAAAGTGATCGAGCAGGTGCGCAAAGACAAAGGGGCCATTGACGAGCGGAAGGACATGGTGGATATGAGGGAAAAAATCCAGAACCAGGACAAGGAGGAGCTGGCCCGGGAGAAGGACCGATTAAAGGATGAAAAGGACAGGCTTTCCAGGGAAAAGGAGACGCTTCAACGGGAAAAAGATCAGCTTGACCGCCAGAAGGAACAGACCCGAAAAAAGGAAGAAACCATCCAACGCGAGAAGGAACAGACAAACAGGATAAAAGACGAAAAAGAACGGGAAGAAAAGCAACAAAAGGTCCGCGACAAAGAGAAGGATTTGAGCCGTGAAAAGGAGAGAGACAAGAAACAGGAAGACACGCTTCGCAAAAAGGAAGAAACGATAGACAGAAAAGAACAGACGCTGGAACGGCAGAGAGAAAAAGCTGAAGAAAAGGAGCAAAAACTCGAGCGGAAAGACAACGCCATCCGCGAGGAAAAAGAGCAGATTCGCAAAGACGAGAAAAACGATACAAGACCGGAAGAGAAACTCGCAAAAAAGGAGAAGGAGCTTGAACAGAAGGAAAAGGAGCTCGATACGCGCGAGGACAAACTGAGAAACAAGGAGCTCGACAAGAGCATTTACGCCGACAAGCTGTATTATCTCAAAATACGCGAGTACCTTGAAGGCGGCCACTACAACAACGAGCTCTACATGATTAATGCGGCAACGAAAAGAATCGACTTCAAGTCCCCGGTGGAGAACATCTGCGGCAGGCGATACGATGTATACTCCGAAGGAGTTGTGGTGATCACCCACAAGGGAAGCCATACCGAAGGGCACCATCTCAATCTTATCGACAGAAAGACCCTGGTATCGAAGGTACAGGGGAGTGACAACATATTCTGGCGGAGCTTTGTGGAAATAAGGGAAGGGTATGTGTACGCCATTCTGAAGGAAAACGACAGTTATTACCTCGGAAAATTCGATAACACGTTGAAACGGGTGGCGAAATCCGGCGAAAAAATAAACGAGAACACTTTCATAAGCTTTTATGATCCCTATATTTACATAAACAGGTTTGACAAACAGATAATTGTGTTGAAAAACGAGGACCTTTCGCTGATTGATATTGTAAACAAATGATGCCGGAATTAAAAATGTCCTTTGACAGCGGTGCGGTTTATCAGTACACTTAGTTTGCTGCCGCCATTTCGCCGTACGGGGAGAGATTATAAAGTCACGCGATAAAGCGTTGCTCTCCCGTATGAGTCGAGATGAAATTACAGACCCGGATGCGCACCAGAGTTCAACCAGGGGGTTTCACAATGAAAAAATATTCGCACCTGTTCGCCATCGCGTTTCTCGTTCTTGTCGCCGGTTTTACAGGGGCCTGTTTTGAAGATTCCCAGGACCCCATAACGGTAAAAATCATAAGCGAGGGCACCGATGCCACGGCTACAATCGGCGGCTTTTTGCTCGCCGACAACAACGTCCCCCTCCCTCTCGCGACCCTGTATACGAACGGGAATACCCATTTTACCCAGGTCACCCTTGACAACGTGGACAACATCTATATAAGCGCCGTCATCGACGGCAGCGCCAACGCGACAGTATCGATAATCGTATACCGGCGCGCAAACAACGTCGACACCAAGGTGAAGGAGACATCCACAACCGTGGTATCGGGAGGAAGCCGGACCGTAACGATCACCTACGAGTACGGTGAAGAAACATCGACCGACACGAAAACCGACACGGCATCAGGCAGTTCGTCCTGACATGCTGACCGATAAAAGCGCCTGTTCCTGAAAAAGTGCCCCGGGATACTCCCCGGGGCAGCTTATTAAGAAGTATTCTCTAATATCCCGCGCTGTTATTTTCCCGTTTCTCCCGCAAACGGTTCTACACGTACTGGATGACCTGGATGAGGACCCCGTCCGGGTCCCTCATGAAAGAGGTGAGACGGTCGGGTCTGGGATGAATCGGGTCGTTCAATACGGTCCCCCCTTTTTCACGGACTGATTTCACGAAACCGTATATGTCCTCCACGGTCACGCAAAAATGGTTCAGTCCCGTCATGGTGGCTGCCTCGGCCTGGGTGTCCCCGGGGTTCCCCTGCTCGAGCTCGATCTGCATCGAATCATTCCCCACAAAGACGAATTTCTTGCCCAGTATTTCCACGGTCTCGATGATACGCAGGCCCAGCACGTCACAGTAGTAACTCAGAGACGCGTCGATATCCCTTGTTTTAATCCCCATATGATACCACTTCATCTCAGCCCCCCTTTTTCTTTGCCGCCAGCGCAAAGCATTCGGCCGATATTTCCAGCGTTTTATCGATGTCCCCCTCGGTCATCGCAGCGCAGACAAACCAGTTGTGGTGCGGGTGGAAAAATATCCCCCTTCTCGCCGCCTCCCCGCAAAAATACCTGTTCATCTCGAAGTTCGGGTCGCCCTCGAAAGTCATGAACGGCATAGCCGGCGGCCCGGTGAGGCGCACCGTCAATCCGCTGTCAGCGGCACCCTTTTCCAGCCCCTTCATGAGTTTTTTCCCCAGCGTATCAATCTTCTCAATGGCGCCGCTTGCCCTGATTTCGTCTATTGTCGCCAGCGCCGCCGCGAACGGGACGCCTGAAAAATAATGAGTGCCGGTAAAAAATATCTTTTTTGCCGATTCCTTGAGCTCCTCCCGGGCGGCGGCCACGGAGATGGGATATCCGTTGGCCATGGCCTTGCCGAAGGTCTGGATGTCCGCGTTCCAGCCGTAGTGGAGCGAGCTCCCCTCCAGTTTCAGACGGAAACCGCAGCGTATATCGTCCACGATCACCAGGGCGCCCTCCTTCCCGGCCAAACTGTTGACCGTCTCGACGAATTCCTTTTTCGGGAGCTCCTGGTCTTTCATGGCGTCGTGCCGGTGCGGCGTCACCATGATTGCGGCGATTGTCCCGGCATGTTCGGCCACCGTTTTTCTGAAACTTTCGGCATCATTGTAATCGTAATATACGATATGGGTCTTCCACTCGGCCGGCACTCCCTGCCCGTGGGGCTGGCACCAGAAATGGGACCCGTGATACGCGCCGCGGGCCACAAGTATGTCGTTTTTCCCGGTGAAGACCCTGGCCACGGTAATGGCGTACGAGGTGACGTCGGACCCGTTTTTACCGAAGACGCACCAGTCCGCGCCGTGAATGGTCTCCACCATTTTTTTCGCCAGCGGAAGCCACTGGTCTGACGGAAGGGTGAAACAGTCTGCGTTGTCCCACTGCTTTTTCGCCGCGGCGTCGATTTTCGGGTGCCGCAGGCCCAGCAGATTGGTGCCGAACGAGCACATGTAGTCGATAAACTCATTGCCGTCCACGTCCCAGATGCGGCACCCGTCCCCTTTTTTTATAAACGCCGGATAGGAGCCGAAAGTAAGAAATGTGGGCGTACGGGGCCCGTATATTCCATTTGGAATGTACTTCTGGGCCTCTTCGAAAATTTGATACGATTTTGTGAATTCATAAAGCTTCATCGCATTACCTCCTCGGACAGCACGCCGGTGCCAGGGCCGTATAATTATTGGAGCGGCATCATCCGATACCGTGAAGCATGTAGGCGACGGCGATCCCCAGATAGGTGCCAATCACCCACCCAATTATGCCGGTGATGACCCCGGACAGCACGATTTCCTTGTTTTTCAGCGCCGACGCCACCATCGGCACCAGGGGCGGGGAGCAGATACCGGCTGTTGAGGTGATTATGACCGTGTCGGTGTCTATATTAAACAGTCTTGCCAGCGCAACATGCAAAAACAGGCAGCAGACCACGGTAAGAGCGACAAAGACAAGCATAACCGGCGCGGTGGAGATGAGCCTTCCAATGTCGGCCATGGAACTCACCACCAGGCTGAAGATGAGAATAAAATAGTTTCCCAGCTGGTATGTCATCCTGATGTTTCTCACCGCGGGAATGAATGAAAAAAGGATGCCCAGTGTCGAGATCGACAATATCGCAACGACAAAGGCGGCGTCTTCGTTCAGAACCAAAAAAGAGCTTGCGCCGGTCATGAATATGAGCACCGCCAGCCCGAAGGCGGCAATCAGCGGCCGCAGAACCACGGGACGAAAGATTCCGTCATAGGATTCGAAATCGACCGTTACCTCGTCACCGGAGGCCTCCGCCGGCATGAATGGGGGGAGTATTTTCGATAACACGCGCCGCCCCAGGGTCATAAGGAACAGAAGATAAAGAGACGAGACGACCACGTCGGAGGTGTGCGCGGCGATATACAGCGTCTGGTCAGTTCGAAGCGCCGTTGCGATGGCGCCCAGATTCACGGTACCGCCGGTGTACACGCCGACAAACATCCCGGACAGCTTCCATGTTTCGGGCCCGATCCTGCCGCGGAACACGAAAAAGCCTGCCGCAGCCACCGCCGCGATCGACACCGTCTGCAATCCGAAGGACAGCACGGATTTTCCCGCGAGCCTGGACCATTTGCGCACGTCGATTGAAAAAAACATCAGCGGTAACGCCAGGCAGATCGTCACCAGCATCATCGGGTTCTGAAATGCGGTGAAATTACCGGGAACGACACCGATGTTGCCCGTGATGATCCCCGCAATATAGCAGACAACCACCGCGCCGAGTTTATTGAAAATAGTGAATTTCCTTGCAAGATAGATCGCCACGACAGGGAAAAAAAAGTAAAATAAAAGTAGGGTTGCTGTCGCCATGATTCCTCCACTATTTTTGAAGAGATCTTGACCGGTTTCCTCACCTGCAGTATGTGCGTTATTATAATATAAAGAAAAGGTGAGGAAAATGACTCGCTTTCATTTAATGAACATAATTCATATACCTGCGATGTCAACAGATTTTTCACGAAATTCACATATAAAAAAGTGAGTTGACGAAGGGATGAAAATTCCGCTATTATTTGCCATATTGAGGCAAATGCCTCTACAGGATTGAGAATGAAAAAATTTTTACCGGTGCTACTGATCGCCTGCGCGGTTTCCGCCCGGGCCGATGAAATTTTTCTTAAAAACGGCACCGTTCACCACTGCACAGTAATAAAAGTGACCGATCAGGAAGTTCGGTACCATCCCGAGGGTCAGAGCATCGACAACATCATCCCCCGCGACCAGGTGGAAAAAATCGTGTATGCGAGAAGAGAACCGGTCCCGGACAGGATAATACTGCATGACGGTTACGCCCTGCAATGCAAAATCCGCACCGTTACCGACAGGTACATCAGTTATATTCCCTTAAGGACGCGGGTTGAGCTCATAGTGGAACGCTCACTCGTCGACAGGATCATGTACGGCGACGGAAGGTCGCTGAGCCTGAAAACCGCTCCTTAAAAGACATGTAATTACCGCAGGCGCCTATCCCAGAAAAAGCTCCATTTCCGAAGTCGTAGCCCTGAACCCCTGCTTTTCATATATCCTTCGGTCGGTCCCGATCGTATCGAGGACCAGCTTCTTGGCGCCTTTCTCTTTTGCGTGCCTGATGACCCTTTCAAGGACCGACGTGGCGATCCCCTTCCCCCTCCATGCGTGTTCGGTATAGATGTCCATGACATAGCCTTCCATCCCGCCGAGCATCTCGTCTTCCGGCGGATTTTCGATCAGGTGAATACAGGTCATGGACACGGCATCGCCGTCGTTATCGGCGAGCCAGACCGTAAATTCGCCGGTCTGTATCCGTTTTATGAAATATCCCCTTGTCGCGGTGCGCAAATTTTCGCTCCCGCCGGCGACATCGCTCCTGCCCAGCTCATACAGCAGCTTCATCCTTAAATCAATGACCTCGTCGATGTCCTTCAGTGTGGCCTGACGTATCAATAACATTTTTACTCTCCCGGTAGTTCTGTGGCCCGGGCCGCGCGGCACGGATATGTATCCGGTGATGCAATCGTGTCCGAAAGACCTCTTGACAGGGCCATCATGATAAATACCCGCAGGGGCCGCCTATTTCAAGCGATTTTTCTTTTTTCATCGCCCTCATGGCGATGGCAATGGCCGGATAAATTTGTATTGACTGATCAAAATATCGGGATTATTGTAACGATATTCTGACCGCAGGAGACGACCATGGCCTCTTCACCAATGACTATCGCGAAAGCTTCTGATTTTCTTACACTGCTCCCGGGAATGGCAAACAGGCACGGGCTTATCGCCGGCGCCACAGGCACGGGGAAAACGGTGACACTGCAGAGAATCGCCGAAGAGTTCAGCGCACAGGGAGTGCCGGTCTTTCTCGCCGACGTGAAGGGGGACCTCTCCGGCATAAGCAGGCCTGGAGGCAAAGGCGCGAAACTGGAGGAGCGCGTGAAAATGTTGGGCCTGAAGGATTACTCGCCCGAAGGATTTCCCGCGGTCTTCTGGGACATATTCGGCGAAAAAGGGCATCCGGTGCGCACCACCGTGTCCGAAATGGGCCCCACGCTCCTGTCGAGGCTCCTGAACCTCAATGAAACGCAGGAAGCGTCGCTTTCGGTCATCTTCAAGGTCGCAGACGACAACGGACTGCTGATTCTGGACCTCAAGGACCTGAAAGCGGTCCTGACATACGCGGCTGAGGAGGAGGGGCGCATCCCGGCGGAGTACGGCCGGATATCCAAGGCGAGTATCGGCACCATACAGCGGTCTCTGGCCGCGCTGGAAAACGAGGGCGCAGACAAGCTTTTCGGAGAACCGGCCCTCAACATAGAGGACCTGCTCCAGACAGACGAAAAGGGCCGCGGCATCATACACCTGCTGGCATCGGACAAGCTGATCCTTCACCCCAAAGTCTATTCGACTTTTCTGCTCTGGGTGATTTCAGAGCTCTTTGAAAACCTGCCCGAGGCGGGCGATCTGGACAAGCCGAAACTGGTGTTCATCTTCGACGAGGCCCATCTTCTCTTTGACGACGCGCCAAGGGCGCTCCGGGACAAGATAGAGCAGGTGGTCAGGCTTATCCGGTCAAAGGGAGTGGGTGTGTATTTCGTGACGCAGAACCCCCTCGACATCCCGGAAGAGATACTGGGACAGCTGGGAAACAGAATACAGCACGCACTCCGGGCCTTTACCCCGAAGGACCAGAAAGCCGTCCGCGCTGCAGCCCAGACATTCAGGACCAACCCGAAGGTGGACGTTGAAAAATCGATAACGGAACTGGCCGTCGGCGAGGCGCTGGTCTCATTCCTGGCCGGCGACGGTACGCCGGTGCCGGTGGAACGGGCCTTTGTAATCCCCCCCAGAAGCAATATCGGCGCGATCAGCGACGCTGAGCGCCGCGAAGTCATGGACGGTTCGGTGCTGAAAGGCGTGTATGATAAGGAGATCGACCGGGAATCAGCCTTTGAAATGCTCAGGTCCCGGACAGAAGACGCGCCAAAAGAGAAGTCGCCTCAGGCAAAGGAGAAAGCGGATGCCGACGCGCCGAAGCGAGGCAAAAAAAGCGACAGTTTCGCCGAGGCGATCATCAAAAGCGCGGGAAGGTCGGTCGCCAGCACCCTTGGGAGGGAGCTGGTACGGGGCCTTTTCGGATCCGCCGTCGGGCGCCGCCGGCGGTAGGCCGCCCAGACCTGATAGAGGAGCCCCGTCATAAGGATCGCCCCCCTCAATACAATCCGCGGACTCTCCCGGGACTTTCTGCTTTTCATGTCCGCCCTGGCGGTCTTCGGCTTTTCCCAGAGTATCGTCAATTCGGTGTTCAACAACTATCTCAACGAGGTATTCTCGATAAGCGACTTCGCCCGGGGGATGCTGGAGGTACCCAGGGAGACGCCGGGATTTCTCGTGGTGTTTTTTTCGGCCGCCTTCTTCTTTCTGAGTGCGCGAAGGCTCGCGTCAATGGGGAACATTCTCGCCGCGGCCGGTATATTTCTGATCGGGTACTTTTCCCCGACATTTCCGGTAATGCTCGCCTGGCTGTTCCTGTACAGCACGGGACAGCACCTCTTCCTGCCGCTCATTTCTGGAATCGGGATGGAATTCGCCGACCGGGAAAAGGCGGGAACACGGCTTGGCCAGTTTAACGGCGTGATGAACTTTACGGCCATCGCCGGAAGTTTCGCGGTGTATGTCGGATTCAGGTTTTTCGATTTCACCTTCGCCGCCGCCTACGCCACGGCTGCGGCCGGCTTTTTTATCGCAGCACTCTTTCTGGCCTCGATGAAGCCGGACAATCCCCAGCCGGCCATGACAAAATTCACTCTGCGGAGGGAATACCGTCTTTTTTACTGGCTGAACATCCTTTTCGGAACCAGAAAACAGCTCTTCCTCACCTTCGCCCCATGGGTGCTGGTGACCGTGTTCAACGCCCACACCGCCACGGTGGCGACACTGCTCACCATCGGCGGGGTTGTCGGAATCGTGTTCAACCCCCTGCTGGGAAGGGCCATTGACAGGTTCGGGGAGCGCCTCGTCCTGATGAGCGAGGCTGCGGTTCTGATCGCGGTATGTTTCGGTTACGGTTTTTCAAAATCGCTTTTCGATGACGGGACCGCTTTCATCGTGGCCGCGGGATGTTTCATCGCAGACCAGCTGTTGATGTCGGTGAGCATGGCAAGGGCCACCTACCTGAACAAAATCGCCCTCAGGCCGGAGGACGTGCACCAGACCCTCACCATGGGGGTCACCATAGACCATGTTTTTTCCATCGCCATCGCGCTGGCGAGCGGCCTGGTGTGGAACCGGCTCGGGTACCGGTATGTGTTCCTGATCGGCGCAGTTATCGCGGCGGTCAACCTGGCATCGGCGTTTTTTGTGCGGACAGGCGCCGAAGGAAACCGAAAGTTCCGACGCGACGCCCGGCCTTCGCCCCCCTGAATGAGCGTCAGATCCTTCAGGGGTCGGGCGATATCACTCCGCCTCGCGTACGCACTGACCCTCTCATTCCGGTCCGTTTCATCTCAATCGGATCTAAAAATGTGTTGAAAGGTCCGGCAGGATTATTTTTAATTGCACCCATCCGGAGAAGGCGAACGGGGTCGTACGAAAGGATCATCCGACTTTACACCCTATAACAATGATACTGAAAAAAAAACACGGCAAAACCATTGTATTGGCAGCGACCGTATTATCACTGGCCGCGATACCAGCCATTGTTTCGTACCTTACGATCTGCAATCCCGTGTCGCTGTCGCGATGGAATTCACATCGGACCACACCGCCTTTCAGCGGACGCGCGGGGCATGGAAGCGCGGTATTCAGGGACAAACTGTGGGTGATCGGCGGTTTCGACGGAAGAAAACCCTATAACGACATATGGTCCAGCCCGGACGGTGTTCAATGGTCAAAACACGCCGTGTCTCCGGTTTTTTCCCCCAGGGCCGTCCACAATACAATCCCGTTTAAAGGCCGCCTGTGGGTGATCGGCGGCCTGACAATGGACGGAAATAATAACATCATCGGATTAAACGACATCTGGAATTCCGCCGACGGGACCCGCTGGACCAGGGTGACCGAACACGCCCCGTTTTCCCCAAGAGGCGGCCATACATGCACCGTATTTAACAACAGATTATGGATAATCGGCGGGATTGAAAAAAGTGGAGATGCATGGTCATCGGCTGATGGAAAACTATGGACCCGGGCGACACCCGATCCCCCCTTCGGCGCCAGGGCGGGACATGCGGCAGTGGTATACCGGGACAGGCTCTGGATTATCGGAGGCATTTACGTTGACGCGGGCAACAACTACATCTCGAGAAAAGACGTCTGGAGCTCCGCTGATGGACGCCGCTGGGAAAAAATACATGAAGAAGACGAATCCCTCTCAGGCGGCGGCTACAGAGCAACCGAATTCGGCGGAAGAATCGTATTGTCCGGGGGTTTCAGACAGGGGGACGCGGTGGTGGCGTCACGGGACGGCACACACTGGAGCAACATCGACATCGTCCCCGATATCGGCGAGCGGATCATGCACGCCTCGGAAGTCTTCAGGAACAACCTGTGGATAATCGGCGGCCACGACGGAGCGGGTTTTAAAAACGGAATATTCAGACTGACGCCGGCTTCGTTTATCAGGAATAAATCATGAAGCACGTGCAAAACAACGGCAGGGGAAAAAACAAACGGCATATCGTGAAAATTTTTCTCTACATGTCGCTGAAGGTGCTGGCGCTGGGCCATCTTGTGCTGATAACCATCATTCTCTGCCTTTCATTGTATGTCCGGTACAACAATCCCTCAAAGACCACACTGATGCTCTACAGGCAATACCTGTTCCATCATCGTATTTTGCCGGTACAATTTGTTCCACTGGAAAGGATCCCGGCCAGCTTCGTCTCCATGGTCGTGGCGATGGAGGATTACAAGTTCTACAGCCATCACGGCATCGATTTTCAAATGATGAAAATCGCTTTTTTTATCAACAGGAAGGTGGGGTACAGGATGTACGGTGCCAGTACAATCACCATGCAGCTGGCCAGGACGCTCTTTCTTTTCCCGGAAAAATATTTTGTAAGAAAATACGTGGAGGTGCTCCTCGCGCTCGGGATGGAACTCGTCCTCCCAAAGGAACGCATTCTCGAACTCTACCTGAATTACTGCGAGATGGGCAGGGGGGTGTACGGGATGCCGGCGGCTTCGCTGCACTACTTCAACCGCGATCTGGGCCTTATAGGGATCGAGGAACAACAGCGGCTTATAACCATCCTTCCAAACCCGGTTGACTACAATACGAATAATTTCATGAGGCTCAGGCTACTGGCGGACAGATACTACCTGCTGAAATTCAGGTATTACGCGTTCCGTCGCTTCAACGGGCTGCGGTAATCTTTTTTTATTCTCCTTTATACCGTGTCCACGTCCACCGCCCAGACCGGATTCCCGGGCATGGAAAGGGATACTGTACCGCAAATTCATGGACAATCCTTTCCGTGATGCGGTTACTCGGGAAAAACCCGAGGTTGTCAAATTATTATTGAGGGATACAAAAATACCCCTATAGAAAGCCGTAAAAGACAAGACACGCGCATTTCTATAAGGGCATCAGCCGGGCGTCAATGACTTCGGTTTTAAAGATTCTTTGGAATCCGGATGGTCTGGCCCGGAAAAATCATTTTCGGGTCCTTTACCCTGTCCCGGTTCGCCTCAAAAATCCGCACCCAGTTCCGGTAATCGCCGGTCACCTTTTCGCTGATCCCGATGAGGGAATCCTTCACGCCGACCGTGTACACGCTGAATTTTTCAGTTTCCACGAGTTCCGGCACGGCCTTATCAGGCACCGCCTTTTCAGCGGTTTCAACCGCCGCGGGTGTTACCGTCTGAACTATTTTCTCTTCCGCTTTTCCGGTGTCAGCGCTTTTAATTTGCGTTTCCTTCGATGCGTGCTCTCCCCTGTCCGAAGTTGCGGTGAGGAAATCAAAAGTTAATTTTCCGCGCATCACCATGATCACCACTATCACCAGGGGCACCAGAAGGATGATGAAAATATATTTCCATGGCGAGCTTTTCACCTGTCGGGTCCCTGCCTTTGACGAAACCGGTCCACTATCAGGAGCAGGCTGTTTTTCCGGCTGCCTGGCAATGATCTCCTGCCGCTCCGCCAGAGAGGGCCTGCCCGTCTGTGACGATACCGGAACTGCCGGACGCGCGGGGGTCGGTGAAGTTTTCGGTCTGGCAACCGGCTTCGGCCTGGCCACCGTCTTTTTCCTGGCAACCGGCTTCGGCCTGGCCACCGATTTCGGCTTCACCTTCGCCGCAGGTTTGGCCTTCGCCGCAGGCTTCGCAACCGGTTTTGGCTTGGCTGCCTGCTTCGGCTTCGATTTTGCCGCGGGCTTCGGCTTGGCCGCAGGTTTCGGCTTCGCTTTCGAAGCAGTTTTCTTTTTGGCCGCGGGCTTTGGTTTCACCTTGGTTGCGGCGGCAGTTACTGCGGGTTTTTTCACGGATTTTTTTGCTCCCCCCTTGAAGGCAGCCCACCTGCGTATCTCCTGCCGAAACCAGGTATCGGCTTCGCCGGTAAACTTGAAGTTGTCCCGGATATACGCCATGGTCCGTTTTTCAATATCGGAATAGGTGCCCGAGTCCCTGACCACAGCGAGTATTTTTTTCGCGTCTCCCAGGCCTATCCTTCCGTCGCCCCGTCCCTTTACCGCCGATTCCGCGGCGCCGAGAAGCTTCGCGTCGTAGTCCTTGCCTTTAATCTTTCTGTAATACCCGGCCATACAATTCTCCTTGAGTGGGATTTCTCTTTCACTGCGCCATTCCCTGATTTTCGTCAACTGCCGGCGGATGATACATGAAACCTCATCCCCATGCAGGCCCATATACTCCGCCGCCGGTTTAGATGCCCTCAATTAACAAAAATATACACTACATAAAGGACAATATCAAGCATAACCGCCGACCGCATTCGCGCACATTGCCGGTTATGCGCATTCATTGCCTGAAAATCACGGAATTTCGCGCATCGCCGACGCGATCATTGAAAACTAGCTGTACAAAAAGTATATATCGCTACTTTTCTGAAATGTCAACATAATTATACCAAAAAAATGCGTCACCGGGGGATCGGGAAGCTTATTTTTTCTTGTGCATTATAAAGAGGTGATTGAAACCCCGAAGATAAAAATTCCCCTCCTCGGCAGCTTTACGGTAATTCCCCATTTTCAGGGTCTTATTATGCCGCACAACGGCGATGTGGTCAACGGGGACGAAGAATGAGCAGAGATAATCAAAGAGGCGGAACCCGATCGGGACGAACCCCTTTTTTTTACTATAATAATCCGACACGTACAGCGCCATAAACCGGCCGGGCCGCAGAATCCGGTGCGCCTCCCGGATCACCCGTTCCATGGCTTCAAAGTATTCCGGGTTGAATGCGGGAAGTTTCCCGATACAGTCAGCTTCGTCGGAATAGCTGATATTATCGCCATAGGGCGGGTCCATAAACACAAAATCCGCCTTACCGTTCCCCAGGGGCAGTTTCCGCGCATCCGCCCTGATTATATCCTCTCGATAGGGATGAATATCGTATCCAATGCCCCTGCGGCCCAGGTCTCTGCACACGTCCAGGGTGGTGCCGCTGCCGCACATCGGGTCAGCCACCACATCCTTTTCCCGGGTATACGAAACCAGAAGGTTCCAGATAATGTAGGACGGAGTCGCGCCGGGATAGTTCTGGTCCCCCTGGGAGCCGTCACGGCCGTAGTTCTGGGATGGATAGTCCCACAGCGTGGTCACCTGCCTGTTCAGTTTCGGTTTCGGCATGCCGTCACATACTCCCTTCTCTGTTTCTGTCGAGGTCCTCTGGAGTGATTTTTTCCGCCTCTTTACCGTTTATCACAAGGCCGCTGACCACGCCTCTCCCCTTCAGTATACGTACCGTGATGTATGTAGTCCCTCTTTCCCTGTTTCTGAGCCAGAAAGCACTTTCTGCCACCGGGGCCTTCGCTTCGTTCATGTAATACACGTTAAAGGGTAGCCGGACTATCGCGCGGGGGTTCTTATCGGAATATTCATAGTAGTTCTGCGCTTTGACTTTCACATAAGCGCCCTCCTCCGGCTCATCAGTTCCTATCGCCGTGATCAAGCCGAATCCATTTCTGTCTCTGCCGATGCGCGCGTAGACGTATCGCTCCTTTTCAAGGGAAAGGCCCTCGGGTATCGGCACGATAAAATCGTCCAGGTAGATCGACACGTAACGCCCGCGGAAGAGGTCCGCGGGATCGACGGGCCGCATCTCGAATTTGAATTCCTCGCCGCGAATCGACACGTATTCCCAGCGGGCCATCATCACCGCGGGCACCGCGAGCTGAACGGCGCAGAGGGCGATGAAGACATACAGGACAACCGGATATTTTTTCATGACGCCCTCTTTTTCCTGATGAGAATGATGTTCGTCGCGACAAAGGCGCTGCCCAGGAAGACAAAGACAAGCCCCTTTGCAAGAAAGCCGATTTCGGTGGTGAAAAAGTGGCTCACGATCATGAGCGCCACCAGGAACATGCCTGCATTTATCCGCTGCATATTCATGGAACGCGCGCCCATCAGGAACACCGCCACTCCGGCCGCGAATACGAAAATATTGAAAAGGACTATCATCCCCATATCCGATTTGATTCCCCTGTTGAGAAAATACCCGGCGGCGAAAAGCACCGGCATCAGTGCGATTGGAGAGGGGAATTCGCTTCTCGCGCGGTAGATCAAAAGAGCGAGCCCCGCGGCGATGGCGCAGAAAACGACAAAGGCCGCGACAGAGGCGTACTCCAGCGAGCCGTCCCATCTGATATGAAATGGCTCGTTGAGAGCCAGGAGATACGATATAGACATGACCGCGAATCCGCCGGCAGTCTGCATCGGCCTCTGCCACATGGTGGGAGCTTCCGGGGCGATGAGCTTTCCGGCCAGATAGAAAAGCGTGAAGAGCATGGCAAAGGCGAACACCCATGTGCTGTTATCGGCATTCAGGAAATCGTACCCAAGCAGTCCCTCGAGAGCGACCGTTATGAGCGCCATATACCCGATTGAAAGGAGGACCGCGTCAACGGAATAGCGGTTTTCCCTCAATTTCATGATAAAATAGGGAATCCCGGCGGCGAAAAGAAGGGCGAAATAGACAATGTAGGGCCACCGGTCGCCAATGATCTCGTAGCCGCGAGTCACCACGATAAAGTATCCGCAGGTCCCGGCCAGGCAGAGAAGGGATGCCAGCGTGGACCTGAAAATATAGGCCAGCGGAACCGAGAGCGCCATCCAGGTGACGAGAAACTGCCATGTGGTCCCGCCGAGATTATAGGTCTGCCCCACAATGGCGATGGAGGAGCCTGAGAGCATAAGAATCAGCACTGCCGTGGATTCGGTCCATTTCCTGCTCGCCTTTTTTTTGTACAGGGCATACCCTCCCAGACACTGCGCGGCCGCCAGCGGCGACAGCCCCAGCATCGCCCTGGAAAAATGCGACATGCCGTCCCAGTTGTGGGCGATGAGGATCATGATGCCGGCCCCGATAAGGAGTGATCCGGTAATGGAGAGAAGTGTGATCGCAAGGACGGCGCGCCCGCCTTTTTCCGGCACGCCGTAATGCTCCTTCAGGCGGTCCGCGGCCGCCTGGCTGAGAACCCCCTGCTTTACCAGCAGCGGGAGCTCGGCGTGAAGCCAGCGGACGAATTTTACGTTCATGCATTCTCTCCTGAAATTTCGCTCTACATGCGAGAATGAACGGCGGAAGCCTTCCCGGCATTACCTCCCTCCTGCAATACGGAGGGGGCCGGCTGAATGCGAACATATCTCAATTGAAATTTTTATCAAGAACTATTTTAACCGCCCAAATCGACATAAATTATTGATGACTTTTTTTACGGATGACCGCATAAGGATAACAACCAAGGAATACGCCAACACCGGCATGGGGCCCGAATCCGCGGCCACCTTCCCCGGCACAGGTCAGCACGGACGCAATGGAGGCTTGCCATGTCACATCGCCCATCATGGTGGCTGGATTTTCTCAGGATAATCTGGCCCCTCACCACCTTGAGCGCGAAAATGACCCGCTGGCCCCTCGTGGGCCGTCTCTTGTCCGTTTTGGTACGGCCCGTCTTTACGGGAAATAATTTCCATGTCAGCCACGTCCCCGTAAACGCCCGCATTGAGGGAGCGCGAAGTTCATTCCTGCCGGAAAGGGTGCTGGAAGAGCTCATCCGGAGATCGGCACACCGAATAACCATCAACCGCTGCACGTGCCGCGAATCGGAAAAATGCCGGCACTACTCATACGAGGACGCATGCCTGCACCTGGGAGAGGGGACGATGCATGTCGACAGACACCTGGCCACGCCGCGAACCGTTGACGAGGCGATCGTTCACGCGCGCAGGATGATCGGCAAGGGACTCATCCCGATGATCGGAAGGATCCGCATGGACGATTTTTTCTACGGTGCCCCGAACACCGGGAGGTCGCTTACCGTGTGCTTCTGCTGTACCTGCTGCTGCACCATATTTAAATCGACCCGTTTTTTCCCCGATGACGTAAAGAGATCGCTGGTGCGGCTCGAAGGGCTTCGCGTCGTCATCGACCGGGACCGCTGCGACAACTGCGGCAGATGCGTGCCGGAATGCTTCGCCCGCGCGCTTTCGCCTGGAGCAAATGAAATTCAATGGAACCAGGAGGCGTGCAAGGGATGCGGACACTGCGCCTCGGTCTGCCCGGCAGGAGCGATTTCGATCGAAGTTAAAGACATCGACGCCGCCATACGCGACCTGACGGGGCGGATAGCGGAACGTATCAATATCGAATAACGGAATTTCAGACAAAGAACGCACGCGTTGCCCTGTTATTTACACCCAAGGCCGCAATGCTCCGAAGATCTTCGTCGCAAATGGCCTGCAGATCATGGAAATATCATAAAATTCGAAAATTTGATAAAAAGAATAAAAACAGTTGAAACAGAACGGCAAGATGACATAATTATAATCCACCAATTGCAATTACCAGCGGAACCGCCGGGGTGAATTTATCGCCGGTGATTCCGGTTTTCAGGAGGCGCACCAGTGTTCAAGGATATCCTCAACTATTCGCTGCTTGGAAATGAAATCATCCAGTACGGCATGGCACTTTCATTCTTTATCGGGGGCGTCATTGCGATAAAAATACTCGAGGCAGTAGTGCTGATACGGATAAAAAAATGGGCAAAGAAAACCGAAGCATTTATTGACGATATTCTGATCAGGAACATAGAAAAGTCCGCGATACCGCTCTTGTTCCTAGGAATTCTCTACTATTCGATACACGCATATCTTAAACTTTCGCCCCGTACCGAACGAGCAGTCTACACCATCGCCGTAGGAGTCGGCGCCTTTCTTCTTGTCCGCACGGCATCCTCCCTCATACGTCGCGCCATCGAAAAGTACTGGGAAAAGAAGCACCCGGCCGAAGCAGAGGGGGAAAGGCGCAGCATTCGCGGCATATCCTCTTTTATCAACCTGATAGTATGGGTGATCGGCATCATCTTTACACTCGACAACCTAGGCTTTCAGATATCCGCAGTGGTCGCCGGGCTCGGCATCGGGGGGGTGGCGGTGGCTCTCGCAGCCCAGACGATACTCGGCGACCTGTTCAATTATTTCGTGATTCTTTTCGACCAGCCTTTCAAAGTGGGGGACTTTATCGTCATAGACACCAAAATGGGGTTCGTTGACAAGATCGGCATAAAGACGACACGTATTCACAGCCTCACCGGCGAACAGTTGATTTTTTCAAACACCGACCTCACCAATTCCAGGATACACAATTACCAAAAGATGGAAAAACGCCGTATAGAATTCAAATTCGGCGTCATCTATCAAACCGAACCGGAAACTCTGGAAAAAATTCCCGTTGTGTTAAAAGAAATTATCGAATCGATACCGGACGCAGAGTTTGACCGGGCCCATTTTTATAACTTCGGAGACTCCAGCCTTGACTTCAGAGCCGTGTATTTCATAAAAAACTCGGAATACATTTCATACATGAATACCCAGCAGACCATCAACCTCGCGTTAATCAGGGCTTTCAGGGACATGGGTGTTGACTTTGCCTACCCCACCCGCACCATCTTCATTGAAAAGTGACCGGGGTCATCGGAGATACCGTACTATTCGGCTTTTCCACTGGAGATATCCGGCGCCGTTCAGGTGCACCCCGTCATGGGTGAGGTCCGCGCGCAGATTTCCATCGCGGTCGACAAAGGAGCCGTGAAGGTCTATATAAGTAATCCCCTGAGTGAGGGCGATACGTTTTAAATTCTCGTTGAGCCGCACAATCGACTCCGGTGCGACCGTTACCCGTCCGGGTATAACCGGCAGGACGCTCTGGATAAAAAGACGGCTCCGGGGCGTCAATTTCATGAGAAGGCTTACAAGTCTGCCATAATCCATCGCGATCTCACCGGGATCACGGTTCATTCCCAGATCATTGATCCCGGCCATTATAAAAATGCGCGCCGGAGCAATCCTCGCGACATCCCCTGCCCTGTGGCACATCCCGATTACACCGTCGCCGTTGATGCCCCTGTTCACGACTCCATGATCCCCCAGAAGCTCGGCCCAATCGCACCGGCAGGTAATGCTGTCCCCGAGCATGACCGCGCGCACCCCTTTACCGGGCATTGCCCGAAACAGGTCAATTCGCTCCACATATTCCGGTATCGCATGGGGATGGATGAGGCGCATGTGTCTTCCTGTGGCGAAATAGTATACGATCAGGAGGGCAAAAAGCAGGTTTATCGCAAAAGAAAGGCCCATGATTACGCGTTTCAGCATTTTCATTGATAAATAAATATCAAAGGGAGAATAAAAGGCAACAAGAAAACCGGATTACACGATCAGCGTGCCGCCGCCTGATCCCACAGGATGGAAACCGGCAGCTTTCGTATTGGCATGAAACTGCCGAAGCCATACTGTTTTTCATTTAAATCCCAGGGGTACCAGGTGGAGACTCACAGCCGGTTGATGATGGATCGATCACCAGCGGAAAAGCGGAAGACTTTCGATACATAAATTGCGCCGAGCAAAGAATGATACCTCGGCGAAAAGAAAGAATTCCGCGACTTACAGAGAATCGGCAACAAAATTGCAACAGAGCAACAAAGAACCCGCCGATTCCTGGTTCAGAATGAGAATCAGGAATCGGCCGTATCTGCCGGCCGGACTTATAACAACGTATGCACCACCGGGTACATCTATTATTTCCGATAACGCGCCGGATTTTTAAGAAGCGTATTAGTACCGGGGACCTCTACGGGGACGGTCCGTTTTCGGTTTTGCTTCATTTACCTTGATTTTCCTACCGTCGATCTCTTTTCCATCGAGCTGTTTGATAGCCTCTTCACCTTCAGACTGGCTGGCCATTTCAACAAACCCGAATCCTTTGGACCTTCCGGTATCCCTGTCAATAATGATCTTGCTCTCCGATACAGAACCGAAGGGGGTGAATAATTTCTCTAAATCCTTGTCTGTAACACCATAAGACAAATTCCCGACATAAATGTTCATGAACTACATCTCCTTGCGTACACGCATTGAATCTTGATTTAGTTTACCACACTATCAACTAAAAATAAACAAGTCAAGGTTAATTTACATTTGAATATGCCATGGCATTAAAAAAAGTACATCAGAAAACATGCCTCGATGATGAATAACGTTCATCTCTGAATTTTTTCTGATGCCGGAAACCGCCATCTGAAAGCAATATGTAAATATGCGCACAATATTTTGCATATATCTGTAATATCCATCTATAAATACAGCCTAAACAGGTAACCCGGACGCACTCTCTATTGACCGTTGCTAGTTTTTTTATTAACTTGAAATTATCATAACAACGCAACTCTGACCAGAACAATACTTCATTGTCAATATATCTATTATTGCGAAACACAGCAATACTCCGCGGCTCGAAAAAGGGTAATTGAAAGTGAACAAGAGGTTTTTCAGCGCCATAAGGGACAATGTCCGCAGAGAGATCGAACATCTCGGGGAGGCACGGATTGTGGTGGGGATCCCGAGTTTTTTCAGCGAAGACTCCATCACAAAAGTCATCCAGATGGTCGAGGAGGGTCTTCATCTTCACTATCGTGACCACAGGGCCCTGATTCTTGTGTCGGACGGCGGGTCCACGGATGATACCCGCGAAGTGGCCCAATCAATTCCGGACATGGGATTTTCCGCACAAAAAATAGTATCTGTGTACCGTGGATTGCCGGGAAAGGGCTCCGCGCTTAGGGCGGTTTTTGAAGTTGCGCGATATCTTAACGCCGAGGCGGTGGCGGTGATAGACTCGGACCTTCGCTCCATCACGCCCGGATGGATAAAAAACCTAATTGATCCGGTATTCAACGGTTTCGACTATGTGACACCTGATTACAACCGCTATAAATTCGACGGCACGATCACCAACACCATCACCTACATGCTGATACGGGGACTCTACGGGGTCAGGATACGCCAACCCATCGGGGGCGATTTCGGTCTGTCAAAAAAACTGGTACGCCATTTTCTCGAACAGGACGTGTGGGACAGCGATATCGCACGTTTCGGCGTCGATATATGGATGACAACCACCGCGGTGGTAGACGGATTCAGAGTGTGTCAGACGAGACTGGGGGCAAAAATACACGGCGAAAAAGACCCGGGCGCGGATCTGAGCCCCATGTTCCGCCAGGTAGTGGGAACCATTTTTAAATTAATGGTGCCCCATGAGCGGTTCTGGAAAGGAGTCAGCGGGTCCGTAGACGTGCCGGGTTTCGGAGATTATTCAGGGCAGACGGCCGACCCATTTGACATAAACAGGGAAGCACTGGCCGATTATTTTAAAGTTGGTTTCAGAAATTTCCACGGAATCTGGGAATCAATACTCTCGGAAGAGGACTACAGACTAGTGGAAAAAATAGCCGCTTCGGATGAAACCGCAATCGAACTGCCAATCGAGACCTGGGCAAGGATAGTGTACGACTACGCATGCGCTTTTCATGCCACCCCCTACCAGCGGTTCAAAGTTCTGGATACCATGGTGCCTCTCTATTACGCAAGGGTAGCCTCGCTGGTTAACAGCCTTGGCAATGAGAGCGCCGAATCGTCCGAGCGGTATTTCGAGGAAAATGCCGCGGTTTTTGAAAAAATGAAACCGTATCTGGTGGAAAAATGGGAAAAATCAGGAGGATAAGATATGGCGGATTTTTTTCAAAACGGCGTAATCACAACCCTCACCACAGTGCGACAGCGGTCCATCGAGGAACTGGAAGCAGAAATCGGCCGCTTCGCGAAGAAAAACAACATTGTACTCCTCCTCCCGGCTCTGATTTCCGAATTCGACGGACCGGCAATGGACAGGATTCTGAATGAACTGAGCAATGTCGAGTACCTCTACAAGGTGGTGCTGTCCCTGGACCTTTCAGACAGGAAACGGTTTGAAGAGGTAAAACAGCGGATGTCGGTACTCAAGGCCGATACAAAAGTAGTGTGGCATGACGGTCCGGAAATGAAAACCATGTACAAGGAACTGTTAAACCACGGGTTCAACATAGGGGCTCAGGGAAAAGGACGGTCTGTCTGGATGGCGCTCGGCTATATTCTCGCCGACGCTGACGTCGACACTATCGCACTGCATGACTGCGATATCGTGAACTACTCCAGGGAACTGCCGGCACGACTCATCTATCCCGTGGTACACCCGGCGCTCTACTGCGAGTTCAGTAAAGGATTTTACGCCAGGGTAACCGACAGGCTTTATGGACGCGTCACAAGGACCTTTTACACCCCCCTCATACGGTCGCTCAGAAGAATACTGGGTACCAATAAATTTCTGGACTATCTGGATAGTTTCCGGTACGCCCTGTCCGGCGAATTCGCCTTTATCGCGGAGCTCGCCAGACATATAAGGATATCCCCTACCTGGGGCTTGGAGGTCTCGCTCCTCTCTGAGGTGTATCTGAAGACATCTGTATCTCGCGTCTGCCAGGTGGAGATCATGGACACATACGAGCACAAACACAAGGAACTTTCCCGTGATAATCCCAACAAGGGGCTCATGCGCATGGCCAGGGAGATTGCCGAGGCACTGTTCAGATTTCTCGCACAGGACGGGATCGTCATGTCCGGCGCATTTTTCAGAACCCTGCAGGTGACCTACATACAGGAGGTCCGTATCGCCATCGAAAGTTACAACGCCCTGGCCGCAATCAACGGCATACCCTTCGACAGGAACCTTGAAAATTCCACCGCAGACGGATTTGTCGAAGCCCTCAAGGCTGCGGAGCTCGAGTTCCTCAGGGACCCGGTGGGAGTACCAGTTATATCCGCATGGACCCGGGTGAATGCCGCCATGCCGGATTTCCAGGAGCGCTTAAAGGCACTTGTGGATGGAGAGAATCCCTGACCCGTCCAATCTAAACATCCCCGCATATGGGCCAATTAAGCACTTGAAGATTCTCATGTTTCAACTTCTCGTTCTGCTGACCGAGTCGGCATTTTTTTATTTCGTATATTTTTTTAGAACATATTTTATTGCATACATTGCTATATCAGCATCAGCGTATAACTTCCAGTTTACTTTTTGTTCTTCAATGATTGGTGTATACGGAATTGCTTAAGTTTTAAGAGATTTTACCACTTGTGGCGTGTATCCCCAATATAATCTCCAGCATATTAGGGTATCGATTACTTCTTTTACGATAATATAATTTCTGAAGCGATAGTTATCGGGTTTTGTATTTAATCTATCATCAAGGAACTCATTGATTGATAAAGCGAGAATTAATGAAACTGACATTTTGTAAAATTTTCTTAAATCCAAGCAGAATTCATACATATCCTCTCGAAAGTAAACATGAACCGTTCGCCATTCACCCTTCGTTTTTCTGTCCTGATAACACACCTGTTTTCCTAATCTTTCGCCACCCCCACTTTTATCCATAAATTTTTGAATCAGAGCCGCGATCAAGGCCGAGCGTGAAATATTACGGTATTCCGCTTCTTGCGAGATTTTAACAAATGCATCACGATGCATACGAATTGTTGTTTCCATTGTTTTTCCTCCTGCACCGATATTACTTCCTAAAGGAATAACGTTTGAAAACACTGGAAAATAAATATTTTTAAATAAAAAAACCGGCATGATATATGTATATCAGCCGGTTGCATTTAGCGAGGAAATCTCTAATAATGAAGTTGTGGGAAGTTATCTTATACTTACCCCATTAATTAACCAATGTTTTAGCCCGGTCTTTCATAAGCTTATCAAGCGTGGCCTTATCTTTTGGGAAGGTGATGGCGATTGTCAGAAGAACCACGCCGCATAATAGCCAAAAAAGGTTCGTGACATGGAACGCCGTGACTCTTCCGAAAAGAAATATAAGCTGACTTATGATCACCGGACCGAATCCTTTTCCCAAATCATCGGTAAGATTGAAAAGGGAAAAGATCGATCCACGTGTTTCAGGCGAATTAACATTTAACAGTATAGCCTTTACGTTCGGACCGGTGATAGTCATGATGAAACCTGTGAAAAAACCAATAGCGGCCGGGATGGCTGCCACTGGATTTTCAATCCCCGCCTGAGAGGGATAACTTATCAGAAATGCCATCGGTATAATGCCCAATAACGTCGTAGTCCCGCAAAGTATCGGAAGGTATTTCGGATTTATATTGTACACTTTGTTGCCGATAAGCCCCCCGATGAAACCGCCGATAATCGCGCCGCCGCCAACGGCCATGACTATGAGTGTCGCCATTTCTATGGTAAAACCTTTATCCTGGGAAAAGAAATCATTCATAAAAATAAAGAAAACCCCCCAAGGCACCGTCCCGGGAATTCCCTGAAGGAAAAGCAGAATATTAGTCCTAATTTTAAAAAGATCCCGGTATTGCTTCCAATTAATTCTCGCCGTATAGACCTTGCCGCTTTCAATAAGGTCCCGAAGGTTTTCTTCGGCTCGGCCCCTCGCCGGTTCCGACACAGTTACGCCGAAGAGGAGGATCGCGGCGATAGCCGGAATTGCAACAAGAACAAAAGGAAGTCTCCATCCGCAAATTCCCATGACGCAGGCGCTTCCGATAAATCCGGCCAGAAGCTGTCCCATGGCTATTCCAAGCCCCTGGGCCAGCCCAACAATTCCTGCGGCTATGGACCGGTTATTATGCGAGAAATAATCACCGATAAGCGAAAAGGTGAGCGGCAACGCCCCGCCTATACCGATCCCGGTCAGCGCCCTCATCCAGAACAACTGATCGTATGTCTGAACGAAACCGGACAGAAAACAGGGGATCGATCCGATGAGGACCACAATCAAAAAAAGTACTTTTCGTGAAAACATATCGGTCAGATATCCTATAAGGAGCGTCACGATCCCCCCCAGCACCCAGAATACCAGCGAGATGTTGCCTCCCAGCATTGTATCGCGCTGTATATCGCTCAAACCGAAATCATGTGCGATTTGTGTCAGATTTGGCGCCATCAGGTTCTGATCGGCGAATAAAAAAAAGTTAACCATTGCCAGCAGTATGACCGAGTAAAGCTCACGAAAGCCGAATGATGCTTTCTCTTCCATTGGACACGCTCCTTGATCGAAATATGAGGGAAAACTGTACAATTTATGTACATGGAAATAAATATGGCAAGTAAAATATCACATTCCCAGATGAAGAACGATATTCAATCAAATCTTTCACACACCGCATTGGTCATTCGACTGTATCACATAAAATCATTTATGAAAGAAACAGAAACATATTCAGTTTTTTAAAAATTTATCTGGAAATCTTTTTATGACAGTCGTATTGTAAAATGAGAAATAATTAATGAGGCTTATGAATGAAACGTGGAACTACCCTATTGAGTCTTATCATGATAATGGCGACGGCTCCGCTTATTCTATATCCAGAGAATGACACCAAACACACCACGGGCGAACTTATAGTCGAAATCGCAAAAAAATATATTGGAACTCCTTACCGATACGGAAGCGGCGGTCAGGGAGCTTTCGATTGTTCCGGTTTTACGGCAAAGATATATGGAGACGCGGGGATTCCGCTGCCCCATTCAGCCATGGCTCAGTTTGATGGCGGATTTAAAATAGACCTTGCGGCCGCTCTTCCCGGCGATCTGGTCTTTTTTAAAATAAGCAGGGACCGCATCTCCCATGTCGGAATTTTTCTGGGAGAGAAGGATTTCATTCACGCCCCCAGTTCCGGTAAAAAAGTAATGGTTTCCAGCATGGACATCAAATACTGGAAAATCCGCTATGCCGGTGCAGTAACTTATCTAAGAAAACAGTAAGCACCCTCAGCGGGATACAATTACGGCCTCTGTGCCCCACGAGAACCCAGTACGCTCTTTAACAGGGCCGGATCATCGGTGATAACACCGTCAATGCCGAGATTTAGAAGATCCTCCATGTTTTCCTTTTTATTAATGGTCCATGCCATTACGGGGAATCCCAGTCTATGGGCGCCGTCGATGAACTGTCTGGTAATCACGCGGAAACCCTGCGACACGCCCGGGCCGAGGTACTCTGGCCTGTCTGTATCGGAAAACTGCGGCACTACCATTATATCAGAATTCGAGCGGAAAAATCCGCCTAGGCATAACCGGTTAAGTACGAGGAACCTCTTCACGTCAGAGGAACTGAAAGATATCGCCACAGACGGATACCGCGAACGGATGAAATCGATCACATTGTCATGGAAGGATCCCATAAGAACCCTGTCCAGCATGCCGTACCTAAGAATCAATGCCATGACTTTGTCCGCAAAGCTGTTGCTGGGGTATTTTATTTCAACCGACATGAAAGAATCGGGAAATTCGTCAAGCACCTCCTTAAATGTAGGAATTCGATAACCCTTTTTCCTGAAAGGATACGATTTTCCTCCGTCAAACGTGACGTTGTAACCCGCTTCAAACGAGCGGATATCCTCCAGCGTATGGTCCGCGATCCTCCCCTTGCCGTCAGTGGATGTTTCCAGGAGTTCATCATGAAACACCACGATAGCGCCGTCCTTCGTCTCCCAAAGATCCATCTCCAGCATGGCAGCCGTGTCGATCTGTTTCAATCGTCTGAACGCGGCGAGAGTGTTGGGGGGATATTCGATTGACGCGCCGCGATGCCCCGCGATGGTGAATTTCGGCAAAGCCTTTATTAAGGCCTTCGGTTCATGCCTGGTTTCCGTAATTTTTGACGCCGCGAATGCAATCCCCCATAGAACAGCCACTGACGCGATTATAGTCACCGCAATCTTGATAGCCTTTTTCACGTCACACCTCCGGACGAAATATGCGGCCTATCCTTGGATGCCGCAGTCCCCAGCTGTTTGTACAATATACCGCCGGATCGCGAAACTTGTCAATATCGATAATCGTGTTTTTTCCTTGTGGTTCCTCTTTAGTTCGGATATAGTGGTGATCATAAATGAGGGTAAAAGCCAAAAAGGAGATTCCAATGATCCGCAAATTTTTTCGATTCTACGCCGTCTTCGCTGTCTTCGTCATCCTCCTTACAGACTGCGGCAGATCCGCCGACAATAGCAATACGATTATGTACGGTCCGGGCAATACAGTGGTTAAAAATGAAGGGGGCGGAACGATCCTTGCCCCAAACTTCGCGCTGTCATATTTCAACAGCGGAATGGAGCGGTACGCTTCGGGAAATTTCAGCGCCGCAACCGGATACTTCACCAAAGCACTGGAGAAAATGAAGGGATACGAAAACTCATACAGCGAATTCCATTCCTTTCTTCTTTATCACCGCGGCCTTTCGCGATATCGCGACGGAGAACGCGAAGAGGCGTTAACCGATTACGATGCTGCGGTTGCGTCAGATCCGAAAAATTATCTCGCGTTTTTCGCCAGGGGACTCCTCAATAAATCAGAACACCGTTTCCAGCGCGCGATCGCAGATTTCAGCCGGGCAATCGACCTGAAACACGACTATGCGTCGGCGTACAACAACCGCGGAGTCCTTTATGCCGGATCCAGGGAGGAATACGGAAAAGCCATCCAGGACTTCACCCGCGCCTTTACCCTATCACCGGCCTATTACACTCCGATATATAATCTGGCAAAGGTCTACGCGCTCAAGGGCGATTCAACCCGTTCTCTCCATTATCTCAACCGGGCCGTAAAACTTTCTCTTGACACGGATGACGGCGCACGGCGGCTCCTCGACTCAATCCGAACCGACGAACAGCAGTTCGGTCCCCTGAGAAAAACCAGGGGATACGAAATAATCATCAAAAAACTTGAAGACAGCGCGAAGGACTGAAAAACCGGCCCCTCATCCCTCGAAAGATCCGTCGTATTCCCGCATCAATGCGGCAACACGGGGCTTTACTATGAGTTCCGCAATTTCTGATTGCCTGCGTCTGTCATTTATAGCATCGTGATACATCCGCATGTCAAGGGGCTCACCGTACCGGATTGTCAATCTGAAGGGAAACGTTACCGGAAGAAAATGTATCGGATCATCTGGCATACCCTTCCTTGGGACGCTCTTCAGAATCGGACACGCCCTGTGGAATCCGATCATGGCCGCCGGCACTACCGGCACGCCGTATCTCAAGGCGATACGCGCCGCTCCTGGATAAAACCTGCCCAGGGAGCGCCGGTCCCTGAAAATTCTGGAGGACCCCTCGGGGAACACGCAGATCAGTCCGGGGTAGCGTTCGCCGCCGGGAAGGAAGTATCTGTCGAGAATTTCCCAGGGAAGATCATTCCCCGGCGCGACCGGAACGCTTTCTCCCACCGCAGTGCGCCCCCACCAGTGGTTCAGGAAATGATATTTCTCCCAATAAAGTACGGTGACGGCACGCAGCGGGTGGCCGCACGCGCTTATCGCCAGCGTATCAAGATCGAACCCTCCGCTGTGGTTTGCCGCGATGACTGCCGGACCTTCAGGCAGATGTTCCAGCCCGCGGATTCTTATGCGGTGATAAATTCTGAAGTATGCCCTCAGGAACGCAAGCCTCCGTCTTTCATAATCCCTGTGAGACGAAAGATATTCATCGTATGCCCGAATCATTGAATTCACAATTTTCAACCTTTGAAAGAATAGCAACTGCAAACCGGAACAATCAGGTGCCGGCTATTTTCATTTCACAGACAAACTTTTTTTGCAACTGATAAATTGACCGGCCTCTGGTATCTGTCATTCACTGATTTTCAGAATTTTAATGCCCGTATTTACAGGGAAACATTTTCCGAGGATAACACAAAATTACTTGAATTTTCACCAATTCAGGCTGTATGCTCAGAACTCAAACAACATCTGCAATCCGGCATGAGTTGTTCAGCAATATCAATGAATCGGATCTGCATGTCAATAATGGACCTGAATAAACAGAAATTACGAGGTGATTATTATGGCGACAAAATCCGTTAAACCAGACCGCACCAAAAAAAAATCTCCGGGGAAAACTTCCGGCACAGAAAAAAATAAAAGTAAAGCCGCTTTGTCCGGAAAAACCCGTCGGCAGGAACTGACGCTCCAGCTCAACAAAATCATCAAGGAGCTTAACGAGGAAGGGCTCATGTTCATGATCAAACAGGGGCTTGTTCTTAAACACAACATGCAGGTGGATGAGATAAACCGGGGACTTGAAAAAGCGAAGGATTCCGTCAAAACGGGAGGGAAAAAAAAGCCCGCAAGAAAAGGAGCCGACAAACACTCAATAGAGATCGTGGAAGGAGCGGACAAGAGCCACTTCATTTTTGTCATCAATAATTACAGAAATTTTTTCTCGCTTGAGGAGATGCGTCAGATCGTGGCGATCTGCCATGCCGCCACCGACGTCAGGGACGCTGCGGCCAGGCTTTACGTCTGGTTTAAAAGGGAACGAATCGACGTTATCAACAACACCGGCATCTCCGGAATAGGCGACCCGTCCCTCGCAACGATGTACAACGCCGTAGTGTCCGCATATACGGTCAGGGAGTGAACTGAAACTCGGCGGCGCGGGCGATTCTTTTTGTTATGGAAGGATGCCCGTGGAAGATGAATTCCACCGCGGGGTTCGGGTCACGGTCCGCCAGGTTCAACAGGGCAAGCCGCTCCATTGCCGATATAAACGATTTCGGATCACCGGAAACTTCCAGCGCATACTGATCCGCCTGCCGCTCGTACCTTCGGGAGATGGAATTGGTAACCGGCATAATGAGAAGGCCGAACACGATAATGTAGCAAAGCAGAATGGGAAGCGCGGCGATTTCATGGAGCGAGGTGAAACCCATCGCGCTCAAAGTCGCCCCGTATGCGGCCCCGCAGAGATAAAAGGACAGCAGGATTGAAAAGGAAGTCACAAGCAGGCCCTTCAGCAGGTGATGTTTGCGGTAATGTCCCAGCTCGTGGGCGAATATTACCACGATTTCCGCGGGGGTAAATTCGGCGAGCAGCGTGTCGCTGAGAATGATCCTCCTGCCGCCGCCGATTCCGGCGAAGCCGGCGTTCGCTTTTTTCGTGCTCCTGCTCATGTCGAAGGAAAAGATGCCGCTGAAAGCCACACCTTGCGATTCCAGCAACCGCCGAATCCTGTCGGCCGCCTCCCCGTCTTCAATTTTCCTGAATTTATAAAACAGGGGAAAAATCACCGCCGGTGCGATCCTCGCGATCAGCACCGTCACGGCGACGGCCAGCAATCCGAACCAGAGCCACCAGAGCGGTCCCGTCATGCGCAGAAGAAAGAAAAATGCCAGAGAGAGAGGAAGCCCCACCGCAATCCCGATCGCGGCTGATTTAACTTTTTCCCACAGCCATTGCCCCATGCTCTGGTTGGACAGACCGAAACGGTGCTCAAGGAAAAAGCCGGAGTAGTAATCAAGAGGAAACCCGGCGATGGAGATCACGGAGCCCAGGACGGTCATAAACAGGACGAACTGGATATATTCGTGCGCGGTCATGGAGGAGATGACTTCCATGAGAGTGGCCGAAATCCCTGAAAATGCGAAAAAAAACATCACCGACAGGTCGAGACACATTCCCGCCACGGACGCGGTCAGCTTTTTTTTGGAATACTCCTTGTCTCGGCCGGCAGGCCCGGCTCCCTGTCCGGCCCGGCTCCCGTCCTGAACTGTGGGCACTATGCCTCCGCCTTGAGGCCGCGTCCCAGGGAAAAAGCCTTTATGTTCATGTCGATAAATTTCTCCTTTACCAGAGACCGGATCGCGTGGATCCACTGCGATTCCTGGAACTCGAGATAATTTGAAAGAAAACCGAGCATCACGATGTTCAGCGCCTTCTTCGATCCGGCTTCTTTTAACGCACCGGCGGTGTCCAGGAACACGCTCCCCGGCACGTTGCCCTTCACCCACTCTTCAATGTCGCCGGGATACTCCATGACGCCGGTCTGGACCGGTGCCGGGTCGATTTTTTCCCTGTTCACGATGAGGGTCCCCCCCGGCGCCAGGTACTCCATCTTTCTCATGGTTTCCAGCATTTCCAGGCTTACGATATAATCGGCCCCTGCCTTCGAAATGAGGGGCGAATAGACTTTTTCTCCGTAACGGACGTTGCAGTCAACGCTGCCGCCCCTCTGGGCCATGCCATGAACTTCCGATTCCTTCACGTCGTATCCGGCGTTCATGGCGGTTTCCATAAGAATTTTGCTCGCCAGAATCACACCCTGGCCGCCGACTCCGGCGAAAATAACGTTTTTCATCTCCGGGCTCCTATTTCTTCAATATGCACTTTCTTAATGAAAGGATCACCGACGGCTCTTCCGCGGCGACCTCTTCCCGCACAACCCGCTCGAATTCCTCGATTTTTGCCGGGTCCACCGTGACGACACGCTTCACGCCGACCGCGCGGACCACCGCGGCAAGGTCTAGCTCGTGTGTGGCCTCCCCCATAAGTGTGACGCCCGTGCCCGGATGGTCCTGGTGCCCGGTCATCGCGGTCCCGCGGTTGTCAAGTATGATCACGGTGCCGGTCCCCTTGTTGTACACCATATCGATGAGCGGAGTGATCCCCGAATGCACGAAGGTGGAATCGCCGATCACCGCCACGCTTTTGCGCGCCATTTCCAGGCCGTGGGCCTTTTCAAATCCCAGATGCATGCCTATGCTTGCCCCCATGCATCCCTGGGAGTGCATTGCGGAATAAGGGGGGAGCGCCCCCAGCGTGTAGCACCCTATGTCGCCGTTGATGGTGAGGTCCAGCTTTTTCAGAACGTTGAACACGAAGCTGTGGGGGCATCCCTTGCAGAGAGAGGGCGGCCTGGGGGGTATGGGTGCCGATTCATACCCCGGAAAGGCGGCCTCATTCCCCTTTCCGTTCAGCGCCCGGTTGACTATGTCCGGATTGAGCTCCAAGCAGAGCGGGATGATCTCCTTTCCGGTGCACGCGATCCCCAGCGCCTTCACGTAATCCTCGATGAAAGGGTCAAGCTCCTCGACGATGTAGAGCGTTTCCACCCCGCGGGCGAACTCCCGTATTAAATCGTCCGGCAAGGGCCAGACCATTCCTATTTTCAGCACGGAATCGTCGGGGCAGGTCTCCTTGACATACTGGTAGGCGACGCTGTCGGTGATGATCCCCCTCTTCCGGCCGTTCCATTCGATGCGGTTGATACCGGAGGTATTGGAGTACTCCTTGAGTTTGAGAAGCTGGCCTTCAATAAAAACATGCCGGGGCCTGGCGTGCGCGGGCAGCATGACGAATTTCTGGGGATTCCGCACAAAGGGCCTCACCGGCACCTCCCTTCTTTCACCCAGTTCCACGATACCCTGGGAATGGGCGATTCGGGTGGTGATACGGACGATCACCGGCCTGTCGTATTGTTCCGACAGATCGAAGGCAAGTGCGGTGAAGTCTTTGGCCTCCTGGGGGCTCGACGGTTCTATCATCGGGAGCTTCGCCGCCCTGGCGAGCCAGCGGTTGTCCTGCTCGTTCTGGGAGCTCCAGGCCGAAGGGTCGTCCGCGTTGATTATAACCATGCCGCCGTTCACCCCGGTATAGGAAAACGTGAACAACGGGTCGGCCGCGACATTCAGGCCGACGTGCTTCATCGCCGCCATGGACCTGGCGCCGGCCACGGATGCGCCGGCCACGACCTCAAGCGCGACCTTCTCGTTGGGCGACCACTGCGCCCGTATATCGCGGTAATCGCGTGCAACGGTTTCCAGAATTTCGGTGCTGGGCGTGCCGGGATATGCGGCCGCCACATGGCATCCCGCCTCCCAGGCGCCCCGGGCGATCGCTTCGTTTCCCAATAATACCTTCTTTTCCATCGGTCATTCCCCTATTATATCAATCTTCTTAACGATGCCGTATCCCTCTTCCTGGAGTGCCTGCTTTGCCGCTTCAACATTATCGAACCTGAAAATCATGACCGCCCTATCGCCGCGCTTTTCGGTAAAGGCGTACATGTATTCTATGTTCAACTTCCGCGCGGAAAACGTGTCGATCGCCTTGAGAAGCGATCCCGGAGTGTCGTCGATTTCAATCGCCAGAACGTCGGTGAGCGACGCGGTGACCCCTTTGGCCTTGAGGGCCCGGTGGCCCTCCTCAGGCTTGTTCACGATCATCCTGAGAATTCCGAAATCGGAAGTCTCGGCGATGGTGAGGGTTATAATATTAATGCCTGCCTCCGCGAGCACCTTCAGCACATTCTGAAGATGTCCCGGCCTGTTTTCTATGAATACGGACAACTGGGTAACATTCATCTCACCGCCTCCTCATTTCACTTGTATTCAATTCTCGTTCATTGCGCTCAAATTTTCCTCTTGTCCACAACCCGCACCGCCTTCCCCTCGCTTCTTGCGATGGTAAGCGGCTCCACGAGCGAAATCTTGGCACTGATGCCCAGGACGCCGCGCATCCTGTCCTCGATCCTCTTTTTTAGGCCATCAAGCACTTTCAGTTCGTCTGAGAAGAGCTTCTCGCTCACCTCCACCATCACCTCCACATCGTCCAGCGCCCCTTTCCTGTCGACGATAATCTGATAATGGGGCTCCGTCCCCTCCACTTCCATCAGGACATTCTCTATCTGCGAGGGGAACACATTCACCCCCCTGATGATGAGCATATCGTCTGACCTGCCCGTCACCTTTTCCATCTTCACGAGAGTACGCCCGCATTTGCACTGGTCCCGGTAAAGCCTGGTGATGTCCTTGGAGCGGTACCGTATTCCCGGGAAGGCTTCCTTTGTAAGCGTGGTGTAGACGATTTCCCCTTTTTCGCCTTCCGGCAGGATCTCGCCGGTGTCGGGATCGATGATCTCGACATAGAAGTGGTCCTCGAACACATGGAGGCCCGATTTCTCGGAGCATTCACACGAAACCCCGGGGCCGATCACCTCCGAGAGGCCGTAAATGTCGAAGGCGCTGATGCCGAGCCTCGATTCGATTTCGCTCCGCATCGCCTCGGACCAGGGTTCCGCGCCGAATATGCCGGCCCTGAGCTTGGTTTTTCTTATATCGTAATCCTTCCGCTTTTTTTCGAGATAATCGGCGATATTCAGCGCATAGGACGGGGTGCAGGCGATCATGGTGGTGCCGAAATCCTTGATGAGCATCAGCTGGCGTTCGGTGTTGCCTCCGGAGATCGGAACCGTCAAGGCGCCGAGTTTTTCCGCCCCGTAATGGAGCCCCAGGCCGCCGGTGAAAAGGCCGTATCCGTATGCCACCTGGATCACATCGTTCTCCGTGGCGCCGTATGCGGCAAGGCACCTCGCCACCACCTCGGCGAAGACCTCGACATCGTTTTTTGTGTACCCCACTACTGTGGCGTTCCCGGTGGTACCCGATGAGGAATGAACGCGCACCACTTTGCTCATCGGAACCGCAAAGAGTCCGAAAGGATAATTGTCCCTCATGTCCTGCTTATAGAGGAACGGAACCCTTCTCATATCGTCCAGCGACTTGAACTGGGCCGGGTTGAAGCCGGCATCGTCGAATTTCTTTTTATAGAACGCGTTGTTCTCGTAGGCGTGTTTCAGCGACCATTTTAAGCGCTCCAGTTGAAGCTCCTTCAGCCTGTTGACCGGCATCGCCTCAAACTCCCTGTTGAACATGACTCCCACCTCGCCATTGGTTTAGGCCCGCGGCGCCGAACAGCGTCCGGGTTTCCTTCAATTGGATGAAACAGTATTGCGGGACAGTAGCCCGGGTATGTCAAGAAATTTTATTGGGCTGACAGAAGGGTTATTTTTCCGGACGGAGCAGGTAATTGTGGCTTCTGTTAAGATAGGTAAGATCAAATGAGAGCTTATCCTGCATTTTGCCGTAATAGAAAGGGGACAGGGGATTCGTGGAGTAGGTGAAGTTCATCCCTATCCTCGATATGCCGCTGTTGAAAATGCCGGTGACCGACGTGACCCTTGTCGGTGCCAGGTCGGTTCCCGTGGCGCCGTAAAGAACCGTGGAACTCCCTCCGCCGAAAGAGGTGTCGGTGATGCGGTACATCATCCTTTCAAAGATGGAGTCCTTTTTAAAAGGTATAATATAGTGCCCCTTGTGAATATCACCCCATTTCCACTTATCCATCAGAGGGCCCGCTTTCCGTCCCAGCAACCTTAGGGACTTGAAAAAAGCCCGGTCGAAAATTCTTTCACTGCCTTCGTTGATGTTAAATGTCCGAACATCGTCAAATATGACCGAGCTATCCTTGGAAACCAGTTCGTAAAATGCCGGGATCAGAAGATTATACTTTCCCATTATCGTGTCAATTCTTTCGGGAATTTCATCAGCGCAGGTCTCGTATAAGTAGTTCTGCAAAATAGATTCATAAAGAGTCGGGGCCACCTTGTCGGCATCCATTCCATAGTCCCAGTCATGGAAATATATGCGCGCAAGCTTTGATGATGTCACCGGATTGTCTTTCAGGATTTCAATGAAAAGGGGAACGAATTTTTCTGCATATACCGACCGGTTGTCGTAAAGTACGCTTTCTATGTTTTTAATATTCATTTTTTGACTTTCACCGAGCAACTCCCTGATCCGGTCGGTTCTGCTCCTGTCCTCGGTCATGTGCTCCTTCAGATGAAACGGGACCCCCTCGCCGTCGGCACTGCCGACCACAACTTCGGATAACGTCCTGCTCCTGGCACCCGAAAGATCGTACAATCCGTTCCAGTCAAAAAGGGCGCCGGAGCGGAACACGCTCTCCCCCGCCGCCCTGACAGGCACCTTGCCGGAGAACATGGTAATGGCGCCCTCGTTGGAGGAGAACATGTACACCCTGGGGAGGGATTTAATATTCTGCACCGCCAGCGCCGCCTGGTCGATGGTACGGGCGAAAGGCACGGTAAAAAGGGATTTCAGGTAATCCGCGCCGGGAAAAAAGGACCTCAGGGTGACCACGTCGGACTTATAGGCGCGATCGATGAATATTTCATTTAATACCGGCCCGTTATCCGTGGTGAAAATAACGGACATGTCACCCCTCTGCTCGCTTGCCGACACGGGGATTTCGATGACACCGTAATTTTTCCACATGCCGCGCCCAAGGTACTGGACGACATCCTTCAATTTCCTCACCTGCTCGATGACGAAATCCTGCGTGTCGATATTTAAATTGAAACCGCAAAATGACATCGACGCGTTGGCTCCCATGAAGAAAAAGGGCATCCCCGCGTGGGTTATTCCCCTGATGCGATCTTCGCCGATCTCCACAGTGACCGGGTACCACCCGGGATACACGCCCATATCGCTGTCGCACGTAACGCCCATCACATATTCATCGCCCTGGGAATTTTTCGCCGGGACGGTAAAGGACATCCCGCGGTTGAACGAGCCGATGTATGTTTTTACCAGGTCGTTGATCCGCTCGATGATCTGGATGCTGTCGGCGTCTTTCTTTTCGTAGTAGGTGGCCATTCCCCTGGGGAACAGTGCATCGATTTCCTTTGTTCTCGACGCATTGGGCAGCGGAAAATAGAGCTCCCGGTTGTTGAGAAACGCGTTCCCCCACTCTTTCAGGATGAACATCGCGATAATGTCGGTCTCGTTCCAGGGGCGCTTCAACAGAGACTGGCCGAGGGTCTGCTGGCGCGCGGTGTTCACGCCGGCCGCATAGCTTTTAAGGTATCCGAGGTAGGGCTCGGGAAGGGATTCGCGTATCTCCTTCGCCTTTCTGTAAAAACCGATGGCGTGGGAAAGCCTGTCAAGCACCTGGCCGCGCTCCCCCACCAGAAGCGAAATCCTCCCGTACGCGATGGCGCGGTAATATTTCATGATGCTGTAGCGGTCCTGGGTGTGCACGTACCCAAGGGCGAAGTACGCGTCTTCTATTGTCTTCGCTTTTATAAGAGGCACTCCCTGTTCGTCGCGGATAATCTCTACAGGCGAACTGACCGCGGCGGCCAGGTCGCCCTCGTAGGACAGCCCTCTGGTGAAGAAATAATAAAGGGAGGCCCCGGAGATTACAACCGCCACGACGAGCATGATGCCGGTGATTATAATGACCCGTTTTTTCATCGATTTATCCGTTCATCCCGGCCCGTCGGCACGAACCGGGGTTCGGATCGGGCCGAAAAGGGCGCACCAGTGTTCTCAATCACCGAGAATGGAAATTTTCGATTTCACAATCTCCAATTTTGTATAGTACTCGTCTAGCAGGGTGAAAAACCTGCCGAACTGGCCTTCGGCGTTGATCCTGGTTTTCCCCTTTTCGAGCTTCGCAACCCTTCCGACGTTTCCTGTGTAGATATAGCACTCGACTTTCCCCTTGCTGGTATCGACGTCGGTGATCACGCAGAATTCATAGTCGATGTTGGTCGAGGGGATGACATCCTTTACAAGCACGTTATTCAGAGTGATGAGATTTTTCTGGAAAAAGAAACCCTCGGTTTGGAGATTATTCTTTATAATGAATTTCTTCGCGGGATTATCGGTCTGGTCAATCTTCACCTTTTCTGCGATCACATCCTCAATGGTGTAACGGGTGCTGCATGACACGGACAATGAAAGCAGTGCGATCATACAAAACAGCGCTAATCTCTTCATCAATTTTCTCCTGGACTCGTTGAATTCTCATGAACGCCGGTTGCCTGGCCGTTCAGACCCCTGGCCGGCACGCCTCGCCGGGTGCCGTGACGGCGGACAGGCATACCGCCGACGGAGGAATAATGTGACAGAATTGCCGCAATCTGTCAAGATAGAATCGCCGAAGCTGTCGCGCAACAGGTTATTTTTTTTTGAGTTCCCGAGCCCATGAGCGGCGGGCGGGCATCTCTTGAAAATTTTACTTGCCACGCCGGTCTAACTGTGATTGTTGACTTATTTAACACGTTAAAATTCAATTATTGAAATTGATCATGGTACGACAGAACAAGCAGACAGAAGACAATATTGTAAACAGCATCATCGGAGAGGGTTCGGAATTCAAGGGCGAGTTTAAAATTAACGGACTTCTCAGGATCGACGGGCTGTTCCAGGGGACCATAGAAACGGACGGAAAGGTTCTGATCGGCCAGACCGGCGAAGCGGTTACGGACATCCAGGCGAAACTGGTGGTGATCGGAGGAACGGTACGGGGCAACATATTCGCCACGGAACGGGTCATTTTCCTCTCCACCGGCGTAATAAAGGGTAATATAATCACCCCCAGCCTCATTATGGAGGAAGGGGTGACCTTCGAGGGAAACTGCACCATCAACAAATCCCCCTGAAACAGGAACCTTTATGGAAATAATACCCGCAAACCAGCGCAAAGAAGAAAAGACGTCGATCAAGGGGAAAAAGAAATCCCATGATGTCAGGGGCCCCTCCCTCTTCGCATCGGAACTGCATAACACCGTCGTCCAGGAATTCCACGGTTCAATCGATGAGCTGATGGAGGACCTGAAAGACCAGGAAAAGCGCTTCCTCGACGCCCAGAACCAGTACGAGCTGAACAAATATAAAGCGCTGGTGCAGAAAATCCTGAAACAGGTGCTCAGCGAAGGCTTCAAGACAAAAACGCTCACGCGCACGCGAAAGGACCGGGCAAACTTCACCATAATCAACGAAATCAACCGTAAGCTTGAAGAGATAGCCCTGGCGGTGGTGCGGTCCAACAAGGCTTTTGACCTTCTGTCGACGATCGACGAGATCAGGGGCCTACTGTTCGATCTTCTGTACTGATCTTTCCGAAAATGAATACACAGGGAATTACCGGGCACCGCTTTCAGATAAAACGCCTCACGGCAATGAGGGAAAGCGGCGCAATACCGGACACGATGCTATTCACCGGCCCTTCGGGAATCGGAAAAAAAACCGTGGCGAAACGATTCCTGAACTCGATTTTCTGCGAAAACAGACCATCGCCGTGTCTGAAGTGCGCCGCGTGCAGGCAGGTTGCCGCAGGGTCCCATCCCGACCTTATTGAACTCCTTCCGGACGAAAAAGGAAAGATACCCATCGGGTCCCAGGACATGGACGAACCCGGCACTGTCCGCTGGCTTATCTCGCGGCTGTCGAAACGCTCAATCTCAGGCGCCTGCGGCGTCATCGTCGACGGCGTGGAAACGATTTCCGCGGCCGGCCAGAACGCGCTCCTTAAAACCATCGAGGAGCCCCGGGAAGGGACAAAAATCATACTGATTTCGTCGAACAGGTCGCAGGTGCTCCCGACCATCCTTTCCCGCAGCGCTGAAATCGCCTTCCGCCCCCTTTCACCGGGGGAGGTCGCCGAGGTTATCGCCATTCATCGCCCCGGGACTTCCCCCCGCCTGATCGCTGAAATCAGCGGCGGTTCGGCGGGGAGGGCGCTTCGGCTCGGAGACGACGCGCTCATCGAATCGATCCTGGAACTCGCATCCGGGATTTCCGGCTCCCTGAGGACCGGCAATCCCTTCGATACAGACCTGTCACAGTTCCAGAAAAATCCGGGATACGGGGAACTCCTGGACATTCTGATGGACCTCTACGGCATGATCCTTCGAAAAAACCTGGAGGGGACCCCCCTCCCCGAAGAGTTATCCGGCGCGCTCATACCGGAGAGTGAAAAGATCGTGAAATTAATCAAAATATTCCTTGCCCTTAAACAGGGGCTGAACAATAATCTGAACATTAGAATGCTGTTGAAGGGATTGCTGTACAGGATCGACGAAATAGGAAATATCGGCATACCCGACGCAACAGCATAGAACATATAGAGGAAAACAACATGCAAGTATCGGCGGTACGGCTGCGAAACAGCTACCAGATCAATTATATAGACACGAACAACGTGTTCATAAACCACAATTCCCTCTGCATCGTGGAGACCGAGCACGGTGTAGACATAGGAAACATAATCAAATGCCCCTGCATTCAGAGGAATTCCGGCTCTGATATCAAGGGAAAACTCCTGAGAATAACGACCGAAGAGGACATCCGGGAACTGCCGGAAATAGAGTCCATTGAACGGAGAGCGTTCCAGGAATGCAGGGACAGGGCCAAAAAGAAAAACCTCGACATGAAACTGATCCTGGTCAAATGCCTCTTCGACAAGACCAAAATCATCTTCTACTTCGTCGCCGACAACAGGGTCGATTTCAGGGAACTGGTGCGCGAGCTGGCGTCCATATTCAAGACCAGGATCGAAATGCGGCAGATCGGCGTCCGCGACGAGGCGAGGCTCGTCGGGGGGTACGGCCCCTGCGGCAAGGAGCTGTGCTGCGTCCATCAAAAAGAGGAATTCGAACCTGTATCGATCAAGATGGCGAAGGAGCAAAGCCTGAACCTCAACTCCATGAAAATATCGGGCATGTGCGGCCGCCTTCTCTGCTGTCTCAGCTACGAATACGACACCTATCGCACCCTGAACAAGCTCCTCCCCAATCACGGAACGCAGATACTGGTCGCGGGAGAGGCCTACAGCGTCATTAACGTCGACACCCTCAAGGAATCGATAGTCGTCAGGAACAAGGACAGGGTAATCGAAATATCCAGGGAAGACATAGAAAAGAGGGGGAACGCCTATCACATGAAAGAAGAGGCGATTAAAAGGCTTGCGCAGCGGGACGATGAAAACGCCTCCGACGAAAACCTCTTCGCCATGTGACGTCCCGGCTGGCGAAGCCGCAGGGGAAGGGGCGTAGCGACAACAAATACCGGCGGTCACCTTTCATGAAAATCGGGATACTATCGGACACCCACAACAACATCGACCTGACCAAAAAGGCGGTCGCGTTGTTCCGTGAACTCAATGTCGCGAAAGTGGTTCATGCGGGCGACATCACGTCCCCGAGAATGCTCAGGCTTTTTAAGGGCCTGGAATCAACCTTCGTGCTCGGCAACGGCGATATTGACGTGGAGGACCTCAACAGGGAGGCGGAATCGCTCGGGTTCGGGCCCATTGAGGAATCCTCTTCCTTCGAGCTTCAGGGCAAACGGATCATCGTCTTTCACGGCAACAGCGTCCCCCCGTTCAGGGAGGCAGTCGCCTCGGGAAAGTACGATTATATCATCAAAGGTCACACCCATTTTTTCGAAAACTACATTTCAAACCGGACCAGGGTGATAAATCCCGGCAGCCTGTACAGCGGCGACGAGCCTTCGGTGGCGGTTCTTGATCTGGACACCGACAAGGTGGAAAAAATACGGATAGAGGACGAATGACGCGGGCATTCGCATTGATGTCCGCCCCGCGCGTGGCGCCGGATACCCGGCATCACCAGCGCTTCAGCATTCGAAGAAATTCACCCGCCTTTTTCACATAATGCTCCGATGAAGAGAGAATGTCCTCCCTCTGGGCGTCGGTGACCGGCTTCACCGCCCTGCCGGGACAACCGAGCACTAGGGAATTGTCCGGTATCACCGCCCCTTCGGTCACCAGCGCGCCGGCACCGATAATGCATCCTTTTCCTACCCTGGCGCCCTGAAGCACCATCGCTCCTATGCCCACCAGCGTGTCGTCGCCGATGACGCACCCGTGAAGGACGGCCCCGTGACCCACGGTGACCCCCTTACCCACCGCCAGTTCCACGCCGGCGTGGGTGTGAAGGATGCATCCGTCCTGGATGTTGGAGTTCTCACCGATAACTATCGTCCCGCTGTCGCCGCGCAGCACCGCGTTAAACCAGACGCTCGCGCCGCGGTGCAGTTCCACCGCCCCGATGAGCACGGCGTTTTCCGCGATAAAGTGGTCTCCATCCGAAAAAACCGGTTTCCTGTCTCCAAGGGCATATATCATCGCTCTGTCTCCTTTATGGTCCTTGTTTTATGATCGCACTCACCGGGCACGCCGGGCAAGCTTTTTTTCCGCATCCCCATTATCGGATGCAAAACTTAAACAGAAATCCTCTCTTCAATAAAGCCAGAGTCCGAGACGGCAATTCTATTTATATGTTACCGGGAAGTTCGTCGAGTCCCGGCAGTGCCGGGACTCGCTGCCGTTAAGTTGACGAAAAAAGGTGGTTGACTCGGCACGATTTCCAAGACACTTTTCCATTCGGCCACACCGCAGGCGCGGACGATCGGTCGCCGCCTCGCATATCCAAGACGCGGCATAACGCGAACAGGGAGGATCGATATGAAAGTAAAGGATTCGGTGGTTCTGATAACCGGGGCCTCCAGCGGCATCGGCAGGGCCGCGGCGTTTGCCTTTGACCGGGCCGGTGCATTCGTGGCCATGGCGGCCCGCAGGAAGGAACGGCTGGAAGAGAACGCCGCCATGATGTCGCGGCCGCTGGTGGTTCCCGCGGACATGTCGGATACCGGCCAGGCAGCGGCCATGGTGGACGCGGTGATCGCCGGTTTCGGCCGGATCGACGTGCTGATCAACAACGCCGCCACCATCATCGTGTCCCCCGCGGAGGAGGTGGACCCGGAGGACCTCGTGCGCTCCTTCCGCGCCAATCTTGTGGGCCCGGTGACGGCCGCCAACAGGGCCGCCGCGCACATGAGGAAACAGAGGGGCGGGCACATCATAAACGTCGGCTCCCCGGGGTTCATGATCGGCGTACCGTATTATCTCCCCTACGTCTGTTCTAAAGCGGCCATGACCGCGTGGACCAGGACCCTGCAGGCGGAGTGGCACGGCACCGGCATATACGTGAGCGAATATTTTCCCGGCTACATAAAGACCGACTCGCCGGCTGAATCTTCGCGAGGTCCCGTGGCCCAGGACATCGTGGTGGACCCTGACGCGAACCCGGTGTCGCGCTTCTTCACGCGCCCCAGGACCCCGGAGGACGTGGCCCGCCAGCTCGTGCGGCTGGTGGAAAAACCCAGGCCCCTTGTCTGCTCGGGTTTCATGGTGAAGGTGGGTACTTTTCTCTCCAACATCCCCGGCATCCGCCTCTCCATCGCTTCCGGCATGGCCAGGGCGGCGCGCAAGCGGCTTGATTTCCCCTCCATCAAAAAATGATTGACCGGGCCGCTTTTCCATGACCAAAAATGACCGGCGGGTCGCCGCCCGAATACACATAAAGTGCAAGGAGTGAGCCATGCGTCAAGTAATACCGCTAAAGGAACGGCCGATCGACATCGTGTTTATCGCCTTCTTCATCGTGAACTTTTTCTTCATCACCTACATCGTCGACCTGGAACAGCTGGTGATAGCGGACGTGAACAACTTCACCTACCCGATCTGGCCGCCTGCGGTCTTTGTGGACCTGGTGCACTGGTGGGGCCGCAGTTTCGATCCGGTGCTTCTGGCCAGGCCGCCCTGGTGGAAGGCCACCATCTGGATCGATTCCATCCTCTTCGGCCCCTTTTACGCCGCGGCGATTTACGCCTTCATTAAAGGGAAGGAGTGGATACGGATTCCCTGTTTTATCTGGGCCGGGCTGATGATCGCCAACGTCACCATCATCATGAGCGAAGAGTACTTCGGGCCCCACGCCACGCCGGCGAGGCTCATCGTGACAATGGCGAACCTTCCCTGGTACCTGTTCCCGATGTTCGTTACCGCAAGAATGTGGCTCAGCGAACGCCCCTTTACCAGGGAAAAATAGCGGAACCGGCGGACAGCGGGACCGGTTGTGCGCCGGCATCACCCGTGCGTGTCAGGAGCCGGCGCTGCGGGAGGGCGACTCCGGCGGGGATCTGACGAAAACTCGCCGGCGATCACACGGCCGATTCTTTTCATGTGGCCGAGGACCTCATCCCTGCTCCTGCCGGGATAATTGCGGAAGGTGATGAGGATTCCGTTGAGCGAGGCGAACAGGGCGTGGGTGTAGAGCCTGGCGTCCTCACGGCCCGCCGCGTCAAACACACGCTGAATCTGGTCGAAGAGCCGGCGCTCCATGTCGTTCATTCTGTCCAGAAGCTCCCCGGAAAGAGTGCCGTCCAGCATAAAGTGGGTCATCATCCTGAAATAGTGGTCGTGTCCGGCAAGGTACTCAATAAAGCAATCGGTCACCGTTTCGATCTCCGCCCCGCTGTCGAGTCTCCGGCGGATAATTTCAATGATTTCGCCGGAACCCCTGAAAAACGCCTCCACAAACAGCGACTGCTGGTCGGGAAAATAGTGGTATATGAGGGCGTGGGAGATCCCCGCCTCCCTGGCGATATCGCGTACGCTCACCCTGTCGAAAGGGGTTGTGGAAAAAACGCGCTCCGCCGCGTCTATTATCAATTCCCGGCGGGCCTGCTTTTCCCGTTCCTTCATCTCGGCAAGGGTCTTGTTTTTCACCGTCTCTCCGGCCTCATTCCTTTTTTTGAACACAGTGAGGATGCAGCTGCCCCGAAATGGATCAAATTCCCCGTTTGTTCAGGTTTTCAGCCGCATAAAATTCATATTCAACGCAGCGGACCTTGTCAACACTTTTCAATCGAGCGTGCGTGAGCCACCGACCGGCATGTATCCCCAAAAAAACAGTAAAACCGTAAAAAATAATCTTTTGTATTGAAATTTACGGGCCTCCGTGCCATAATTCCCAAAATCACACCGTCTAAAGCGGAAGGACCCATGCCCCTCAGAAAAAGCAATTACCTTCAGGAAATAATTTCCACCCTCGCGAAAGAAGGGATCGATTTCATCATTTGCGGCGGCGTGGCCCTGGTGCTGCACGGCGTCGAACGGATGACCATGGACCTGGACCTTTCAGTCGACATGAGAGACCTGAACCTTAAAAAATTCCTGGCGGCAATGGTAAAGCTCGGCCTCACCCCCCGCGCGCCCGTGCCGGCCGATTCCCTCCTGGACCCCCGGAAAAGAAGGCTTATGGTTGACGAAAAACACGCCATTGTATTCACCTTCATGGACACCAAGGTCCCGTACCGGCAGGTGGACGTTTTCATCGCCGACTCCCTGTCATACGACTCGCTTATGGGGAATTCCGAGATCATAAAGCTGGGGAACGATGAAGTCCGGCTCATCAACAAGAAAGCGCTTCTGGAGATGAAGAAATCGGTGCATCCCCAGCGCGAAAAAGACATATTCGACATTCGCATGCTCAACAAAATTTTGGAAAAGCAGCGGGAGGATTGACGCCTTGGCCGGCGACCGCAATGACATCACGCAGTTTGAACAGGTCCTTGCGAACACGAAGCCGGAGGATTTTGACGGGCACACGGAGTTCGGAAGGCTTACCCCGGAAGAACGGCTGATGTGGCTGTCGCAATGCGCGGAGTTCTACGCGGAATGCGCCCAGAAAACGGGCTGACACATTAGAAGACAGGCACCGCCGGGGAGACTGAAAAAGGATGATTCTCCGGCAACCGTCTGGACAAAAAATGCTTGAACAAAAAGCCATTGATGAAGAAACTCCGGATCAACGGGTATCATACGCCATTATCCGGTGAAAAACCTCAAGAAGGAGCAGTTCGATGAATTTCAAAAACATCCTTTTCCCGATCAATATCGATTCCGAAAACCTCGGGCATCTCCCAAAAGCGCTGAATCTGGCGAAAACGCTGGGATCGACAATACACTTTCTCTATGTAAACGACCCGCTGGCGGGGTATCGTCACCCCACGGACAGGGAAGACGCGGTGTCCCTGAAGGTTCAGGAATACGCCAGCACGGACCTTTTAAATTCAATGCGGATTGTATACGCCGTGGCCAAGGGAAACCTGGACACGGAAGTGCGCGATTACTGCAAATCAAAAGGTATCGATCTTGTAATCCTCGGCCACAAACACAGGGGCAAACTCTACTCATCGATTTTCGACAGTCCCGATGAAAACATCATCGACATCATCAAAATTCCGGTGCTCATCGTCCCGAAAAAGTGATCAGCCTGTACCGGCCGTTCCCCGGGGCCCCTTGTCGGGCCCCGGACCCCGCGTGCACCAATTTACTCGCCGCCGCCGGCGGTTTGCGTTATATTTATTCCAGTCCAGTTTCTGCCAACATGCAATGAACGGCAATTATTACGACAAGCAGGGAAAACTGATAGACTTTTACTCTATCTTCAATATTCCCTACCATGCGCCGGAAGGTGATATAAAATCCGCCTTCCGATCCCTTATCAAACGGTATCATCCCGATACCGGCGGGCTCACGGGGGCGGACGTCACCGATAAAATCGACATCATAATCCAGGGGTACAGGGTCCTGGCGGACCTCTCCTCCAGAACCGAATATGACCGGCTCCTTTTTCAGCGGGCCGAACCGGGACCGATGTCATATCCCGTCATACCGCCCAGGAGGATAAAGTACTCAGCCTCGCTCGGAGAAATGCTTAAATCCAGGTTTCTTCCCCGAAAAATAAGGCACCGGGACATCCTGCTCAATTTCGGCCAGGACATAGAGATCATCGTCACTCCGGTGGAATCCCGCCGCGGGGCCGTGGCCTATATCGCGCTCCCGTCGAGAATGCATTGCCCTTACTGTTCGGGCCGGAACGCCCAGTGCCATGTATGCAGGGGAATCGGCCGAATCGCCACGACCTCCCGGCTTGAAGTGACCATCCCGCCGGATGTCAGGGACAACACCGTCATCGACGTGGACCTTTTGCGGCTCAGGCCGGACAGCCTTACCCATTTCAGGGCGCGGAGCATACGCATCCGTATCCGGGTTGCGGAGTGAGGGCGTTCCCGCATAATTCTGTGTTTTTATGTCCGTATCCGCGCTGCACCCGGTACAACGAAAAAGGGTAAAACCGAGAAACAGTTGACAAAATACGGGTACTTTAGTATATTTTAAAATATTTAATTTTGGAGTTTAAAAACATGAAAATCGCGATTACGGACAAGGCGGCTGAAAAGTTGGGCGAAATTTTCAGGAATTCCGATTTCAAGAATCCCGCCCTCCGCCTTGTGTATCAGGGGTATGGCTGAGGGGGGCCCAGAATGGGCCTGACTCTGGAAGAGTCGGATAATACGAAAGACACGGTCGTTCATGAGGGAGCTATTCCCGTGTTGCTGGACGACTATACCAGGAAGATCGTGGAAATGACAAGAAAGGTAAAAATAGATTATCATGATTCAGGCTACGGAGGGGGATTCATAGTGGATTCCGGTACAACCTGCTGAATAAAATGGAATGTGACGATTCATCGTAAAATGCGCGGGGTTTCGAAAACGGGGTCTACTTCGTTTTTTAAATCCCCGCCGGAAGCATAAGCTCTTATCACCGCAGTATCAAATGGCCGCTATTCTGCGGCAAAGCGGTAGCCCACCGCGGGTTCGGTAATGAGGATCTCGGGACGCGAGGGATCCTTTTCAATTTTTTTCCGGATCGCGGCGACGTACACCCTGAGGTAATTGGTCTCGCTTTCCATGCCGGGCCCCCAGATTTCCCTCATTATCTGGCGCTGGGTGAGTACTTTGCCCGGATTTTTCGCCAGGAGCTTGAGGAGATCGTATTCCAGAGGAGTGAACTTCACGCCTTCCCCGTTGACTGAGACAGTCCGCTTCGAAAAATCGATCCGCAGGTGCCGGTGCTCGAAGACCGGCTCCTCCCCTTCCTCCCTCATCCGCCGCAGCACCGCCCTGATGCGCGCCAGGAGTTCCCCCATGCTGAATGGTTTGGTGAGATAATCATCCGCCCCGGCGTCCAGCAGATCGATCTTGTCGTGTTCCGACTCGCGCACCGTGAGAACGATAACCGGATTGCGATTCCATTCCCTGAGGCGCTTTAAGATCTCGACGCCGCCGATGTCGGGAAGATTAAGGTCCAGCAGGATCAGGTCCGGTTTTTTCATGACCGCAGCCGAAAGACCGGCGGTGCCGTCCCCGGCTTCAAAGACGCGGTATCCGCTGCTTTCCAGCCCGATTTTCAGGAACCTCCGTATCTGCACCTCGTCGTCGATTATCAGTATCGTTTCGTTTCCCATCGCCCTGTCACCCTTCATCGCCGCCCGTATTGGGCCTGGTTTCCACCGGCAGCGTCATGACGAGAATCGCCCCTCCGGACTCCCTGTTCCCCGCAGTGATCGTTCCGCCGTGCAGTTCCGCGATGCCCCTGCTGATATAAAGACCGAGGCCGAGACCGCCGGATCCCCCGTTTTGTTCCAGCCTGTAAAATTTGTCGAAAATTCGCGAGGTTTCGCCGACGGAAAATCCAGGCCCGTCGTCCTCCACCCTCACGGCGACCCCCCTCTCCCTGGCCTCCGCCGAAATGCGGATGTTCGCGTGCTCGCCCGCGTGCACCGCGGCATTATGCAGCATGCCGTGAAGCGCCTGCGATACGAGATTGAAGTCGACCATGACGAGCGGTATGTCCTCGGGACAGTGCACGGCTATTTTGCGACGGACACCTCCGGCCTCAATCCTGTCCAGAGTCACGCCGATGATGTCGCTCATGTCGTTCCAGTCGCGATGCAGGGCGAGCCTTCCGGATTCGAGCCGGCTCATGTCGAGGAGATTATCAACAAGCCGAATAAGCCGGTCCGCGGCGTTCCGGGTCTCTTCAAGGAGCTGGCGTTTCGACCCGCCGGTCATGGAGTCCCCCGCCTCGCTGACGGCGCTGATTGACCCCTTAATGGCGGCCAGGGGAGTTTTCAGCTCATGGGTCACCGAATCAAGGAGCACCCGGTACAACTTGTCCGATTCCTCGGCAATCCTTGCGTTTTGCGTCTGCTGCGCCATGAATTCCCGTTCGATCACTATTGCCAGGTGGCCCGCCAGGGTCTCCAGAAGGGTCATCCGGTTCACAGAAAGAACCGCATCGTCCGGAAAACGGACACCCATGACTCCCACGATGTTGTCCCTATTGAAATAGAGCGGCACAAAAAGGGCCTTCGAAAACGGGAGCGTATCGGTGAATCTTCCCGCGGTCTTTCCGTTCAAAAATGAATAGTTCGCGCACCCGAATTCCTTTTCGTCGTGATCCAACGTGCTGGCGGGATGGGGCCGCGGATCGAGGGAACCGTCCTCTTTTTTGAGATATACAACGGTGGATGCGTCGAAGGACCTGCCGATGAAGGACACGATGTGCTCCGCCGCCCCATGAATGCCCGAAGCCGAGACAAATTCCCTGGTCATGTCGTAAAGCACGTTGAGCTGTTCCTCGCGCAAACGGGCCGCATTTTCGTGGGACCTGATCCGTGCCGTAAGAGACCCGGTTACCAAGGCGACAATGAAATACATGAAAAACATTATCACGTCCTCAATACTGTGTATGAAAAACGTGAACCGGGGCGGTATAAAGAAAAAGTTCCATAGAAGGGTTGAGATAACCGCATAGGACAGGACCGCACCCCAGCTCAAAACAAGCGCCATCAGCATGACCGAGAGCAGCAGTATGAGGGCCACTGATCGCGAACCGATATAGGGAAGCGCGACGTTTCCCGCAAGCATCAACACTGCCAGCGCCGCCAGCGCCGCGGCGTAGTCCTGCCATCTCTTCGTGTGCGAAGAGCGCTCCTCCGCGTGCTCCCCCTCCCGTCCCCCGCTTTCGGCGGCCCTGATGATGCTGATGTCGATATTCCCGCTCCCGCGGATCAGCCGCCCGATGGGAGACTTCGAGCGGAGGAATCCCTTCCAGAATCCCCTGCCGGGCTTTCCGGCCACGATCTGGGTGATGTTCCGCTGCCGGGCCACGCGGAGGATCCCTTCGGTGACGTCGTCGTCCTGGGTCACCACGATCTCGGCGCCCAGGGAGCGCGCCAGCGAGATGTGCTTCTGAAGCCGCTCCTGGTCTTCCCGGGAGAGACAGCTTGCCGTTTCGACGTTAAGCGCGATCCATTGCGCGCCGAGATTGAAGGCGGTCCTCCGGGTCCACCGGATGAGGCTTTCGGAATAGGGGCTGGGGCTCACCGCAACCAGGAGCCGCTCGCCGGTCTTCCACGGTTCCGTCACCCTTCTGGCCCTGCGGTAATCCTGCAGCGAGTGGTCCACCTTCTCAGCGGTGAAGCGGAGCGCCATCTCCCTGAGCGCCGTGAGGTTCCCCGGCTCGAAAAAATTCTCCGCCGCCACCACGGCCCTCTGGGGCGGATAGATCTTCCCCTCGGCCAGCCTCTTGCGGAGCTCCTCGGGCGATATGTCGACGAGCTCGATGATGTCGGCCCTGTCGAGCACCGAATCGGGGAGCGTCTCCTGGACGGTCACGCCGGTGATCTCCCGCACCGTCTCGGTGCGGCTCTCCAGGTGCTGCACGTTGAGGGTCGTGTACACGCTGATCCCCGCGTCGAGGAGATCCAGCACGTCCTGATACCTCTTGGGATGCCGTGAGTCTGGGGTGTTGGTATGCGCCAGCTCGTCCACGAGGGCGATGGCGGGCCTGCGGGCGAGGAGAGCGTCGAGGTCCATCTCCTCGATGGTCATTCCCCGGTATTCGGTCCTGCGCCGCGGTATAGCCGGCACCGTCGCCGCAAGCGCCGCCACGTCCGCGCGGCCGTGCGTTTCGATGTATCCGGCCACGACGTCGATCCCCTCGTCCAGGACCCGGCGGGCCGCGGTGAGCATGGCAAAGGTCTTGCCGCACCCCGCTGCCATGCCGAAGAAGACCCGCAGGGCCCCCCGTTCCGGCCCATTCCGTATCGTGCGGAGCAGATCGTCCGGATCGGGACGACGATGATCATCACGGCTCATTGAATCAGGTCCAAATCCATGTTCAGCAGCAGCACGTTCACCCTCGGTTCCCCCATAAAGCCCATTATAGGCCATTCAGTCCGTTTTGCAATCAATTCATGGAGCGCTGCGGCCTGTTCCGAGGAAAAATTACGTTCCGATGCCACAATGCGCTCCTGAAACCGCGTCGCTTCGGGGCTTATGTGTGGATCGAGACCGCTCCCTGACGCAAATAGAAGGTCCGAGGGAATATCTCCCATCATCTCAATGCCGTGTCGTGCCAGCGTATCGGTCCAGAATTTTTTTCTGTCATCAAGGGCCTTTTTCAGATCGGCCGAAGTGACGCCGAGGTTGCTCGCTCCAGACGGGACCGCGCCGTAATCGGACGCCGAAGGTCGCGGCCGGAAATACCCCGGCCTTTCGAACTTCTGGGCCAGCAGGGCCGAGCCGACCGCCTTCCCGTCCCTTTCCATAATGCTCCCCCTTGATTTCCATGGGAAGGCGGCGCGTGATACGCCGGTCACCAGGAGCGGGTAGAGCACACCGGTAAGAACGGTCATGACAAGAAGGAGACGGAGCGCGATGAGTGTTGTTTTCATAATTTCACCTTCACACCAGGTTCAGGAATACGATTAGAATGTAAATGAGCTTTATCCCGATAAAGGGCGCGATGAGCCCGCCCAGGCCGTAGAGAAGGAGGTTCCGCCCCAGGATCGCGTTCGCTCCTATCGGACGGTAGGCCACGCCGCGGAGCGCCAGCGGTATGAGCGCGATGATGATGAGCGCGTTGAATATCACCGCGGCGAGGATCGCCCCTTCGGGAGAGGAGAGGCCCATTATGTTGAGCGCGGCGAAGGTTCCGGTCCCGCCGGCCGCGGCATAGAGGCCGCCGAATATGGCAGGCAGAATGGCGAAATACTTCGCCACGTCGTTGGCGATGCTGAAGGTGGTGAGCGCGCCGCGCGTCATGAGGAGTTGTTTCCCGATCTCCACGATCTCGATGAGCTTTGTCGGGTTCGAGTCGAGGTCCACCATGTTCCCGGCCTCCCGGGCCGTCTGGGTGCCGCTCGACATCGCCACGCCGACGTCCGACTGCGCCAGGGCCGGGGCGTCGTTGGTGCCGTCGCCGATCATGGCGGCCATGTGGCCCTTCTCCTGTTCCTCCCTGATGCGGAGAAGCTTCGTTTCGGGCGTGGCCTGGGCTATGAAATCGTCCACCCCGGCCTCCGCCGCAATCGCCGCCGCCGTGAGAGGATTGTCGCCGGTGATCATGACTGTGCGTATCCCCATGCGCCGGAGGCTCGCGAACCGCTCACGTATACCCCCCTTCACCACGTCCTTCAAATGCACGGTTCCGAGGACGTCCCTCCCCTCGGCCACCACCAGCGGCGTGCCGCCGCTCTGCGCGATGGTGCTTGCCACGGCGTGAACTTCCAGCGGGAATCGCACACCCATACCGGCGAGATATCCAGTAATGGCGGCTTCGGACCCCTTTCTAATGCTCCTGACAGGTCCCTTTTGCGCCACGATGTCGACGCCGCTCATGCTGGTCTGCGCCGAGAAGGGGATGAATTTCGCGTCGGCGTTTTTCACTTCGTCAGCCCTGAGCGCGTAGAGATCCTTGGCCAGCACCACGATAGACCTCCCCTCGGGGGTCTCGTCAGAGAGCGACGCGAGCTGCGCGGCCGAGGCCAGGCGCTTCACGTCGACGCCGTCGGCCGGAATGAAATCGGTGGCCATACGGTTCCCCAGGGTGATGGTGCCGGTCTTGTCCAGGAGCAGTACGTCGATGTCACCTGCCGCCTCCGCGGCCTTACCGCTCATGGCGATGACGTTGTGTCGTATGAGACGGTCCATGCCGCTGATGCCGATCGCCGACAGGAGCCCGCTTATGGTCGTCGGAATAAGGCACACCAGGAGCGCAATCAGCACCGGCACGGAAATGTACTCCCCTGCGGAAGAGGCGCCGGACTGGGTCGCGCTGTAGGACACGAAGGGATACAGCGTGACCGTCACGAGGAGAAATATGAAGGAGAGGGCGGACAGCAGGATGGTGAGGGCTATTTCGTTGGGAGTCTTCTTGCGGCTCGCCCCCTCGATGAGCGCGATCATACGGTCCAGGAACGTATTCCCCGGGGACGAGGTGATGCGTATAATGATTCGGTCCGACAGGACCCTTGTGCCGGCAGTCACCGCGCTCCTGTCGCCGCCGCTTTCCCGGATCACCGGCGCCGATTCGCCCGTGATGGCCGATTCGTCCACGCTGGCGATCCCCTCGATCACCTCGCCGTCGCCGGGGATCATGTCGCCGGCCTCGCACACCACTACGTCCCCGCGCGTGAGCTCGGTCGCGTGAACATGGGACTCTTTCCCGTTTACAAGCAAGCGGGCCACCGTCTTCGTCTTTGCCGCCCGAAGGCTGTCGGCCCTGGCCTTGCCCCGGCCCTCGGCGATGGCCTCGGCGAAATTGGCGAAGAGCGTCGTGAACCAGAGCCACAGGGCAATCTGTAATGTGAACGGCGAAAAGCGGCCCCCGGCCGCTTCGATCGCGATGAGGACGGTGGTGAAGAGCGCCCCCACGGTTACCATCATAATGACCGGGTTCCTCGCCTGGGTTCGCGGGTGGAGCTTTTTGAAGCTGTCGATGAGCGCCCTCCCGGCGATGGTTTTGTCGAACAAGCTTATTTCTTTTTTTGCATGCATCAATGTACCCCTGTCAGAACGTAAATCCCTTCATGAGCAGCATGTGCTCCGCGATCGGGCCCAGTGCAAGGGCCGGGAAGAAGGTGAGGGCTCCCACGATGAGTATCACGCCCGTAAGGAGCACGACGAACATATAACCGTCGGTCCTGAACGTCCCGGCGCTTTCCGGGATCGTCTTTTTCGAGGCCAGGGACCCGGCAATGGCGATGGCGGCGGCGATGACGATGAACCGTCCCACCAGCATGTTGACGCCGGTCCCGGTGTTAAAAAAGGGGGTGTCAGCTGGAAGGCCGGCGAAGGCGCTTCCGTTGTTACCCGCGGCCGATGAAAAGGCGTACAGGATTTCGGACAGTCCGTGGGGCCCCCTGTTGGGAAGCCCGGTGGTCCCGACGACGGTGACGGACGCGATGGCCGAAAATAACAGTATCATTGCGCTCGGTATGATGATGGCGGCCATGGCCCACTGCACTTCGCGTTTCCCTATTTTTTTACCCAGATACTCCGGCGTCCTCCCCACCATAAGCCCGGCGATGAACATTGTCACGATAACAAACATGAGCATGCCGTACATGCCGGCGCCGACCCCGCCGAAAATAACCTCCCCCAGCATGATGTTCAGAAGCGGCACCATGCCGGAAACCGGCGTAAAGCTGTCGTGCATGGAATTCACCGACCCGTTCGACGCAACGGTGGTAAGGGATCCCCAGAGCATGCTCGCGGACCTACCGAAACGAAACTCCTTCCCCTCCAGCAACGGCAGATTACCGTAAAGAGGATTCGGCAGATGCTCGCTGACGAGCATCGCCCCCAGCCCTGCTCCGAGGAGAAGGAGCATCGTCACAAAAATGGCAACGCCGTGGCGTTTAGCCCGGACCATCGAGCCGTAGGTGAAGACATAGGCCATGGGAAGAACAATGATCGCAATCATCTCGAAAAAGTTCGTGAGGGGAGTGGGATTTTCGAAGGGGTGCGCACCGTTCACGCCGAAAAATCCGCCGCCGTTGGTGCCCAGCTGTTTGACAGCTATCTGCGAGGCCGCCGGTCCCAATGGTATGAACTGTGTGATTCCCTCCAATGTGGTGACGGACCGATACTGATCGAGTGTCTGGATGACACCCTGGGACGCCAGAAAGACCGCCAATATGAACGAAAGCGGAAGAAACAGATAAAGAACCGAGCGCGTCAGATCGACCCAGAAATTTCCGAGCCTGTCGGTCTCCGCCCGGGTGACGCCCCGGACAAGGACAATGAATACGGCGCTCCCGGTCGCCGCGGAGAGAAAATTCTGCACCGTGAGCCCGGTCATCTGCACCATGTATGACAGGGTCGATTCGCCGGAATAGGCCTGCCAGTTAGTGTTGGTCATGAAACTCACCGCGGTATTGAAGGCGAGCAGCGGGTGGACGCCTGCAAGCCCCCGGGGATTGAGCGGCAGGAGATTCTGGAACAACTGCAGTAAAAACAGCATGATGAATCCGAGGGCGTTGAAGATCAGCACCGCCCCCAAATACCGCTTCCAGTCCATCTCCTCGTCCGGCCGGATTCCGGACACCGCGTAAATGAATCGCTCCACCGGCGCAAACACCCGGCTCATGAGTGTACTCTCACCGGCGAACACCCTGGCCATGTACGCGCCCAGAGGGACCGCGGCGGCGATCGCGACGATAAAAAACACTCCGATCAGAATGTAATCGTTCGATCTCATAATTGTGCCCTTTGTCTCAGAATTTTTCCGGGAACATGATGGAGAACCAGAGATACGCCGCACAGGCGAGAGAGAGGACGCCAACGGATATCAGCAGCAGAGTATTCATGTTTCATTACCTCACGTTCTTGCTGATGGTAACGTAGTAAATACTGCGCCGATCGCCCATATCCCGGGCGTTAAGGAAAGACCCTCATGTATTAATAGGGTGTTAAAAAAACCATGCGTACCGCAAACCGGGTGGAGGCCCAAAGGCGCATCATCCGATGGAGATTTCGACATCGGGATACCGGTATATAAGCGGGACCTGTCTGCCCCCGATGATAAAACAGGTGAACACCCTGAATGCCTTCATCACGGATCCGAATGGATGCGGTGTTTTTTTTCGTCAGGTCCGATGTGATACACCGTACCGGCTGATTTTTATGTCTTCTTTTCAGATAATAGTGTATGGGAAAGAAACAAATTTGTCCACTTCCGTCACTTTAACAAACGGGGGAGATACGTTAAGAGTGAAAACCCGTAGAGATACGTATATGAGAGAGGGCGGGAAGAGCGCCCGAGGAACGCCCCTCCCCTCCATCCTATTTTCCCATTCTTTCCTTCACCAGCTTTGCCAGCATCGACCCCTGCTTTTCAGCCATATCGGATGCCTTCCCCCCCAGAGGGCTGTTGTCGATCGCAGAGTGCCTGTGGGGCGTTCCCGCCTTGATCATGAAGGAAATGTCTTCGGGCGATAAAAGTATGGTTTTTCCGTCCCCGGTAAATGCCATGTGGTCCCTGCTGTGCATTTTGTCGTATGAGCCGCCGCTGGTATATTCGACGACCCCTTCGCAGTGGCACATGCCGTCGTAGCCGTTTAGCGCGAATCTGTACATTTTGGTCCCCCTGATCGCGGCGATCGCGGTCGGGGTCTTGAGCCTGTAGGAGCCGTTTTTCCCCACTTTTTTCACCAGAAACCAGAGGTTCCCTTTTTCTATCGCCACCACCTTGTCGTCCCCTGTCACCGATTCGAGCCTGAACAGCGCCTTCTCCTGAATTTCAACCTGCGCGCTCCCGCCGGAAATCTCGGCCACCACCACCGAGGCGGCGCCGGTTTCCACCGTGTCACCCTGTCTCAGGAGATCGCCAACTTTTGCCGCGCGTTTTTCCCTGCCTGAGAGGATCCACGCCTCGCCGACCACCATTCTTACCTCTCCATCCGATGACGCATGACGGCCGCATCCGCCCGCGAAACAAGCGGCCGCGATTATTACCGCGGAACAGAATAATGCTTTCATTGAAACCTCCATTTAAACCGGCAGCACTTGCCGGATCAGTGTACCCCCGCGCCCCGCCCCACTTGCGGGAGGCGGGGCGCGAACCACCTCACCTTATGCTTTTTCTATGACATCCAGAAACGCCGAAGCAGGCTGGGCGCCGACAAACTCGTGGCTTTCATTGATCACCACCTTGGGCACTCCGCTCACGTTGTATTTGATCGCCATGTGAGGAAACGTCGCCGTCTCCACCATGTCGGCGCGTATGTTTTTATTTTCCAGCGCCAGCCGGTGCGCGGTGGCGACCGCGTTGGGGCAGTAGGGGCACCCGAGGGAGACAAAAACCTGAATGTGCGTCTTTTTGTCGATGGCCGCGATCCTCTCCGAGATTTTTTTCGGCAGCTCCTCCCTCACCCCGGACGTCTCGAGGATGCTGTTGAGAAAGGAATTGATCTCGTAGCCTCCGGGTATGCCGAAAAACCTGATGCCGGTGTCGGCCCCTTCCCCTTCAAGAATGACGATCGCGGGGACCTTGTCCACTCCGTACTGTTCGGCCTTCTCCTTGTCTGTCACGAGATTATATTTTTCCAGCACCAGTTTATCGTTGAGCGAGGCGACCTCCTCAAGGAACATGCGCGTATCCTTGCAGGTGAGGCATTCTATCTCCTGCGAAAAATAGACGAGCCGCACCTTCTCCTTCATCTGGGCGAGTATATTCTTAAGCTGGGATTGTACTTTTTCGTCGAAAAGCGCCATGACTCACACTCCTGTTTTTTATTTTAACAGAAAATCCGAGGCGGAAAGGGCGGCCTTCGCCCCCTCGCCTCCGGCGATTATTATCTGCTTGAAGGGAACCGTGGTGACGTCGCCGGCGGCGAAGATACCCGGCCTGCTGGTCCTGCACGCGTTGTCCACCAGTATTTCTCCGTAATCGTTGAACTCCACGAGCCCCTTCACGAACCCGCTGTTGGGCACCAGCCCTATCTGAATGAAAACTCCCTGCACTTCCAGTTCCCTCTCCCGGCCGGTCTTGAGGTCCTTCAGCCGCACCCCCCTCACCTTCTCGTCGCCGGTGATCTCGGACACCGAGTGCCCGAATATGTACTCTACGTTGCCGAATTCCGCGAGCCTGTCCGCGAGTATCCTGTCAGCGGTGAGCGAATCAAGGTTCTGCACCACGGTCACGCGGGTCGCGACTTTGGCCAGGTCTATGGCGGCCTCGATACCCGAGTTCCCCCCCCCTATCACGGCCACCGGCCTGTCGGCGAAAAACGGCGCGTCGCAAATAGAGCAGTAGGCGACGCCGTGTCCGGTCAGCTCCTTTTCCCCCTTCACGCCCAGTTTCCTGTACGATTTTCCTGAGGCGATTATTACCGTCCTTGACTCTATGAGGGTACCGTCGTCCAGCGTCGTCTTTTTTACTTCGCCGTCAATGAGCGACACGGCCTCCTGCCCCTCGCGAAAGGCGATGCCGAACTGGAGCACCTGCTCTCTGAACTTGTCGGTCAGCTCGACGCCGTTGATGTACCGGTACCCGAGATAGTTCTCGATGCCGGACGTTTCCGCCATCTGCCCTCCCATATCCTTTATGACGATGCCGGCGGAAATGCCCTTTCTCATGCAGTAGACCGCGGCCGTGAGGCCGGCCGGACCGCCGCCGATGATCAGCACGTCATACACCTTCCCCGGTTCAAAGGGCTGAAAATTTTTTTCCGATGAAAAAAGCCCGGCATTCAGGTTGAAATCCATGGGACAACACCTCTACACGGTATGGGAACGTATACCATGAAAAGTTAAGATTTTTTTCGGGATTTAGCAAGCAAAAAAAAACGGCAACCGGGAAAGTTAAGATTTTTTTCGGGATTTAGCAAGCAAAAAAAAACGGCAACCGGGGGGGCCGGTTTCAGCGTTTCCGCGAACGAATGTCATTCAGGTGCACCCGGGCGTCGCGCATGCCGATATCATGGGCGTCTTTCAGCCCCCCCGGGTTTGTGTAATCCCATTTCGTGATCGGGATCGGCACCGAAGGCTGCACATAGGTCCGTCCGGGAACGGCGGGGATTTTGTCCGGGGAATACTTCCTCGTAAGCAGCACCAGCGCGTCGGATCTGTACTCCTCCGGAAGCGCCGCAACCGGCACATTGTCTATCAGGCCGCCGTCAAGGACGATCTTCCCGTCCAGGCGCATCACCGGCACGAAGGGGGGGGTGCATGAGGAGGCAATGATGAGGTCCACCAGCTCCTCCGGGGTTCCGCAATTCCTGACCGGCACCACCTCCGGGACAAAACCGAGTTTTGACGCCAGTTTCGGATGGACGGGCGAGGAGAAATGCTTCTCCAGGTAGTAGGCCCCCATGCCGATAAAGGTCGCCGATTTCGGCCCCAGAGGGCGCGGCGGGCGCGCGACAAGCACCAGTATCTCCGGGCCGCGATGAATGCGCGTCAACTCCCTCTGGCCGATGGTGTGGAGAAGGGCGCTCCGATACATTTCATAATGGGGGAACACCTTTTCAGGCCCGAAAAGATTCGCGAAATATGCGTTCTTCCGGTTTTTCCCGGTAAGGCCGGTGAAAAACCGGAGGCCCTCATCGATCCGTCCGGATTGTATCATACACGCCATGGCGGCGCCGGCGCTGACGCACGAGATGACCTCCGGCCTTATCTTCATGTGTTTTTCAAGCTCCCGCCAGAACCCGACCTGCCAGAGGCACCTGTTGCCGCCGCCGGCAAACACGACGGCGCGATAAGGGAATCCTTTTTTCATGGACTTAACCGCATTATATTGATAAAATGAACGCCGGCGGCCGGCGCATGTCCTTTCAGGAGGGGCCGCCTATCCCGAATGCTGTTCGAGAAAATCCTCTTCCGTCATGATATTGAAAAAATTGTTCAGCTTGGATATATCGAAAAGAGTCACGATGGTTTCCGTAATGTTCAGGAACACGAGATCGATTCCGTTTCTGGCCGATTCCTTGTGGAGCCTGAGAAAAAGGCCGAGGCCCGAAGAGTCGAGCCCGTTGAGGTCCTTGAGGTCGAAGGCGATGGTTTTCTGCCCGGAATTCGTCTGTTCATTGAGGGCCCTTTCCACTTCAAATGTATTGTCCAGGCTCAGGCTCCCCTTGAGGCACAGGACAACCGCGTCTCCGCGCCGGTGCGAACTGATGACAAGCATTGCTTCCTCCGGAATGACCGCCTGACGGAGCGGACCGAGTTATTTTGAAATTAATTCGAGGATCCGTTCAAAATCGTCGAGCGAATAGTAGCTGATCTCGATTTTCCCCTTTGTCCCCACATGTTTGATTTCGACCTTGGTGCCGAGGACCGAAATGAGGGTCTCTTCCATCTTGCGGATCTGCGCGTCCTTGAGCCCCCGCCCCTTCCCCTTCTTTTCCTCTTTTTTCCCCGCGTTCATCATCTGTTCCAGGGCCCTGACGGAGAGGTTCTTTTCCACAACCTGGGAGCAGTACCAGCGCTGTTCGTTCGCGCCGGTCACCGACAGGAGCACCTTGGCGTGCCCGGCGGAGATTTTTCCGCTTGAAATGGCGTCCTGTATGTCCTCCGGGAGGTTCAGAAGCCTGAGGGAATTGGCGATGGTGGCCCTGTCGCGCCCCACCCTGTCGGCGATGTCCTGCTGCTTCAGCTTGAAGCGGTTCACCAGCACGCGGTACGCCCTGGCTTCCTCCACCGGGTCGAGATCGGCGCGCTGAATGTTTTCGATGAGCGCCATGGTGAGGTTCTGCTCCTCGCCGGCATCTATGACGATCGACTTGATCGTCCTGAGCCCCGCGAGCTTTGCCGCCCTGAGCCTTCTCTCCCCCGCCACCACCAGGTATTTCCCGTCCTTTTTCCTGACCACGATGGGCTGGATAATGCCAACGGATTTTATCGATTCGGAAAGGCCCTTGATGGCGATATCGTCGAAATGCGTCCTGGGCTGGTCCGGGTTAGGGTGGATTAGTTGTACGTCGAGGTGCACGATCCGCTCGGAATCCTCGACGATATTGCGCTCGAAATCCTCCACCGGCGTGGGCGACGTGATAATCGCCCCCAGTCCCTTCCCGAGAGCACGCTTAACCATTATTGAGCACCTCTTCCGCAAGATTTTCGTACGTCACGCTCCCCACCGACGACTTGTCGTACATTCCTATGGGCTTGCCGAAAGAGGGGGCCTCGGACAGCTTCACGTTTCTCGGTATTATGGTCTTGAACACCTTGTCGCTGAAATACTCGCGCACGTCGGCCACCACCTGCTGCGACAGGTTCGTCCTGGAATCGTACATGGTGAGCACCACCCCCTCGATTCGGAGCCGCCTGTTCAGGCTTTCCTGGACCATGGAGATGATGCGCAGGAGCTGGCTCAGCCCCTCCAGCGCGTAATACTCGCACTGAAGAGGAATAAGCACGGAATCGGCGGCCACGAGGCCGTTCAGGGTGAGGACCCCCAGGGAGGGAGGGCAGTCGATAAGGACGAAATCGAAATCATTGCGTATGTCCTTCAAGCCCCTGCTGAGCACGAATTCCTTCCCTTCCTGGTCCAGCATGTCAACCTGGGCGCCGGAAAGATGGATGTTCGACGGCACCAGGAAGAGGTTGTCGATGTCGGTCTTGAATATGGCCTCCCGGATGGGGATCGAGCCTATCAGCACCTCGTAAATGGTGGTCTCCAGCTCCTCGGCGTTTATGCCCAGGCCGTATCCGGCGTTCGCCTGGGGATCGATGTCGATGATGAGCACGCGCTTTCCCTTCTCGGCGAGAAACGCCGCGAGATTCACCGTGGTGGTTGTCTTACCGACACCGCCTTTCTGATTTGAAACGGAAATGACCCTGCCCATGCCGTTCTCCGATGGAATTTCATGAATTAATTCCCAGAGGGTCCGTGAATGCAACAATTTTTCTCAGAAATCGCCAAAATTTACCTTATTAACGAATTCCAGGGACACCGCAAGGCACACGGGCGCGCCGACACGCACTTCCGCGCTAATTCTTGTTGACATGCCCCGGGAGGCCCGGCAACATATAACACAGGATAAATACTGGCGGGCCGACTGAACAGGGAGGGAATAAGGGTGTTTAAGAGAAAAAAGTTGATCGATAAAAGTTTTCAGCTCAGGACCACTTTCAGCATCATCGGAATCATTATTATCGCCCTCATTTCGCTCATCGCGGTGACCGGCATCATACTTTCGGACTATAACAGAAGGATATACCGGGCGATCAGCGAGCTCTCGCCGGCCATCGCCCGCCAATCGCCCCTGCCCGCGCGGGAGCGCGTTCTCCTTGCCGAAAGAAACGTGCAGACCCTGCATGATCTCCAACAGAGGAACCGCATCATCTTATCGACAATGATCATCACCACGGTGCTTCTGGGGGTGTTCCTCTACTTTTACCTGATAAACCTGACCAACAGGATTTCCGGCCCCATTTACGTGCTCTCCAACATTGTACGCGACCTCATGGAAGGGAGGAAACCGGACACGCGGTCTCTCAGAAAAAACGACGAGTTTAAGGATTTTTACCGGCAGTTCATCGAACTGGTCGATCGCGTGCAGGGGGACAGATAAGGGAAAACCCTACATCCCGAACCTGCCGGAATATCGTCTGCCGAAGAACAGACGCTTGAGCACCGCTATCGCAAAGACAGCCGCAACGCCGAGCCCGATCTTCAACAAAAGGTTTGCATGCGGTATGATTCTCGGGCCGTGCGCCGACACCAGGGCGAACATCCGAAACCTCTGCCGCGTCGACGGATAGACCCTGACAAAGCAGTAGCCGCTGTCGCCGTACACGATATCAAAACTGCCGCTTCTGTCGAACGAATCGCGTGAAACGATCAGCGACATCTTTTCGTCAAACACGTCGATCTGCATCGGGGCGTCCGGCGTCTGGTAGTAGACGGTGTTGTTTCCCCGTCCAAGGTTGAGATAATACATTCTGTGGTTTTCGCCGGAATGAAAGGCGTCCACGATCTTTCCGGTGATCGTCTGGTCCCATCGCTCGGCCATGGCCGCGGTCCTTTTCAGCAGGGGCGAGCCGGCGATCCTGTAGATATTGAACCTCCGGAAATCGCTGAACACGGTGCTGTGATAACTGGTGTAGAGAATTTCCCCGTCACCCTTCCGGATCAGCACCGACAGGGGGCCCGATTTCTCACCCCTGGGCGTGTCGTATTTTCCGCTCACGATCACCTCCCCCATGGCGGCCCTGGGGGCGATCCAGCCGGAGTGTTCCATGTAAAGCGCCATTTTGGTCTTCACGCAGAAACGGGAGATGTCGTGCATCAGCTTCGACTCGATCCTGCCGGGAAGGCCCACGTGGGGAAACCCATCGTGGAACAGAAACGGCGAATACGCGCGCTGGAGCAGATCAAAGGCGTATCCGGAAAAATAGAGCGCCCCGCCCCCTTCGGCGAAATCCCTGATGCATCGGGCCGTCGCATCCTTTCCCGGTTCCCTGAAATCATCCTTTAGCGAAACCGATTGTATGCGGTTCCTCTGCGCCACCAGATTGATCCGCTCGTTCATTGAGGGGACGACGCCGCAGGGGAAGAATATCGACCGGTATTTTTTATAGGTCTCCTCATTGTCCAGGTCGCGGTATTCGATTGTGTCGAAGGGAATTTTGTAGGTGGACAGGACCAGTTCCACGTCGTCGTACCGCCCCTTCACCACCGCCACAGTGTTCGCGGCAGCGGGCGGGACGGCGGCCGCGGGAGCCGCGGCAAGAGCGGCCGCCATCAAAACGGCGGCGGCAGTTCTTCGATATGTCGATATCAGATGCATGGCCGCGATTCTGCAGGAAGAAAATGATGTGTCAAGTAAATACTTGCTCGCGACGGTTTTATCCGTGTTGAGAGCCGGAAGAGCTCATCACACGCCGAAAGGTGGCGGCGCATAGCGGATGAAAAACGCGCCTGCGGAGCGCGGGGCCAGGCGGGCGGGAATATGCCGAAATATCTTGACTGCACCAGGCCCTTATTATAGATTATAATAATCATGACCGGACCGGAACATACCACCCATCACCACGAAAAACATGGCCACCGGCTTCACGGTCACGGAGGAGGCGCATTATTCCTGCCTGTAATCGCCCTGAACGTGCTGATCACCGTGGCGGAGTACGTGGGGGGAGTCCTGTCCGGGAGCCTGGCGCTCATATCAGACGCAGGGCACAACCTTTCCGACGTCCTCTCCCTGATGCTGGGTTACGCGGGCGAAAAGGTCTCGGAAAAAAAGCCGTCCCGGAGGTATTCCTTCGGCCTCAAGCGCTTCGAAGTTCTCATCGCGCTGATCAACTCCCTGAGCCTGCTGGGCATCGGCATTTACATAGTATACGAGTCGGTGGCCCGGTTTCTGCATCCACGGCCGATCGACGTCGACATAATGCTTCTGGTCGCCGGGATCGGACTGGCGGGAAACCTCGCCTCCATGGCGGTCCTGTCCAGGACCAGGAAGGGGAGCCTCAACCTCAGGGCCGCATTTCTCCACCTTCTCTACGATTCCCTCTCATCCGTGGGCGTGGTCGCCGCGGCGCTCATTCTGAAATTCACCGGGCAGTACTGGATAGACCTTGCGGTCAGCGTCATAATCGTGGTGATGCTGTTCATCAGCGCCGCCGACATAATAAAGGAATCGCTCCGCATCTTTCTGCAGGGCACCCCTCCTGCCATCGACCCGGAAAAGGTCAGCAGGAAGATAATGTCCGTCGGCGGCGTCGGGAGCGTGCACGGCCTCCACATCTGGTCGGTCAGCTCGAACGAGGTGTTTCTTTCCGCCCATGTCTGCCTGTCCGAGGAAGGCGCGGCCGGGGACACCGATTCGGTGATCCGGTCAATCAATTCGGTGCTGGCCGACAATTTCTCGATTTCCCATACGACGCTCCAGATCGAACGATCCCCCCTCTGCTCCCTCTCAGACGGCGAATGCTGCCGCTGACCCTTTAATTCCGGCCGCGGCGTCCCGAATACCGAAAAAAGCTTTACAGGATCGGCAGGGGCTATTACCGGTATACCGCGAATCGGGCGCCCCTGCGCCGGCGACCATTCATTCCGGCATACAACTGCAACGAGGAGACCGTCATGATGAAATCAATTCTGGGAATCATAAGGCTTCCCTTTCTCATGCTCACACCCGCATGCGCGTCAGTGGGGCTCGCCACGTCGTACTACGAAACCGGGCACCTGCGCCCTCTCCACGCCGCGCTGGTGATCCTCGGGGCGGTGGCTGCGCATGCCAGCGTCAACGCCTTCAACGAATACTTCGATTTTAAAAGCGGCCTTGACGCAAAGACAACGCGCACGCCCTTCAGCGGCGGAAGCGGCACCCTCCCCGCGCGGCCCGGGCTCGAAAGGCTCGCCCTGGCAGTGGCGGTCTCGACTTTCGCGGTGACCGCCGGCGTGGGGCTCTATTTCGTGTATTACCGCGGCCCGTGGCTGATCCCTGTCGGTGCGCTGGGATTGCTTCTGCTTGTGGGCTACACCCTCTGGTTCGTCAACAACCCGCTGCTCTGCCTTGTGGCGCCGGGACTGGGGTTCGGGACCCTTATGGTGAACGGGGCCCATTTCGCCATGACCGGAGTCTACTCGTTTACCGCCCTCACCGCGTCCATGGTCCCTTTTTTCCTGGTGAGCAACCTGCTTCTGCTCAACCAGTTCCCCGACGTAAAGGCTGACGCGGAGATCGGACGCAGGCACTTCCCCATAGCCATCGGCAACAGGAACAGCAGCATCATATACGGGTTATTCCTCCTTCTCACGTACGTCGTGATCGCCGGCGGGGTGTTCGCCGGGATACTGCCTCGTTTCTGCCTTATCGCGCTCATTACCGCGATACCGTCGGTAAAGGCGTACGCGGGGGCCCGCAGAAACGCAAACGACATTCCTGCCCTGGTCCCGTCCATGGGGCTGAACGTGATAATAAACCTGGCGACTCCATCCCTTCTGGCGCTGGGCCTTTTCATAGGCTGACCGTATGGACGCCGGCGTTCTCACCCGCTTCATGCTGGACATGGCGATCCTGGCGTCCCTGCTTCTGGCCGGCATATTTCTCCGCTCCAGGGTGAAGGCGCTCCAGAAAATCCTCCTCCCCGCGTCTCTTCTTGCCGGTTTCATCGGCCTCCTGATGGGCCCCCAGGCGCTCGGGATCATCCCGGCCGAAACGGCCGCGTCATGGAGCGCCGTTCCGGGAAGACTCATATCCGTGGTGTTCGCCTGCATGTTCCTGGGAATGAAGGTGCCCGGCCCCGGGACAATCTGGCGCGAAGCGGGTCCGCAGATATGCTACGGCTTTTTCGCGGGGGTTGGCCAGTATTTCATCGCGATACTGCTCACGATGACGGTGCTGGGCCCGCTCTTCGGGGTTCCTGACATCTTCGCCTCGATACTGGAAATCGGTTTTTCCGGCGGACACGGCACCGCCTCCGGCATGGCCGAGCTTTTCAGAAACCTGGGGTTTCCGGACGGGGCCGACCTGGGACTGATGTCGGCCACCGTGGGGATTGTCTGCTCCGTTGTCTTCGGCATGATACTCATCAATATCGCGGCCCGCAGGGGGCATACCCTGAAAATAGACAATCCCGACAGCATCCCGCAAGAAATCCTCGGGGGGGTGATTGAAGCGGAGCACCGGAGGCCCTACGGGACATACACGGTATCGCGCAACGCCATAGACCCGATCGCGTTCCACGGCGGGTTCGTCGCCGCCGCGATCCTGCTGGGGTGGCTCATGCACCGCGGCGTCACGTCTCTGCATCCGGCGCTGGTTACGATGCCCCTCTTCCCGCTTGCCATGATCGGCGGCATACTGGTCCAGCTCGCGTCAGCCGGCACCGGCGTCTCAAAGTATCTTGACCGGCAGACTTTCGAAAGGATCGAGGGCGTATCGCTCGATTTTCTCGTGGCCTCGGCGATCGCCTCGCTCAACCTCCAGGTGGTGCTGAAGTTCGCCGTCCCCTTTGCCCTCCTCATGACGGCGGGAATCGCCTGGATGCTGTTTATAACATGGTTCCTCGCTCCGCGCATATTCCCTGACGCGTGGTTCGAACGGGGCATCGTGGAATTCGGCATGCAGACCGGCGTCACGGCGGTGGGGCTGGTTCTGTTGAGGGTGGTGGACCCCGATTTTGAAACCGAAGCCGCCCCCTCGTTCGGATTCAAGCAGATCGTGTACGAGCCGCTCCTGGGGGGCGGCCTGGTCACCTCGGTAGCCCCGATACTCATCATGCGCTTCGGTTCCGCGGCATCGCTCGGGATGTGCGCCGCCGTGATGGCCGCCTTCATGGCTCTGGCCTTCCTGTCGGGGTTTTTCCGCCGCCGCCCTGGACGATGCCGGTGAGCCCGCGGCGGCGGAGCCCAGTTCGGCCCGAACGCCCCTCTAATCCCGCGCCGTGAGCATCGCCAGGGCGGTGTCGAGCATCCTCACCGCGTAGGCCCACTCGTTGTCGAACCAGATGAAGACCTTTACGAGCCTGTGTCCGGATACTCGGGTCTGGGTGACGTCAATCACCGAGGACCTGCAGTCGTGGTTGAAATCGCATGACACAAGGGGCTCCCGGTTGGTCCCGAGAATCCCCCTGAAACTGCCGAGGGCGGCCTCCTCGAAAAGTGAATTCACCTCCTCGGCCGTGGTCCGGCGTTCCACCCACAGCACCGCGTCCAGGGCGGACACATTTACGGTAGGCACCCTCACCGCGGTCGCCTCGAAGCGGCCGTCGAGGTGCGGCAGCAGCCTTCCGATCCCCTTTGCCAGCTGTGTGTCCACCGGAATGATGGACTGGCCGGCGGACCGCGTGCGGCGCATGTCGGTGTGATGGTACGCGTCGATCACCGGCTGGTCATTCATGGCCGCGTGGATCGTGGTGATCTGTCCGGCCGCAACGGATAGGCGGTCGTCCAGCACCTTTATGACCGGCACCAGGCAGTTGGTTGTGCAGGAGGCGTTGGACACGATCCTGTGCCTGCGCCGGATATCGTTGTGATTGAACCCGTACACCGCGGTGAAATCCACGTCCGGCGACGCCGGATGGGAAAAGAGGACCTTGCCCGCACCGGAGGCGATGTGCCGGTCACCGTCAGCCCTTTCGACGAAACGGCCGGTGCACTCCATCACCAGGTCGATGCCGAGGCCGCGCCAGGGGAGGTGTTCGATTTCACCCTGGTTGAAAATGGCGATCCGGTCGTCACCCGCGGCGAGGACATCACCCTCCAGCGCCACCTCGCCGGGAAAAGGACCGTGAATGGTGTCGTACTTCGTCAGATACGCCATGGTGGCCGCATCGGCGACGTCGTTTATCGCCGCCACTTCCATGGCGCCGCGGTACCCTCGCTCGTAGAGCGCCCTGAGGATGCACCGGCCGATCCTGCCGTACCCGTTTATCGCTATCCGAAATGTCATCGGCTCCCGCCTTGTAAACTTTCCGATACAGAGAGTGGAAACGCGGCAATGCGGTGCAAGGCCCGCGTACCGCGGGTCAAATAAAACAGGGCAACGCGGTCATGTCGATAATTATTCATCCGGAATTCATCGAAAATAACTGTACAATTACCTATACCGAATATCCATAGTCATGGAAGACTTTACTTGATACCGGTCACCCGCGTTCATTTCTCGCAGGAGGTGCGAAATATTTTCGGTAATTAACAATGAATAGTATCCGCTTGACAAAAATGCAAGATTATAGTGAATATTATTCATTAAATGAAATGTGTTCGTTATGAAAAAATACCCTTTCACCATAGAACCCCTGACCACGGAAGATCCGACAAGCGCCTTCCTCAAGGCCTTTGAAGCCATACTGGAAAATCCGGGCTACCGATCGATCCTTGACATCTACTCCCGCGTATCCATGAATTGCACCAGGTGCGCGCAAGAATGCCAGATTTACCGTGTCAGCCGCGACCCGCGCGACATTCCCTGTTATCGAAGCTCCTTGCTCCTATCGGTGTATCGCCGCCATTTTACCACGGCCGGGCGAATCAAATCACGAATTTTCGGCACCCCGGCCGTCTCGGAGCAAGAACTCTACAGTATTGCGGAATCGTTTTACCGTTGCACACTCTGCGGGCGCTGTTCACGGTTCTGCCCTATGGGAATCGACCACCGAATAGTGGTGAGGCTGGGCAGGTTCATCATGAGCCGTGTCGGCATCGTACCGAAAGCACTCAGCGTATCCGTGAACGAACAGATCAAAGGCCCTGCCAGAAACACCTCCGCCATTCCTCTGAAGGCGCTGAAGGACAACCTTGAGTTTCTGGAAGAGGAGATTTTCGAATTAAAGGGAAAAAGAGTCAGATTCCCCCTTGACGTCCGGAATGCTGAATACGTTTTTTTCGCGCCGGTGAGCGATTACCTCATGGAGGCTGACACGCTCATGGGGATCGCCTGCGTTCTCCATGAAGCGGGAGTGAGCTGGACGATATCAACTGAATACTTCGACGCGATTAATTACGGCCTTTTTTACAGCGATGACGTCCTGGAAACACTCGTGCAGTCCATGTTCGACGAGGTACGGAGAATAGGCGGGAAAAAAATTCTCATCGGCGAATGCGGCCACGCTTTCAGGGTCGCGGATATGTATCTCAACAATTTTACCGACCGGACCGGCATACCCGTGGTGAGCATGATCGATCTGACGGCCCGTCTCATCAAGACCGGCCGGATAGAACTCGACCCGGACGCGGTGACAGAGCGGGTCACCTATCACGATCCCTGCAATATCGCCAGAAACGGACGGCTGGTGGAGGCTCCCAGGGAAATTATCGCCTCATTCATAAAAAATTTCGTTGAGATGGAGCCACACGGCAGGCTAAACCTGTGCTGTGGAGGAGGAGGAGGCACCGTTTCAGTGAATGAATTCAAACCGTACCGGATGGCGGTGTCCGGCAAAGGGAAGGCGGATCAGCTCATATCCACCGGCGCCGAACTGGTGATAACGCCCTGCGCGAACTGCAAGAAACAGATTGGCGAGCTGATCGCTCATCATAAAGTGCCCATGCGTCACGCGGGTCTGCACGACCTGGTGTTCAATGCAATAAGGATGAATAACTCAGGCGAAGGGGACTGAAATGGATTCTCTTATTATAATATCCCGGGGCCCGCTCTTCAGGTTCTGTTTCACCCTGATGGTCCTCGGTTCGCTCCGCCTTGTCTGGCGTACCTTCCGGTCGGCGAGGGAAGGCGGGTCCGTTACGTTTTCGCCGGCACGTTCCGGCGCCTTGCGCGAAACCGCGGGATTGCTGGTTCTTCCCGGAAGGATCGCAGACACGAAGATATTGTTCAGCGCCGCATCATTTGTGTTCCATCTGGGAATGATCACGGTGCTCCTGCTCCTTCAGGACCACACACAAGTCGTGGAGACGAATACCGGCTTCGGCTGGCCCTATATGCCGCGGAACGTCGCAGATATCCTTGCCGCCGTCTCGCTTGCGGCCGGAGTGTTTCTCATGGCGTATAGAATTTTCAACCGCGCATCCAGAATGATCAGCGGTGCCTCCGATTACGCCGTACTCGCGCTCATTCTGGGCACGATGCTCACCGGGTTTGCGGCATCGCGGCAGTGGAACCCGGTCTCCTATGATCTTACGGTACTGCTGCACATGCTCGGCGGAAACGCAGTGCTGGCGCTAATCCCTTTTACCCGGCTCGGTCACGGACTCCTGTTTCCTTTTACGCGGCTTGCATCGGAAGCGGCTTGGCGCATTCCAGGACGATTACGGGCGAGGTTGTGACGCGGTGAAACCGGAAGAACCCATGAAGAAAACATCCTCTGCAAATAAAACCGGAAGCGCACCGTTCTTGACAGCGCTCATACTTGCCTCCGGACTGATAGCGGCGATTGCCGGCGGCCGCGGAGAGCATCCCTTCGACCGGGTCACGGCTTCCCTTCCCGGTGATCCTATGACGATAGACGGCGACAGAAACGGTACTGCCGTGGAATTTTCACACGCCCGCCATGCCGCCATTGCCTCGAAGGAAAGCGGCGGTTGCCGACTCTGCCATCACCTGGATGCGCCCGGAGGGAAAACCGCGCCATGCGCCCGGTGCCACCGCAGCATGAATGCCGCTTCGTCGATGTTCAATCACCGGCTTCATGCCGCATTCTATAAAAAAGGGAACAACTGCGAGGAATGCCACCCGCGGGGAGACAGGTCAACGAAAAACAGCGCAACCTGCAGAAGCTGTCACCGGGAGTATCCGGGGCCCATGGCAACCTATCTATCGGTCATTTCTTACGAATCCGCCCTGCATCAGACCTGCAGGAACTGCCATAACCGCCGCGGCTTGATTCAGAACGGCGGCCTTTCAAGAGACTGCCATTTTTGTCATAAATAGCTGCGGGAGCCGCCGTCACGCCTCACGGCGCACCGCGATAAATACCCTGTACAGCGCAGCCAGCAGCATCGACCCGGCCGCCCACACCCCGGCGGTGACCAGCACTTCCGGAACCGTGGGGAGGTACTCGGTCACGTTCCCCGCGGGCGAGGGGACAAACCCTCCGGTCACGAAACCGAACCCTTTTTCGATCCAGACGGAAATGAACACCATGCCCGCGGCGATGGGGAGCAGCACTTTATTCTCCCTCGCCTTCGGGACGATGAAAAGCAGTAGCCCCGTCGCCCCCGTTGCCGCTGCCGCCCACATAAAGGGGGCCAGGGCCGATTTCCCGTCAAGGCCGGCGAAAAGGTAGATAAAGGGCTCCCGGTGGGAGCGTATGCCGCCGTAGAAGCCGGTGAAAATCTCAAGAAGAATGAAAAAAACATGGGCGCTGAATGAATAGGCCACGATCCTCGCCATGGCGCCGACCGCCTCCCTGCCTGCGTTAAAATCGGCGAATCGCCGCATGGCCAGGCAGAGAAGAATCAGGAGCGACGGCCCGGATGAAAACGCAGAGGCCAGGAACCTCGCCGCGGTGATGGCGGAAAACCAGAGGTGCCGCCCGGGGAGCCCGGCGTAGAGGAAGGCGGTGACCGTATGAATGCTCACCGCCCAGGGTATGGACAGGTAAATGAGAGGCTTCACCCATCGCGGCGGCGGCGTGTCCCTGTACACCGCCCCCAGCACGGTCCACGATATTATCAGGTTGATGGCCAGGTAGCCGGACAGTACCACCGTGTCCCAAAACATCGGCGACGTCGGCGAGGGATGGAGAAACACGTTCAGCACCCTGAACGGCTGGCCGAGGTCCACAAAGATGAAGAGCACGCACATCGCCACCGACGCGACCGCCAGAAACTCGCCGAGCACCGTGATCTTTCCGAAGGCGCGGAAGTCGTGGAGGTAATAAGGGAGCACCACGGTGACCGCCGACGCCGCCACACCGACGAAGAAAGTGAACTGGGCGATATAGAGTCCCCAGGACACGTCCCTCCCCATGCCGGTGACCGACAGGCCGTGCTCTAATTGCCGGAGGTAACAGAATACCCCCGCGGCGGCGACCGCCCCGAGAAGGCCCATCAGGAGCCAGTACGATTTTCCGCCGTGAAATGCCTTCTGTATCATCGCCGCCTCACAGGAGATAGTATACGCCGGGGCCGGTATCCAGCTCCGCCTTCCGCCTCATGGCAAACCGTCCCGCCAGGGCGCTCCGGATGCCCGAGCCCCTGTCGTTGAGGTCCCCGAAGATGAGCGCTCCGGCCCGGCACGCACCGGCGCAGAGGGGAACTCCCCCGGCGTCGGTCCGCTCGGCGCAGAAATCGCATTTCTCCACCACGCCGGCGGTCCTGGTCGGATAATCCGGATTCAGCGCGCCCGGGTCCAGAAACTCCCGCGGATCCCGCCAGTTGAAACTGCGGGACCCGTAAGGGCACGCCGCCATGCAGTAGCGGCACCCGATACAGCGGTGCTGGTCCATCATCACGGTCCCGTTTTCCCTTTTAAAGGTCGCGCCGGTGGGGCAGACCCTGACGCAGGGCGGCTCGGCGCAGTGATTGCAGAGCGCCACGGTCTTCCGCCGCCCCAGCTCCCCGTTTACCGGGCCGTCGATCATTTCGGGAAACAGGCGCGCCATATCCTCTTTCCATATCCACTTCACCTCCCGCAGCTCATCCGGGACACGCGGAACGTTGTGGCCCCGGTGGCACGCCGTGATGCACCGGTCGCACTCACCCTCGGCCGCGCAGCGCGGAAGGTCCACCGCCATCGCGAGCCTTGCCCCGCGGCCGCGCACGCGTGAGAGCGCCTCGCTCCCGGAGACAATTTCGTACATCGCGGTCCCGCCCAGGAGGACCGCCCCTGCCCGGGCCGCCTTTATAAGCAGGTCGCGCCGCGTTGTCTTCATGGCCTCCCCTCCTTTCCGTGAATATGGCACCGCCAGCAGACGGGGGACACCGCAAGGGACGCGTGGCACCGGTCGCAGAATTTTTCCTTTTCCCCGTGGCACTTTATGCAGGCGCCGGTCAGGCTTTTACGGTACGCGGCTCCGCCGACGGTAATCTCCCCCCGGAGGCCCCGGCGCACCGCGTCATCGCGCCACCGGTTCAGAAGAATCATGTGGCGTTCCCTCATTTCCGCGGCCGGCCTCACGCACTCTTTCCCGGCCCGGGGAAGCTCCGGTTTCGGAAGCGCCGGCCTCCGCTCCCCGAAATATGACGCCGCGAAGGGGGCGGCAAGAACGGCCGCGATCGCACCTGCGACAAGAAAGCTCCTACTCTTTTTCATCGGCCGCCTCCGTCAGTGGCTCGCCGCGGAGGTTCGCCTTCCGCTCGGACTCCCCCTCCATCACCAGCGCGTTCCCCAGCAGCTCGTGCACCCCGCACACCTCCACGCCGGGAACCCAGAACTGCATGAGCGCCGGCAGCGTCGCCTTGTCGATCGCGCAGATGCAGGAGAGCATGTTGACCCCGTGCCTCTCGCGGACGTACCGCACCGCCGCCGCCCTCGGAAGCCCGCCGCGGAGCCGCATCTCCAGGTTTTCGTCGGTGCCGACGCCGGAGCCGCTGCCGCAGCAGAAGGTGTGCTCGCGGATGGTGTTTTCCGGCATGTCGTGGAAACTCCCGCAGGTGCTGTTCAGTATGTATCTCGGCTCCTCTAAAAGCCCCATGGCGCGGGACGGGTTGCAGGAATCATGGTGCGTCACGCGGTATTTCGCATTGCGCGAACGGTCCAGCTTCAACTTGCCGTTATAAATCAGGTCTGCGGTGAACTCGCACAGGTGCACCATGCCGGTTGACGCGGCGTTCCGGAACACCGTGCCGGTAACGGGCGATTTCGGCGTTTCCAGAAAACCGGCCGGGCCGTTCATGGTGTCCATGTACTGGTGCACCACCCGCCACATGTGGCCGCACTCCCCCCCGAGGATCCACTTCACGCCGAGCCTTTCGGCCTCGGCGTACATCTTTGCGTTGAGCCGCTTCATCAGGTCGTGGGAGTGAAAGAGGCCGAAGTTGCCCCCCTCGGAGGCGTAGGCGCTGAAGGTGTAATCGAGTCCGATCTCGTGGAGCATCATCAGGTACCCGTACAGCGTGTAGATGTGCGGGTCGGCGAAAAGGTCGGCCGACGGGACCACCAGAAGTATTTCCGCGCCCTTTCTGTTGATCGACGGCTCGATCGAGATTCCCGTCATCTCGCTGATTTCCCCGCACGCGAATTCCAGGTTGTCCCGGAAGGTGTGGGGCTGTATCCCGAGGTGGTTTCCGGTGCGGTAGCAGTTTGCGGCCGGTTCGATGATCCAGTTGATGTTCACGCCGACCAGGTTCAGCAGCTCCCTGGCGATCATGGTGATCTCCGCGGTGTCGATCCCGTAGGGGCAGTAGACGGAACAGCGACGGCATTCGGAACACTGGTAAAAGTAGTAGAACCACTCCCTGACCACCTCCTCGGTGAGGTCCCGGGCGCCGACGAGCCTCCCCAGAATCCTCCCGGAGAGGGTGAAATATCTCCGGTACACAGACCTCATCAGCTCGGCCCTGAGCACCGGCATGTTTCTCTCGTCGCCGCTCCCGAGGTAGTAATGACACTTGTCCGCGCAGGCGCCGCAGCGGACGCAGATATCCATGAAAAGCTTCAGCGACCGGTACTTTTTCAGCCGATCCCTGAACCCGGCCAGAATGATCTCCTTCCAGTTTTCAGGAAGCTTCCAGTCCTCGTCATGGGGCTGCCACTCCCTCGGATTCGGAAGTCCGAGGTACTTCACGTGTTTCGGGTTTCCGGAATAGCTGTATCGCCCGCGCCTTAAAATCACCCGCTCATGCGGGCCCGGCAGCCCGCCTGCGGCGCTGTCCCGGCGCAGCAGCTCCTCCTGGCTATATTTTTCCGCCATCACTCTTCTCCAGCGGATATCCCGCCTTTATCAACCTGTCGCGAAACTCATCCTCCCATTCCCCGTACCGGTGAACCGTCACCGGGGCGTTCCAGGGGTTTTCGTGCCGCCGCCTCCTGCTCGAGCCCGGCATGTTACGGGTGGGCGACAGAAACACGCCGGCGGCGTGGGAAATCTTGCTGAAGGGGATCACCGCGGCCAGTGCCGACACGAGGGTGATGTGCATGTAAAAAATCACCCCCGCCCCCGCGGGAAGCGCCGGGCTCAGGGCCAGAAGCGACAGCGCGTACTCCTTCACCGCGAGAATGTCGATCCTCTCAAAATACCGCAGGAGCACGCCGGTGAGCGCGACCGCGGCGACGAGCACCGGAAGCGCGTAGTCCTGAAAAAGCGACAGGTCCCGGAGGCTCCTGAGGGCGATCCTCCTGGCGATCAGATATCCCAGCGCCCCCGCCAGAACGATGTCGGAGAGGTAGAGGCCCGGCGTTCCGATGTGAAAAAGATTGTCCGCGGCCTCAAGCGCGGCGATTACCGCCGGCACCGGCTCGATGAAAAACCGCAGATGCCTGAGCGCGACGGCCAGAAGGCTCCAGTGAAAGGCCATGGCGCCGACCCAGAGCCCTTTGCTTGAGCCGTAGGCGGGCGTCCCGTCCGGCTTCCGGCCCGCCATGGTGTTCCTGAACAGGGACCGGAACATGAGCACTTCCATCATCATTCTCAGGACCGCATAAAAGGCGTTGTCGGGATTTTCTGTTTTCCGGTGGCTGATCCAGGGGAGGGATTTTTGCTGCCCCGCGGTGACGGTGATATTAAAGGGAACCGGTGACGCGAGCCATCGGGCGATCCTCCACCCGGTCCCGAGGATGAAAATCAGCACCGCCGCGAAGGGGAAGACCGCGCCGGGGATTATCGGCGCGGCAAGGTAACCGGTCCAGGCCGCCGCGCATAGAACCGCGGCCGGCGCAAGTGACGAGAATATCTTCATCGGACCGCCTCCTTTCTGTTGCGGAAGACGAGCCTTTCCCGGTCGGCGGCCCTGATTTTTTCCAGGACCCGGAAATACCGTTCCACCGCGCGATCGGCCGCATCGCACAGCAGATCAAAACGCTCGCATAAATTATCGCGGCCGGACCCATCCGATCCCGCACCGGGACGATCCTCCGCGGCCGTTTCCTTCATCATCCGGGGCAGGCGCCGCGCCTGTTCGGGATCGCCGCCGTAGAGAAGATAAACACCTGCGAGCTCATCCAGAACCCCTTCAATGGCGCCGCATCCATCTCCATCAAGGGCCCAGCGGTGTATCCGCTCAAGGCATTCCAGGGCGATGGTGGCGGCGGGAAAGGCAAACCTGTCCCCTCCCCGGCCCATAAAAAGCCCGTCTGCCAGGCCGCCGAACATCCGTTGAAACCAGGCATGGCACAGCGTCCCCTTCTCGATTGATGCCGGCTCCCTCATTATACCGCTCCTTCCAGGAAAAGGATAACTATCATCTGGCATACCTTGCGCTGATCATTCTCCGCTGCATTCATCGAAGTACGCAGGCCTGCCCACATTCGTCAAGATATAAATCGATAACGATTTATTTTTTCCTTGACGTGATTAGCCCGAGGGTCATACTATGCGCCATGTGTGCATCATGTAAGTTACGCATTCGGAAAAAAAACATTTGATACCGAGCCGGAATAAAATAAATGCGCTTCTTCTGATACTGCTTGACTTTCTTCCCGTTGCGCATGAATATACCTCATTATATGAATTATGTTCATTTATCAACTACTTTTTTTGCCGGAGGATAGCATATGCCCGACACCCCTTTGCTGGATAATCTGGAACAGGGGCCCTGGCCCAGTTTCGTAAAAGAGATCAAACGGGCGGCGGAAACCAATCCCGCTGCCGGCGACCTCCTGGGGCTGGTGGAGCTCTCATACAAGGAAAAAATCACCCACTGGAAACACGGCGGCATCGTGGGCGTGGTCGGATACGGCGGAGGCGTCATCGGCCGTTATTCAGACGTGCCGGAGCAGTTTCCCGAGGCCGAGCAATTTCACACCGTGCGCGTGAATCACCCTTCGGGATGGTTCTACACGACCGAGTCGCTCCGCAAAATATGCGACATCTGGGACAAATACGGCAGCGGCCTTACGAACTTTCACGGCTCCACGGGCGACATCATCCTGCTGGGAACGAAGACGGAAAGCATCCAGCCATGCTTCAACGAGCTCTCGGACACCGGCTTCGACCTGGGCGGTTCCGGGTCGGTGCTCAGGACCCCCACCGCATGCGTGGGGCCCGCGCGGTGCGAGTGGTCCTGTTTCGACACGCTGGACCTCATCTACGACCTGACGCAGACATTCCAGGACGAGCTGCACAGGCCCCGGTGGCCCTATAAATTCAAGATCAAGGCCTCCGGATGCCCCAACGACTGCGTGGCCGCGATCGCCCGCTCGGATTTCACCATCATCGGCACCTGGAAGGACTCCATCGAGATAGACCAGAAGGAGATCAAGGAATATCACGCACGGGGCTTCGACTTGAGAAAGGACTTCGCCGACCGGTGCCCCGGCAGCGCGCTGGAGTTCGACGAAAAGGCGGTGGAGCTCAGGGTGAAACCGGACGAGTGCGTGCGGTGCATGCACTGCGTCAACAAGCTCACCAAGGCGGTAAAGCCGGGAAAGAAAAAAGGGGCGGCGATTCTTATCGGCGGCAAAGCCCCGATACTCAAGGGGGCCTTCCTCTCATGGGTGCTTGTCCCCTTCATGGAGATCAAGCCCCCCTATCAGGAGATAAAGGACCTCCTGGCCAAAATCTGGGACTGGTGGGACGAGCACGGCCGCAACAGGGAAAGGGTCGCGGAAACAATCAACCGCCTGGGGCTCAAGGAATTCCTCAAGGCGGTGGGCATCAAACCGACGGCGCAGATGGTGAAGCATCCGCGGTCAAACCCCTTCGTGTTTTACAAATAGCAGAGGAGGCGAGAAATCATGGCACGTACCGATATAGGACCCCCCGATTTCCGGACGATGCTTCCGGAAGTCATAAAAAAGAATTACGGCTCATGGCTGTACCATGAAATAATGAAGCCGGGAGTAATGAAGCATGTGGCCCGATCGGGCGACGAGCTCTACACGGTGCGGGCCGGATCGCCGAGGCTCATCAGCACCGGGTTCATCCGGGACATCTGCGGCATCGCGGACAGATACTGCGACGGGCACCTCAGGTTCACCAGCAGGGCCAACGTCGAATTTCTGACGCCGAAAATGGAGAACGTGGAGCCCATCGTCGAGGAGGCGAAAAAGCTCGGACTCCCGGTGGGCGGCATCGGCGACTGCATCTCCAACATCGTCCATACCCAGGGATGGATCCACTGCCACAGCGCGGCGACCGACGCCTCCGGGCTGGTGAAGTCCATCATGGACGAACTGCACGAATATTTCGTGAAATTCAAGCTCGAGGCGAAGCTCCGGATCGCGGTGGCCTGCTGCATCAACATGTGCGGCGCGGTGCACTGCTCCGACCTGGCGGTGGTGGGGGTGCACACAAAGCCGCCGAAAGTGAACAATAAAAAGCTTCAGCAGACCTGTGAAATACCCTCAACCATACGATCCTGCCCCACCGGCGCGATACGGAAAAATCCGGAAGGCGAAGGGGTCGTGGTGAACAAGGAACGCTGCATGTTCTGCGGCAACTGCTACACCGTGTGCCCGGCCATGCCCCTGGCAGACCCGGACGGCGACGGCCTGGCGATATTCGTCGGCGGGAAAGTTTCCAACGCGCGGAAGTCCCCGATGTTTTCGCGCCTCGCGGTCCCCTTCATCAAAAACAACCCCCCCCGCTGGCCGGAGGTCACCTCTGTGCTGAAAAAGATCATCGAGGTGTACGTCGAGGGATCGCGCAAATACGAGCGGATGGGCGAGTGGATCGAGCGGATCGGCTGGGAGCGGTTTTTCACCCTCACCGGCATCGAATTCACCGAGGACCACGTGGACGATTTCACCGGCGCCTCGGAGACATACAGGTCTTCAATGCAGTACCGATGGTAAACGCTTGCCCGGCGGGGCTCCGCCCTGCCGGGCCGGGCCCATGGAACGCGGCGCCGGTCAGATTCTGCTCTTGAGAAGATTTATCCTGCCTATCTCCCCGGCTATCACAAGGGAATCATTGTAGGAAAACACATAGTCCGGGTCCGGAATGGCTTTTATCTTCGGCCCCTCGGAAGCGTTGTTGCGGATCAGAAGAACGTCCACGCCGAACCTTCCCCGTATCTCCATGGAACGGATGGATTTCCCTATGAACATTTTCGGCACCGGGATCTCGCTGATGGCGTATCCCTCCATGAAATGGACCCCTCTTTCGATGTTTGCCATGGTGATCTGCGACGCAAACGAGGAGGAGATGTCCCGCTGTTCTATCTCTTTGTTGTAGGCGTCCAGGATGTCGCGCCGCCATATCATGCCCAGTATTTTTTTCCCGGCACCCCCCTCGGTCACCGCCACGCCGTCGAGCCTCCTTTGCGAAAGGATGTCCAGGACCTTCTGGCAGTCGTCGTCTGGGGATGCGGTCACTATGTCGGTCCTGGCGATGTCCCTGGCGATAAGGACGTTCTGCAGCATCTCCCGGTCGAAAAGATGGTCCTTCAGGTCCTGAAGATAAATCATCCCCATCATGTTCCCGCGCGAGTCCAGGACCGGGGCATAGGGGTCCCTGCCGGACACCAGATGATTCACCACCTGATCGAAAGTGGCACCGGCCGCGATGGGCTCCACATGGTGCGTGAACACGTCCTTGACGAATATCGATTTCATGATATTGGTCTCGGCGCCGTTTTTGATATGAATGTTCCGCTGGACAAGCTTCAGCGTGTAAATCGATTCCCGCATGATCCGCTGGGAAAGAATGGTCGATATGATGCAGGTTATCATCAGCGGGAGTATGATCTGATACTCGCTGGTGAGCTCGAAAACTATTATGATTGCGGTGATAGGGGCATGGGTGGCGCCCGCCACGAGCCCCCCCATGGCCACCAGGGCGTACGCCCCGGGGGACGCGGTGATGTCCGGGAAAAAATAGTGGACGATAGTGCCGAAAAAGCACCCGGCCATGGCGCCGAGAAACAGCGACGGCGCGAATATCCCGCCCGAGCCGCCGGAACCGAGGGTGATGGAGGTCGCCAGGATTTTGAACAGGATCAGCAGGGCGGCAAGGTACCAGACGAGGTTTCCGTGCAGGGCGTCGTTGATGGTGTCGTATCCCACGCCCATCACCTGTGGGAAGAAGAGCGCCATTGCCCCGATCAATATTCCACCGATCAGCGGATGCAGGTACTCGGGAACCTTGACCTTTTTTTCAAAAAAATCCTCAAGGTAGTACAGGACCTTGGTGAAGACGACCGCGATGACCGCGCAGATCATGGCCAGGACAAAATAAAATGCAAGCTCGTAGGGGCTTTTAAGCTGGTACTTCGGCACCTGAAAGGCGGCGAAGTTGCCCTCGAACTGGTGGGAGACCACGGTCGCCATTACCGACGATATCACGATGGGGGAGAACTGCGTGAGCCCGAAGTCGCCGAGAATGATCTCCACGGCGAAAAGCGCGCCGGCCACCGGAGCGTTGAAGGCGGCGGCGATCCCGGCGGCGGCCCCGCACCCCACGAAAGTTTTCATCCTCTGTGACGAGACGCGGAAGAACTGCCCCATGGACGAGCCGAGGCTCGCGCCGATCTGCACGATGGGGCCCTCCCGGCCCACTGACCCGCCGCTGCCGATCGTTATCGACGATGCCAGCGCCTTGACAAACGCGACCCTGGGCCTGATCGCGCCGCCCCGCAGCAGTATCGACTGCATCACCTCCGGGACGCCGTGCCCCTTGGCCTCCCTTGCAAGAAAATAAATCAACGGCCCGACCACGCACCCGCCGACTGCCGGCGCCAGAAGTTTCACATACCAGGGGGAAGCGACAATGTTCGCCAGGACCGTGCCGGTCCCGCTGAAGGAGAGGGAGGATACCCATTTTATCATAGCCCGCACCGCAATGGCGCCGAACCCGCCGATCAGCCCGATTACAAGGGCTACAACCACCATGAATGAATGTTCGGTCATCTTGGCGCGCTCCACCAGTCCGGCGGCCTTGATTGAAAGCAGACGAACCCATTGACGGAGTCTTTCAAAAACCATGAGAGCGCGTGTTCCCGGGCGAATGTAGATAAGGCAGCATTTTTAGAGGATACCGCCTGAAAAAGCGGTGTCAATGATTAATTCCCGAAACGGCCCGTTCAAGGCTCCCGTTTTTTTACTATCTCCTCATAAATTGAAGGGGCCCTCTGTTTCAGGAAATAGCCCATGGGTGAACCACGCACCTCGTCAAGATCGCGCCTGCGGACTTCGGCAACCACCGCGCACTCGCCGTCGGAATGGCGCTCCGACACCGGCCGCCCCTTCGGGTCCAGCACAAGGGACACCCCCCTGAAGTCAAGCCCCCGTCCGTTGGGGCCCGCCATATTGCACGCGGCGACGTACACGCTGTTATCGTAGGCCCTGGCGGGAAGATACCGCATCCATCGCTTCAGTTTTTCGGCCGATGTTTCCGGCCGGGGAGACGCGTGGGCGTAAAAAATGATATCGGCACCCTTGAGCGCGTAGACCGACGCAAGCTCCGGGAAATGCGCATCATAGCAGAGACCCAGGCCGAAGCGGAACCCCTTCCACTGGAAAAGCGGGGCGTCCCTGCCCGGAAAAAAAATCTTCTGCTCCTCCGGGGAGAGGTGAACCTTCCGGTACAGCCCGTCGTATTTTTCAGGCGTCACCACGGCCTGGGAAATGTAAATGCCCTTTGAGGTCCCCTCAGGTATTCCCGCGATTATCGTCATCCGGTAAAGCCCGGCGATGTGCGCCAGCCGTTCCGTCAGCACGCCCGGCGCCGTGTCGCAGTACTTGTCGATTTCACCTGTCAGATGGTACCCGGATACCGAGAGTTCGGGAAAGCAGGCGATCTGCACGTCCTCGTCATGGAGCCGTTTCGCCCATTCCTCGATGGTGTCGAGATTCCGTTCCGTCGATCCGAAGACCGCGCCGGAGCTCACCGCGGCGATGCGTATTTCATCCATTGACTGCCGTCCTTTCCCGGGCCAGTTTCACGATGTTCCGCATCCAGCCCACTCCGGCGCTTCTCGGATGGGTGTGGCAGAAGGTCCCCAGCGCACGCCGGTACACGGCGCCGTCCCGTCCTCCGGCTATCCCATTCCCCCTGTTCATCCTGAACACCGTCGGACACCGTTCACTGGCCTCACCCCCGATGATCCTGGAATACCTGAACTCGTGCCCCTTTACGGCGGCGCCCTTTTCATAATATAAATTTTCAACGTCGGGAACAAATTCGACGTATCCGTGGGACTGCGGCCTCGGCTCCACGGCAAACCGGTAGGGGAACACGCCGGCCATCGGATACACCGAATCTCCGCAATGGACCGCTTCGGAAAGATATATTAGCCCGCCGCATTCGGCGTACACCGGGAGGCCGTCTTCCACCGCGGCACGGATCTCCCCCCGCAGGGAACCGTTCCCCGCCAGCGCGGCCGCATGATTCTCGGGAAAACCGCCGCCGACATAGAGCGCGTCGACTTGGGGAAGCGACCGGTCTTTCAGCGCGTCGAGCGTCACGGTCCTGGCGCCGCATTTCTCCAGGTATTCCAGCGTATCCGGATAGTAAAACGAAAACGCCCTGTCGAGCATCACGCCGATCACCGGAACCCTTTCACCGCCGGGCATCTCTTCCGGCATCGAAACAGGCTCGATATCGGGACCGCCGAAGTCGCGGTAATGATACTCACCTGCAAGCCGGATGAGCGCGTCGATGTCCGCCGATTCTTCGATAATGTCCGCCAGGGAATCGATGAGTGTCCCTGATTCCGGGACCTCGCGCACGGTGACAAGGCCCAGCCGCCGCTCCGGCAGGTCAAGCGAGTCCAGCCTCGGCACCGCGCCCAGGACCTTTACGCCGGCATAATCCTCAATGGATCGGACGATGACGCGCCGGTGCCGTTCCCCGGAAATATTGTTGAGGATCACCCCTTCCAGCGGCACCGCCGGATCGAAGGTCCTGCAGCCATGGATCAGGGCCGCCACGGTCCTGGTGGATTTCGTGCAGTCCGCCACAAGGATTAGCGGTATGCCCAGGCTCTTGGCCATTTCAGCGATGCTGTGGGTACCGTCGGAATCGACGCCGTCGTAGAGCCCCCGGTTACCTTCTATCAACGCGATGGGGCATTGCGGGTTGGAATGAAGGAAAGAAGAGACGAGCTCCCGCCGGCCGAAAAGATAGGAATCGAGATTGTAGCAGGGCCTTCCCGCGGCGGCGCCGAGCCACCCTGGATCTATGTAGTCGGGCCCTTTTTTGAATGGGGCGACGCCGATGCCGCGCCTGTGCAGGGCCCGGGCGATACCCATGGACACCACGGTTTTCCCGGACCCGCCGCGGATGCCGGCAATGGCCAGCCCCTTTCTGAACAAGGCCCCTCTACACGCAGCCGGTTGGCTTGGGAAGCCCCGCCCATTTGCACGCGGAGTTGGCCGGTCCCTGGGGAAACAGCTCGTACATCTGCTTGAGCTGGACCCCGGTGTCCTTGGTGAGCTTGCGCACCATCGGCGCGATACCGTTGTCCTTGAAATAATCGCGAAGATAATTCATCACCTTCCAGTGATCATCGGTGAGGTCGGTGACCCCTTCCTGAACCGCAAGGGCCCTGGCAATCTCCTCATTCCATTTTTCCGGCTCCTGCAGAAAACCGTCTTCGTCAACTTCGACCATGATTCCGTTTAAATCGATTTGCGCCATATTGATTCCTCCTTGTATTCTGCATAATGGAACAATCTGAAAATAGAATGATTAAATCGTAAACGATTTTTTTATATTCCAATGAACATTGTTCATAAACCGACATTTTAATTATATTATACTATATATTTTCTGTCAACGATCATACTTCAACCGAAAAAAAAATCACCATTCCAGAAAAGGCTGATTCAAGGAAAAACGGCGTTCCGAGTGATTAACATCGCCATAAATCGGGAACCGGGGTCAGAGCCCTGATCGCCGCAAAACGAAACCCGGGGTCAGAGCCCTGGCCTGGGCCTGGCCACGGCAGCACTCAGGGCCTCCCTTTACCGGGAAGCCCTGAGATGGAAGGAATTGTTATGAATTGATATCGGCCGCCGTCAGGCGCGGATCATTTGGAAAAATGCACCCTGCAGGCTTCGGCCAGCTCACCTTCGTGGCTTTTAAGACAGGCCGCAATTCTTCCGTGGCCGGGCCTGATCCCCTTGCAAAATTTGCGGTGGTCGTCGCGGCAGTCTTTCATGAACCCCTTGACCTTTTCCCGCATCTCGGCGATATGATCCCTGCATGCCGCCGACACCTCGGATTCGTGGCTCTTGAGGCAGCTCAGCATTCTCCCGTGACCGGGCCTGATCCCCTTGCAGAACTTGTCCACGTCTTCCTTGCAGGGACGCACTGTTTCAGCTTCCTGGGTGAGCACGGTTCCGGAAAATCCGGCGGTAAGCGCCAGCACCGCCGCGAAAATGATCCATCTGTTCATAGGCTCCTCCTTGCAGGTTGTGTTGATTTGAAGCGATAAAGAAAAAATATACTTCAAGTATATATCAATAGTGAAAAAAAAGCATGCGTTTTTGCCATTTCTGTCCTTTTTTTAACACCGCCGTGCATCCCAGGGTTGTCACTCGTATCGTAACGCCACGATGGGATCGAACCGGGAGGCCTGAATCGCGGGCCAGAGCCCGAAGAAAAGTCCGACAAGGGACGAGAAGAGCGTCGAAATCAGGATCGACGGCATTGATATCCTCACGGACCAGCTCGTGACCGCGGCGAGGGAATAGGAGACCGCGGAGCCGACCATGATCCCGGTGACGCCGCCCATGAGCGACATCAGCACCGCCTCGATGAGAAACTGTATGAGTATGTCGCGCCGCTTGGCGCCGATGGCCTTCCGGAGCCCGATCTCCTTGATGCGCTCCCGCACCGACACGAGCATTATGTTCATGATTCCGATGCCTCCGACGAACAGCGATATCGACGCCACTATGCCCAGGAGGAGACTGATGGTACTGGTGGTGCTCATGAGGGTATCGCGGATCTCGGACATGTCGCGTATCTGAAAGGCGTCCTGGTCGGACGCGCTTATCGCATGCCGTTTATTGAGAAGGATTTTGATGTCCTCTATCGCCGAAGGGATCTGCGTGACGCTCCTGATTTCCACGTCGAAGAGATCGACGTAGTCCTTCCCCAGGAGCCGGTACATGGCGGTGGTGACCGGCACGATCACCAGGTCGTCCTGGTCGCGCATGAAGGAGGCGCCTTTTGACGGAAGAACCCCGATGACGCTGAAATTCTGCTTATTAATTTTGACGGTCTTTCCCACCGGATTCTCGTTTTTAAAGAGCTCCCGCACCACCGTCATCCCCACCACCGCCACTTTCCTTCGGGCCTTCACGTCCTTATCGTCGAAAAACCGCCCCGCCACCGGCACCGCCGCCTTGATGTACTGGTAGTCGACGCTGGTCCCCTGAAGCATTGTGTTCCAGTTCCTGTTCATGTACACCAGCTGGGCCCTCCCCATCACCGACGAGGAGATGCGCCTGACCTCCTTCAAGCGTTCGATGGCCTCGGCGTCCTGGAAGGTGAAACGCGCCGCGGAGCCGGTCTGGTAGGTGACGCCGTGCTGGCGCACCGCGCCGGGGATCACCATGATGGCATTGGACCCCAGGGAGCTGAGCTTCTGCGATATCGCCTCCTTCGCCCCCTCGCCTATGGCCATCATGGAGATGACCGCGGCCACGCCGATGAGTATCCCCAGTATGGACAGAAACGAGCGCATCTTGTGGGACACGATGGTCCGGAAGGCCTGCTTCACGTAATCCAGAATCTCGGCCCTGTCGATATAGGAGGCCGAAAGCTCCGATATCCCGCCGGACCGGAACTGCCCCCCCTCCGGCTTTCGCCCCCCTTTTTTCCTTCCGGTGTCGGAAATGATCTTTCCGTCCCTCATCCTGACGATGCGGTCGGCGCGGCGGGCCAGGTCCTCCTCGTGGGTGACCATGAGGATGGTTTTCCCCTCCCGGCTCAGGCGTTCAAGTATCCGCATGATCTCCTCTTCGCTTTTCGAGTCAAGGTTCCCCGTAGGCTCGTCGGCAAGAATGATCATCGGATCGTTCACCATGGCGCGGGAGATGGCGACCCTCTGCTGCTCCCCGCCGGACATCTCGTTGGGATAATGATGCATCCTCCTGCCGAGCCCCACGTCATCCAGGGTCGCCTCGGCGCGGTGCCGCATGTCGCGCTTCCCTGCGTAGATCAGGGGGAGTTCCGCGTTCTCAAGGGCGCTCATTTTCGGCAGAAGATGGAACTGCTGAAACACAAACCCGGCGACGCGGTTCCGCACGATGGAGAGATCGTCGTCAGTGATGCCGGTGACATCATCCCCCATAAACCGGTATTTCCCCTCGGTGGGCCTGTCGAGCATGCCCAGTATTCCAAGCAGGGTGGACTTCCCGGACCCGGAGGCGCCCATGAAGGCAATAAACTCCCCCTGCTCCACCGCGAGGGAGACGCCGTCCAGGGCGGTCACCTCGGTGCTTCCCATGGGATACACCTTTGAGATTCCGGTTATTTCGATGAGCGGGACCATGTGCCGTTACCGGGATTTTTTCCTTGATGGGAAAAACGGGGTCGCCCCTTCCCAGTCTTTCGAAATGATCTCGGCGGGGGCGGCGATCAGCACCTGTTCGCCGGGGCCGAGACCCGAGAGAACCTCCACATCAAGATCGTCCGTGAGCCCGGGCGATATCTCCCGCATGACGTACTTTTTATTAACACGCACCCTGACGTAGGACTTCCCCCCGTCCAGGATCACCGCAGCCACAGGAATCAGGAGCGCGCCGTTTTTCACGCGGTCTATGATTTTAATGTCGGCGGTCATTCCCGATCTGAATATTCCCGGAATCGAACTCGGCTGGACCTCCACCTGGTACATGTTCACGTTGTTCACCGATTTCGATTCGAAATAGATGTGGCTGACTTTCCCGGCCACTCGCACCTCCGGGTGCGCGTCCAGGGATATCTCCGCCTCCTGTCCGAGGCCCACCCTGGCGATGTCGGTTTCGTCGACGTCCGCCCTCACGATGAGGCGGTCCGAGATCACGAGCAGCGCGGCCGCGCTGGTGACCGTCTGTCCCGGTTCCACCGCCCGCACGATCACCTCTCCCGTTATCGGGGTTATTATGGGGATCGGCTTGTACACCTTTTCCCAGTAGGCCATGGAGGAGGGGCCCTCCAGCCTGGCCGCGTCGATCAGCGCGGCCCGCTCGGTGGAGCTCATTATGGCCAGCACCTTCCCTTTCCTTACCGGCTCGCCTTCCTCCACGAAGATCTTTTCGACCCTGCCGTTTACCGGCGGCTTGATCTCCAGCCTGTTTTTCGGGAGCACCGAGCCGGTCACCTCGACGTAGGTGGTGATCGTGCCTGTCCGCGGGCTCACCAGCCGCCCTCTCACCTCTTCCACCCCGTTCCGCCGAAAAATAAAAAAGACGGCCGCCGCCGCGAAGAGGATGGCGGCGAGGGCAAGGTACGCTCTTCTGTTCCTAATGGATTTCATCGTTCAGGGACACTCCTTTTGAATAAAACCATGCCGCCTCGGCGGCCATCGCGTCCGCCTGGGCCTGGACAAGGGCCTTTCTCGAATTCACGTACTCGTTCTGTATGATGATCCAGTTGTCGAAAACGATAAACCCGATACTGTAATTCGCGTCCGCGATTTTCGCCCGCTCCTCGGCCGCCTTCAGGTACTCCTGACGGACCTTCACCAGCCCGTGCTTGTTACGCAGGTCGTTCCAGGCCTGCTCGAGCGAAAGGAGCAGGGTCTGGGAGGCGCTCTCGACGCCGTACCCGAGACGTGACACTTCCTCTAAATTTTTGCGCCTCTGGTACCAGGTCGCGCCGCCTGAAAAGAGAGGATAGGTTGCGCTTATACCCACAGACCACTGGTCTCTCTCCGGCGGAAAAACGGCGTCCGATTTCCCCAGGCTCCCGTTGATGCTGATCGAGGGATAGAACCCGCTCTCCGAGGAACGGAGCGCGTACTCCGCCGATTGTTTCTGCTGTATCGCTCCGAGAAGTTTCGGATTCCGTTCCGCGACACCCTCCATGTCCGGGGCCGCGGCGGTGTCGGTGGCCACGGCGAGATCGCCCGTCACCCTGAGAGGCCGCGCGTTTTTCAGCCCCATCCGGTAGGAGAGCTGTTTCAGGTAAAAATCGTAATTGTTCCGGGACTGCTCGTATTCGAAGAGAGCGCTGGAATAGTTCGCCTTCGACGTCAGGAGCGAGCCCAGGTGCTCCAGCCCGGCATCGTACCTCGTTTTCACGAGATTCATGTTTTTCTTCATCAGTGACACGATCTCCAGCAGAATCCCCTGCTCCCGCTGCCCCCTGAGGGCCGCGATGTATGCCAGACGGAGATTATAACGAATGGTGGACGACTCGACCAGATATTGCAGTTTCGCCTCGTCGACGCGGCTCCCGGCCGCCTTCATTTCGTAGAGCGTTTTCATCCCGTCGAACACGAGCTGGCTTCCGCTGATGCCGTAGGAGTAGCTGGTTCTCGTGCCGCCGACCGTTGAAACGCCGGAGGATGACGCGTCGTACCTGCTCCTCTGGGCGCCGGCGGAAAGCGAAATCTGGGGGAGATAGGCGCTTCTGGACACCCCTCTGTCCTCTTTGGCCTTCTCGATCGACGCGGCCGCCTGCTTGAGCGCGGGATGGTTCGCTTCCGCGGTCTTCACGCATTCTTCCCAGGAATACTGGTCCTGGGCACACAGGCCGGGCGGCGCCGCCAGGAGAAACATCAGTCCAAGAACCGCGCCCGGCAGCGCCCCGGTGAGCGCGTTCATCCCTCTTTTCACTTCGGCCTCCCTGTCTTTTCGTATCGGGTATGAATTTCCTTGTCGGTCATAGAGCTCTCTGTCCGGTCGCTGATTATAAGGCGATAACTATCGCTTTTTTTATTCTCCCATGACTTCATTAATATATGAAAAATGGAAGAATTTTTTGACATTAATGCCATCGCACGTTATATTATTACATGTAATTGAATTACATGTAATAATATAAGGCTATTTACCATGGATCAAAAAAAGGACACCACCCATACACCCGTGCAAGAGACTGTCACCGGCGCGAAAAATGACAGTGAACAAAGGCGATCCCCCGCAAGCCCCATCCGGGACGCCCTTCGCCAGGTGGAAAGCTTCGGGCAGGCCCTGGGCGAGGCGCTTCAGGGGCGCGGCAACGTGGTGATGGTCAGGGTAAACGATGAAACGCTCCAGAATCTGGACATGCTCGTGGACGCGGAAATCACGAAAAGCAGGTCCGAGAGCGCGGCGTTTCTGATTCATGAGGGCATCAATTCGAAAAAGGAGCTTTTCGGCAAGATCGGCGAAGTGACCGATCAGATCGCAAAACTCAGGGCGCAGTTAAAAACCACCATCGATTCTGAAAAGTAAATCAAGCCCGTCGGGGCGCAATACATATTTCCGGAGGAACAAATGGCGAACATATTGAAAGAGATGGCGATGCTTCTCTACTCTGCAGGAGAAGAGCTCGAAAAGAAGACCAAGGAGTACCGTGAGAAAAGGGACGAGCGGATGAAGAACATGGAGGAAAAATTCAAGGAGAAACAGGAGAAGTTCGAATCCGCTTTTGACGAGGAATACAAAAAAGTGAAGGAAAAAGTGAGCGGCCTGCGCGACAGGATGGGAATCGCCTCAAAACAGGAAATCGACGAGCTGAAAAAGGAAATCGAAAAACTCACGGCGAAGCTCGATTCCATGAACCGCGGCGAGTGACGCCGCGGGGGCGTTCCCGCCGCCGGTCAGAGGGTATAAATCAGCTTATAGGCCTTTGCCGATCCGGGGATTACGTCGTCTATCTCCTTGAAAGATATCCCTGGGATGCGTTCCGCGTTGTCCTTTACCGCCTGGGTCACGAGTATCTCCCACGCTTTGGCGGTGTCCTCGCCGAGCTTGCTGGCGGCGTTCACCTCGGAGCCGAACACGTCTGAATCCCCTATTCTGAGCACCCTGCCGTAGCCGAGTCCGACGCAGAGAAGGACCTTCTCCTCTTCGGTTTTATCGATGTTATATGCCTTCAGTATCTTCTGCATGTGCATGGAGCACTGGAGCGCCTTCCCCACGTTCCTGAATATCACCATGAAGCTGTCGCCTTCAACCTTCAGCATGATGCCGTCATGGTCCTCGATGACCGGAATGAGAAGCCGCTCGGACTCGTGTATTGTCTGGAGGAAATGAATGATGCCGAATTTCGCGACGCCCCTGGAGAACCCTGACAGGTCGGTGAACATCACGCACCACTCCTCGCCGAAAAGGTCCCAGATCCGCTCGTCGATGGTATTCTTGTCCGATCCCGGCTTGAGGCGCTCCTCGATGAGCTTTTCGAGCCTGTCCCCTGACGCGCTGTGATGTACCGATTTTATAAATGCCATGTCCGCCCCCCTTCACGCAATTAATGCTCCCCCTATTGTATGAAAAAACAGGGATATGGCAAACACTTTTTTCCCCTGATTCTCTATGCCATCGGCATCCGAATACTTAAATTCATGAGAGCGTGTCACCTCCCTGAAGGAAGTTGACGGGATCCAATGAAGGGATAAGAATAAATCCCGCATATAGCTGCACAAATAGAACAAACCGTCATAAAATTTAGACTGCAGGATATGATCGGCCGAAATTGGAAAAAGGGGTTGAATTGATACCGGCACATCCCATTGTGTCCTGCATACCCGGCAGAGTTCCTGACATTTATCATACAGCTATGGATGCGGTGCGACCGGCCCGGTGTATCAAAAAATCGTTATGGAGCCGATATGGACGTAAAAGACGGAAAAAAGATCACCCTGACCATGACACAGAAGGAACTCGAGGACTGGAAGGCCAGGACACGCGCCGACGGAGTCCCGGAGGAAGAGATACAGAAGTTTTTTTCTGCGGCCATAAAGACAGGCATCATCGTACTCAAGGAATAGAACGGCGCGCAGACCGGTATGATGAGCGGCCGGAATGTGCGGCGGAAGGGTCGAAATCCCCTCCCGCGCCCGCCGATTTAACGGCTCCGGGCCCCTCTATGACAGCTTGTCAATCGATTCCTTCAGCTTGGCCGCCAGCGCCAGAAGCTCGTCCCGCTTGACCCGCTCCTTGTCCACCACCTGCTCCGGCGCCCTGCCGGTAAAGTCCGGGCTCGCGAGCTTCTTTTCCACCCGCTCGAGATCGCCGGTGACACGGTCAAGCTCCTTCCCGAGCCTGGCCCGCTCCTTGTCGATGTCGATGAGGTCCTTCAGCGGCAGGTATATTTCCAGGCCCGGCATCACCGCCGAAGCGTCGGTCTTGTCCGGGACGTAGGCGCCGTCGATCACCACCTCCCCGGCCCTGGCAAGCGCGCGGATGTGCGCCTCTTCACGCCGCAGCATCGCCGCGGTCCTTTTCGAGACGGTCTTGAAGATCACCCTCGCCTTCCTGTCCGGCGGCACGTTCATCTCGCCCCGGATGTTACGTATCCTGTACAGCACGTCCTTGAACAGCTCCGCGTCGTCGGAATCCGACGGAAAATCAAAGGAGGGATCCGGCTCGGGCCATGGAGACATGATGATGGGGCCTTCCCCCGGCACGGAAAACATATGCCATATCTCCTCGGTGATGAAGGGCATGAAGGGGTGAAGGAGCTGGAGCGATTTTTTGAGCACCAGGTAGAGCACGCGCTTCGCGGTATCGGCGCTCGCCCGGACCGCCGCGTCCTCGCCTTTGCCGTAAAGCCGCTGTTTCGTCAGTTCCAGGTACCAGTCGCAGAACTCGTGCCACCAGAAGTCGTAGATGTTCTGCGCCGCCTCGTTGAAACGGTACTCGGCAAGCGCGGCGGTGACGTCGCTGATCGCCCGGTTGAGCCGGTGGAGTATCCACCGGTCGAAGTGCTCCAGCGAATCCGCCGAGATGCCGCCGGGGGCGAAGTCCCCGCCGAGATTGGTCCCGATGAACCGGGTGGCGTTCCATATCTTGTTGCAGAAGGAGCGGTACCCCTCGATCCTCTTCTCCGAAAGGATGATGTCCCTCCCCTGGGCCGCGAAAATCGCCAGGGTGAATCTGAAGGCGTCGGTGCCGTATTTGTCCATCATAATGAGCGGGTCGATGACGTTTCCCCGGGACTTGCTCATCTTCTGCCCCTGCTCGTCCCGCACCAGGGCGTGGATGTACACCTCCCTGAACGGGGCGTCGTCCATGAATTTCAAACCCATCATGATCATCCTGGCGACCCAGAAAAAGATGATGTCGAAACCGGTGACCAGGACCGATGTGGGATAATACTTTTTCAGCGCCGGCGTCTCATCGGGCCATCCGAGCGTGGAAAACGGCCAGAGCCCGGAGGAAAACCAGGTATCCAGCACGTCCTCCTCCTGCCTGATGTTCCCGGAGCCGCAGGCGTCGCAGGAGACCGGATCTTCCATCGACACCATCACGCGGCCGCATTGGCCGCAGTAAAACGCCGGGATGCGGTGGCCCCACCAGAGCTGTCGGGAAATGCACCAGTCGCGGATGTTGTACATCCATTCGTAGTACGTCTTTTCCCAGTTTTTCGGCACGAATTTTATTTTTCCCTTCTCCACCGCCAGTATCGCCTCATCGGCCAGCGGCTTGATCTTCACGAACCACTGGAGCGAGAGATACGGCTCGATCACGGTGTGACAGCGGTAGCAATGCCCAACCGAATGCAGGTGCTTCTCCTTTTTCTCAAGAAGGCCCAGCGCCTCAAGGTCTTTCACCACTTTTTCGCGCGCCTCGTACCGGTCGAGCCCCCTGTAGGCGCCGCCGTGCTCGTTTATCACGCCGTTTTCGTCCAGCACGTTGATCTGCGGGAGATTATGCCGCAGGCCCATCTCGAAGTCGTTTGGGTCGTGCGCCGGCGTCACCTTCACAAGTCCCGTGCCGAACTCAACGGACACGAACTCGTCCTCGATTATCGGGATCTCACGGTTCATGAGCGGGAGGACGACTTTTTTCTCGCGGAGGTGCGCATAACGGCCGTCGGCCGGATTCATGGCCACGGCGGTGTCCCCGAGCATGGTCTCCGGCCTTGTGGTGGCCACGGTGATGAATTCATTCGTGCCGGCGACCGGATAGCGTATATGCCAGAGGCTCCCCTCGAGGTCATTGTACTCGGTCTCGATGTCGGATATCGCCGTCTCGCAGCGGGGGCACCAGTTGATGATCCGGTTCCCCTGATAGATGAGACCCTCCTCGTACAGAGTCACGAAAACCCGGCGCACCGCCCGGGACAGCCCCTCGTCAAGGGTGAACCTCTCCCTGGGCCAGTCCAGGGAGCATCCGAGCCTTCTGAGCTGGTCCTTAATCTTTCCGCCGTAGAGCTCCTTCCACTCCCAGACCCGCTGGACGAATTTTTCGCGCCCCAGGTCGTCCCTGCTCTTCCCCTCCTCCTTCAGGAGCCGCTCCACCACGTTCTGCGTGGCGATCCCCGCATGGTCCATGCCGGGCATCCAGAGCGCCGATTTTCCGGCCATTCTCTGCCAGCGGATCAGTATGTCCTGGAGAGTGTTGTTGAGGGCGTGCCCCATGTGCAGGTTTCCCGTCACGTTGGGGGGGGGGATAACGATGGTGTAGGGCTCCCTGCCGTCGTTTTCATCGGCCCTGAAGAGCCCCTTCTCCTCCCAGTACCCATACCACTTTTCTTCAACCTGTTTCGGGTCGTATACCGATGAAAATTCCATAATGCCGCCTCGCGTGACTCGTCTTGACCGCGCCGGGACGCCCCTTTGCGGAACGTCATTGTCCTCCCGTTTCGGGGAGTGTCAATATTTTTTTCCGGCTTTGAGGGCGATGGGCGCCGCGGGCCGACAACGGTGTTTACAAAATCCGCGAAAGGGCCCCTAAGCCGGCAAATCCCAAAACGGCATACCCTGCATGGCAACAGGAGGCCGGGCGGCTAAAGGAACATCAGAGGGAAGACGATGTACGATCCGGCGGGACGATGCAGGCAGCCGTTGTGCGATGCCGTTTTCCTGGATTTCAGAGAACCTCCATCCCTACAATGCAAATGTCATCATCAAAACGGTCACCACCCTGATGAATGACAAGCTCGCTGAAAATTCCGTTTACCAGCGTTTCAATGCCTTTGGATGAAAGCGCCGGAAGCACCTTCTCTTCCAATTTATCCTCGAACATGATTCCTTTATCATCGGGCACCTCAGTGAGGCCGTCGGTATAGAGCAGAAGCTTGTCGCCGGTTTCAAGCTGGATTCTATTATCCGTGAACGCAACGTTTTTGGACATCCCCATGAATGTCCCGGCGCCGATGAGTTTTTCGATCTTAAAATTCCGGCGCACCACAAAAGGCATCGGATGTCCGCCTCTGGAATAGGTGAATTCTTTCGTTATTGTATTGTAGACACCGTAAAAAGCGGTGAAATAATTCTGATCCAGCAAGCCGGTCATTTTATCATTGAGATAATAAAGCATTCTTACTGGATAATTCCTTTCGTCGCCGGCGGAGTCTATCAGCGCTTTGATCATGCTCGTGATAAAAGCGGCCGAGACTCCATGGCCCTCCACATCGCTGATAAACAGCCCGATACAGGCCCCTTCGTCGAAACTGACATAATCGAAAAAATCGCCTCCGACCTCCTCCATCGGCCTGTACAATGACGCAAACCGCACGCGATCCGTTTCAGGCGCGATTGCCGGTATCAGGTGCAGCTGGATCTGCTGCGCCAGGTTCAGGTCCGCCACTTTCTGAATATGCTTGAAGGACACGCTGCGGGCGCGCTGGCTGATGATGGCCGACATCATTCCGACGAAGATGAGACAAAGCGCCATTATTATGATATTGGCCGTATACATGTTGTCGCTGATATTAAAGCATATCCTGTCTGCCGCGTGAACGATAAGGAGAAATAGGAGGCTCATTGAAACGCTCCACACCGAAAACCGATAATCGAATCTGAGCCCGCTCAATGCATTGAACACAAAAAGAAAGAAGGTTGCCCCCATATGATGCATGGCAAGGTTCATTCCAGGAGGAAGATAATATCTGGTAATTATGGTTATCGCGAGAAGTCCCGAATAATCAATGGTGGTCAGCATATATTTCATAAAGGAATATCTATATCCCTTTTTCAGGATCACGATCGCAATACAGATCAAACTCAAGTATGATATAAAGATCGGGAATGTGAACACGAAACGATCTAAAGGGAACCGCGACGTGGCATAGAGCGCTATTTCGAACAATAAAATAATGGTTATAAAGATGATCCGGAAGTAATTGATCATCAATTCGATCCTGATTTCCTCTTTTCGGAATTCTTGAGAGATCGATTGTATGCTGTTCGTGAATTGTATCATGCTAAATTTTCAGGCCGTCCCGGAATGGGATTGTTTTGCCGAGCGTATTATCTAAACATGCCGATTGTACAATCATATCCTATTGGACTGCTGTATTACTGTTAGCAAGCAAAAAATATACGCAAACCTCATAATATCCCGGAATGCCGGAACATTCAAACCGGTGAAAAGCGGCATGTATCTTCATGAGACCTCCCCTGAAATTGCATCGGTGTAGCATCTGATGCCCATGCCGCGGGGTTCGGCAGGTATGCGCTCAACGCAATGGAGCTTACGGGCGATGCAAGGATGAAACCGGGTGGGGCGGAATGTCCGGACTGAAGGCAAAGACTGCATGATGCACGAAAAGGGACACTGCAGAGGGGATATCATCTGCCGTATTCATCAAGCTGCGGCAACCCCCGCTCTGCTTGACATTCCGCTCCCCCTCCCCTAAACTTGACGCATCACACACCATACGGGAGGATCACCGCAATGGAATACACAAGGATCACCGCCGAAACAAGGGGCCATGTGCTCCTCATGGGGCTCAACAGACCCGCGAAACGCAACGCCTTCGACATCGAGATGTATGAGGAACTGGGGCACGCCTACACAGAGCTTCACAACAATCCGGAGCTCCGCTGCGGGGTCCTCTTCGCCCACGGCGAGCACTTCACCTCGGGCCTGGAGCTGGACAAGTGGGCCGCGGTCTTTTCCACCGGCAAGTGGGAAATGCCGGAGGGCGTCATCCACCCCCTGGGACTGGACGAAGACAGACGCTGCAAAAAGCCGGTAGTCATGGCAATCAGGGGCCGTTGTTACACAATCGGTTTCGAGCTTCTGCTGGCACAGGACATCCGGGTGGCCGCCACGGACGCGAAGATCGCGCTCCTCGAGGTGAAGCGCGGGATATACCCTGTGGGAGGCGGTACGGTGCGGCTTTTCGAGGAGATCGGCTGGGGAAACGCGATGCGTTATCTCCTTACGGGAGACGAGATAACCGGCGAGGAAGCGTTCCGGATGGGACTGGTCCAGGAACTCACCGAGCCCGGAAAGGAACTGGAGAAGGCCATCGAGATCGCCGAAAGCATAGCGAAAAAAGCGCCCCTGGGCGTCATGGCGGCCCTCCGCTCCGCCCGCATTTCCCGCGTTGACGGCGCAAGAGCGGCCATTGAACAGCTTATGCCCGACCTTTTGCCCATCATGAAAAGCGAGGATGCCATGGAGGGAGTGATGTCTTTCATGCAGCGGCGAGAGGCGAATTTCAAGGGGAAGTAATATTATTCGCCATCACGAAAACGGAAGGGAATCGGAGAATTAAATTTCCCGACTTCAAAAATTCCGCTTTTCCCTATGCTCTGAGTCTCTGCGTCTCCGCGGCCATTCTCCATTCACTCTCAGCCACGGATGCTGAGAGTGAATCAGCGGCTGTAATTTTTCCGTACGATGCCTTTCTCTTTTGAACACTATGCAGAAGTTGCATCCGCCGAATCCTGAGGAGTTTTCAGCACACAATCCACTTCAGGACACTCCCGTGCCCGCAAAATCCCCTTGACTTTTGCCTCCCCCCTTTTCATATTCCGTTATTCGGCCCGCACAGGAAAACACAGCCATGGCACAGCAGGGACAGATAACGGTACGGAATATCGACGGCATGTTCGAAGGGCCCATACTTCCTCTGACGCTGAAGCTTTCCGTCCCCTTTTTCATCAGCAACGTGATCAACCTGTTCTACCTGTTAATCGACACCTATTTCATCACCCTCATCGACCGGGGGTCGACGGCGCTCATCAGCGGCACCGGACTGGTGTTCCCCATATACTTCCTGTTCCTTGCCCTCACCATGGGGATCAACATCGGGGTGAGCAGCCTTGTGGCCCGGGCCATCGGCGAAAACAACCAGGCCGCCCTGGAGAGGGCGGCCGACTCGGGCCTTCTGGTGGCGTCGATTCTCGCGGTCTCCGGTCTTGTGCTGGGCTACCTTTTCGGGCACGACCTGCTGTACCTTCTGGCCGGGTCGGAGCTTTCCGACGAGGCGGTGAAAAACGGACTCGAGTTTTTCTATTACATGCTTCCGGGGATGTGCCTGCTCCTTCTGGGGAGCGTGCTTCTGGGGACCCTGCAGGGGGAGGGGCTCACGAAATATATCGCCACCGCCTCGGTGATGTCCGCGGTCATCAACGTGGTACTCGATCCGGTGCTCATTTTCTGGATGGACCTGGGGATCGCCGGCGCCGGCCTGGCGACGTCGCTGGGCATAGGAATCACCGCGGTGTACGTCATCGGAATATTCGTGAAAAACAAGTCATCCATCCCGATCAGGTGGAACCTCCGCCGCGCACGGTGGACCCTCATCGAGGAGATCGTAAGGATCGGCTCGCTCCACTCGCTCGGAATGATCGCCATGTCCGCGACCTTCATGCTCCTGAACAAGCTCGTATCGTCCATCGGCCAGGACGCCATGAACTCATGGGCCCTGTGCGGCAGGACCGACCAGGTCATCCTCATCCCCGCCTTCGCCATCTCCGGCGCCACCATCACCATGGTGGGTCAGAACTACGGCAGGGGAAACCTGGACAGGGTGCGGCAAATATACCGGTGGAACATACTCTTCGGCATGGCCCTGGTGCTCCTGCTGGCGCTTGCGTACAACCTGTCGGCCCGGGAGCTCTTTTCCGCGTTCTCTTCGGTTGAAGGGGTGATAAGAGGGAGCGTGCTCCAGGTGCGCTACCTCTCGTTTACCTTCATGGGGATATCCACGGCCATGATCACCGCGGCGACCTTTCAGGCCACCGGAAGGCCGGCCCCGGCCCTGGCCATCACCGTCGTCAGGATGGGCGTCCTTGCGGTGCCGATGGCCTTTTTGCTCACGAGGCACTACGGCATGGAGATGCCGGGCGTGTTCATCAGCCTTGCGCTTGGAAACATCATGGCCCTCCCGCTTTCATGGATATGGGCAGCCGCGCACCTGAAAAATCTGAAACGGAGGCCCGTGGTCGATGCGGCATTCGCCGTTCAGGGAGCTGAATTGTCATGACAGGAACGAAAAGCATGGGACAGCTAAAAAAATTTCTGATTGCCGCCTCGCTTGCCGCAGCGGCCGCGCCGCTTTGCGGCTGCGCCGGAGAAAAGGACTACCTCACCGTCATGGCGGTCACCGGCGCCACGCCGCAGGCACTGACGGAGCGCGTCCCTGCCGGGACAGCACTTGAGGTAACCGGTCTAACGAAGCGGACCTACCGCTTCACCGGCGACGCGCTGAACGCGCTCGCTCCGACCTGTTTGCGGACCAGGGAGGTTTCCCCTCAGGGGGAGTTTGAAGGCACCTACCGGTACAGCGCAATTTCGGTTGTCAACCTTCTGGAGGGGATCGCGCCGGAAAACGAGAAGGGGGCCGTCTTCGACAGGCCGCTGGACATGATCGTCACCTTTACCGGAAGGGACGGAAAGGAAGCGCATTTCGGCTACGGCGAACTCACCATGGTGGATGACACCTGCCCGCCGGTGCTCGCCTTTCATCGGGCCGAGGTGCGGCCTTCGGAGGGGAAAGACGGAACGGCATACGATAAAAACAGGCACCGCGGCGCCCTGAAGGGACTTCGGCTGGTGTGCCCGGCCGAGCCGGACACGGCCCGGTATCTCGACGACGTGGTGAAGATCACGCTCCGCCGCCCCTCGCTTCCGGACGCCGGCCTTCCGGCAATGAAGAAAGGGGCGCGGTGCTCCACTGACGCAATCTCCGGATACCGGAACGGCAAATGGACCGCCGTCAGTTTCAACGGCGTCGCACGGGACTCGGTCCGGGGCTGGGTGCGCACCGGGCACGGCAAGGGATACAAGGGCATCTCCTCGGCCGAAGGCTTCAGCCTGATATCGCTGATACAGAAAAACTTTCCGGGCGCGGGAAAGGACGACTACTTCCTCTTCGTCGCCTGCGACGGGTACAGGGCGATATTTTCCGGCAGGGAACTTTTCACCACCGGCCAGGGAGCGCGGATCATGGTGATCGACAGGATGGACGGAAAAACGCCCCAGGGGGGGCTCATGCTGGGGCCGGTGGCGGACTATTTCGTGGACCGCGACGTCTGGGGCCTCTCGCACATAGTGGTGCTCGATAAAATCTGATTCCCGGCGCGCAGGGCCATTCCGTTACGGGGAGAGTATTGATTCGGCAGCGGAAATTATTTTTTCCGCACGGCGGATGGCGTCGCCGCTCTCCTCATGGGTGTACACTTCAGCCGGAATCATTTCCGGCAGTCCATTGGGATATCTCGTGGGTATATACAATTTATCCAGCGCCTTGGCGTCATCAATGAGGGAATCGATGCGGGCTTTCATGCCGTTATCGGGAAAATCGATTATCAGCTTCGCGATGCTGTGCCCCCAGGGATCGTGACCGGCAAAATACCATACCGCCTTCACCGCTTTTTCGGCAGCCTGCTGCGCCTGAAAAGAGGCCCATTCGTTGCTGCCGTTTTCCCTGCTGAAACAGGCAGCCCTCAGGTCCGCCCTGGCCTGGCGCACCCATCGTCTGGCGTCTTTACTGTATTTTTCTGCGCTCATACACAACCACACCTTCCGCAAGCGCCCTTTTTACGAAAAAGCCGTCCTTCATGCCCTCAAACTCACGCGGCGTATACACGAACACTTCAGCCGCGAGTTCCAACTGGTCCACCAGCGGGTCCATGTACCTCCCAATCCTCTGCAGAAATGGATCCTCCGTTTCCTCCACGAAAATAACATCCACGTCCGAATGCCTGTCCGCGGTTCCCCGGGCGTAGGACCCGAAAAGGAGCGCGAGAAGGGCGCCGTTTTTCATGGCCACTGACCCGACAACCCTTGTGATGTCATCGATGCTTTTCATCTGTTCGTCTATCCGGCGGCGGTATTTCGATCATGCAACCGCCGCGATAAACAAAGTAACGTCCCGCCGAAAAAAGGGCAAGCACAATATCATACGGATAGAGGAGCAATGTGAGCGCGGATGTAAAATAAATACGGGAATTCAAGCCGCCGCCCCCTGAAATCCCGGCAATAAGAACCGGTCCCTGCCCTGAATTGGTTGACAGCCCCGGCTGCCGGAGGATAGTATAGTTTTCATTCAGGACGGCGGGCCATGAAAGAAGACATTACAATGACTCGATGCAACACCCTCCCCTACGCGGGGATCGCCCCCTATTACGACTATCTCCTGCGCCATGTCGATTACGAAGACTGGTACGAGTACATTAAAACCATCATGCGCTCATACGTCGACGCTCCGGAAACCATACTCGAGCTCGGGTGCGGCACCGGCCGATTCGGCGCAAAGTTCTCCAACGACGGGTATACCATCTACGGCATCGACCGCTCCCTGGAGATGCTCTCCGTGGCCAGAACGAGGGCCTATTTCAACTTCCGCGTGTTCTGCGCAGACATCAGGGCCTTCCGCATCGCCCGGAAGGCGGACTTTATCTTCTCCGTCCACGATACGCTGAATTACCAGACCAGTCCCGGGGACGTCCGGAGCGTGTTCCGGTCGGTGCGCGAGGCCCTCGCCCCGGGCGGGATATTCCTTTTCGACATAACCACGGAGCACAATATTTTCGAAAATTTTCACGACAAGCACAAGGCGTATGAAACCAGGGGCGCGGTCATCCAGTGGAGCAACCGCTACGATGAAAAGAGGAGGCTCATCTACTCGCTCATGACGGTGACAAACAAAAGGGGGACCTTTTCGGAAATGCACCTGCAGAGGATTTACGACGTGACCGAAATGGAGGACCTGCTGAAATCGGAAGGATACGAAATACTGCACGTGTACGGCGACTACACCTTCAGGCCCCCGAAAAAGGACACGGTGATGATCAACTTCGTGGCCAGACAGAGAGGGGGGGCGCAACTGACGGTCCCCGGCAGATAAATAATTCATGAATCCGCGGCCATGGCGCGATATTATAAGTACGGCCCCGGGCCGCACCGCCGCCGGGGCCCTCGCATGGTTCAGGGAAAGACAAGATGACGATACTGATGTACTTAATCGGGCTGATGATCGGGGCCGCCGCCTTCCTGTATCTCCTTTCGGCGTTCCGCTCCGGAAAGGAAAAGGTCATGGGGATCGCCGGGAAGAAACCGGCCGAGAAAACCACCGTGGAGCCCCGCCAGATCGCGAACGCGCCGAAAGGGGCCCCAGGCACCAGGACCTGCCCTCTATGCGGCTCGATGCTTACGAAATACGAGGCGCTCTACGCCTCGGTGACGGAAAACGGCGCAGGGAAAAAGGTGCTTATCCACGGGTGCCGGTACTGCTACAAGCCGGACGAGGACCCGGACAGGGCGAAGCGGTCAGCCCTGTGATCTACGCCCCGGCCCCTCGCCGACCAGCGGGTCCGGCGCCTCCTGGCCGGTCATGGGACTGCTGACGTCGTCCCATCCGTATTTCCCCCGTATCGACGGAAACTGGCAGAGATCGCCGAACGCGTAGTTTTTGAGCATGTCAGGGGCGGAGAGGTTGTTCACATAACGGGTAATCTGCTGCTGGTGCGGCATCCCCAGGGGAAGGACCATGACGCCCCGGTCCTTGAGCCTGCCTATGAGAGAAAACGGGGTCTGGCGGCAGGCCGCGTAGATTATTATCGCGTCGAAATCCCCGGAGTCGAGCCTGTCCACCTGGTCGGTGGCGTCGCCGGCGTAAAACTTGACGTTGCCGTACCCGAGGTCCCCCAGCGTCTCCTTGGCCCGGAGGGCCAGGTCGTCGTTGTACTCAACCGTGACCACCCGCTCCACGATCCCCGCGAGCACGGCGGCGGAATAGCCGGAACCGGTCCCCACCTCCAGGACCCTCCAGTTCTTGTGCGGCGCCAGAAGCTGGAGCATTTTCGCCAGCACCAGCGGCTCTTCCGAGGCCTGGCCGAAACCGACCGGCACGCGGCCCAGACCGTAGGCTTCCCCGGCGAAGACCGGATCGAAAAACTTTTCCCTGGGAAGCCCGGACATCATATCCAGCAGGTTTTTTTTCACCTTCCCCTTTTTCAGGGCGGCGACAAAAGCGTCTTTTTCCTTGCTCATCGGACGGACCTCATTCGATATATCGCAGCAGATAGGTGAGAAAATAATCGGATATCAGAATCGCCATGGACGATTTCACCACCGCCTGGATTGTGGATTTTCCGACGCCTTCGGCGCCACCCTTGGTGATGAACCCCTGGTAGCAGGAGATCACCGCGATCTCCACGCCGAAAAACAGAGATTTTACGAGCCCCGTGAGAAAATCGGCGAGCCTGATATAATTCATGATGTTCTCTATATACTTGTCCAGCGTTATCCCCAGGGAGAAGTAGGCGATAAAGCCGCCCCCCAGGACACCCACCAGGTCGGTGATGACGGTGAGGGCCGGCGTCATGATCAGGCAGCTCAAAAATCTCGGCACCGAAAGGTACTGCACCGGATTGGCCGACAGCGTCCTGAGCGCGTCGATCTGTTCCGTCACCTTCATGGTGCCTATCTCCGCGGCGATGGAGGAGCCCACCCTTCCGGCCAGCAGGAGCGCCGTAAGCACCGGGCAGAGCTCACGGAACATGGCGATGGTGACCGCGCTTCCGATGAAAACGGAGGAGCCGGCGATGATGGAATCCATGGCCTTCCCTATCTGGAGCGCCATGACCATTCCGGTGAAGAAAAGGGTGATGCTCGTCACCGGAAGGGACTTGTACCCGATCTCCACCATCTGCCCCACCACGTACTTCCCGTCAAAGGGGGGCCTGAAGGTCCAGATGAGCGTTTCCTTGAAAAACAGGAAATATCCCCCCACGGATTCAAAAAATTCAGTCATAATGTTTTGGGTCTTACTGGAGCTCATCGGCCTGCTGGGTCTCCTCATACGAATAAAGCGGCGCGAAGTCCCCGTACTTGGTGTACTTTTCCCAGAACCGGAGCGTGATGGTCCCCACCGGCCCGTTACGCTGTTTGGACACCATTATTTCGGCGATCCCCTTCTTGGACTCCTCCGGCTCGCGCTTCACCTTGTCCTCACGATAGATAAACATGACCACGTCCGCGTCCTGCTCTATCGCGCCTGACTCGCGCAGGTCCGCCAGCGTCGGCCGCTGATCGGTCCGCTGTTCCACCGCCCTGGAGAGCTGGGAGAGCGCCACCACCGGCACCGAAAGCTCCCGGGCGAGCTCCTTCAGGAACCTGGAAATCTCGGCGATCTGGAGATGCCGGTCAAGCCTCGAGTTTCCCGAAATGAGCTGGAGGTAATCGACGATGATCACCCCCAGCGGGTTTTTCTGGGCCATACGCCGCGCCTTGGCCCTGAGCTGGAGCACGTTCACCGACGGCGTGTCGTCGATGAACATCGGCGTGGTCTCGATTTTTAAAGAGACCTGGAGGAGCTTTTTCAGCTCGTCGGCGCTGATGTGGCCGGTCCTGACCCTCTGGGAGTCCACCATCGCCTCGATGCAGAGCATCCTCATGCCCAGCTGTGTGGCCGGCATTTCCAGCGAAAAAAAGAGCGCCGGTTTTCTCTCCCTTATGGCGATGTGGTTCATGATATTGAGGGCGAAGGCGGTCTTGCCCATGCCCGGCCTGGAGGCGATGATGATGAGCTCCGATTCGTGGAAGCCGGTGAGTATTTCATCCAGGTCCTTGAACCCGGTGCTGATGCCGGTGACGGTTTTCTTTGTCTCGTACCATGTACCGATGTTGTCCATGGTCTCCCTGATCACCTCGTCGATCTTCTTGAAGTCGGAGGTGATCCGCCTTTCCGTTACCTGAAATATCTCCCGCTCCGCCTGGTCCATTATTTCTTCGGTCTCGATGCTGCGGTCGTAGCATTTTTCGATGACCTCGCCGGAGACATCGATGAGCCGCCTGCGCAGGCTCATCTCCTTTATCCGTCTGGCGTAATGCTCGGCGTTCGCCGAAGTGGAGACCGCGCGGTACATCTCCACCAGCTGGACGTCCCCGCCGATCTTCTCGAACATGTTGATGTCCAGCAGGCGCTGCTTCAGGGTGGTAAGGTCAAGGGGCCTGTTTTTTTTCTCGAGGTCCATGATCGCCTCGAAGATCACCCGGTGCCTGTCCATGTAAAAATCCTCCGGCTGGAGGATTTCTGTCACCTTGTAGAGCGCTTCCCTGCTCAGCAGCGCCGAGGCAAGACAGGCGACTTCTGTATCGACGTCCTGCGGCGGGATACGGTCATTCATTTTTATTCCTTCGCGACTATGACCTTGATCTTTCCGGTGAGCCCCTCGTCAAGCTTTATCGCCACCTCGTACTCCCCTTCCTGCCTGATGGGGCTTTCAAGATGGACCTTTTTCTTGTCGATAAGGAACCCCTGTTCCTTCAGTTTTTTGGATATGTCCATGGAGGTCACGGAACCGAAAAGTTTTCCTTCCTCCCCCACCTGGGCGGTCACCGTCACGACGATCCCGTTTATCTGATTGAGGACCTTTTCGCTCTCTTTTTTCCTCTTTTCCTTTTTCACCTTCACCAGTTTTTTCTGGTGCTCAATGGCCTTTTTGCTGGATTCGTTGGCCGCCACCACGAGATTTCTGGGAAGCAGATAATTTCGGGCAAACCCCGCGGCGACTTCCTTTATGTCCCCCGCGTCCCCAAGGTTCGGGACATCCTTCTGCAGTATAACTTTCATCGTCATCACCTCTCCAATTATATGGGTTTTTTTTCCAGTTTTCTGAAATCGGCCCAGAAATCAAGGGCCCCAAGCCCGGCCAGCATCACCAGTATAAAACTGAACACCAGAATGCCGGACACCAGAGTCACCGCCATGAGGACCGGAAGCAGGTATCCCGGCATCCCCCTCTTCATAAGCAGAAATTTCACCACGCCAAGGGCCTGCACGAAATACAGCACCGATGCGCAAAGCGCCAGATTGAGGCCCGCAGCGCCGGCGACCCCGTCAAACAGAAGCACCGCGCCCCATCCCGCGATGAGCGCAAAAATCGCGTAATCGTGGAGCCTGAAGTACTCGAGCCCCCTCAACGGCGCGCCTCCGAGCCTGCGGAACAGCATCGACATGAAAGGAAGCGCCAGCGCCGCGAAGAGCAGTCCGTTCATGAAAAAGAGAAAGGGGATGATCTGCTTTCCGGTCCCGTCGACCCACATGCGGAAGCTCTCCATCATGGCTTCCTTCATATCGTCGGGAGCGTCGCTCCCGCGCAGTGTCTGTTCGAACTGCGTCTTCAATCCCCCAAGCACGTCGATGTGCCCGATCTCCGTCTGGTAGTAAAACTGCCCGCTGAAAAGGAACGTCATCGCCGCCGACGCCGCGAGTATATACCAGGCCAGACTTTTCCCTTTCCTGAAAGCGAGCCCGCCGGGAATGCCGACGCAAAGCGGGGCCAGAAGGCCCAGTTTGTCGATATCAAAACCGGGCAGAAAAAGGAAAAGCGCCGTGATCACCGCCAGACCCCCGATGGCGGCCCGCCCACCCCGGTACAGCACAACGGCCGAACCGATGGATATGAAAAGACCGCCGATGAGTACGAAGAACAGGGAGTCCACTCACTTATTTTTCGATAAAAGGAACCAGCGCCAGCAGCCGCGCGCGTTTGATGGCTTTTGCCACAAGGCGCTGGTGTTTCGCGCAGGTGCCGGTGACTCTGCGGGGGAGAATCTTCCCGCCGTCGGTTATAAACCGCTCGATCAGATCGACTTTTTTATAATCGATCCCCTCCGCGTCACGGCAGAAACGGCACCCCTTTTTCTTGAATCTGGGATACTTTCCGCCTTCTCCGCCCCTGTCGCCCCTGTCGCCCCTGTCATAGCCTTCCTGACGCGGCCTGCGGTAATGGTCGCCCTGGCCGTGGCCGCCTTCCCTGTATTCCCTCCGGGGAGGGGCGTCCTGGGCAGGCTGCGGCGCCTGTGCGGGCTGTTCCGGCTTTTCCGCCGGAGTTGATTCGGTATTTATCTGCTGTTCGTCTGACATGATTGCACCTCAAAAATTATGTGTTAAAATGGAATGTCTTCGTCGGAAAAGGGGTTGGAATCCATGTCCGGCGTTGAGGCCGGGATATCCATACCCTCTGACGCGCCGCCGGCATCCTTCGGCGTGAGAAACTGGAAGTTTTCCACGATGACTTCCACTGTGGACCGCTTGTTGCCGCTCTGGTCCTCCCAGGAGCGCTGCTGAAGCCTCCCTTCGATCCCGATGCGGTGTCCCTTCTTGGTATACTGGACGATAAGCTCCCCCAGTTTTCCCCAGGCGACGCAGTTGAAGTAGGACACAATTTCCTTCTTCTCTCCCGACGCGACATAGGACCTGTTATTGGCGATTGAAAAACTGGCCACCGACGTACCCCCCTGGGTGTACCGGAGGTCGGGGTCTTTCACAAGCCTGCCTATGAGGATCACTCTGTTTATGTCACTGGCCATGGCGCCGTTCCCCTCAGGCCGTCTTCTCTTTTTCAAGCTTTACAAAGAGATACCTGAGAATGTCGCTGATGAGCCTGAAATCATTGATTATCTTTTTGACCGAATCGGCCGGCAGTTCAATGACGCGGTGGATGTAATATCCTTCCCGTTCCCCTGCCACGATGTAGGAAAGCTTGCGGATGCCCCAGGGCTCGTCTTTGACGACAGTCGCCCCGTGTTTTGTCATGATCCCGTCCACCTTTCCTTTAAGGTTTTCGAGGTCCTTGTTGCGCAATACGGCGGTAAACTCGTATTTGTTCACTTTTTCCCCCTTTCTATGGAATTATACTGCGGCCGTGTGATCCCGCAAGGGGCCCCGGGCGCAGAAAGGTTTTCACATGCTTTGGAACAGGGCTGTTTTTTTCAAGTATTTTTTTCGAAACCGCTCAGCTATTTACTTTTCCCGCGGAGGCAACTATATGGCCTGTCATTCCGGCTCTTCATTTCGGCCGGAATGACCGTTAGATTTGCAAAAAACTATCGGACATTTGACCGCAAAAAGCCCGTTTTACGAAATACAGCCCTCTTCCCCGGCCTATCTGAGCAGAAATCGTTTCACGTCCCGTGCTGTCTGGAGCGGAATCTCCTCCATCGGCACATGGCCGGCCCCGGGATACACGATCAACTCCGAGCCGGGAATATCGCGATGAAAACGCTCTCCATATTCGGCCGGGATCCAGCGGTCGTCGGCGCCCCAGAGGATGAGCGTTCTTGCCGAAATACGCTTCAGCATGGCCGAGTTGTCTTTTCTGGGCGCCTGGATCTCCCGTATGAATGCGGCGCGGTTGCCTTCCCGCAGTAAAAGGGTATGGTAGCGGTCGACCAGTTCAGGCGTGATTTTACCGTCGTCGCCGTAGACGTCCATGATGGCTTTTTCCACAAGAACGCGCGGCGTGCAGTATCGTCCTATCATATTGAGGACCGGCAGGGTGCCGAGCCGGATGACGAAGGGAAGCTTCTTCATGGGATATCCGGCCGCGTCGACAAGTATGAGATTGCCGGTCTTTTCCGGGTGCGCCAGGGCGTAATTCCAGGCGATGGCTCCCCCCAGTGAATTTCCCGCAAGACTGAATCTCCCGAGCCCCAGCTTTGACGCGAACGCGTCGAGAAAGGCGACGTAGCCGCCGATGCTGTAGTCGCCCCCGTTCCCCGGTCCTGTCACGCCGAATGCCGGAAGGTCCATGCGCACCACGCGGAAGCTCCCCTTCAGGTCTTCCGTCCATTTGTCCCACGTGTGAAGCGAACCGAAGGTCCCGTGGACAAGCACCAGCACCGGGCCCGAACCCTGGTCTTTGTAATGGACCGCGGTGGAATTCACCTCGACGAATTTCGAATCACCGTCGGTATATGCGGCACGGACGGTGTCCGCCGGTATGTCCAGGCGCACCAGAGTGAGGGAGATGAGTGCGCCCGAAAGAAGGGCCCCCAGCGTTATCAGCAATGCGGTCTTTGTCGTTTTTTTCATGAATTGCGCCCCCTACAAAATATCGATTACCATGAGGGTAATGTCGTCGCCGATATCGCCGCCGGAATAATCACGGACCCTTTCCAGTATTCCGTCAACGCACTCCCGTACGGACAGGCAGCGGGATTCAAGGAGCAGGTCGCGGAACCTCGTTTCCCCGAACATCCTGCCTTCCCCGTTGATGGCTTCGGTCACCCCGTCGGTGTAGAGCACCAGCCTGTCCCCCTGCTCAACCGGATACTCCCTCTGTTCGTACCTCTGCGCCTTGTTGAGCCCAAGGGGAATCGACCTCTTTACGGCCGGAATCTCCTCGATTCCCCTCTCTCTGATGATGTAGCAGGGAGGATGCCCCGCGTAGGAATAAAAAAGCCTCTTATTCCGAAGGTCGAGCACGCAGAGCATACCGGTCACGAAATTCGACAGCACCGCCGAATCGCACACCGCGTGGTTCATGAACTTGAGAATCCTCCCTATATCCACCGTCTCCGTGAGTATCTGCCGGAAGGCCAGCTTTGTTATAAGGGCAAGAAAGGCCCCCGGCACGCCGTGGCCGGACACGTCGCCGATAAAGAGGGCCGCCGTGCCGTCTCCTATGCGGTAATCGTAAAAATCGCCCCCGACAGTGTCCATCGGCACGCAGGCGGCGTGGAAGGCGATGCCGTCGAGCTCAGGGGGCCCCTCTGGTATGATCTTGTCGTATATGAGCCTGGCGATTTCGAGCTGTTCCTCGATGGTCCGGTTCCGCTCAAAGAGGTCCCGGGTCCTTTCCTGCACCTCGTTCTCGAGTTTCAGCATTATCGATTCCTCAATGCGCTGAATGTTTGAAAGCTGGGTGGCGATGAAAAACGATATCATGACGATGAGCCCGATGAGCCCGAATTTCAGATAATCGAAATCCGGCACCAGCGAATGAGCGCGGAGTAATTCCATCAGCGCGCCCGCTATGATCACAAAAAATCCTATGTATACATACAATCGGCTCCAGTCTCTTGAAACGATGGACTTGACGATATGATATCCGCTCACCACGATCAGGTAGAGCACCGACGCGTGCCACAGCAGCCTGGGCGCGGTCCAGTCCCGGATCTCGGGAATCACCGTAATGGCCGCGGCCGCGATGCCGAGCACCGCAAGCGCCAGCCTGTCTGATTTCGTGACGGACAGGGCAAAGAAACTGCGGAACATCATCAGGGCGGCCCCGGTACAGCCGATTCCCACAATGTACTGGGCATAGTGGAAATAGTAAAAATGATCGGTAAACAGGTACTTTATCTGACTCTGACAGAAGATATACGCCGAAAGGCTCAATGAGAACAGCGCGAAATAACGCTGCTGGGCCGGCATGGAACGGCTCATCATCGAAAAAATAAAGAAATAGACCGCGATAAAGAGATAGACGCCGACAAAGAAAATGTCCGCCGCGTATCCCCTGAAAACCGGCCCCTTCATCTGTTCCGGCGGCCCCAGGAAATAGTCCCCCCAGATCATCCCCATCGAATCGGAAAGATACCCGCGCACCCTGACCGCAATCAGATTTTCCGCGCCGGGCCGGACAAGGTTTCGGGGGACCAGGTAGTACCTCGTGCGGTCGAAAGCGTGACTGAGCGGGTCGCCGATTGTGCCGGTGTTCCCCACAAGGACGCCGTTTACGTAGAATTCGTCTACATCGCAAATCCTTCCCAGCTGTATCATGTAATCGCCGGGAGCCTTTTCCGCCGGAAAAAATACCCGCGCCCTGTACCAGGCGATTCCGCGGTATTCCGGATAGACCGCCATGAGATTTCCCGGCACGGCCGCCAGAGGCCAGCCCGAGTCGTCCAGGGAATCGGCGGCATATCCGGGAGAGTCCCCCGCCATCACCCGCCACCTGCCCTCCAGGGAGGTGATGCCTTGCGGGGACACTGCGAATTCCGGACCGGCGGGGGCGGAACGCGGGCTATCGCGGCCGCAGGAGGCGGCGATGCACGCGATCGTTATCAGATATACGACTTTTCGCATCGGCCTTATCGTCATTTTTTCAATACGTATCCGCTTTTCCCCGCGCCCTGTCAACAACAAAGCAGGCGTGTGATCAGCCTTTCACCACGGAATAAATCCCGGGGACGGCACGCCGCCGCACGGAATTTACAGGAGCGGCATGCCGGTCAGGAAAAAGCTCACTCATTTACCCTGGTCATTGTTGTTCTTTTTCCCGAGCATTTCCATGATCTTAACGGCAAACGGAGGAGCCTTGTATGTGTCCGGCAGGTATTGGGCCGGAATGGTAGAGGCGTTTCCGTCGCGCGCCGCCCTGTAATGAGGCGAAAGTATTTCTATCCCCGCCTCATTGCATTTATCCTGGATATTCTGGTGCAATTCGGAATATGAACGGGCCATTATTTCCGGCCTGTCGGTATAACAGTTCAGCTCATAGCTTACATAAAAATCATCCAGGCTCGTTTGAAGAACGAACGGAAAAGGGTTCTTTTTCACATTTGACGTCGAGAGAGCCGCGTCGATCAGGACTTCATGTATCTTTTTCCAAGGAATGTCGTATCCGAGCGTGACCGTGGTGCACAGTATCAGGCCTTCGCCCTGATTTGAGGAAGTGGTATAGTTGATGATATGGCTGCCCATTACAATGGAATTGGGAATCGTTATGATGATATTTTTTATTGTCTTTATCCTCGTTACAAGCAGTGTCTTTTCAATCACATCGCCCACCGTATCTCCGATCTTTATCCGATCCCCTATCCTGAAGGCGTACATATACGTCAGAATGGTCCCGGCGACAATATTCGCGATGACGGAAGTCGAACCGAGAGAAAACAGGACTCCGAGAAATATTGAAATGCCCTTAAACGCTTCGGATTGGGAACCGGGGAGATACGGGAAAATGACTATCAATGTAAAAATCAATATGAGACTGCGGACGATTTTAAAAGTTGGCTCGGCCCAATCACGGTGGAAATTTGGAATCGTAATGTTTCCGGCCGCGATCTCGTCAAAAATGACCTTCGTCAACTTTATGACATACCGGTTGACTAAAATGATCACGACAATGAAAAATAAATTTGGAAGAAATCCGAAAAATGCCGAAACCATCATTTTCAACGGAGTCAGAATATAGCCGAACAGGACGTCGGCCCAGGTGCTGGTGAACTCAAAGAAACTGAAAATGATCGGAATGGAAATATACAGCAGAAAAACGGTAAGTACTATATAAAGAACAAACACCAATTTTTTTATTATATTTACGCTTTGATCTTCGGTAAGAACGCTTACGGTTTTTATCTTTAAAGGCTTTATCAATGTCCCTTTCCAATTTGATACGTTGTCTTGAAGCGCTTTCATGCTGATCTTGATTGTTTTATAGATCCCGATGGAAATAACCGCAGTCAGGATAGTCAGAAGGACGCCCTTGATAATATTCATCACCGAAGCGGACTTCGCCCAGGGGAAAAGAATAAAAATTACGGTGACGATCAGATAGAAAAGACCGATAACTATCGTTAATTTTACCGCTTTCACAAACAAAACGAGAAGTGAAACCAGCGTGGAATCGCTGATAATCTCATTTCCTTTGATTACGATGGATTTGAACGTAGTGCCTTTTCTTTTTTCTATCAATACGTATAATTTTGAAAACAATTTTGACAGGAAATAGTATGACACCAAAAAGGCCATAAATGACAACAATGCGGCGAGCGCCTTGATTAACGTATCCCGATTATCAAGAAAAAACTCATAGATATCGTCCGGTTTGTTGACAATCGTATGCTGGGGGACCGTTCTCAGCGTGGCGGCGATTTTTTCGGAATATATTCTTGCAAGCTCATCGGGATTCTTCTGTTCTTCCTGCGCATCAATCGGGGTAATCGATAGAACAATCGCATTGTCATAGACTATATCGGTTGTAAATTCCGAAGCAACGACAGTGAGCTTGTCCCGGTCGAAGGCTTTCTTTTCCCGCAGCGCATCCAATCGCCGGCCGACGGCCTCGGCCCTCTCTTTTGCGGAAAACGGACCGAGAACAGAATGGATCCTGAACAGCTCTTCGCCGGAAAAAATAACGGGCTCACCTTTAGGAGCGGGATCTTCGGCTGCCTGTGTAGTCTCAGCGGGAGGCGTTTTCGCATCTTCAATTTTTGTCTGGGCGTGAAGCATGCTCGAAAAGACAACAATTAAGACCAGTATCGCTGATTTTTTCATAGTAACCCCGCGGTTGATGATAATTGAAATCTTATTTTTGACAATAACTGCCGAAGCGGCGAAAAACATCGGCCTCTCAGGGATTTCCCGCGTCTTCAATAATAGAAAATTTCCGGCGAGGGGCGATGCTTTTTCCGGACAGTCGACGAAACTGCAACCGCAAATCAAGTTCCGTGCGCCCGTTTGGGTTCCTTGTCTCCATTTAATGTACACCGGCGCGCACATTCTGACCACAAATTTTCACATCGCCATTCCGCAGACGCCTGCGAGATTATGATTCCGACACAGAAGTTCACAGCTCATACCCCTTTTCAATCAACTCCGCCATCCGGGACACAAAACGGGCGGCGGGCGCGCCGTCGATGACGTCATGGTCCACGAGTATAGTCATTTTCAAATATTCACGGATTTCAATGGCGTCTCCCGCTGCTCCGGGTTTCCGCGTTATCGACCCGACGGCGAAACAGACCGGGTGGATGCTGAACGGGACTATCCATCCGTCCGCGCTCCCCATCATGCCGACAGACGTAACGACCGCGGTTCCCATCATTTTTTTTATTCGATGGGGATTGCGAAGCATCAGTCTCCATACTATCAATCGAACCCACTGCGGCAGGAGCGAGAACATTTTCATCCCCCGATCTTTCCGGTTTTGCCCCATGACAAACTCGTTTTCTTTTCCAATGATTTCCTTTTTTGCGGCTTCGATTTCATTGTATATATCGCCCACGCTCTTGTTTGCCGCATCCCGGACGACCAGCGGCAGAGGGACGGGAACGCCGCCGACGTTCTTTTCAACGACAATGGACAAATCGACGTCCTTGAACACGATCAGACCGCTTTTACCCCTTTTAAGCGCATGGACCTGCGGATGCTCGGACATTGCCCGGCCGATGCATTTCAATATCCACGAAGTAAATGAGATCGCGGCCCCGGATTCTGCCCGTCTGGCTTTAATCTTTTTTCTCGATTCAGTGATGTCGATTTCAATCAGCGCTTTCACATGATGTCTGCGCAAGCCCAGCCTGCCCACGTCCATGGTAAACAGCCTGCTCAGAGGAAAGGATTGGACGGTGTAATCGATGTTTTTTTTCATCGGATTCTCTCTGTATTTTCTTTGGATCTCCGGTCGCGATGACCCTGACATATCGTTTTTGGAAATCCTCTTATTCCGTTCGGCCAACCGGAGCCGCGCTACCCGCGCACCTGCCTGAGCAGGCTCCCCAGCGTTTCGCCGGCGTCGCCCAGAAGAAGCGACACGTTGCCGCGGCGGTAGAGCGTGTTCTCCACCCCCGAATACCCAGGCCTGGTGTCGCGGTTGCACACCACCACGTGGCGCGCCTCGTGAACCCGCAGTATCGGCATGCCGTAGATCGGGCTCCCCTCCGCGGTCATCGCCTCCGGATTCACCACGTCGCAGGCCCCCACCACCACGGCAACGTCG